>NZ_JBDLZY010000006.1:0-438390 GCF_040049085.1 Flavobacterium maritimum
AATCCCTTTATTTTATTGGCTTTTTCGACCTTTTTTATATTATGTATTTATATACTTTTGGTTATACCCCTTATACATTGGTGCAACCGGAAAAGGAACACTGGAAGCAAAAGGAGTGATGGGAAGAGTAGATATTATTACTGGTACATTAGGAAAGGCACTTGGTGGAGCGATGGGCGGATATACAACTGCCAAAAAAGAAATTATCGAAATATTGCGTCAGCGCTCCAGACCTTATTTATTTTCCAATTCTTTGGCACCTGCAATTGTAGGGGCTTCAATAAAAGTCTTTGAAATTTTAGAAAGAGATACTGTTTTAAGGGATAAATTAGAATGGAATACTAATTATTTTAAGGAAGGAATGAAAAAAGCAGGTTTTGATATCGTTGACGGGGACTCTGCAATTGTTCCTGTAATGTTATATGATGCTAAATTGTCTCAAATAATGGCGGATGAACTGCTAAAAAAAGGGATTTATGTTATAGGTTTCTTCTTTCCGGTAGTTCCAAAGGATAAAGCAAGGATTAGGGTGCAGTTGTCTGCAGCACACTCCAAAGAGCATATAGATAAGGCAATAGCAGCGTTTTTAGAGGTTGGAAAAACTTTAAAAGTGGTCTAATTTTATTTTTTATCTTTTTTTGTAGGTTTTTTTTAACATTTCATTTTGTATTTAAAAATATTGGTGTTACTTTTGTCTGTAATTAACTAAATTGTAATTAAAAAAAATAAGTATGAAACATCTTAACAAACTTTTAGTTGCTGTGATGATGGTGATGGGTTTAAGTTCTCACGCACAAGACAGTAACAATCCATGGGCTATCTCTTTTGGAGTTAATGCCGTTGACACTAAAACTAGTGCTGGTGGTGGAAACAATTGGCTAGATCAGCATTTTTCTCAATTTTTTGATGCTAAAACCAATTGGAATATTCTTCCTTCTGTGTCTTACATTGGAGTATCTAAACATGTAGGGAGTGGTTTTAGTGTTGGACTTACTGGTTCTGTAAACAAAATAGACAAAGCTGTTTATTTCAGACCAACTGATGCAGGTAACGATTCAAGAGGTTATATCGTAACCAATCCTGGCGATTTGATGTATTATGGTATCGATGCTACTGTGAAATACAGTTTTATGAACTTGATCAAATCAAAAGTTATTGATCCATCTCTATCTTTAGGCGGAGGTTATGTGTTTCTTGGAAAGGACAGTTACGGAACTGTTAATCCTGGTGCAGGTTTGACTTTGTGGTTTACTGAAGCGATCGGTTTTGAATTGGCTACGAAATACAAAACATCATTTGGTGATAGAGAAGATGAAAAAGGAGTAATTGATTCTCCTTCTCATTTTCAACATTCAGCTGGTCTTATCTTCAAATTCGGAGGAAAAGATACAGATGGTGATGGAATTTATGACAAAGACGATGCTTGTCCAGAAGTTGCTGGTTTGAAACAATTCAACGGATGTCCTGATACTGATGGAGACGGAATCGTTGATGCAAGTGACGAATGTCCAGAAGTTGCTGGTTTAGCTGCTTTGAACGGATGTCCTGATACAGACGGTGACGGAATTGCTGATGGTAAAGATGCTTGTCCAGAAGTTGCTGGTTTAGCTGCTTTAAACGGTTGTCCTGATGCTGATGGAGATGGGGTTGCTGATAAAGATGATAAATGTCCTACTGTTGCTGGTCCTAGAGAAAATGGTGGATGTCCTTATTTAGATGCTGATAAAGATGGTGTTTACGATAAAGATGATGAGTGTCCTACTGTAGCTGGTCCTGCTAGCAACAAAGGATGTCCAGAAGTAACTGCTGAGGTTTTACAAGACCTTAAAGTTCAAGCTAGATCAATCTTCTTTAATACTGGTAAATCTTCTTTCAAAGCTGGTGATGCTGCAACTATTTCTAGTTTAGATGCTATTAAGGAAATCCTTAAAAATTATCCAAATGCTAAATTTAGTATTGAAGGACACACTGATAGTACAGGTTCAGCAAAAGTTAACCAAAAACTTTCTGAAGACAGAGCTAACGCTGTTAGAAATGCTTTAATTGAAAAAGGTGTTAATGCTGATAACTTGACTGCTGTAGGTTATGGTCCATCTAAACCAGTAGCGTCTAATAAAACTGCTAAAGGTAGAGCTGAAAACAGAAGAACTGAAATTAAACACGTAGGTTCTAAATACGAAGGTAAATTGTAATTTACATTTCAAATAATTTTAAAAAGCCATTCTTAATTGAATGGCTTTTTTTATATTTATAAAATGACAAATACATCATTTCTAGATTCTATAGCATCGGTTTTAATTAGTGATTATTCTGATCAATTATCAGATACAATAGTCGTTCTGCCAAATAAGCGAGCTAAAGTGTTTTTGGTTGAAGCCCTTAAGAATCAAGTTTCAACTAATGTTTTCTCTCCTGAAATAATTAGCATTGAAGAGTTTGTTCAAGAGATTGCAGGGATTCGTTCTGTTGATCCTATTGAACTGCTTTTTGAGTTTTATGAAGTTTACTTGTCAATAACCGATAAGGCTAACCAACAAACGTTTGAACTTTTTGCAAATTGGGCAAAAACACTTTTGCAGGATTTTAATGAAATTGATCGCTACTTACTGGATCCATCACATGTTCTTTCTTATTTGAAAGATATTGAGGACATCAAAAAGTGGGGTATTGAAGTTGAAAACAAAACGCAATTACTTGAGAATTATATTGATTTTTGGAAGTTATTACCCAATTACTACCAGTCACTCTATACGCATTTATTGAACAAAGGAATAGGGTATCAGGGCTTGATTTATAGAGAAGCCGTAAATAACTTAAACCATTTTTCGAATTCTATTCCGAACAAACAATTTCTATTTGCCGGCTTTAATGCCTTGAATGCTGCAGAAGAAAAAATAATTCAACATTTAATAGCCTCCGATTGTGCTAAAATTTATTGGGATGCGGATCAAACCTTTTTGAATGATCCCTTTCATGATGCAGGATTGTTTATACGCCGTTTTGCAGGAACTTGGAAGCATTACAAATCAAACCCTTTTGAATGGATTGTGAATGATTTTTCACAAACTAAAAACATTCATGTTATCGGTACACCAAAAACTATTGGACAGGCCAAAATTGCCGGAAGTATTATTGAAAATACGATCAACGCTAATCCAAATGGTAGTTTAGATAAGGTTGCTGTCGTTCTTGGGGAAGAAAATCTTTTAGTTCCTCTGCTATATTCCTTGCCTTCGAGTGTGGGTGCCTTGAATATCACAATGGGATATTCGAGCAAGAACAATCCGGCGCAAATTTTAATTGCCAAATTGTTTAAAATGCATACGAATGCATTGTCCAGAAATAGCAAAAGCTATGTGCTGTATTATAAAGATGTATTAGATGTATTAACGCATCCTTTGGTAGAGCCTTATGCTAAAACTGGAAGTCTTGTTCATACGATAAATCAAAATAATTATACATTTATTCCTCATCAGAAATTGGTGGAATTAAATGCAATTCCAAGTGATTTGTTTTTTTTGTTGTTTCAAAAATGGGAAAAGGGCTCTATTGCAGTTTTAGAAACTATTTCTGCATTATTGTTAACTATTAAAAACAATTTAAGTAATGATAGTGAAGAGGAGAAAATCACTAAAGCATTTGTTTTTGCCATTTTTAAAGTAATTAATAAACTAATTAATTATTATTCGCAGCATCAGCATATAGATAAAATAGAGACGCTTTATGCTATTTATAAACAAGTAATTGATTTAGCTGAAGTTTCTTTTGAAGGGGAACCTTTGAGTGGTTTACAGATAATGGGTGTTCTCGAAAGTCGTGTATTGGATTTTGAAACCGTAATTGTTACCTCTATGAATGAAGGAAAATTTCCGGCAGGGAAATCCCAAAATTCATTCATTCCTTATGACGTTAAAAGGGAATTGGGATTGCCCACCTTCAAGGAAAAAGATGCCATTTATACGTATCACTTTTATCATTTGCTGCAACGTGCCACGAATATTTATTTGGTGTATAATACCGAAAGCGAAGGTTTGGATGCGGGGGAAAAAAGCCGTTTCATTACCCAATTGGAAGTTGAAAAACAAAAAAATCATACTTTGACGCATGAGATTTATAATGCCATATTACCGGAAACTGCCTATCAACCGATGGTAATTCCGAAATCTGAAAGTGTGATGTTGCGATTGAAAGAAATTGCCGAAAAAGGTTTTTCACCATCTGCTTTGACCAGTTATATCAGGAATCCGATTCAGTTTTATTTTCAAAAGATTTTGCGCATCAGTGAAGTGGAAGAGGTCGAGGAAAATATCGCCTTGAATACCTTAGGGACCATTATTCATGAAACTTTAAAAGTGTTGTACGAACCATTTATCGGTAAGTTTATTTCTGAAAGCGATATCGAAAATTGTTTCAAACAAATCGATTCTGAGGTGTTGAAGCAATTCAAATTGGTCTATAAAGAAGGAGAAATTAAAAAAGGAAGAAACCTTTTGGCTTTTGAAGTTGCTAAACGAAATGTATCTAACTTTTTAAAAGTAGAATTAGAAAGTATTAAAAATGGTGATGCTATAAAGATTTTGGCCTTGGAAGAAACTTTTGAACGCATTTTAAATCATCCCAACTTACCATTTCCAGTATTGATAAAAGGTAATGTGGATAGAATTGAAGAGCGTAACGGAATCATTCGGATTATCGATTATAAAACAGGAAAAGTTGAGAAAGGAAATGTCAGTTTGAAAACATGGAAGGGTTTGGCAGAAGATATTAAAAGCGATAAAATTATTCAGGTTTTAGCGTATGCTTTCATGTACGAACACCATGCAAAAGAAAAGCCTATCGAAGCTGGAATTATTTCGTTTAAAAACCTAAAAGCAGGTTTTTTATCCTTTAATTTTAAAGAAGAGAAAGAGGTTTTTTCGATTATAAATGGAGAGGTTTTGGGTAATTATTTGGAGCAAATGGTTTTCCTGTTGTGTGAGATTTTAGATGAAACAGTTCCATTTGAAGAGAAAGTATAAATGAATATTTCTTTGAGAAAATTGGCTAATACATTTGAGTTTTTTAAAAGTACTATTGCAATAAATCTGGCGTTTTGCGTACTTCCTTTTTTGTTTGGAGGATTGATAGCTTTCAATTACTCGTTTTTGACTGTAGGGTTATTTGTTAGCTTGGTTGTCAAAGAAATTAATTCTAAAAACGAATATTTATTTTATTTTAATAATCAGATTTCTAAAGGGCAACTTTGGTTGAGTTCTTGGATTATGAGTTTTGTTCTTTTGATAATTGCCAATATATCATTTCACTTTATCTATCGGTTATTTTGAAAAAGCATACTTTAGAAGTAGATAGCGTGCAAAAACGTTTTGATTTTAAATCTATTCTTTCTGATGTGTATTTAAAATGTCAAACGGGGGATATTATTGGTGTTTTAGGAAGGAATGGTTCTGGAAAATCGACGCTTTTAAAAATTATTTTTGGAGTTGTTCGAGCGGATTTTAAATTCGTTAGGATTGATGGTGTTGTAAAATCTAAAACCGAAGATTTGTTCAATGAAATCAGTTATTTGATACAAGATGATTTTATTCCGATGCGTTTTTCTGTAAAAAAGGCTATTTTATTATCGATCGAAAAAGAGGTGATAGATGATTTTTACAATGATGAAATGATTCAATCGATTCGAGATAAAAAAATTGCTCATTTGTCCGGAGGAGAATTACGTTATCTTGAAATTAAATTACTGCTTAGTAATTCTTCTAAATTTGTTTTGTTAGATGAGCCTTATAATGGTTTGTCGCCAATTGTAGTTGACAAGATAAATGCATTAATTGTTGAAAATTCGAAGACTAAAGGTGTAGTTATTACTGATCATAGTTATGAAAATGTAATCAAGATTTCGACGAAATTGCTGCTGATGAAAGAAGGCAAGATGCATCACTTAAATGATAAAAGTGAATTGATCGAGAAAGGATATTTGAGAGCAGGAATGCTCTAAACACTTTTGAAAAAACTCCAAAGTATTTTCGATAGTTCTTCTTGGTTTTCAATATGGCTCATGTGTCCGTCAGGAAAAGAAACGAGCTCAATATCGGTATTCTCTATTTGTTCTTTCGTTTCTTCATAATTTAAGACGGGGTCTTTCTCTCCTAGAATTAACAGTTTCGAATAACTTGTGGTGTGTAATAGAACTTCGCGGTCTTTACGTATTTTCATTCCTTCTAAAGAAGCCACAATGCCCTGAAGAGGTGTCTTCAGTGCTTCTGTTTTTACTTTTTCGATTTCTTCAATTAATTTATCGCGATTGTCTTCGCTGAATAAGTTGGCGATTGACATACGAATGAAATTGGCGTAATTTTGTTTTACTGCAACAATAGCTCTGTCTCTATTTTTTTTTCGTTCCTCGCTATCGGCTCTCGAAGTTGAATTTAGTAGAACCAATCCTTTTATATGTTCAGGAAACAATTCGGCGAAGGCCAAAGCAACATAACCACCCATAGAGTGCCCAACAAAAATAGCTTTTCGGATGCGTAATTTAGACAGTACTTCATGGACAGCATCAGCATTGTCTTCCATAGAATGGATGTAACCCAGGCATTCGGTATCGCCATGACCCAATAAGTCAACGGTAATCACACGATATTTGATGCTCAAATCAGAAACAAATTCCTTCCACATGTTTTTGTTTTCCAAGAAACCGTGAAGTAGTACAATGGCTGTTCCTTTTCCGGTATCGGAATAAGAGATGTTGGTGTTTTTAAAGAGAATTTGTTTCAAAATGGAAATTTAGTATGCAAAAATAACATTTTATTTTTTTAACCATTTAGGAAATATAAGGTCAAATAAGCAATTCAGCAATAGTTTTGTGTTAAAAATAGTATATTTGAGAAAAGCATTTTATAAAGTATGAACAGACTTGTAATTGTAGGGAACGGTTTTGATTTGGCTCATGGATTGCCAACTTCTTATAAAGATTTTATTGGGGATTATTGGGAAAAAGTTTTGAATGAACTTTTGAATAAACATATTTATAGGGATAGTCTTTGCGCCTTAGATATTTCAAGGATTACTAATGATTTTAAGGCTCAAGAAGTGTTACGAAATACTGTTAATGATTTTAAAACATTGAGTTTGTTTATTTCAAATTACCAAAAATATTGTAGCCAAGAATTTACCAATAACTTTTTTTTAATTATTAGTAATCAAATAAATATTGAAAACTGGTTAGATATAGAAAATGAATATTATAAACTTTTAAAAGAATGTGTTAAACAAAACGACAATTTTAGGATAATTAAGTTAAATAAAGAATTTGAGCAAGTTAAGGGTCTTTTAGAGAAATATTTAGTTGAAAAAGTAGAAGAAAAATATTATTTTTCGGAAGATGTAGTGAAAGAATTTATGAATATTTTTAATGTAAGTAGATGTGAGAATTTTGAATTAGATAGATTTTTCATGGAATTATCTAAACAAGCAGAAAAATTTTTAATAAAGGAGCATAAAGAATATTTGAATAAAAATAAGCCGCATAATGGTTATCTTCCTTCGGATGATATTAGTCATAAAGTTGACTTTGATTATCATTTTCTAAGCTTTAATTATACATCCACTGTTTTTAATTATATAAAAGCACTCGATATTAATTTATATAATCTTAATGAAATTCATGGAAGATTAGAAGACGAAAGAAATCTAATAAACTTTGGTTTTGGAGACGAAATGGATAAACATTATCAAGAAATTGAAGAAAAAGATGATAACGAATATTTAAAAAACATCAAGTCTTTTCAATATTTACATACGTCAAATTATAAACGTCTTTTAGATTTAATTGATAGTGATAAATTTCAAGTTTATATCATGGGACATTCTTGTGGTTTGTCAGACAGAACTTTATTAAATACTATTTTTGAGCACGAAAACTGTTGTTCTATCAAAGTATTTTATCATGAAATTCTAAATACAGATGGCGAAGTTGTTAACGATAATTATACAGAAATCACTCAAAATATTTCAAGACATTTTAATAAGAAGAGCTTAATGAGAGAAAAGATAGTAAATAAAACTCTTTGTCAGCCATTGCCACAAGTTAAACTTCCATTGTATAGAGAAAAAACGGCTCCCATTTCTGAAAGCCGTTTATAGTAATTTTTAAGAATATTAAAATCGGTTATCGCCATCAAGAAGATTTCCTAATCCTCCTAATAAGCTGCCTTCGTCACGGCTGTTTCCTCCGGATTTTGGTGCAGAAGCAATGATTCTGTCGGCAAGTCGGCTGAAAGGTAAGGATTGTATATAAACCGTTCCTGGGCCGCGTAGTGTAGCGTAAAATAGTCCTTCTCCTCCAAAGATAGAATTCTTGATGCCGCCAATGAATTCGATGTCATAATCGACCTCTTTAGTAAAGCCTACAATACAACCAGTGTCAACTTTTAGGATTTCGCCTGCGGCCAATTCTTTTTTGGCTAATGTTCCTCCGGTATGTACGAAAGCCATGCCGTCGCCTTCAATTTTTTGCATGATAAAACCTTCGCCTCCAAAAAGTCCACGGCCTAGTTTTCGAGAGAATTCAATACCCACTGAAACGCCTTTGGCAGCACATAGAAAAGAATCTTTTTGACAAATGAATTTGCCTCCAAAATGTGTTAAGTCAATCGGGATGATTTTTCCAGGATAAGGCGATGCAAAAGAAACTTTACTTTTGGTGTTGTTTTGGTTAATGAAGGCTGTCATAAATAGACTTTCTCCGGTGAGGACTCTTTTTCCTGCGTTTAAAAGTTTGCCAAATATTCCAGTTTGTTGTTCGGAACCGTCACCAAAAATAGTTTCCATTTGGATGTTGTTGTCCATCATCATGAAACTTCCGGCTTCTGCAATTACAATTTCTTGTGGATCTAATTCTATTTCTACATATTGCATTTCTTCGCCATAAATGTGATAATCTATTTCGTGTGCTTGCATGATTTCTTTAATTTAAGTTTGCGGATAAGTCGAATGAAAATCCAGAATGTTACAGTTCAATAAAGAGGATGATGTAATTGAAATATGATTGTTGTCGTGTTTCGGGAGGTCGCGCAAGGGATGGTAGTGGAAAGCCCACAGCGCCGCTTTTTTTGCGGGGCGAGGACTTATAACGGACAGCCCGACCCAGACGGAGTTTACGGAGGCAGGGTTGTGCCAAAAAAAAACGGCTACATTGCTGCAAGCCGTTCATTTTTAATAAATCAAATGAATTATTTTGTTTGTAAAAAGGTCTCTATTTCGGTAAAATACTTTTCTTCTGCGTCAAGCCATCCATAATGTTTGCAGTTTTCCAGTAAGACCATTTTTGAATTGGGGAAAGCGTTTAATGCTATTTCTCCAATTTCTTTACTGATGATGTCTTGCTTTCCTTGAATAATTAAGGCGGGCTTTTGAAATGATTTTAGTTTTTCTTTACAGTCAAAATTTATTCTTTGCATGTCCTTCCACAATAGAGAATTTATAGTTGAGTTTCCTTGTGTTAGTCTTTCTGCAATTAATGGAATGAACTTTCTGTTGTAAACATAAGCAGGTGCCAACGCTTTTGCTCTGCCTAATCTTGCGATCTGGGTAGTGTCTCCGCTTTCAATTTTATCAGTCCAATATTTTAGAGAGTCTTTTTCAACAGCACTTAAACTGGCTTCAATTCCATTTACGCCCTTCAATAAACTCAAATCTATTCCACCCGACGAGGATAGAACTAATTTGTTAATGCTGTTTGGGTATATCGTTGCATAATAAGAGGCTAACATACCTCCAAAAGAGTGACCGAGAATTGTCCATTTTTTGATTTTTAAATGTTTTCTTAGTGACTCAATATCATCTGTCATTAATTTCATTGAGACAGTTTCTGCATTTACGGCTTTGAGTGTTGATTTTCCAGTTCCTCTTTGGTCATAAATAATTGTTTGATGTTTTTTGGACAATGTTTTCGCCATGGTTTCAAAGCCATTGCTGTTCATTCCCGGACCACCATTGATGATGAGAATTGGTGAGCCTGAACCAAAAGTTTTAAAGTACGTTTGGCTGGAATCAATATTTTTAGCAAACCCTTCAGTTTGTGCAAATGATTTTCCCAAAAAGGCGAAAAATATAAAGAAAAAAAGTCTTTTCATTTTTTAAACTAAGAATTCATCAAACTTTCTATTTCATCGGCCTCAATAGGGATGTTGCGCATCAAGTTAAATGGTTCACCTGTTTCTTGTACAATCAGGTTATCCTCTAATCTGATTCCGAAACCTTCTGCAGGGATGTAAATTCCAGGTTCCACGGTGAAAACCATGTTGGCTTGCATAGGTTCAGTAAGGATTCCATAATCGTGTGTGTCCAATCCCATGTGATGCGATGTACCGTGCATGAAATATTTTTTATATGCCGGCCATTCTGGGTTTTCGTTTTGGACATCGGCTTTGTCCAAAAGACCTAAACCTAATAATTCGGAAGTCATTATTTTACCAACTTCAAAATGATATTGTTTCCAAAGTGTACCAGGAACCAGCATTTTTGTGGCTTCATTTTTGACACGTAAAACCGCATTATAAACATCTTTTTGTCTGTCGGTGAATTTTCCTGAAACAGGAATCATTCGGGTCATATCGCTGGAATAGTTGGCGTATTCAGCAGCAACGTCTAATAAAACCAAATCACCGGCTTTACATTGTTGGTTGTTTTCGATGTAATGCAAAACATTCGCGTTGTTTCCGGAAGCAATAATTGGAGTGTATGCGAAACCTTTGGAACGATTGCGAATAAATTCGTGAATTAATTCTGCTTCAATTTCGTATTCCGATACATTTGGTTTTACAAAAGATAATAATCTTCTGAATCCTTTTTCGGTGATGTTACACGCATTTTGGATTAAATCCAATTCTTCGCTTTCTTTTACAGAGCGTAGGCGTTGCAATATGGGGTTGCTTTTTGCTACAGCATGCGCCGGATATTTTTCTTTCCACCATTTTACAAAACGGGCTTCACGGGTTTCAGTTTCCACAGTGGCACGATAATGTTCGTTGGTGTTGATGTAAATAGTATCCGAATGCGTCATCATTTCGAATAATATCTTTTCAAAATCCTGCAACCAGTAGACTGTTTTAATGCCAGAAACTTCAAAAGCACGTTCTTTGGTTAGTTTTTCACCTTCCCAAATAGCGATATGTTCACTGGTTTCTTTTAGGAACAACATTTCTCTTTGATGTTCGTAAGGAGCATCTGGAAAAAGTAGTAAGATACTTTCTTCCTGATCGACACCACTTAAATAAAAAATATCACGATGTTGCGCAAAAGGCATTGTGCTATCAGCGCTGATTGGGTAGATATCATTGGAGTTGAAAACCGCAACACTTTTTGGCTTCATTTGAGCCATGAATTTTTCGCGATTTTTTATAAATAAATCCCTGTCTATTTGATGGTATTTCATAACAATTCGGTTTATATTTTTAATTACTCAAAATTAGTAAGTTTAAATCGTTTTTTGTTGTGAATCCGTCAATTTTTAAAATAAAAAAACACAAAGCATTCAAGAGTAAAATTTGTATTTTAATCTTAAACACTTTGTGTAAAAAAAAAGTAAAGCAATTTGTTTAGAACTGGGCTGTTTCAGTTGAATCTTTCATAGCAGTTGTTGAAGATTTCCCAATTGTTACAGTATTTTGTACTGCATCAAAATAGGAAGTTCCTACGAAACCTTGGTGTTTTACGGCTTTAAAACCGTGTTGCTGTAATGCAAATTCTCTTTCCTGTAATTCAGAATAGCCTGCCATTCCTCTTTCTTTGTAGGCTTTTGATAATTCGAACATGCTGGTATTCAATGCGTGGAATCCTGCTAATGTTATAAATTGAAATTTATATCCCATGGCTGCAAGGTCTTCTCTGAAGGTTTCCATTTCAGCTACAGATAATTTTGCCGCCCAGTTGAATGATGGAGAACAGTTGTAGGCCAACATTTTTCCAGGGAATTTTGCGTGAATTCCTTCTGCAAATCTTCTTGCGTGTTCAAGATCCGGATTACTGGTTTCCATCCAAATCAAGTCGGCATAGGGAGCATAGCTCAATCCTCTATCAATTCCTTGCTCCACGCCGCAGTTTACATAGAAGAAACCTTCGCCTGTTTTTTCTCCCGTGATGAATTTTGCATCCCTTGGGTCTATATCGCTGGTTAATAAATTTGCGGCATCAGCATCTGTACGGGCAACTACAATTGTTGGCGTTCCCATTACGTCTGCAGCTAAACGTGCTGCAATTAATTTATTGATTGCTTCCTGTGTTGGTACCAATACTTTTCCTCCTAAGTGGCCACATTTTTTAGCAGAACTTAATTGGTCTTCGAAGTGTACTCCGGCAGCGCCAGATTCAATCATGGATTTCATTAGTTCGAAAGCGTTTAGATTTCCACCAAAACCTGCTTCTGCATCGGCTACAATTGGTACTAAATAATCTTTTTTGTTTTCAGTTCCGTTTACAACTTGGATTTGGTCTGCTCGTAAAAGGGCGTTATTGATACGTTTTACTACCAATGGTACGCTATTGGCGGGATATAAAGATTGATCCGGGTACATTTCTCCAGCAACATTTGCATCGGCGGCAACTTGCCAACCACTTAAATAAATAGCGTCTAATCCTGCTTCAACTTCTTGAATAGCTTGGTTTCCGGTAAGTGCCCCAAGTCCTGCCACAAAATCCTGTGAATTCAATTTGTTCCATAAAGTATTTGCTCCAATTTTAGCAATACTGTGTTCTATTTGGTAAGAACCTTGCAATTTTACTACTTCTTCAGCGGTGTAAGGGCGTTCAATTCCATTCCATCTTGGGTTTGTAATCCAGTCAGTTACCAATTCTTGAATTCTTGTTTCTGTAGTTTTCATAATTTTCTGTTTTTGTGGTTTGTTTTGTGGTTTGTTTTTTAAATGTATTTGTATCCTGGAATAGTCAGAAAGTCGATAAAATTTGGATTTACGACCAATGTATCCAATAGCTGCTCAGCTAATCGGTATTTACCATCTTCGTGTTCTGTGTTTCCAACCAGTTCTCTAATCTTTTCAAATTCTTCCATTGCCAATCGCTCGTAGTATTTTTCGGTTAGCACTTTGCCGTTGTCTAATGTTACTTTGTTTTTGAGCCATTGCCATAATTGGGATCTCGAGATTTCGGCTGTTGCTGCGTCTTCCATCAAATGGTGTAAAGCTGCGGCGCCTTGTCCGTTTAGCCATGAAGCGAGGTATAGAATAGAAATGTTTATGTTTTTTCTAACGCCTTCTTCGGTAATGGTTCCTTTTGGTACTTCGAGTAAATCAGCTTCGGTAACTTTGATATCTTCTCTTTTTACGTAAATTTGATTTTTTGTCTTCATGTATTTGTCGAAAATTTCCAAGGCTATAGGAACTAAATCAGGATGCGCAACCCAGGTTCCGTCATGTCCGTTTTTAGCTTCTCTTTCTTTATCGGCTTTTACTTTGTTGAAAGCAATTGTATTTGCTTCGTCATTATTTTTTATCGGAATTTGGGCCGCCATTCCACCGATTGCATGAATATTTCGTTTGTGACATCTTTGAATAACCAATTGCGAATACGCGCTCATAAACGGAGAGGTCATTGTTACCTGATCTCTGTTGGGAACTATAAAGGCGGGATTATTTCTCAGTTTTTTGATATAAGAAAATATATAATCCCATCTTCCGCAGTTGAGTCCAACGATATGGTCTCTTAATTCGAAAATAATTTCGTCCAATTGAAAACTGGCTGTGATGGTTTCAATTAGTACAGTTGCTTTAAAAGTTCCATTTTGTTCTCCTAAATGTTCCTGAGCAAATTCAAAGACCTCGTTCCACCATCTTGCTTCTAAGTAATGTTCCAGTTTTGGAATATAAAAATAGGGTGCGGTTCCATTTTCTGTTAGTTGTTTGTGATTGTGGAAGGCGTACAGTCCAAAATCCACAAGCGAGCCTGATGTTTCCTGGTTGTTAATCAGTATATGTTTTTCGTTTAAGTGCAAACCTCTGGGACGAACTATTAAAACAGCCGTTTCGTCGTTTAGCGAATAGGTTTTGTTTTTTTTGGTGTCATCTAGAGTGATGGTTTTGTTCACTGCGTCTTTCAGATTTTGTTGTCCGGTCATCAAGTTATCCCAGGTAGGTGAGGTGCTGTCTTCAAAATCCGCCATGAACGTTTTTGCTCCTGAGTTTAATGCGTTGATTACCATTTTTCTATCGACAGGTCCGGTGATTTCTACTCTTCTGTCTAACAGGTCTGTTGGTGTTCTTGCTGCTAACCAGTTGCTTTCTCTGATGCTTTTTGTTTCAGTAGGAAAGCTTGGTAATGCTCCTTGATCAAATAAAAGTTGTTGCTTTTTTCGGTCCTCTAAAAGTTCCAATCTTCTTTCATTAAAATTTTCATGAAGTAAAGACAAAAAAGTCATGGCTTCGTCAGTTAGAATTTCTGGGTAACGCTCAGTTGTTTCTTTTGAAAAACTTAACGGTTTTGTCGGATATAATTCTTCTAAATTCATGTTTTTGTGTGTTTAGTTTAACAATTTTTGAGTTTCGTTGTGGATTTTCAATTATTCAACACTGCAATACTACAAAAAGTTTTTTATAAAACAAGCGAACGTACGCTATAAATGAAAAATATTTTTTTTGTGGATTTTATTTTTTTATTCTTATATTTGAAATCATGAATATAGAGAAGGATTATATCAAGTTAATTTTTGGGCTGAAGCTCAAGCAGGCTAGAACAAATAAGAATTTGTCGTTATTTGGTTTGGCCAAAATCACCGACCTTTCAAAATCGTATTTGAACGAAATTGAAAAAGGAAAAAAATATCCTAAAACGGATAAAATTATTCTTCTTGCTGAAAAATTAGACGTTTCGTATGATCATATGGTCTCTTTGAAGTTGGATAATAATTTGGCCCCCATCGGTGAGATCCTCAGATCTGGAATTTTGAAAGAGATTCCTTTGGATATTTTTGGTATCCAGGAAAATGATTTAATTGATATTATAGCCAATGCACCCGCTAAGGTCAATGCGTTTATAAGTACTATAATCGAAATTGCCCAGCACTATAATTTAACGCGTGAAAGCTTTTTCTTAGCATCATTGCGTTCCTATCAGGAAGCTCACAATAATTATTTTGAAGATTTGGAGGAAAAAGTGTTGCTTTTTTCTGAGGCTTTTCATGTGGATATTAAATCCAAAATTTCCTTAGACGAATTGGGTGCGATTTTGATAGAGGAATATGGATATACTATTAAAGAGATTGTTTTTTCTGAGCAAGAGGAGCTGGGAGATTTAAGATCTATTTTTATTCCTAAGAGTAAAACTTTATTGCTATCGGAAGGTATTGATGATTCGCAAAAAGCATTTATTTTGGCCAAAGAAATTACTTACAATTATCTTGAAATCACGGAGCGTTTGTATACTTTTAGCTGGATAAAATTCGATAATTTTGATCAGGTACTCAATAATTTTTATGCTTCTTATTTTGCGGGAGCGTTGTTATTGCCAAGGCAGTTATTGATTGATGAATTGGATTTGTTCTTGTCGAAAACTGATCCGAAGCCACAAGAAATGATTGAGCTGATGGGTAAGTTTAATGTTTCGCCTGAGTCTTTCTATCAAAGACTGACTAATATTCTGCCAAAGGATTTTCAATTGAAAAATCTGTTTTTTCTTAGATTGTCACATAAGATAGGAACCGATACCTACCAGATAAAAAAAGAATTGCATATCACAAATCAGCAGGAGCCTCATGCTAATGAAATGAATGAGCATTATTGTCGTAGATGGGTTTCGATAAAAACTATAGTAGAATCAATTGCCCAAAATAAATCGCACTTTTTTGATGCTCAAATTTCTCGTTATGAAAATAGTAGTAATGAATATTTAGTGTTTTCATCAGCGACTCCTGATCCGTTTAAAAAAGATTATTTACGAAGTATCTCCGTTGGGATTTTGATTACTCCGGGGATGAAGAAGAAGTTTAAATTTATCGATAACCCGTCATTAAAGAAACAGGTGGTTGGTGTGACTTGTGAAACCTGTGCGGTGAAAAATTGTCAAGAACGTGCTTCGGCTCCAATTCAGTTGGAACAAAAAATACGTAATGAAAATACCGATTCAATTGTGCAGCAATACATGGCTAAGTATAGTTAGTCAGTTATTGATTTTAAAAAAAAATGTATCGAGAACTCTATTACTAAAGTTGTTCTCGATACATTTTGTTTTTAGATGGAAAATAGTTAAATCTAATTAACCCATTTGTAATAACGGGCGCCTATTAAATTTGGAATTTCTGTTTCTATTCTGTCTAATATCCATTCGTTTTTGGGTAGTTGAATGCTTTGTTTTTGCTCTTTCTTGTGGAGTTTTTCGTAGGTTTCAAAACCAATTTCAAAGCTTTTTTCTAAAGTTTCAAATAAATTTACTGAAGCAACTGCTGTTTTCCAGTCAGGCTGTATGGTACCTTCGAAAACTTTAGATTTTGATCCGCTTCCGTAAGCAAGAAAACCAAATTTTTTGCCGGATACTTCGTTTTTGGAATCATAAAAATGCGCTAAAGTCGATAGTAGTCCCATGAAAATAGAGCCGGTGTATAGGTTTCCAATTAATGAAGAGGCGATTTCGGCCGGTTGTAGTTTTTGACTAACAAAAGTTCGGTATTCATCCGATTTGCTTACTTCCTTTAATTTGTTTTGGTAATCAGTTGGCGATTCGTTCCCTGAAATTATTTTTGTGTCAGCATCCAAAGCGTAAATCTCTGAAAGCATACGACGACCTTGGAACGAATAAGGCAAATGCATGATGATGCTTTCCCAGGAATTATAAATGGTTTCAGAAGTGTTTTTAAGTTTTTTGAACGAAAAATAGGCGTCTCTGGTTCTGTCCATGTAACACTGGTTGGAATACTGGCCGTCGAAAACAGGTTGGTCCTTATGGATTTCAATTTCGCTTTCCAGGTTGTCAAACCAATTCTGATTGTTGTCGTTTCCGATTATTTCTTTTTTAGAAAGGGTACGGTAGGGTTTGAAGAAATCAAAAACACCTTTGGTACTAGTTGCCCAATTGTTTTCAAAAGAAATTATTCTTGGATTTGATGTGACTAGCATGGCTAAAGCTCCTGCGCCTTGGGTGTATTCTCCGGTGGAGTTTAAATCGTATTTTGCAAAATCGGTAGTAACAACAATTGCTTTTTTGGTTGGATTTAAAGTTACGAAATCAATGCAGTTTTGTAAAGCATCAACACCACCGATACAAGCAAATGTGAAGTCGACTACATCACACTCGGATAAAGTATTTTCTCCAAATTTTTGTTCCATCAAGGAGACTAAAAAGGATCCGATCGGTTTTGAGTTGTCGATAGCGCTTTCGGTGCCAACATAAATTCGTGCTATTTCATCAAGATTGATTTGGTTTTCGGTAATCAATTTTGTTAGGGCATTGGCGCCAAAAACAACGGTGTCCTGGTGTGTGTCCGGTAAAGTCATTTTAATTAAACCTAAGCCTTTTTCTAATTTTTCGGGCTCTATATTTCTGGCTTTTGCCAAAGTTTTTATGGGTAAGTGTATTTTGGCAACATCAAAAGCGATGGCATCAATTCCGGTTATCATGTTTGTTTTTTTTAACCTGTAAAGTTAAAATTACGTATTGAAACTGCAATTTTTTTATATACACAAAATAGTGTTTTTTTGTATTTTTATGGATTACAAATAAATAATTGCTTAAAATTATTGATTGTATAATTATATTTTAAAAAAGGATAGTAAACTAGCTGATTTAGTAATGTGTGACTCTTGTGTTTTTTTGCTTTTGTTTAACTAATATTCAGGAAATTAATGTTTTAGGTCTTGGTTTTTAAAGATTTGTTTGTTTCTGAGCTTGAACACTTTAAAACCATTATAAATAGTCACGAAATGGTTGTAGTTTCTTTCAAATTGGTTTATTTTTGCGTAACTTTTTTATAAATTTTATACAAATTCTTATGGCAAAATCTACGTTATTAAAGTCTTCCATTGCGAAAAAAGTTGCAATGGCTCTTTCGGGACTTTTTTTGATTATGTTTCTATCATTACATTTTTTTGTTAACTTAATTTCGGTGTTTAGTGCCGATACTTACAATGAAATGTCTCATTTTATGGGTTATAATCCTTTAATCCAGTTTGTAATGCAACCAATATTAGTTGCGGGAGTTATTTTTCACTTCGTTATGGGTTTCGTATTGGAGTTGAAAAATAGAAAAGCTAGGCCTGTTGCTTATGCAAAATTTGATGGCGCTTCAAATTCTTCATGGGCGTCTAGAAACATGATTATTTCCGGTTTGGTAGTGTTGGCCTTTTTAGGCTTACATTTCTTTGATTTTTGGGTTCAAGAAATGAACTACAAGTATATAGCAGTAAATGCTATTGATGAAACAAGATATTTTCATGAAATGGTTGAGAAATTTGAGAATCCAATACGTACAGGGATTTACTCTATTTCTTTTTTATTGTTAGCGGTACATCTTTGGCATGGATTCACATCCTCTTTACAGTCAATTGGATTCGATAATAAAATTGGGAAATCATTGCATAAAATATGCTATGCTTTTGCAATTATAGTTCCTTTTGGATTTATTTTCATCGCGCTATTTCATCATTTTAATCATTAATATCAATCTATAATGAAACTAGATTCTAAAATACCAGAAGGTCACATTTCACAGAAATGGACTGATTATAAAGACCACTTAAAGTTAGTTGCTCCAAACAACCGACCAAAAATAGATATCATTGTTGTCGGAACTGGATTAGCTGGTGCATCTGCAGCAGCATCTTTTGCCGAAATGGGTTATAATGTAAAAGCATTTTGTTATCAAGATTCTCCAAGACGTGCACACTCAATTGCAGCGCAAGGAGGTATCAATGCAGCAAAAAATTATCAAAATGATGGAGATAGTACTTTCCGTCTGTTTTATGATACCATAAAAGGAGGAGATTACAGAGCGCGTGAGGCAAACGTTCACCGTTTAGCCGAAGTTTCAGGTAATATCATTGATCAATGTGTGGCACAAGGAGTTCCTTTTGCACGTGATTATGGTGGATTGTTGGATAACCGTTCTTTTGGAGGTACACAAGTGCAACGTACTTTTTACGCTGCGGGACAAACAGGTCAACAATTGTTGTTGGGTGCTTATTCTGCATTATCCAGACAAATTGGTTTAGGACGTATCGATATGTATAATCGTCACGAAATGTTAGAATTGGTGAAAGTTGATGGGAAAGCTCGTGGAATCATTGCTCGTAACTTGATTACAGGGGAGATCGAAAGACATTCTGCTCATGCTGTAATTATTGCTTCAGGTGGATACGGAAACGTTTACTTTCTTTCTACAAATGCAATGGGATCAAACGTTACTGCTAGTTGGAAAATTCACAAGCAAGGAGCTTTGTTCGCAAATCCTTGTTATGTGCAAATTCACCCAACTTGTATTCCAGTTCACGGTACCAATCAATCTAAATTAACGTTGATGTCAGAGTCATTGAGAAACTCTGGACGTATTTGGGTTCCAAAGAAGAAAGAAGATGCAGAAGCTATTCGTGCTGGTAAAATGAAGCCAACGCAAATTGCAGAAGAAGATAGAGATTACTACTTAGAAAGAAAATATCCAGCATTTGGTAACTTAGTTCCACGTGATGTTGCTTCTAGAGCAGCAAAAGAGGTTTGTGATGCTGGTCACGGAATTGAGGCTAATGATACCAATGAAGGAGTTTATTTGGATTTCTCATCAGAGATTCAAAACAAAGGGAAACAAACGGCTTATGCCAAAGGAAATCATAATCCTTCTCAAGAAGAAATTACTTCATTAGGTAAAAAATGGTTAGAGGAAAAATACGGTAACTTGTTTACTATGTATCAAAAAATCACTGACGAGAATCCTTATGAAACTCCAATGAAAATCTATCCTGCGGTTCACTATACCATGGGTGGTGTTTGGGTGGATTATAACTTACAATCTACAATTCCGGGTTGTTTCGTTGCGGGGGAAGCTAACTTCTCTGATCACGGAGCAAACCGTTTGGGAGCTTCTGCTTTGATGCAAGGTTTGGCTGATGGTTATTTCGTATTGCCTTACACTGTTTCTGATTATTTGGCAGATGATATTCGTACTGGGAAAATTTCTACTGATTTACCAGAATTTATTGAGGCTGAAAAAAATGTAAAAGATTCAATCACTAAATTCTTAACTAATAATGGAACAAAAACGGTGGATCATTTCCACAAACGTTTAGGTTTGATTATGTGGAATAAAGTTGGAATGGGGCGTAATGAGAAAGGGTTGAAAGAAGCCATTGTCGAAATTGCTGCTTTAAAAGAAGAGTTCTATAAAGATGTTTATGTTCCTGGTAGTGCAGATGAAATGAACGCGGAATTAGAAAAAGCACTTCGTGTTGCTGATTTTATTGAATTAGGACAATTAATGGCTATCGATGGATTACAACGTAAAGAATCTTGTGGAGGTCACTTCCGTGAAGAATATCAAGATGCTGAAGGAGAAACGTTGCGTGATGATGAAAACTTCAAATTTGTGGGTGCTTGGGAATACAAAGGAGACGACATCAACAAAGAAGAACTTCATAAAGAAGAATTGAAATACGAGTTTATTAAAATAGCCGCAAGAAATTACAAATAAAAATGAGACAAAAATTAGTGAAGCTATTAATAGTTAGCGTTTATTTATTCTCTTTTTTTGCAAATGCGCAAGATGCTAATCAAGAATTAAAAAAACCTAAAGAAGGAAAATCTTTAGTTTATTTTGTAAGATCCAATAGTACTGGTTTTGCGTTGAATTTCAGAGTTTATGATAAAGATAAATTTTTAGGTCAATTGGTCTATAAAGAATATGTAGTATACGAATGTGAGCCAGGACAGCATTTATTTTGGGCTGCTTCTGAGAACAGAGATTTTGTAGAAGCAGAGTTAGAGCCAAACAAAACATACGTTATTGATGTTCAGGGACAAATGGGAGCTTTCATAGTTGGAGTTTCAGTAGTTCCATTGAAACCAAATAACAAACAAGCTCAAAAAGATTTGTATAAAATTGTCAAAAATGAAAAGATGATAGTGTATAATCCTGAGGTTATAAATTCTGTTGATAAACAAGAAAATATTATGAAAGGACTAGAAAAATATAACGAGTTAAAAGAAAAAAAATCTAATAAAATTGAAGTTCTTTCAAAAGATATGAATTTTGAGAATGCGAATAAAATTTAATAGCAGCAAATAAAAAAATAAAAATTATGAGCGCAGCAAAAAATATCAATATAACCCTTAATATTTGGCGTCAAAAAAACTCCAAAGAAAAAGGGAAAATGGAAACATACAAACTAAATGATGTTTCTACAGCCAGTTCATTTCTGGAAATGTTAGACCAGTTGAACGAGCAATTAGTAAGTGAAAGAAAAGAGCCAATCGCATTCGACCATGATTGTCGTGAAGGAATTTGCGGAATGTGTTCTTTGTATATCAATGGACGTGCTCATGGACCAGATACTGGAATCACTACTTGTCAATTGCACATGAGAATGTTCAATGATGGTGATACGATTGTTGTTGAGCCATGGAGAAGTGCCGCTTTTCCAGTGATTAAAGATTTAGTTGTGGACAGAACAGCTTTTGATAGAATTCAACAAGCAGGAGGATTCGTTTCGGTGAATACTTCTGGAAATACTATCGATGCCAATACTATTCCAGTTCCTAAAGGCGATGCTGATAAGGCATTTGAAGCAGCTGCTTGTATCGGTTGCGGTGCTTGTGTGGCAACTTGTAAAAATGGTTCTGCTATGTTATTTGTTGGAGCTAAAGTTTCGCAATATGCCTTATTGCCGCAAGGGAAAGTGGAAGCTACCAATCGTGTGTTGAACATGGTTCGTCAAATGGACGAAGAAGGTTTTGGTAACTGTACTAACACAGGTGCTTGTGAAGTAGAATGTCCGAAAGGAATTTCTTTAGAAAACATCGCTCGTATGAACAGAGAATTTTTATCAGCAAGTTTGAAATAATATTTCAAAATAGTTTATATCAAAAGCGTCCCGAGAAATTGGGACGTTTTTTGTTTACAGAATAGCCATAAAATGTGTAATTTTAAATTATGAAAGTAGCTTTAATCCAATCGTCAATTATGTGGGAAAACCCAAAATTGAATCGAAAATATTTCGAGGAAGCAATTAATGGGATTGTTGGAAGGGTAGATTTAGTTGTGCTTCCGGAAATGTTTACTACAGGATTTACAATGAATCCAGAACAGCTTGCAGAGACGATGCAAGGCGAAACAATTGTTTGGTTGCAAACCTTGGCAAAAGTCCAAAAATGTGCCATTACAGGAAGTCTGATTGTAGAAGAAGATGGAGGTTTTTATAATAGATTACTTTTTGTTTTTCCTTCTGGGGAAATGCAGTATTATGATAAAAAACATTTGTTTACCCTTGCTGGAGAAGATAGGATATATAGTAGAGGTAGTCAAAAAATCATAATTGAGTATTTAGGATGGAAAATATGTCCGTTGGTATGTTATGACCTACGTTTTCCGGTTTTTTCACGAAACACAGAAGATTATGATTTGCTTTTGTATGTTGCGAGTTGGCCAAAACCGCGTATCAATGCCTGGGATGTTTTGATCAGGGCACGAGCGGTTGAAAACATGTGCTATGTTATCGGTGTGAATAGAAATGGCTTTGATAATAACAATTTGGAATACGTCGGTCATTCACAAGCAGTCGATTTTCTTGGGAATTATGTTCTTGAGCCGCAAGAAGCAGAAGATGTTTTTATTGTGGAATTGAGTAAGGAAAAGATGATTGAAGCTAGAAAGAAACTTGGTTTTCTTAACGATCGAGACTCTTTTGTATTAAAGGATTTATAGTTTATTGTTGCTCTTCTTTTTTTCTGTTTTCTTTTTTGGTTTTGGTTCCGGCATATACGGCAGACTCAGGTCAAACGGTTGTTCCACATCCCAATTGGCACGAACATCTATTTCTTTAGAAAAATAAATTACCTCTTCGGAATATCTTTTTTCTAAATAACTTCCTGGGTCATACATTTTGTTTTTGTTGTCATCATAGATAGCGCGCAGTGAAAAAACCGCAGGCTCGAGTAAATTAAAAGTAATAACAGGATTGTTTTCGCTGTACTCAGAAGTGATAACATCTCCTTTTGCATTGGTCAATTCTATAATCATGGGGAATCGTTTTGCGTTTTGTAAAGTAACAGTAAGATTTCCGTAATCAGATGGGTTTTTAGTACCTAAGCTGTAAACTAAAGTATCGTTAGATTTTTCGTAAAAATCAGTTAAGGCTCCTGGTAACAGTGTAAAAGTGTATTTTTCTGAAGCTTCTTTTTGGAAATCAAAATACAATAGTTGATTAAAATCATCATATTCCGTTTTAAATGGTACGGAAACAGAGTCTTTATTTGTCAGTTTTATTTTTGAATTATCAAAAGTTACTAATGGGGTTGCTGATTCTAAAGTGAATCGATCCCTGAAATTTAGGATTCCTTTTTGAACTGCGGTAATGTTCAAGGTGTCTTTTTTCTGATCTTTTATTTTAACGACATAATTGCTTTCGTATTTATCTCTGGTTACAGTCAAACTTAACGAATCTGCTTTTATTGGTTTATACCAAATTTGTAAAGAGTCTTTTTTGGGTAATTGGGTAACTATAGCGGGTAAAGTTTCGCTATTGTTTTTCAAGCTTACTTTTGGTAATGCATTGGGTAAGTTTGCTTTTCCTTCATAACCCATTACTAATCTGTTTCCAGATGCCTGGCTTGGTTTGTATGTTTTAAACGGAAGTGTTTCTTTGAATAATTCTAATTCAAAAACAGTATCATTCGGGATAGAGATAAATTGTTTTATAAATCCAATTTTGTCGTTTTTAGGATTAAATTTATTGTTGTTATTGTAGTCTTTCATCGCCACTAGAAGATATTTTCCTGCTTTTAAATTCTCCAATCGAAATGTTTTTAGACTGTCCAATGTGTTTGTGATATATCGAGGTGTTTCATTGTAAACCACAGAATCTTTGAAGGTGTTGTTTACTTCGTAAAGCATGACCGAAACAAATGATTCTACCTCTTTGTTGTAAGCGTCTTTCACTCGCCCCCCGATAGCCAGTGAGTCGATATAGTCTCCCGTTGAAAATATATATTTAAATTGATTGTATGGATTGCCCTCATTATTGTCGGCTATACTTTGCCCGAAATTAAAGCTGTAGGTTGTATTGGGTTGAAGCGTGTCATTTATTTTTATGGTAATAAATTTGCTGGAAGTTGTAGGCAGAATGAGAGGCTCATTTTTCATTGGCGGTGAAATGATGAGCTGCTTTTTCAGGTCTTTTAATTTAATGAATTCGTCAAAAGTCAGTTTAATTTCATTTCCTTTAAAGTTGGTGCTGAAATTCTTTGGGAAGCTTGCTTTTAGAACTGGGGCAATCGTGTCTTTCAATCCTCCTGTTATGCTTCCTCTTTTTGCGCAACCAATGACAACTAGAAGTAGAAGTGCGATACTATATTTAAAATTGTTTTTCAACATAACAGATCAAAAATTAGGTTCCACAAAATAACAATTATATTTACTGTTATCGAAACTTTTTATCGAAATATTATGGTGTAGGTAGGGATTCTCTTTTTGGATATTTGGGTTAGACGGATTTCACTACGTGAGATGTTTCAAGGATGATTCTAGTTAAGGCGGGAGTTTCGAAAAATGACATTTTTGCTTTTAATTTATTTTTTTGTAATCCATGATCTATTTGTTTTCGAATGTGCAATTTTAAATCTAATTTTATGCGATGATTAATGAGAAATGAATTTGACTTCTTGTTTAATAAATGATTTAAATGATGAAAAAAATAGAACATATTGGAATTGCGGTTAAGGATTTAGAGATTTCGAATTTGCTGTTTGAAAAACTGTTGGGTGCTCCGGCGTATAAATTTGAAGATGTGGAAAGTGAAGGGGTGACAACATCTTTTTTTAATAATGGTCCAAATAAGATTGAACTTTTGGCAGCGACTAACCCAGAAAGTCCTATTGCTAAATTTATTGAGAAAAAGGGAGAAGGAATTCATCATATTGCCTTTGATGTTGAAGACATCGTGTCGGAGATTACGCGTTTAAAAAACGAAGGATTTGTTGTTTTGAATGAGGTTCCTAAAAAAGGAGCTGATAATAAATGGGTAGCTTTTTTACATCCAAAAAGCACTAATGGAGTTTTGATTGAATTGTGTCAGGAAATAAAATAATTTATTTAAGAGAAATAGTTTGAATAGCATCTTAATAATCAGACGGTTTCTTTTTTTGATTTGTAAATAATGCAACTATATGAAAATCTAGTTCAAAAATATTTGTAGCTAATAAAAAATAGTAGTAATATTGCAAACTCTAAACCGGTCCTATAGCTCAGTTGGTTAGAGCACCTGACTCATAATCAGGTGGTCCCTGGTTCGAGCCCAGGTGGGACCACAACAACCTCTCAAAGTTATTTATTTTGAGAGGTTTTTTTTATTAGCAATAAAAACGTAGCGTTTGGTTAATAAAAACTTATTTTTATGAAGAGGTGTCTTGGTTGTCATAATAAACTGTTCTAATTTTGACAATAGATTGTATATATCTGCGTTGTGTTTTTAAAAATAATTTTTTTTAAACAATTGATTTAGTACTTTTGAGAAATATGAAAATTGTTTCAAATAAAATTAGTGTCTTAATTGCTTTCCTGTTGGGAGTAGTGTTTGATATGGCTGCAGCTCCGCCGCCGCCAAAGCCTACTGCGATGAGTGATCCGTCTCTGGCTGGGCCGCCGGGATGGCCGATAGATGAAAATATTTTCTTTTTGTTAATCGTGGCATTACTGCTGGGTATTTATGTTATTTATAAAAATAAACTAAAAACAAAAGCTCCAATTTAAATTGGAGCTTTTGTTTTATGAAAATGACTGTTGTCTATTTATTACTGTATAGTCTTGAAACGTATTTCCCTATTACGTCAAATTCGAGATTTATTTTAGTGCCTACTTCAAAGTTTTTGAAATTGGTATGTTCGTGAGTATAGGGTATAATTGCGACGCTAAATTCATTTTTCTTCGAATCTACAACTGTTAAGCTTACTCCGTTTACTGTAATGGATCCTTTTTCAATAGTAATGTTGCTGAGGGATGGGTCGTATTCAAAAGTGTACTGCCAGCTTCCGTTGGTTTCTTTAATGGAGGTGCAGGTTCCAGTTTGGTCAACATGTCCTTGTACGATGTGTCCATCCAGTCGGTCTCCTAATTTCATGGCTCTTTCCAGATTAATGCTGTCTCCGGTTTTCCAATTAGAAATGTTTGTTTTTTTTATTGTTTCTCCGATTGCTGTGACGGTGTAAAGACTGTTTTTGATGTCGACCACTGTTAAACAAATGCCGTTATGTGCTACGCTTTGGTCGATTTGTAGTTCATTTGTTATATTAGAATCTATCGTAATGTGAATATTGTCTTTGTCTTTTTTTATTTCTTGGACGGTGCCAAGGGTTTCTATTATTCCTGTAAACATTTCTTGTTTTATTTTACTAAATTTGTACCTCAAAATTAGTAATAAATAACGTGAGGTCATGATGAAAAAAGCAGAAAATATAATAGTTGGAATTTCTATAGGAGATTTAAACGGTATTGGAAGCGAAGTTATTCTAAAAACATTTGAAGATTCGCGAATGTTAGAGCTTTGTACGCCTGTTATTTTTGCTAATGTAAAAATAGTTTCTTTCGTGAAAAGAAATTTTGAGTCAACTGCTCCAGTTCATGGGATTGATCGATTGGATCAAATTGTTTTAGGGAAGATTAATGTGCTGAATGTTTGGAGAGAAGGGATTGATTTGAATTTTGGTGAGAACGATGATAAAGTGGGAGCTTATGCGATTAAGTCATTTGTTGCGGCAACTAAAGCTTTGAAAGAAGGATTGATTGATGTATTGGTGACCGCGCCAATAAATAAATATAATATCCAGTCCGAATCATTTAAATTTCCGGGTCATACGGATTATTTAGAGCAAGAATTGGAAGGGAATGCCCTTATGTTGATGGTTCAAGATTCGCTTAGGGTTGGGTTGTTGACCGATCATATTCCATTGAGTGAAGTGGCATCGCATCTTACCGAAGAGTTGATCGTGAAAAAAATTGAAACGGTTAAACAATCATTAATTCAGGATTTTAGTATTAACAAACCGCGAATTGCAGTTTTGGGATTAAATCCGCATTGTGGTGATGGTGGTGTGATTGGAGGAGAGGAAGATGCAATACTGAGGCCGACTTTGAGAAAAATATTTGATAAAGGAACACTTGTTTTTGGTCCTTTTGCTGCTGATGGGTTTTTTGGGAGCAATCAATATGAGAATTATGATGCCGTAATTGCTACTTATCATGATCAGGGATTAATTCCTTTTAAGACTTTATCGTTTGGTAAGGGAGTAAATTATACTGCAGGTTTGAGTAAGATTAGAACATCGCCGGACCATGGTACCGCTTATGACATCGCCGGAAAGGGTGTGGCGGATTATAATTCGTTTAAAGAGGCGGTTTATTTGGCTATTGATATTTATAATTCCCGAAATCAGTATCTGGAAATTAGTCAAAAACCCCTAAAAACAAAAGAAAAACAGCTATAAACAAAAAAAGCGGAATAACATTATTAGATTTATAATAATTTTATATCTTTGCACTCCCGAAGTTTAGGGCAAATTGTTGTTGAAATGAATAAGACGAAAGATTATTTAATTCCTTTTATAGGATTAAAGCTAGGAAAACATCATTTTGAATATCAAATAAGTAACAAGTTCTTTGAGATCTTTGATTATCATGAATTTCAAAATTCAGATATCAAAGTAAATTTAGTTTTAGAGAAAAAAAGCACCATGTTGGAGTTGAGTTTCAAACATAAAGGGACTGTAAATGTTCCTTGTGATCTCACCGGCGAAGATTTTGATTTACCTATAAAGGGTAAAATGAATTTAATTGTTCGTTTTGGAGAAACTTTTAATAATGACAATGAAGAATTACTTATTTTGCCTCATGGTGAATTTGAAATTGATGTCGCGCAATATGTTTATGAAATGATTGTGTTGTCGGTGCCTCTTAGACGAGTTCATCCAGGTGTAAAAGACGGAAGTTTAAAAACAGAAGCCTTGATAAAATTGAATGAATTAGCTGTAAAGGAACAGAAAGAAGAAAATAAGAAAGAAGAAAATATTGACCCGCGTTGGGACAAATTAAAGCAACTATTAACGGATAAATAATATAGTAAAATGGCACATCCTAAGAGAAAAATCTCGAAAACAAGAAGAGATAAGAGAAGAACACATTATAAAGCTACTGTAGCTCAAATCGCTACTTGTCCAATTACTGGAGAGGCACATTTATACCACAGAGCTTACTGGCATGAAGGTAAAATGTACTACAGAGGACAAGTTGTTATAGATAAATCTGTAGCTGTTGCTTAATACATTTTTGTAAATAATATGAGAACTCTCACTATGTGAGAGTTTTTTTTGTTGTTTGTAATTTTCGTTAAATAAGGAGTTCTAAAACAATAGGTTTGGAATTTTTTTTGTAATTTTCAAGTCTTTTAAAAATTTTTCAAATGCTTGCATTTGATAGAAATAATCGGATACAATGAATACAATTACAGCCGCAATTACCGCTGTTGGAGCTTATGTTCCGGACTTTGTTCTTTCTAACAAAGTTCTTGAAACCATGGTAGATACCAATGACGAATGGATTACCACTCGTACAGGAATAAAAGAAAGAAGAATTCTTAAAGATGATAGTAAAGGAACTTCATTCCTGGCTATAAAAGCCGCACAAGATTTATTGGCTAAAGCAAATATTGATCCTTTAGAGATTGATTTGTTAATAATGGCAACTGCAACACCGGATATGCCAGTTGCATCAACGGGAGTATATGTGGCTACTGAAATTGGAGCAACAAATGCTTTTGCTTATGATTTACAAGCTGCGTGTTCCAGTTTTTTATACGGAATGTCTACTGCAGCAGCTTACATTCAATCAGGAAGATATAAAAAAGTACTACTTATAGGAGCCGATAAAATGTCTTCTATCGTAGATTATACTGACAGATCTACTTGTATCATCTTTGGTGATGGTGCGGGTGCAGTTTTGTTTGAGCCTAATTATGAAGGATTAGGATTGCAAGATGAATATTTACGTAGCGATGGAATTGGTCGTGATTTTCTTAAAATTCCTGCCGGAGGTTCTTTGGTTCCTACCTCATTAGAAACCGTTAACAATAATATGCATAATATTATTCAAGACGGAAAAACGGTTTTTAAATATGCAGTAACGAATATGGCTGATGCAAGTGAGCTTGTGGTGAAAAGAAATAATCTGACCAACGAAGATGTTGATTGGTTGGTTCCACATCAGGCAAATAAACGAATTATTGATGCAACGGCCAGTAGAATGAATTTAGATGATTCAAAAGTATTGATGAATATTGAAAAATATGGAAATACTACTTCTGCAACCTTGCCATTAGTTCTATATGATTTCGAGCATTTGTTCAAAAAAGGAGACAATATTATATTGGCCGCTTTTGGTGGAGGATTCACTTGGGGATCTATCTATCTGAAATGGGCTTACGATAAACAATAAATTTAAACTAAAAACAAGTATTATGGATTTAAAAGAAATTCAAAACCTAATCAAATTTGTGGCAAATTCTGGAGTTGCCGAAGTTAAATTAGAGATGGACGATGTTAAAATCACCATTAGAACAACTTTGGAAGGCAATGTTACAGAGACCACGTATGTACAACAAATGCCATCTCAACCTGTTCTTCATCAGGCAGTAGCTCCGCAACAAATTGCTCCGGTTGCTGCAAGTCCTGAAACTCCAGCCGTTGAAGATTCAAAATACATCACTATAAAATCTCCAATCATTGGAACTTTCTATAGAAAACCATCTCCAGACAAGCCTGTTTTTGTTGAAGTTGGGAATACCATTTCTAAAGGAGATGTTCTTTGTGTTATTGAGGCTATGAAATTATTTAACGAAATTGAATCTGAAGTGTCAGGTAAAATCGTGAAAATATTAGTAGATGATATGTCTCCAGTTGAATTTGATCAGCCTTTATTTTTAGTTGATCCATCATAAGAAATTTTGAATGATGAATTTTGTATGATGAATTTTTATTGTCATTCAATAAATTTAAAATTTATAATTTATAATTTAAAATTTCGAAAAGATGTTTAAAAAAATACTAATTGCAAATAGGGGAGAAATTGCGCTTCGCGTAATTAGAACTTGCAAGGAAATGGGAATTAAAACAGTAGCTGTTTATTCTACTGCCGATGCAGAAAGTCTTCATGTTAAGTTTGCTGATGAAGCGGTTTGTATAGGACCACCTCCAAGTAACTTATCCTATTTGAAAATGTCAAATATTATTGCTGCTGCAGAAATTACCAATGCAGATGCAATTCACCCTGGTTATGGATTCCTTTCTGAGAACGCTAAGTTCTCGAAAATATGCCAAGAACACGGGATTAAATTTATTGGTGCTTCCCCTGAAATGATTGACAGAATGGGAGATAAAGCTTCTGCTAAAGCGACCATGATTGCTGCTGGTGTTCCTTGTGTTCCCGGTTCTGTTGGAATTTTAGAATCTTATGAGCAAGCGGCAGAATTAGCAAACCAATTCGGATATCCTGTAATGCTTAAAGCTACTGCCGGAGGTGGTGGAAAAGGGATGCGTGCTGTTTGGAAAGAAGAAGATTTGTTGAAAGCATGGGAAAGTGCTCGTCAGGAATCAGCTGCAGCTTTCGGAAATGACGGAATGTATCTTGAGAAATTAATCGAAGAGCCACGTCATATCGAAATCCAAGTTGTTGGAGATTCTTATGGAAAAGCATGTCATCTTTCTGAAAGAGACTGCTCTGTACAACGTCGTCATCAAAAATTGACTGAAGAAACTCCTTCTCCTTTTATGACAGATGAATTACGTACTAAGATGGGTGAGGCTGCTGTAAAAGCTGCTGAGTACATCAAGTACGAAGGTGCCGGAACCGTAGAGTTTTTGGTTGATAAACACCGTAATTTCTACTTCATGGAAATGAATACACGTATTCAGGTAGAGCACCCGATTACAGAACAAGTAATTGATTACGATTTGATTCGTGAGCAAATTATGGTTGCTGCGGGAATTCCAATTTCGGGTAAAAATTATTTACCACAATTACACGCTATAGAATGTCGTATCAATGCAGAAGATCCTTACAATGATTTTCGTCCGTCTCCAGGTAAAATCACTACGCTACACATGCCTGGTGGTCACGGAGTTCGTTTAGATACGCATGTGTATTCTGGATATACTATTCCGCCTAATTATGATTCTATGATTGCCAAGTTGATTACAACTGCCCAATCTCGTGAGGAAGCAATTAGTAAAATGAGAAGAGCTTTGGATGAGTTTGTTATTGAAGGTGTGAAAACAACTATTCCTTTTCACAGACAATTAATGGATGATCCTCGTTATATAGCTGGAGATTATACTACAGCCTTTATGGATACTTTTAAAATGAATGATCCTGAATAAAACAAGCGATTAAATATAAAAAAACCTCACTGAAAAGTGAGGTTTTTTTATGCAAACTATTTTGCTGTTATAAGGTTTCTTTTAGCCATTTGAAAAATTCTTTTTGCCAAACTTGTGCGTTTTGTGGTTTTAAAACCCAGTGATTTTCTTCTGGGAAGTATAAAAATCTGCTTTTTATTCCTCGCAATTGTGCGGCATGGAAAGCTTCTTGTCCTTGGCCAATGGCAACTCGAAAATCTTTTCCACCTTGTATGATCAATATTGGAGTGTTCCATTTTTCAACATGGTTTATCGGATTGAAAGTTGTGTACGTTTTTTGCGCTACAGCATTATCTTTTTCCCAATAAGCGCCACCAAAATCCCAGTTGGTAAAGAAAAGTTCTTCAGTTGTGCCATACATGCTTTGCGTATTGAAAACTCCGTCATGAGAGATAAATGTTTTGAATCGGTTGTTGTGGATTCCAGCTAAATAAAACACAGAATAGCCGCCATAACTGGCTCCGACGCAACCCAGTCTGCTTTTGTCAACATAACTTTCTTTGGCTACATCATCAATAGCGGATAAATAGTCATCCATTACCTGTCCACCCCAATCTTTACTGATTTGCTCGTTCCATTCTACACCATGGCCTTGCATACCGCGACGGTTTGGAGCGACTACTATATAACCATTGGCAGCCATTAACTGAAAATTCCAACGGAAAGAATAATATTGCGTCAAAGCACTTTGTGGGCCTCCTTGGCAGTATAACAGCGTTGGGTATTTTTTAGAAGCATCGAAATTAGGAGGGAGAATAACCCAAACCAACATTTTTTTACCATCGGTTGTGGTTACATATCTTCTTTCGGTTTTGCTCAAGGCTAATGAATCGTAGGTTGCAGTATTTACATTTGACAACTGTTTCCAAGTGTTATTCTTTAAATCGTAAGCGAAAATTTCCGAAGCATGATTCATGTCGGCTCTCGTAACAATAATAGTATTGCCTGAAAAACCAACTAAATCATTGATGTCGAAATCTCCTTTTGTGATTTGGCGTACAGTAATGGCAATTCTTGTTAATCCTGGAAAATTGACTTCAAATAATTGTTTTGTCCCATCGATTGGAGCAAGAAAATATACTTTTTTACCGTCCTGACTCCATATAAAATGATCTACTGTTCCGTCCCAATTGGCAGTAAGATTCATTTTTATTCCTTTAAAACTAACAATAATGTCTTTTTTGTCGGCTTCATAGCCGTCTCGTTTCATTTGTTGCCATGTTAAATTTCCGGTCGGAGAAAATTTTGGTTCTGTATCATAACCCAGATTTTCTTCGGTTCTGTTGGTAGTTTTTCCGGTTTCGAGATTGTATTCGTAAATATTGGTATTGGTAGAAACGGCATATTGGGTGCCAGCTTTTTTCTTGCAGACGTAAAGAATGCTTTTGCTATCTGGGGACCAAATATAGTCCTCATCTCCGCCAAAAGGTTTCTGCGGGCTATCGAAATTTTCTCCTTTCAAAATATCAATACCTATAGCACCTTCTTTGTTCTCTTTGTAAAAAACATGATTGAACTTTCCTTCGTTCCAAGTATCCCAATGACGGTAATCTAAGCCGTTATAGATTTGGACATCCGATTTTTGTAATTCAGGATAAAAATCTTTCCCATGAACTGGGTCGATTTTTACTTCTTCGTTGTAAACGACATATTTCTGGTCTGGTGAAATATTCTTGTTTGTCAACACTTCTTTGGTGTCTTTTATTTCGGTCGGATTTCCTCCATTTATGGGTAAAATATAGAATTTAGAATCCGATTTATTTTCTTCTACAGATGGAGTTGTTAGTTTGTAGACTACATTTTTTCCATCTTTAGAAATTCCCAGGGGAGTTACTCTTCCTAATTTCCAAAGTAATTCGGGTGTCATTACGTTTTGTGCCATAGCATTTAAGCTGATCAGTGTTAGGGTTAAAAACAGTGTTCTTTTCATGAAAATAATTAATTTTTAATGGCTCAAAATTAGCTATTTTAATTCCATTTTTGTTGATTTTAACTTTAGTTTAGCCCAGATGGGAACGGCATCCTTTTTCTTTTTTCTTTAAAAAGAAAAAGATATAGTGTACAGCTGGAAATAGCTCCAAAAAATATTATTTTTATAAAAAAATATTCAGATGCAACTCAGTTATTGGGAATTAAAAAATTGGTTTACAAATATAGATTACGCAATTGTTGGTAGTGGAATTGTGGGTTTACACGCCGCATTACGGTTGCGTGAAAAATTTCCTGACAGTAAAATTTTAGTTTTAGAAAAAGGAATGTTGCCACAGGGTGCAAGTACGAAAAATGCCGGATTTGCCTGTTTTGGAAGTATTTCGGAGATTATAGATGATTTAAAATCCCATTCAGAAGAAGAAGTGGTAAGTCTTGTTCAGAAACGTTGGCAAGGTTTGCAATTGTTGCGGAAAAGATTGGGTGATACGGCAATAGATTTCAGGCCTCATGGTGGATATGAATTGTTTTTAAAATCGGATGAAAGTTGTTACGCCGAATGTGTCCATCAGTTGCCATTTATAAATGAGATTTTGAAGCCTCTTTTTAAAGCTGATGTTTTTGCAAAAGAAGTAGATCGTTTTGATTTTAAAGGGATTCAGGAGTATTTGATTTTCAATCCGTTTGAGGCACAAATAGATACTGGAAATATGATGCAGGCTTTATTAAAAGAAGCTATTGCCGAGAATATATTGATTTTAAATCAGCAAACGGTCACTTCCTATTCAGATACTGAAAATGGGGTTGAAGTGGCACTGGGAGAGTTTAGCTTTGTTGCCAAAAAATTATTGTTCGCCACAAATGGTTTTGCCAATGCGCTTACCAATGGGGGTGTAAAGCCGGCAAGGGCACAAGTCTTGATAACGGAACCGATTGCCAATTTGGACATTAAAGGGACTTTTCATCTCGATAGAGGTTATTATTATTTTAGAAATATTGGAGATAGAATCTTATTGGGAGGGGGGCGAAATCTAGATTTTGATGTAGAGACAACCACTGAATTTGGGCAGACAGAAATTGTGCAAAAAAAATTGGAACAATTGCTAAAAGAAGTAATTTTGCCCAATCATGATTATCAAATTGCCCATCGTTGGAGCGGTATTATGGGAATAGGAAACAGTAAAAAGCCGATTGTTTCGCAATTATCAGATAATGTGTATTGTGGCGTAAGGTTAGGAGGAATGGGTGTGGCGATCGGAAGTTTAATAGGTCAAGAATTAGCAGATATAGTAATGTAATGGCAACAAAAATAACCCCAAAAAAAAAGCAAAATAAAGCAAAACAACCTACAAAAAAAGGAGATGATTCTTTTATGAGTAAAGTAAAACGATTTCTATTCAAGGCCCTGTTGTGGTTTTTTGGTCTTTCTATTTTTTTTGTAGTGCTTTTTAAATTTGTGCCGGTTCCATTCACTCCGTTAATGGTTATTCGTGCCATTGAGAATAAAATGGATGGTAAGGAAGTTTATTTTGACCATGATTGGGAACCCATTGAGAATATCTCCATGAATTTACAAAAAGCGGTCATTGCCAGTGAAGATGGAACTTTCTTGACGCATCATGGCTTTGATTTTAATGCCTTGCAGAAAGCATATAAAAACAACGAAAGAGGCAGAAAAATAAAAGGAGGAAGCACGATTTCGCAACAAACAGCTAAGAATGTATTTCTTTGGCAGGGCAGAAGCTATTTCAGGAAAGGACTGGAAGCTTATTTCACTGTTTTGATTGAAATAATATGGGGGAAAGAACGAATTATGGAAGTGTATTTAAATAGTATCGAAATGGGAGATGGTGTTTACGGAGCACAAGCAGCTACGCAATACTGGTATAGAAAAGATGCTTCCAGCTTGACAATGAAGCAAGCGGCCGGAATTGCAGCGATATTGCCTAATCCTCGTAAATATAAAGCGACAGGTTCTTCTTCGTATATCAATAACAGAAAAGCCAAAATTGTCCGCGTGATGAGGCATATTGGAAAAATCGATTATAAGTAAGATTTGAAAAGGTTTTGCATCAGGAAATACTTGCGTGGTAATGCAATGGTTTTAATCGGAAACCTTCGATTTTGAAAATAAAAAAACCGTAATTACTTAAATATAAGTGATTACGGTTTTAAAAAAGTGGAGAAGATGGGGCTCGAACCCACGACCTCTTGACTGCCAGTCAAGCACTCTAGCCAACTGAGCTACATCCCCGATTCGGCAGCAAATATAATATAATTAAAGGTTATAAAACAAATTTCCAAAAAAACAAATTCACTTATTCAAAAAAAAGAATAAACAAGCACTAATAGTTTTAACTTTACATTAAAATTGGTTCTATGGTATCACAAAATGTAAGCGGGTCAGTACTTATTTCTATCGAAAATAAAATTGCGACTTTAGAATTCGGGCATCCGGCCAGTAATTCTTTTCCAAAAGAATTGTTAGATCGTTTTGCCAATGAAATCGATAAGTTAAGTACGAATCCAGAAGTTTCGATACTACTGATTAAAAGTCAAGGTACCGGGGTTTTTTGTGCTGGAGCTTCATTTGATGAACTTTTGGCCGTTTCTAGTAAAGCTGAAGGAACAGCGTTCTTTTCTGGTTTTGCAAATCTTATTAATGCGATGCGAAAATGTCCCAAATTGATAGTGGGTCGTATTCATGGAAAAGCAATTGGTGGTGGGGTAGGTATTGCTGCTGCCTGCGATTATGTTCTGGCGACACAACAAGCCTCAATTAAATTATCAGAGCTGGCCATAGGGATTGGTCCCTTTGTAATTGAACCTGCTGTTTCCAGAAAAATTGGAAAAACGGCTCTAGCAGAAATGACCTTGGCTGCACATGAGTGGAAAACGGCCGGCTGGGCGAAAGATAAAGGATTGTTTGCCAATATTTTTGAAACAACTGAAGAACTTGATGCTGCTGTGGTTGGTTTTTGTTCGCAATTAGCCAGTTACAACCCGGATGCTTTAATCGAAATGAAGAAAGTACTTTGGGAAGGAACAGACCATTGGGAAACCTTATTAACAGAACGCGCGGCTATTTCCGGAAGATTGGTATTGTCCGATTTCACCAAAAGCGCATTGAATCAATTTAAAAAATAATTAGAATGAGAATCTTATCTTTAATTCAACAGGTAAATATAGAAGAAAAGCTGCAAAATGCTACTGATCCAGCCTATCAAACAGGTGTCATTATAGGTTCATTTATTCCATTTGTCATTTTAGTTGGGGTCGCATATTGGATGTATAGCAGAGCCAAAAAAAGAGAGGATAACCTTTAATTATTTTGTAAATTTGCAACCAAAATATAAGTTCGATGAGCAATATCAGAATTACAAAGCAATTTAGTTTCGAGACTGGACATGCCTTATACGGGTATGACGGAAAATGTAAAAATGTTCACGGACATAGTTATAAATTATCAGTGACCGTAATTGGGACTCCAATTGAGAATCGTAATGATGTGAAATTTGGGATGGTTATTGATTTTACAGATTTGAAAAAAATCGTAAAGGAAGAAATTGTAGACCAATTTGATCATGCTACCGTTTTTAATGAAACCACCCCTCATATAGAATTGGCAAACGAATTAAAAAATCGTGGACATCACGTTATTTTAGTCGATTATCAGCCGACAAGTGAAAATATGGTGATTGATTTTTCCAAAAGAATTATGGGAAGATTACCTGAAGGGATTAAACTTTTTTCTCTAAAATTACAAGAAACTGAATCTTCTTTTGCAGAATGGTTTGCAAGTGATAATTTGAAATCCATACTTTAATTTCATGCAATTACCAAACAATAAAAAAATATACTTTGCTTCCGATCAGCATTTTGGTGCACCAACTCCCGAATTAAGTTTTCCTAGAGAATTAAAATTTGTAGCCTGGCTCGATCAAGTCAAAGAAGATGCCGAAGCCATTTTTTTATTGGGAGATTTATTTGATTTTTGGTTCGAATACAAAACAGTAGTGCCAAAAGGTTTTGTGCGTGTTTTAGGTAAATTGGCTGAGATCAGTGATAGCGGAATTCCAGTCTATTTTTTTGTTGGAAACCATGATTTGTGGATGAATGACTATTTTCAGAACGAATTAAATATTCCTGTTTTTCACGACAATAAAGAGTTTACTTTTGGTGGTAAAACTTTTCTAATCGGACATGGTGACGGAAAAGGTCCTGGTGATATGGGATACAAACGCATGAAAAAAGTTTTCACGAATCCGTTCTCAAAATGGCTTTTCAGATGGGTACATCCGGATATTGGCGTTAGATTGGCTCAATACCTTTCGGTTAAAAATAAACTGATTTCGGGTGATGAAGATGTTAAGTTTCTTGGCGAAGAAAATGAATGGCTTATTTTGTATTCTAAAAGAAAATTAGAAACCAAACATTATAATTACCTTGTTTTTGGACACCGTCATTTGCCTATGAAAGTATCTGTCGGTGAAGATGCAGAATATGTGAATCTTGGTGATTGGATAACGTATTTTACCTATGGTGTTTTTGATGGAGAAAATTTTGAGATAAAAAAGTACTGCCCCTAATTCAGTCCCTCTCCAAATAAATAAGCATCAAGATTTATTTTGAACAAAGTGCCTTCAATCAGGTCTTTAATGGCGTGTAATTCTTCCATGGAAACGGCCAAGTCAATTTGAATGCAAGGTGTTCTCAGTAAAAACTTGTGACATTGATTTTTTAGTTCGCATTCTTCACAGCAGCTGTTTTGTTGATAGCTGTCTTCAATGCAATTCTTGAATTGTTGAAGTTCCTGCATGTTAAAGTAAAATCCCGTTTCTCTAAAAATTAACTGAACTTTGTCTGTGGCGATGCTATTTTCTTTTCTCCAGTAAAAAGAAGTGCCGAAATCATTATTATAAATTTGTTTTATTTCTTTCATGAAGAATCTGTTTGATACAAATATAAATATTATTTATAATTATTCTAAATAAAAAACACAATTGGAGCAAAAAAAATCGGTAAGAGATTCTAAGATCAGTTACCGACTGTTTAGTTGAAACTTTTTTACTGAAGAAAGTGAAGAAAATACTAACTATACCTGATTTCGGTGTTCATCCAAATCTTTTTGTAAATCTAGTTTTCGGAAAGTTGGCGATTTTATTCCTGTAATTAATACGGTGATCAACGTCATGCTTCCGCCAAAAACCACCGCGGATACTGTTCCCATTAGTTTTGCTGTTAAGCCGCTTTCAAAGGCTCCTAATTCATTAGAAGAACCCACAAATATTGAATTGACTGCCGCAACCCTACCTCGCATATGATCGGGTGTTTTAAGTTGTAAGATGGTTTGACGGATCACTACAGAAATGCCGTCAAAAACACCACTGAAAAATAAAGCAACTGCTGATACCCAAAAAATGGTAGAAAGTCCAAATACAATGATGCAAATTCCAAAGGCAAAGATGGCTGACAAGAGTTTCATTCCTGCATTTTTATTGAGGGGGACATAAGCTGAGATGAACATGGTCAAAAAAGCACCAACAGCCGGAGCGGCTCTCAATACTCCAAAACCTTCCGGACCTACTTTTAAGATGTCTTGTGCAAATATGGGTAATAAGGCCACAGCTCCTCCAAAAAGTACAGCAATCATGTCTAATGACAGGGCACCTAAAATAGTTTTGTTCTGGAAAACAAATTTTACACCTTCTTTCAAACTTTCCATAATAGGCTCGCCTATTTTAGGGTTTAAGATTGGTTTGGCTGCTATTTGGGATAGGGCAATCAGAGCAAAAAGGGAGCAGCCCAAAACCAAACACATAGACCAATGAACGCCAATCCAATTGATTGAAAAACCCGCAATTGCAGGCCCCAAGACCGAGCCGATTTGCCAAACAGAACTGCTCCAAGTGGCGGCATTAGGATATGCTTTTTTAGGAACTATTAGGGATAAAAGAGAGAATATGGTCGGACCGAGAAATGCCCTTACTAATCCGCCCAGAAATACCAGAAAATAAATAGAGTATAAAATGGTTTGCGTTGAAAAGTCGCTTACAACCGGTGGCCATGTCAGTAAAAATAAGCCAAGACTGATTACTGAAAACCCTAAGATACATTTTAACAGTAGTCCTTTCTTTTCGTTTTGATCTACAATATGTCCTGCAAATAAAGCCATTGATATTGCAGGGATTATTTCCATTAGTCCTATGATTCCTAAGGAAAGCGGATTTTTAGTCAAACTATAGACTTCCCATTCGATAACAATAAACTGCATGGACCAGGCAAAAACCATCGCAAAACGCAGCAATAGAAAAATATTAAATTCTTTATATCGTAAGGCTTCGTAGGGATCGTTCTTTTTCATAGTGTCGGTAATCAATTATTGTATGTCTTTTAATCGTAATTGTAAGCTTGTTTTGCCGTTCCATTCATTTTCGTCAATACAGTAGGCTATTTGAAACGGCTTTTGATTCGTTGTCAAATCATGTTTGTTTCCTAAGCCAAATCCTATTGCAGCAATGCCTTCAGTTCCGGGGCTTCTGGATTGTTTGAGAAAAAGCTTTAAATGCTCATCTTCCTGTCCCATAGGTTTTCCATAGCCCGTGTCTTTTACGTTTTTGGTCAAGAAAATAGGAGTCATATTTTGCGGTCCAAAAGGTTCGAACTGTTTTAAAATTCGGGAAAGTTTTGGGGTGATATTTATAAAATCAATCTCGGCATCAATTGCAATTTCCGGAACTAACATGTCGGGATGAATAGTTTCCTGTACTACTTTTTCGAAAGCGTTTTTGAAGTTTTGATAATTTTCTTCCTTTAAAGTCATTCCTGCCGCATACATGTGTCCGCCAAATTGTTCCAAATGTTCCGAACAGGCTTCTAGTGCATTATAGACATCGAAACCTTTTACAGAACGCGCCGAGGCAGCATATTTATCACCGCTTTTGGTGAAAACCAAGGTAGGACGGTAATAGGTTTCTATCAATCGAGAAGCAACAATTCCGATTACCCCTTTATGCCAATCTTCTTGAAAAACCACAGAAGTAAAACGCTCTTTTTCCTGATTTTCTTCAATCTGTAAAAGTGCTTCTTTGGTGATTAATTTGTCCAAATCTTTTCGCTCCGAATTATAGGCTTCAATTTCTGAAGCGAATTGTTGCGCCTGTTCAAAATCAAATTCGGTTAATAATTCTACAGCATGATTTCCGTGTTTGATGCGGCCTGCAGCGTTAATTCTCGGTGCGATGATAAAAACAACATCGGTGATATCTAAGGTTTGCTTTTTTATTTGGTGAATTAAAGCTTTTATTCCCGGTCTCGGTTCAGCATTGATAACCTGTAATCCAAAATAGGCCAAAACTCTATTTTCACCTGTCATGGGAACGATATCGGCAGCAATTGCGGTGGCAACCAAATCCAAATACGGAATTAAATCATCGATTGTTTGATTCCTGTTTTTGCCCAAGGCCTGAATTAGTTTAAAACCAATGCCACAACCGCATAATTCATCATAAGGGTAGGAGCAATCGTTTCTTTTTGGATCGAGGACTGCAACCGCATCCGGTAAAAAGTCACCCGGTCTGTGGTGGTCACAAATAATAAAATCAATATTTCGTTCTTTGGCGTAGGCCACATGATCGATTGATTTGATACCACAATCCAGGGCAATAATTAAGCTGAAGCCATTGTCGTCCGCGAAGTCGATCCCTTTGAAAGAAACACCATATCCTTCGGCATAACGATCCGGAATGTAAGTCGCAACATTAGGATAGTAGGTTCTGAGATAGGAGGAAACTAAAGAAACGGCAGTTGTTCCGTCAACATCGTAATCGCCAAAAACCAAAATATTTTCGTGGTTTTCAATTGCATTTTCGATACGCTCTACTGCTTTCTCCATATCTTTCATCAGATACGGATCGTGTAAATCATTTAAAGTTGGACGAAAAAATCGTTTGGCATCGTCAAAAGTTTCAATACCTCTCTGTACCAAAAGCGTAGCCACAAAATCTTCCACATTTAGGGCTTGCGCCAATTGTTTAACTTTTTCTTCGGAAGGTTTTGGTTTGATAGTCCAACGCATATTGGTTTGGGATTATAGGATTTTGTCAGGTTGGACGCGGTCTTGACCTAATAATTAGCTTGACAGCGCTCCACTTGACAATTAACAGTAATTATATTTTATTTCAATTCTAAAGCTTCGCCTTCAAACTGGATTCCGCTCCAACCTGTTTTTATAAAATTACGAATATTTTGGTGGTCGGTACCTTCAGGATTTTTTAAGACATCATCAAAATAATAAGCACCAAAACAAGCTAATGTTTCAGCCTGTGATAGGTTCTGTAATTTTGCGAAAGCAAATAATTTGCAAGATCCGGAATTCTCTCCGGCTGCATTTAGTTGCAATCCGTTTTGGAATGTCGTTGGCGTGAAGGTATAATTTGCTTCAATTGTGGCAATAGTATCGGCGAAAGTGATTGCTTCAGGGGTTTGTTTTAGTTTTTCTAAAAAGGATGGTATTGTATTCATATTTTATTTGGATTCTTCTTCTTCTGAAAATTTACTTTTTTTAGGTTCTTTAGTTGGGATTTTTCCTCCCACAACCACTACGATTTCGCCTCTTGGAGCTGTTTTTTCGAAATGAGTCAATACTTCCCGAACGGTACCGCGAACATTTTCTTCATGCATTTTGGATAATTCCCTGGAAACAGAAACTGCTCGGTCTTCGCCAAAATACGTTATAAATTCAGCTAAAGTCTTTACGAGTTTATGGGGTGAAACGTACAAAATCATGGTGCGGGTTTCTTCGGCTAAAGCCAAATAACGGGTTTGTCTTCCTTTTTTATCAGGTAAAAATCCTTCGAAAACAAATTTGTCATTGGGTAAGCCGCTATTCACTAATGCTGGGACGAAGGCTGTTGCACCAGGAAGACATTCTACTTCAATTCCGTTCTCTATACAGGCACGTGTGATTAAAAATCCGGGATCTGAAATAGCAGGTGTTCCCGCATCCGAAATTAAGGCGATATTTTCCCCGGCTTTGAGTCGGGAAATTAAGTTTTCGACTGTTTTATGTTCGTTGTGCATATGATGGCTGTGCATATGCGTGCCAATTTCAAAATGCTTTAACAATTTTCCACTCGTTCGGGTATCTTCGGCAAGAATCAAGTCGACTTCTTTGAGAATGCGAATGGCACGAAAAGTCATATCTTCGAGATTGCCAATAGGCGTAGGAACGATATATAATTTTGACATAACTATCGGAATTCTATTTTGTTTAAGTGGTTGTTGGGAAAATTAAAGTTGGGTTAAAGGAATTTCTTTTCAATGATGTCCATAAAACGTTGTACATACTCTTCTTTTCCTTCCCAATTATTGTAATCTGGTTTAACCATGTTTTCTAAAAATTCTTTGGTTTCCTCAAAACTGTCAAATGTGATCAATTGATTAAAAACACGATTGTAATCTTCAGTGCTGTTTCCGAAAAGTTGTTTTGTAAAAGCAATTCGGTCATTCAAATCGATATTGATTCCTTTTGCTAATTTATCATTTAGGGAAACAATTTTTGGTTCAGTTACTTTTGGAATGACTTCTTCAACAGGTTCTATTTTTTTCTCTTCAAAATCAATAGCAATTGCCGTTGGAATGTTTTCTACCGGATGTACTTTTACAAATTGTGCTTCGGTATAATTTCCGCCTAATAGATCCTCAAAAGAAATTTGAACCACATCCGGTTTTTTGAGTTCTTCTGTTTCAGCTACTTCTTCTAATTCGAATGCCGGTTTAAAAGAAAGTTCTTCCGGTTCTGAAGTTGCGTCAGTTTGAATTTCTTCGTTTGTAACAGTTTCTTCTACTTCTTCTACTTCTTCTACTTCTGGTGCTTGTTCTGCTTCTTCTACTTCGTTCAAAGGAGCATCGATAATTTCTTCAACTGGAATTTCTTCTTCTGCAGGATTTTCGATGATTTCTTTAATTAGTACTCCTGTTGCCGGGGTACTTTTAACGGTTTCAAAAGCCTGCTCAATCTGTTTTTCAATTTCAGACAGACCAATTGTAGGTTTTATATCGCCAAAATGTTCGTCAACAAATCGTAAGACAGAAAGTTTTTCATATAATTTCTGTGTTTCCAAATATAATTGATTGATGTCAGATTTGTTTTTTAGCTGTAATATTCTGTGGGCAATGCTGATTAAATCGGCTTCCAATCGTTTTTTCATATCATTTGAAATTATAGTGAATTAGGGGTGTTTTTATTCTAAATAGCTTCTTTGTTTTTATTTAACCAAAGGAAGAAGTAACCTTTAATAAAAAATTTCTACTTTTGAAAAACGTAAAAGTATAAAATTTTTATGTTGGATTATTACGGTTACAAAGTAATAAAAACTATTCATTTTTAAAGTTGAAAAATACAAAATGTTTCTCGAAAATACAGTAAATCATAAAGAACAATTTGGTTGGATTGAAGTCATTTGCGGCTCAATGTTTTCGGGTAAAACCGAAGAACTTATTCGCCGACTCAAACGAGCCCAATTTGCCAAGCAAAAAGTGGAGATTTTTAAACCAGCTATTGATATACGCTATCATGATGAAATGGTTGTTTCTCATGATGCGAACGAAATACGTTCTACGCCCGTTCCTGCCGCTGCCAATATTGCTATTTTGGCACAAGGTTGCGATGTGATTGGGATTGATGAGGCGCAGTTTTTTGATGATGAAATTGTCAGGGTTTGCAATGATTTGGCCAATCAGGGTATTCGGGTAATTGTTGCAGGACTGGATATGGATTTTAAAGGCAATCCTTTTGGACCCATGCCAGCATTGATGGCTACGGCAGAATATGTGACCAAAGTACATGCAGTTTGTACCCGAACGGGAAATCTGGCTAATTATAGTTTTAGAAAAACAGATAGTGATAAACTCGTTATGTTAGGTGAAACCGAAGAATATGAACCTTTGAGTCGTGCAGCTTATTATCATGCTATGCGGAAGGATGAGGAGAAGAAAGATCAGGAAAAGAAATAAAAAAAAGGGAAATTTGTTTAAAGCAAATTTCCCTTTTTTTTGTGTATTTTAATTCAGTTTTACATTTTCTTCCGCATTCTGGCCACGGGAATATCCAATTGTTCTCTGTATTTTGCAATAGTTCTTCGCGCAATTGGATAGCCTTTTTCTTTGAGGATTTCGGCTAACTGATCATCAGGAAGCGGTTTGCGTTTGTCTTCTTCTTCGATGGTGTTTTTTAGAATTTTCTTGATTTCCAATGTTGAAACTTCTTCTCCCTGATCATTGATCATCGCTTCCGAGAAGAATTCTTTTATTAATTTGGTACCATAAGGTGTTTCCACATATTTACTGTTGGCCACACGGGAAATAGTCGAAATGTCGAGACCTACCATATCGGCAATGTCTTTCAAAATCATTGGTTTCAACTTAGTTTCGTCACCATCCAAAAAGTATTCTTTTTGATAATGCATGATCGCATTCATAGTCACATAAAGTGTTTCCTGACGCTGACGGATGGCATCAATAAACCATTTGGCCGAATCCAGTTTTTGTTTGATAAACTGTACCGCATCTTTTTGTTGCGCCGATTTATCTTTCGATTCTTTATAGGTCTGCATCATTTCCTGATAATCTTTAGAGACATGCAGGGAAGGAGCATTTCTTCCGTTTAGGGTTAATTCCAGTTCCCCGTCCACAATTCTGATTGCGAAATCGGGAACCACATTTTCGGTTACCTTATTGTTTCCGGTAAAAGAGCCTCCTGGCTTTGGATTTAGTTTTTCTATTTCGTTGATGGCTTTTTTTAGTTGCTCATTCGAAACACTATATTTTTGTAATAGTTTGTCGTAATGTTTTTTGGTAAAGGCATCGAACTGGTTTTCTATAATATCAGTTGCCAGTGCCACATATTCCGTTGGAGTTTTGTGTTTTAATTGTAACAACAAACATTCCTGTAAGTCTCGCGCACCTACACCTGATGGTTCCAGTTCGTGAATAACCTGCAACATTCTCTCTACCGTTTTTTCATCGGTATAGATCCCTTGGGTAAAGGCCATATCATCCACCATATCAGGGATGCTTCTGCGAATGTAGCCCATGTCGTCGATACTTCCCACCAAAAATTCGGCAATTTCACGGTCGTCCTCACTCAAGATGAAAGTGTTCAGCTGATTAATCAGGTCCTGATGAAAACTGATAGGGGCAGCAAAAGGAGTTTCGCGTTCCTCATCATCATCACTGTAATTATTAGCCTGTGTTTTATAATCTGGGGTGTCGTCGTTGCTTAAGTATTCGTCTATGTTAATGTCTTCGGCATCAATTCTCTCTGATTCCGCTTCATCATAGTCATCGTAATCTTCGCCTTCGAATTCATCTTTTTCGTACTCATCTTCTTCTTTTCCTGCTTCAAGAGCGGGGTTTTCGTTCATTTCTTCCAATAAACGTTGTTCGAAAGCTTGCGTAGGCAATTGAATTAACTTCATCAACTGGATTTGTTGTGGAGATAATTTCTGTGATAATTTTAAATTTAAAAATTGCTTTAGCATGTTAGTTTATTTGGTTATTCGTTCATTTGGTTATTTGTAATCGAATTCACAAATAACCAAATCCACAAATTAACTTTTATTAAAATTCAGCATTTCCAGGAGTTCTTGGGAAAGGAATTACGTCTCTAATGTTTGTCATTCCTGTTACAAACAATACCAAACGTTCAAATCCTAAACCGAAACCTGCATGCGTTGCAGAACCAAATCTTCGGGTGTCTAAATACCATGATAATTCTTCTTCGTCGATTTCCAAGGCTTTCATTTTTTTGATCAAAACGTCGTAACGCTCTTCTCTTTCAGAACCTCCTACGATTTCTCCAATTCCAGGGAAAAGGATATCCATGGCACGAACTGTTTTTCCGTCTTCGTTCAAACGCATGTAAAACGCTTTAATGTTTGCCGGGTAATCGAACAAAATTACCGGACATTTAAAGTGTTTTTCCACTAAATAACGTTCGTGTTCTGATTGTAAATCAGCTCCCCACTCGTCAATGATATAACTGAATTTTTTCTTTTTGTTCGGTGTACAGTTTCTCAAAATTTCGATTGCTTCAGTATAAGAAACACGTTTGAAATTGTTTTCCAAAACAAAATTTAATTTTTCTAACAAAGCCATTTCGCTACGTTCAGCCTGTGGTTTTGATTTTTCTTCTTCCAATAGTCGTCCTTCCAGGAATTTCAAATCTTCCGGACATTTATCCAAAACATATTTGATTACATATTGAATGAAATCTTCAGCCAAATCCATATTGTCATCCAAATCATTGAAAGCCACTTCCGGCTCAATCATCCAGAATTCAGCCAAGTGACGGGAAGTATTGGAGTTCTCTGCTCTAAAAGTTGGTCCAAAGGTATAAATCTGGCCCAAAGCCATAGCGAAAGTTTCCCCCTCTAATTGTCCCGAAACGGTTAAGTTGGTTTCTTTTCCGAAAAAATCTTTTTTATAATCAACTTTTCCGTCTTCGGTTCTTGGTGTGTTGTCAAAAGGCAAAGCGGTTACTTTAAACATTTCTCCCGCGCCTTCTGCATCAGAACCGGTGATGATTGGCGTATTTACATACACAAATCCTTTTTCTTGAAAATATTGGTGTACTGCAAATGACAATACCGAACGAACACGCATAATAGCGCCAAAAGCATTGGTACGCACTCTTAAATGAGCGTTTTCACGCAAGAATTCCAAGGAATGTTTCTTAGGCTGCATTGGGAATTTCTCAGCATCAGAGTCGCCCAGAATTTCTAATTTAGAAACCTGGATTTCATATTTCTGTCCGGCACCTTTACTTTCTACCAAACTTCCTGTTACTGAAACCGCAGCTCCAGTAGTAATTCTTTTCAAAGTCTCCTCTGGAGTATTTTCAAAATCGACTACACACTGTATGTTATTAATGGTTGACCCATCGTTCAAAGCAATAAATTGATTGTTTCTAAAAGTTCTCACCCATCCTTTTGCATTTACTTCATGAAGCGTCGTTGTGCTGTTTAGTAAGTCTTTAACTTTTGTGTGTTTCATTTTAAATATAATTGATATTGAAAAATAGTTTTTTTATCGAACTGCAAATATAAATGATTTGTTTGGAAAAGTCATTGTGAGAAATGGTCTAATCAGGAGCTATTTCCCGCTATCCGCTATATCTTTTACTTTTTAAAGAAAAAAGTAAAAGGATGCCGCTACTATCAGGGCTAGGCGAATCGGGATATTTTGTGTTTCGGTTGTTGAATGGGCACTTTTTACTGTGCTTTATAAAGTCTTTTACTGCAAGGTTTAATAAAAACCTTGCAGGATAAAAACCGAAATGATTAAAAATTTGATGTTTACAATGATTCCCTATTCTTGATAGCAGTGTATTTTATTTGTTTTTTCGTTCTAACAAGGCATCAAGTTCTTCGTCCGAATGTTCCAATATGTCTATCGTAGGTTCGATGAATTCCTGTTGATTAGCCAATGTTTTGTTTAATGTCAGTACTAACGAAGGCAGTAAAACAAGATTGGATAACATACCAAAACATAATGTAATAGAAACTAAACCTCCAAGTGCAACAGTTCCTCCAAAACTCGAAAGCATAAATACGGAGAAGCCAAAGAATAAAACAATAGAGGTGTAGAACATACTGATGCCCGAATCTTCAAATGTTGCAAAAACGGATTTTTTTATTTTCCAGTTGTTTCTTGCCAGCTCTAATCGGTATTGAGCAAGGAAGCGCAGGGTGTCATCGACAGACATTCCGAATGCGATACCAAAAACCAATAATGTAGAAGGTTTTAAAGGAATTCCCAAAAAGCCCATCAGACCTGCGGTCATCAATAATGGTAATAAATTAGGAATGATAGATACCAATACCATTTTGAAGGATCGGAACATGATTGCTACCAGACCACCAGTTAATGCAAAAGCAAAAAGCAAGGAAGACAGTAAGTTGTCAAGCAGGTATTTTGTTCCTTTTTGGAAGACCGATGCCTTACCGGTAATGATTACTTCATATCTTGGTGCAGGGAAAATTTTATTGACTTTTCTTCGAATTTGTGTTTCGATATCCTGCATTTTTTCGCCGTTTTCATCTTTGATAAATGCCGTCATTCGGGCGATGCTTCCATCATCGGTGATGTAACTTCTCAGCTGATTGTCTTCTGATTTTTTGAGCGAATTTTTAATGTATGGAATTAAGAATGTTTCTTCCTGTGAAGAAGGTAATTCGTAAAATTCAGGATTTCCGTTGTAGTAGGCTTGTTTGAAACTTTTGGCTATATTAACAATTGACAGCGGTTTAGAAAGTTCCGGAATATCAATGATTGTTTCCTCTAATTCTTCCATTCTTCTCAGATTGGTAAGTTTCATTGCACCATTTTTCTTTTTGGTGTTGATCATTATTTCGAGTGGCATTACCCCATCGAATTCTTTTTCAAAGAAACGGATGTCATCAAAAAAATCGGTTTTTTTTGGCATGTCTTCTATCAGACTTCCTGAAATTTTAATTTCATAGATGCCTATAATTCCAAAAACCAAGAAAACTACCGAGGTTACGTATACAGCAAAACGTTTGTATTTTACAGTATTGATAATCCATTTGAAAAAATGAGTTAGCGACTCGCGTTCCAAATGGTTAAGGTGTCTTGGTATGGGAGGAGGGAAATAACTGAAAAGTATTGGGATAATCAATAAACTCAGTAGATAAATAGTAAGAATATTGATGGTTGTAACCACTCCGAATTCTTTAAGCAGTACATTATTAGTTATAATAAATGTTGCAAAACCCACAGCCGTGGTAAGGTTGGTCATCAGAGTAGCAGTTCCCGTTTTGGTAATCACTCGCTGCAACGCTTTGGCTTTGTTGGCATGTTTGTAGTATTCCTGATGGTATTTGTTGATGAAGAAAATGCAGTTCGGAATGCCTATTACAATTACCAATGTAGGTACTAATGCAGTAAGCACTGTTATTTCATAACCCATTGCACCCATAATTCCGAAAGACCACATTACTCCAATAATCACAATAATCAATGAAGTTAGCGTTGCTCTGAACGATCGGAAGAAGTAAAAGAAAATAAGTGAGGTGATCAATAAAGCGGCTCCTATAAACAGACCAATTTCATCTGTAATAGTTTTTGCATTAAGTGTTCGGATGTAAGGCATGCCTGAGACGTGAGGTTTAATGCCTGTCTCCGCATAAAATTTATCTATTTCAGGAATAAATTTATGAAGAATATAATCTTTTCGAGCTTTGCTATTAACAATCTTTTTATCCAAATAAATGGCCGAACGAACCGCTCCTGTTTTTTTATTAAAAAGTAAGCCTTCATAAAACGGAAGATTTTTGAAAAAATCCGATTTTAGTTGGGTTAAGTAAGCTGGGTCATTTGCTTTTTCAGCATTTACAAAAGGTTTTAATTCAAAAGTCTGAAGAGAATCATTTTTGACTAATTGTTGAAGATTGTCTACAGAAATTACCAGACTTACTTCTTTGTCGCTTTTGATTTTTTCCATAAGTGTACTCCAAGCCTTGAATACTTTTGGAGTAAATAACTTTGGGTCTTTGGTTGCTATTACAATCAAATTTCCTTCTTCGCCGAAGTTTTTAAGAAAATGATTGTAGTCGACATTTACCTTATCATCTGCCGGGATAAGATTGGCTTCAGTTTGGGAAAACTTTACATTTTTCCACTGTAAAGCAAACAAAATTGTTACTAATACAATTCCACATAAAATAACTATTCTATTTCTCAGGATTATACGGGCAATTAATTCCCAGAATCCGATACTAAACCACTTGATCATAATGAGTTTTTAAACGGGGCAAAGGTATGTAAAGCGTAATGATTTTTTTGCTTTTTAAGGTTTAGATTTCCTTCTTTTTGACTTAAAATTTAGTTAAGATTAAATTTGAGTTACTATTTTTAATCCTATTATAATTGCTATATTTGGTTTTCTCATCTTTGTAGTATTTTAAGAGGATAAAGAGGACATGAATCAGGTATGAAGAATTATAAAAACACGGCATTTTATATTGGTGTAACAGGCGGTTTCACTGCTTTAATTTATTGGATTATTAAAAAAGGGAAATACTTGGAGACAGGTAAAACCATTGCAAAACCCGCAATCGAAAAGGGTTCTTGGAATGATTTTTTAGCATCCATGCAACACAATTTCCAGGATCCTTTAGCAATTCTTTTAGCACAAATTGTCACAATAATATTGGTCGCCCGTTTTTTTGGCTGGGTTTTTAAAAAAATAGGACAACCTTCTGTAATAGGTGAAATTATTGCAGGTATAGTTCTTGGTCCGTCTTTGTTGGGAATGTATTTTCCCGAATTTTCTTCTGTTTTGTTTCCTGTAGAGTCCTTAGGGAATTTAAAATTTTTAAGTCAGATTGGGTTAATTCTTTTCATGTTTGTCATTGGGATGGAACTTGATCTGAAAGTGTTGAAAAACAAAGCAAACGAAGCTGTTGTTATCAGTCATGCCAGTATTGTTATTCCATTTGCTCTCGGTATTGGTCTAGCCTATTTTGTTTATAATCAATTTGCCCCCGAAGGGGTGAAATTTCTCTCTTTCAGTTTGTTTATGGGAATTGCCATGAGCATTACCGCTTTCCCTGTTTTGGCAAGGATTGTTCAGGAAAGAGGAATTCATAAAACCAGATTAGGTGCAATTGTAATTACCTGTGCCGCTGCAGATGATATTACGGCCTGGTGTTTATTGGCTGTAGTGATTGCTATCGTAAAGGCGGGAACTTTTGTTAGTTCCTTGTATATAATTGGGTTGGCTTTGGTTTATGTCGTTGTCATGCTCTTTATGGTAAAACCGTTTCTGAAAAGAATTGGAGATTTATACGGTTCTAAAGATACTCTTGTCAAACCCGTTGTAGCAATCTTTTTTCTTACGCTTATTCTTTCCTCTTATGCTACTGAAGTAATTGGTATTCACGCTCTTTTCGGGGCTTTTATGACTGGCGCTATCATGCCGGATGTTCCTAAATTCAGAACAATATTTATAGAAAAAGTAGAAGATGTTTCGCTTATTCTTTTACTGCCTTTGTTTTTTGTTTTCACCGGTTTGAAAACAGAAATCGGATTGATTAACGACCCTTATTTATGGCGAGTAACTGGTTTTATTATTTTGGTTGCCGTTGTTGGGAAGTTTTTGGGAAGCGCTTTGGCCGCAAAATTTGTTGGACAGAATTGGCGCGACAGTTTGACCATAGGTGCTTTGATGAATACGAGAGGGCTGATGGAATTGATCGTTTTAAATATTGGTTTAGAGCTTAAAGTTTTAACTCCGGAAGTTTTTACCATGATGGTTATTATGGCGTTGGTCACTACTTTTATGACGGGGCCTGCTTTGGATTTGATCAATTATGTTTTTAAAACTAAGGATGTAATTGATTCGGAAATTGTTCCAAATCACAATAAATATAGAATTCTGATCTCGTTTGGAAATAATGAAAAAGGAAAGTCACTATTGCGTCTGGCAAACAGTTTAGTAAAAAAGAAAAAAGATGCTGCCAGTGTAACGGTGATGCATTTGTCGTTGAGTGATGAAATGCATCCTTTTAATATGGAAGACAAAGAGAAAAGCTGTTTTATTCCAATTATGGAAGAATCCCATCATTTGAAACAGGAAATTACTACTATTTTTAAAGCAACAATTGATATAGAAACGGAGATTGCCGAAATTGCCAATGACGGAGATTATGATTTACTGTTGGTAGGTTTGGGTAAATCAATCTTTGAGGGGACAATTTTAGGGAAGGTAATCGGATTTACCACAAGAATTATTAATCCCGATCGTTTAATTGATAAATTTACCGGCAAGGAAGGTTTGTTTGAGAATTCGCCTTTTGACGAAAGAACCAGACAGATTATTTCTAAAACCAAAATGCCTCTGGGGATTTTGATTGATAAAGAATTGCAAGCGGTTAATGAGGTTTTCATGCCTATTTTTAGTTCGGAAGATGCCTTTTTAATTGATTATGTTCAGAAATTAATTTTTAACAACAATTCCAAAGTAATGGTTTTGGATGCCAATGGTCATATTAATACTAATTTTGTTATCAAAAGCGCCATTACTTCATTAGAACAGAAGTATCCTAAAAACATTACCATAATGAAGGATAGGATTGTTAAAAAGGAGTTTTTGTTGAACCAGGATTTAATGATTATTAGTCTCGAAAGTTGGAAATCCTTAGTAGATTCAAGAAGTATTTGGTTGAGTAGAGTTCCTTCGGTGCTGATTTTAAAACAATAATATGAATTGGATTTTATTGATTATCGGTGGTCTTTTCGAAGTCGGTTTTGCCACTTGTTTAGGGAAAGCCAAAGAAAGTTCCGGTTCAACTGCAACTTTTTGGTTGGTCGGATTTTTAATTTGTTTGGCTATTAGTATGTTGTTGCTTTATAAAGCGACGCAAACATTGCCTATCGGTACGGCTTATGCTGTTTGGACAGGAATTGGCGCAGTAGGTACTGTTTTAGTTGGTATTTTTGTTTTTAAAGAACCCGCTGATTTCTGGAGGATTTTCTTTATTACGACTTTGATAACATCTATTATAGGATTGAAATTCGTGTCGAGTCATTAAATACAAAAAAATGAATTTACTTTTTTGAAGTATTTTTGGATCAAACCCTTACTGTTTATAATTTAGTTCTATTGTCATTTTGAGTGTTCCCGACGCTTCGGCAGAGAACGATTATTGCATCTCGACTATGCTCGATGTGACATAAAATATTGACTAATACGATTAAATCAAAATATGAATAAAATTCAAGATAACAATGTTGTGATTTATGTGTTTCTAACGATTATTCTGTTGCTGGTAATCGTGCTTTGCTATCTTGTTTATCTGTTAATTCAATCGGGGAAAGCTAAAAAAAATGTTGAGGAAAAATTTTATTTACTTGAGATGAAAGTAAATGATCTGCAGTTGGAGACTTTGGAGTCCAAACTCAATCCGCACCTTTTTAAAAATATACTAAATTCAATTCAGTCACATGCTTACCAAACTTATTTTGCGTTAGACAAATTGGCAAATGTGTTGGATTATATTTTATATGAAAGCCAAAAAAAGTTTGTTACTCCAAAAGAAGAAATTGAGTTTGCGCTGAATTTAATCGAAATCAATAAGATAAAAGTCAGTCCGCTTTTTGAATTAAAAGTAAAAACTAAAATCAACGAAGGTGAAATGCTCTATGAACAACGGCTCTTAGCACCTTTGATTTCAATAGACTTAATCGAAAACGCTTTTAAGCATGCCGATCTGCAAAGTGCAGATGCTTTTATCTCTGTTTTGTTCGAATTCAAAGACAATTGCTTCTTTTTGACGGTTTCGAACAAAATATCCGATAAAAAGGCATTAAAAAAAGAGCGCAGCGGGATTGGTGCAAATACATTGGAACAACGTTTGAAAATTATATATAAAAATCAGTTCAAACTGGATAAATTTGTCGAAAATGACATTTATATTGCACACTTAAAAATCAATCTTCTTGAATACAAAACTCAAATGCTTACTGCTGGACGATGAATTGCCGGGATTGACTTATCTGAAGATGCTTTGTGAACAAATTCCGGATTTGGAAATCGTTAAAGTATTTAATAGCCCACAAAAATTACTGGAGGAAATTACGAATCTTGATTTTGATTTGTGTATTTCGGATATTGAAATGCCAGGAATTGATGGTTTGAGTTTGGCCAATTTACTTCAAAACAAAATGGTTATTTTTACTACGGCATACAAAGATTATGCAGCCGAAGCATTTGATATTGATGCTGTCGATTATATTACCAAACCGGTTACAAGAGAGCGGTTGCAAAAAGCAGTTACCAAAGCCTTGGAACGATTCAATAAGTCGGCGATTACCAAAAAATTTATTCACTTGAATACTGATAAAGGAAAGGCATTATTGTATTTTGATCAGATTCAGTACATCAAAACAGCCCCAACCGACAGTAGGGACAAAGAAGTCTTTCTTGTTGATGGAAGTGCTATGATTTTAAAAAATATTAATTTTGATACGCTTTTAAGCCAGCTTCCTGCGGCTGATTTTTGTAGAGTGACTAAGAAGGAAATCATTGCAATAGCTGCAGTGAAATTTTTTAACCATAATGAAATTACAATCAATCATCAGGAAAAGAATGGAAAATTCACCACATTACTTTTGAGCGAAACCTATCGTTCGGATTTTTTACTAAAGGTCAAAATTTGATTTATTACAAAGTTTTCCAATCTTGTTACATCCGACGGAAATTAACTGTTTGTTCTCTTTATTTCTCAATAATCACTTGCCATATTTGCACTATAAATTAAATGATAATTTAAAAAAGTTGTATGAGAAGTATTAAAAATTCGTTTTTTTATTTGATAATTATAGGCGGCTCTTCTGTCTTGATGTATTGGATTATCCTAAAGGGGAAATTGCTGCAACAAGGGCGTAATATTGTTTCTCATCAGATAGAAAACGGTCATTGGAATGATTTTGTAATGTCGATGAATCATAATTTGCAACATCCCTTAACCATTCTTTTGGCGCAAATCATCACTATTATTTTCGTAGCTCGGTTTTTTGGATGGGTTTGCAGAAGAATTGGACAACCAACAGTGATTGGAGAGATGATCGCGGGTATTGTTTTAGGTCCTTCTTTAATTGGGATGTATTTTCCCGAATTTTCGGAAACATTATTCCCAAAAGATTCGTTAGGCAACTTGCAGTTTTTGAGTCAGATTGGGTTAATCCTTTTTATGTTTGTGATTGGGATGGAGTTGGATTTAAAAGTGCTTAAGAATAAAGCGCATGATGCTGTTGTTATTAGCCATGCCAGTATTATTATTCCGTTTACTTTAGGTTTGGGGCTTGCTTATTTTATTTACCACTCTTTTGCTCCACCAGGGATTGAATTTCTTTCTTTTGGATTGTTCTTGGGAATTGCGATGAGTATTACGGCATTTCCGGTTTTGGCTGGGATTGTCAGGGAACGCGGAATTCATAAAACTAAATTAGGGGCGATTGTAATTACCTGTGCCGCTGCAGATGATATTACGGCCTGGTGTATTTTGGCGGCAGTAATCGCGATTGTGAAAGCTGGTTCATTTACCAGTTCTCTATACGTTATTGCATTGGCAGTAATTTATGTAATAGTAATGCTAAAAGTGGTTAGGCCATTTCTAAAAAGGGTTGGTGATTTAAATGCAACGCGAGAAAGTCTGAACAAACCGGTAGTGGCTATTTTCTTTTTGACATTATTACTGTCCTCTTATGCGTCTGAGCTGATAGGGATTCACGCATTGTTTGGAGCTTTTTTGGCTGGGGCAATCATGCCTGAAAATAATAAATTCCGCACTATTTTTATTGAAAAAGTTGAAGACGTTTCAGTGGTAATTTTACTTCCTTTGTTTTTTGTTTTTACGGGTTTAAGGACCCAAATAGGATTAATTGATGATCCTCATTTGTGGAAAATTACTGGCTTGATTATTTTGGTTGCCGTGGTCGGAAAGTTTTTTGGCAGTGCAATAGCAGCTAAGTTCGTAGGTCATAGCTGGAAAGATAGTTTGTCTATTGGGACATTAATGAATACGAGGGGATTGATGGAATTGGTAGTGCTGAATATAGGTTATGATTTGGGCGTGTTGTCAAGTGAAATTTTCACCATGATGGTTATTATGGCATTGACTACCACCTTTATGACCGGACCGGCTTTGGATTTGATTAATTATATTTTTAAAGGCAAAAGCAGTATTGTCCCAGAAGAAATAAGCAATAAAAGCAAATACAAAGTTCTGATTTCTTTTGCCTCTCCCGAAAAAGGGAAAACATTGTTGAAAGTAGCCAATAGTTTTGTTAAAAAACAAAGTGGGAACACGGTCGTCACTGCTATGCACTTGTCGTTAACTTCAGAGTTGCATTCCTTTGATGTGAAAGATTATGAACGAGAAATGTTTTCGCCTGTTGTTTCTGAATCAGAAAATTTAAATCAAAAAATTGTCACTCTTTTCAAAGCTTCTAATGATATTGACTCAGATATAGTCGACACAGCCAATCATGGGGATTATGATCTGTTATTAGTTGGTTTGGGACAATCTATTTTTGATGGTACATTATTGGGAAAAGTACTTGGTTTTACAACTAGGATTATTAATCCGGATCGTTTGATTGATAAATTTACTGGGAAAGAAGGCTTGTTTGAAAATTCTCCTTTCGATGAAAGAACAAGACAAATTCTTGCTAAAAGTAAAATGTCGGTTGGGATTCTTGTGGATAAGGAATTAGATGACATTAATCGGGTTTTCATGCCTCTTTTTAGTGATGAGGATGCCTTTCTGATTCAATTTGCCCAAAAGCTAATTCGGAATAATGGCTCTCAAATTACAGTTTTGGATGCTGCTGGACAGGTAAAAAACAATAGGGAAATTCAAGAAGGTATTCGTTCCATAGAGCAAATAGCGCCCAATCATATCATGATGATGAATGAAAGGACTATTAAAAAGGAGTTTTTAGAACAGCAGGATTTGATGATAGTCAGTTTAGACAGTTGGAAAAAACTAATCGATACCCAAAGTATTTGGCTCAACAACACGCCTTCTGTATTGATTATCAAACCGTAATTATATAAAATAGAGTCCTGCTTTCTTAGAGTTTGCAGGACTCTTTTAAAGTCCTAAATTAAGTATAAAGCTGATTTTTATGGCTATGTTATCTTCGAATTTGGGCAGTTGGTTGGGGCCGTAACGGTAAAAACCACCCAACCCTAATCCGTTAAAAATCTGATTGAGTTCGATTCCCGATTCAAAAAATCCTTTGTTCAGCGTTTTGTATTCTATGCCAACATGTTGTTCGGGCTTGTCCATATCTCCCCAGGCCATTCTGCTAACCAATACCAGAGAAGGTTTTATCTTTTTGAAAATAGTGACTCTGCTAAAGCCGTGTTTAAATTGGAAATAGGCGTATTTACTTGAGAAAAACTCATTAAAAAACATGGTTTCAAAACTGTTTTTACCGGCAAAAGTGATTCTCTGGATGACAGTTTCTTTGTTAAGATTGTTAGGAGCGGTATTGTAGAGATGGGTTAATGGGACATCTCCAATTGCATAACCAGCTTCAAAAAGAAGGCTTGTTTTTTGTCCGTTTAAAAAATTCTTTTCATATTCTGTTCGGAAATCTATTTTACTGAAATCGAAATCGTTTTGCCAGATATTGGGTAATGATTGGGTGTATTGAAGTGTGAATTTAGGGAAACGTTTTTCTACTTCTAGTCGTCCGGTTGGGGTTTGCATGTAATCGCTGAATGGATTCCATCTCAAGGAAATCATTGCGGTTGTCATATTATAGCTGTAGTACAACTTTTCATTTATGTTAAAGGCATAACTAAATTTAGGTTCAACATAAGTCTGAGAAAGTTCAAAAATGCTCTCTGTTTTAGGTATTATTTTGGTTTCTACAAATGTTTTCCAGCTCAAATAATTGTAAAAAGTACTTATGTTTATGGGTCTCGGGTCATAGATTTTAAAAGCTCTTTTGTCAATTGCAAAAACGGTACTTGCAATTTCCCGAACATCGTCGGTATAGGAAACACCAATCCATGAATTGGTAAATTTATCGAGTCGGGTTCCTGCTCCTAGGCTGTATTTATAGGCCTTGTCTCTCGTTCCGTAAGCAGCGTAACCTTCTATTTTGTATTTTTTGGCAAAATTTTCATTGGTAATTCCTCCAACTCCCAATCGGAGTCCTTCGTAATTGTTGTAGCTAATTATTTTACGCAGGTCTAAATCGAAAAATCCCAATGGTAAGTAACCATTTATGACTTTGCGTCCAATACTTATCTTACTTTCAATTCTTTTTTTTATAGAGAGGCTGTCTAAGACCAAATAGGTTTTTTGACTGCGAATATCCAAACTGTCTTTTCTGTATTTGTTCCAAAAGTCTTCTGGTTTGTTGACTGCCTCATCTTTAATTTCGATATAAATAGAGGGTTTTTTTATTTGTAGTGGAATATTGTATTTTAAGTCGAAATTGTTGCTTTCCGAAAGCAAATAAGTGTAGTCAGAAGCTTCTTTTTTTCTTGGTTTGAAATTTTTTTCTACGTCTCCTTCAAATTGAATGGTTCCCCCAAGGATTTTTATATCATCATCATTTTTACCTTTTACAATTTTAAATGTTTTAGTTGAAGGAAACCATATTTTTTCTTCGGGAATATATCTAAAATCGTGAATTCCGCTGATGTCGAGAACGCCTTTGATACGCATAACCGCTTTGGCAATCGCAAAACTCTCTTGGTCGACATAAAGTACACCTTCTAAGCCTGATGCTTTTCTTTTCTTTCTGTTTTTGAAATAAATCATATAGGTATTTCTGCCATCTACAACAACCGAGTCTAGAAGTTTGTAATTATAGTCTTTTAGGGCGTCGGGAGCAAATGGACTATTGTATTTGGTTTCAAAAAGTTCGTAATTATTGTCGTAGATAGAAAAGGACTGCAGGTTGAAGGCGATGATTTCATAGACGGGCTGTTTGAAACCAGCCATTTTTGTTCCTAATATGGTTTCTTTAAGTTGGTTATCACTAAATTGATATTGTGAAACTTTCTCTGTTTGAAACAAATGTTGTTGGCGTACAATTTCTTTGAATTTATAATTGGCGGAATCAATTTTAATAAATTGAGATCCATAAGATTTTTGAACAAAGACAGAATCGATCTTTCCGCTTATCGAGTCAGGATTGGCTGAGACAATTAGTCTATTGTAGGATTTGAATTCAAAACTGTTTAATTTTTTTTGAGGATCATTAGCGTCTTTGGCCTCTATTGTTTTTTTGATAATTGCTAAAGCAGGATTTTCTCTTGAAATGACAATCTCGTTCAAATTATTTGTGTTTTGCAAGAGCAGTACTACATAATAATTTTTGTTGTTTTCAATTCTAACGATAGCTTTTGTGTAGCCAATGTAAGAAACATCAAAAGTGCTTATGTTTTTTTTGGATATAATGCTAAATTTTCCGTCAACATCGGAGATAGTATTAGTCCCATCATCACTGGTTATAGTGGCAAAAGGAAGGGGTTTGTTGGTAGAGGTGTCTTTAACAATTCCGTTTATTTGAAATTGCGCCTGAAGCGAGAATGAAAAAAAGAACATCAGTAAACAGAAGTGCTTCATAAAAAAGACTATTAGGGCTAAACGGATGAAATCACATTTTGTTATGGCAAAAATAAGAATAAAAAAATCCGTTCACCTAAGCGAACGGATTTTTTAATATCTATTGATTTGTTAAAAGTTAATATACTTTTTCAGGTTTCGTGAAGATATGTTTAGTTTAAAGTAAAAGTTGATTTTAGGACTAACTTGGAATCATCAAAAATATTAACATAAAAAAGGCCTTCTTCTAAGTTGCTTACAGGTATTTCACCTTCAACTTTTACGGTTTTATTTTCATATTTTAATTTTAAAGAAGTACTGTAACTTAAGATTTGATTCCCGAATTTCTCAACTTTCTTAGTTCCTAAAACATTGTTTTTACTGTCGATAATTTGAATAAAAAATTCTTTAGTGGTAGATTTAACTAAATCACTTTCAGCAATCATAAAACTGATTTTCAGTAAATCAACTTTGTTCGCATTATTTGTTTCAGTTTCTTTTCCCGAGCTTTTTATTTTAAATGAAGCTGTTTGTAAATCGTAAAAATAGAGTTTTGCTGCGGCCGTAATTTTTTTAACTAATTTTCTGTTGGAAACGGTTAATGTGTCATTCTTTGATTTTTCTTTTTTTAGAACAATTTTGGTGTTATGTAAAATATTGTTGGTGCTGTCTATTTTCTTTTTATATAAATTTATTTCCGCAAGTAGTAATTTGAGTCTGTCATCTATGTCATTTGCACTTTTTTTATAAACCACAATGGTTTTCTCATTAATTCTTTTTTTCTTTAAATCAAGAATGAGTTTTTTTATTTTAACTTGTTCTAGAGTTAATTTTTTTGACAATGATTTGTTTGAAGTTAACACATGGTCTAGGAATAATTGAGATTTTTCTAGGTCATTCAGGATGTTTGATTTTTGCTCTCTAAGCGAAATAATCATGTCTTTTGATCTATCAGACATTTTATAGATATAGTAAAAACTGCCAATTATTGTAAGGGTTAACAAAATAATTACAATCTTTAAACTATTGGTGTTGTGTTTTTGTTCAACTTTTTTTGACATAATTTTAAGCTATTTGTCTAGCAAGTATATATTTTTAGGATATTAATTAAAGTTTGATTGCTGCAAATCTTTTGACATGTTTTCATATTTAATGTTTTTGTCCAATTTATAATATAAAAATATTCCTATTAACCCTATGGCTGCCATTAATAACCAGTTTGAAAAATAACTAAAACTTTCAATAATGCTAAAGCCAACCTTGGGACTTAATATTTGTGCAGCACTAAAACTCATCGCATAAAAGGCCATGTATTTTCCTTCCTGGCCATTAACAGCTCTGGCAAAGGCAAAAGTATTAGAAAATGAAAATAATAATATTTGGCCTAAGGTGATGAAAAAAATGCTAATTACTAATATGAAAATTGATTTTGAAAAAAGTAGAAAAAAGAATCCTAAAGTCATAAATACTGAACCTTGCAATATAATCTTTGTTGTTTCAAAATTCTTTTTTTCCAGAAAACCTATTAAAGGCATTTCAAAAAGAAATATCAATAGCCCATTTAAGGCTAAAAGCAATCCAATGCTCAATTCGCTAAGTTTTAATTTCTCAGAGTTGTACATTGGTATAGTTGTGAATAATTGAAAAAATAAAATGGCAGTCGAAAAACTGGCAAACAAGAAAATGATAAAGTTTTTATCCTGTATTAGATTACTATTACCGACACTTTTAATTTTTTTATTTCTTTGAATTTTCTTCCTGGCCTTATAAATCTTACTCTCGTCGATTAACAGCATGAAAATTGAAATTGCAAATACACAGGTTAAGCCGTCTATCCAGAACAACATATCATAGTTGTCTTTTTGTATTATTAAACCAGCTATAACAGGTCCGGAAACAATACCCAGATTCACTGCTAATCTAACTAAAGTTAATGCTCTTGTCCGGTTTTCTTTGTTGGTGAAGTTCGATACGGCGACATACATGGCAGGTTTATACATATCTGCGATTACTGTGACTAAAAATAAACCGATACATATTTCTGCAAAATCGTACAAAAACATTAAGGAAATAATGCCAAAGCCTGTTAGGAACAGGCTTGACAGCATAACTGTATAAAAACCAAGTCGGTCAGTAAGTTTTCCTCCAACCCAGGCGCCAACCAAAGCGCCAATACCAATGCAAACTAACATCCAGCCTATTTCCGTAAGACTAAAAAACATACTCTCATGCAAATATTTAGTCAAAAAGAGCATAACCATGGCTCCTGCCCGATTGATATAGGTTATTAATGTTAAGACCCATATTTCTCTTGAAAAACCTTTAAAGTTATCAAAGTAGGTGTTTAAATAACTTTTCATTTTATTTAATGTTTAAATCAATAAGGATAGTATTGGGGATATACCATTATTGATAAGTTCAGTTTTCTATCAAATAAAATTATTAGTAGATCTTTTTAACTTTTTTAGATCTGTCTGCTATATAAGAAACCAGCCATGCAATTTGCCCTTCTTTGGCAAAGTATAGTTTTTTATCATTTATTTCTGGTATAGCTTCAAGACAAACTAGAAATATATTACTGGCTGAAATTAGATATTTTTGTGAATATGTTTTTAGTACACGTTCGACATCTTTGTCTGTTTTGGCTAATTCTTCGAATTTTCTAAAGTTGTTTTTTAAAACTGCATCGTAATTAAGAACGTCTTCTAAATTAAATTTGTTAAACGTTTCTTTAGCAGCGCCATAATAGAGTGTGTAAAAAGCCCAAACAGCTCCGCCTGACATGAATACTTTTTCTTTTTCTAAAGCAACCGGACTTGAGCCGTACATGGCGTCTACTTGCTTTCTTAATGTAGGTAAAAACCCAAATGCTTTCTCATTATATTCTGAAATGTCATCTTTTTTAGTTTTTTTATTGATGGCTTCAGTTAATGTTATTGTTCCATAATTAACGCTTAGAGGGAAAAATACAAAAGTATCATTGTTTCTTACATCAATGTATCCACCTTTTGTGTTTCCGCCACCAATATCTAAAACCATAGAATCTTGATAGTCAACAGGGGGAACGCAGCCTTTTAAAAGCATTCTTCCTTCTGTTTGGGCATCAATGAATTCTACGTCCTTGTTTGTTGCTAATTTGATTTTGTCAATTAAATCCTTTGTGTTTTTTGCCATTGCAACTCCAGAGGATCCAACTATGAAAATATTATCTTCGGGTACTTTTATCTCGTTTTTTATTTTGATGTAATTGGACAAGACAACAGTTACTGCCTTTTCAATATCTTCTTGAGCTAAATTACCATCAATTGCTATTCCTTTTGCAATTCCGACATTTTCAGACCAATATGATTTGATATCAAAGCTTCCTCTTTTAATATTGGTAACCTCTATAACAGACATTTTTATTCCTTTACTGCCTATTTCAATTCCGGCAAATATGCCTGAGTCTTGTGCAAGTAAGTGATTTTGAAAAAATAGTAATAGAAAAACCGAAGCAAGTAGTGTTTTTTTAATTTTCATTATTAATAATGGTTAAGTTAATAAATAGATTTGATTCTAAGGGGGTCTCAAATATATTAAATATTATAGTGGATAAAGTTATTTTTGGCGTAAAAAAAATCCGACTTGATTAAATTAACAAGTCGGATTTAGTGTGTTTTTAAACGAAAATTACTATACTTTCATTATTTCGGCATCTTTTTGTACTAGAAGTTCGTCAATCTTTTTGATAAAACTATTGGTTAAGTTTTGTACCTCTTCTTCCGCACTTTTACAAATGTCTTCTGAAGTTCCTTCTTTTTCCAATTTTTTAATATCAGTATTAGCGTCTTTACGAGCATTTCGAATACCAACTTTTGCATCTTCTGCTTCTGCCTTAGCTTGTTTGGCAAGTTCACGTCTTCTTTCTTCTGTCAATGGCGGAACGCTTATGATAACAACATCTCCATTATTCATTGGATTGAAGCCTATATTAGCAATCATAATTGCTTTTTCTATCGCATGAAGCATGTTTTTTTCGAAAGGCTGAAGTGTAATGGTTCTTGCATCAGGAACACTGATTTTTGATACTTGCGAAAGCGGGGTTGCGGATCCGTAATAATCTACAAAAACACTTCCTAACATGGCAGGTGATGCTTTCCCGGCACGGATATTCAAGAATGATTTTTCTAAATGTGCAATAGTACCAGTCATTGATTCTTTGGTACTATCTAATATAAATTCAATTTCTTCAGTCATATTTTTAAGTTTTCAGTCGCAGTCGCAGTTTACAGGTCACATGACTGTGACTATAAACTGTGACACAAGATTATATGTTTACTACAGTTCCTATGTTTTCTCCTGTGCAGATTTTTAATAAATTGCCCACTTTATTCATATCAAAAACAACGATTGGAAGTTTGTTTTCTTGACTTAAAGTGAATGCAGTAGTGTCCATTACGTTTAATCCTTTTTTCAAAACATCATCAAAAGAGATAAAATCGAATTTTACTGCAGAAGCGTTTTTTTCAGGATCCGAATCATATACACCGTCCACGCGAGTTCCTTTCAAGATTACATCGGCATTAATTTCTATACCACGTAAAACGGCAGCTGTGTCTGTTGTGAAATAAGGATTTCCAGTTCCGGCTCCAAAAATTACTATTCTGCCTTTTTCAAGGTGACGATCAGCTCTTCTTTTGATATATGGCTCAGCTATTGATTCCATTTTTAAGGCAGTCTGCAAACGTGTTTTCATGCCTTTGTCTTCAAGCGCACCTTGTAATGCCATTCCGTTAATAACAGTGGCTAACATTCCCATATAATCTCCTTGAACTCTATCCATTCCTGAACTTACTCCCGAAACACCTCTGAAAATATTTCCACCACCTATTACAATGGCTATTTCAACTCCTTTGGCATGAATCTGCTTAATTTCATCGGCATATTCAGCTAATCTTTTCGGGTCAATTCCGTATTGCAAATCGCCCATTAAAGCTTCGCCACTTAATTTCAGAAGAATTCTTTTGTATTTCATGTGTGTTGAGTTATTTGGTGCAAATATAGGGATATTCTAATTTTTTGAAATAGTGTTTTAAAAAATAATTTTACGGTTTTATTTTAAAAATAACTTTGCAAGTTATGCTGTGATTTTTTTTTGAATTTTATTTTCATTAAGTAATAAATGTCACCTTTTGTCTTTTTTTTTAACTCTAATTTTATCCCGTTAAAAAAATAAAATAATAAAAATATGAAAGCCTCAGTTGTCAAAGCCTTATTTAATAGTTACACGTATTCCGAATATAAAAAAGTAGTTTCAGATTTGTTGGAAGTTGGAAAATCAACAGGAATGAGACAATCCGAAGAATTAACCCATTACACTTTGTTGAATGAAACGAGATTGCGTCGATTGGATAAGACGATTAAAATATCAGAAGAGAATGTTTCAAAATTACACGCGTTAAAAAAACAATACATTTGGTTGGTCATTGCTGAGGGTTGGTGCGCTGATGGTGCGCAATCACTTCCTGTTTTTGATAAAATGGCATTAGAAACAGATGGAAAGATTGATCTGAAAATTGTTTTACGGGATGATAATGATGATGTGATGAACGATTTTTTGACAAATGGTGCCAGAGCAATTCCTAAATTGATTGTTATTGATAAGGCAACAGGAAATGTTGTAGGTGATTGGGGGCCAAGGCCTGCAGGAGCGGTGGAACTAATACAAAACTACAAGAAAGAACATGGTGTTGTTGATGAAACGGCTAAAGCCGATTTGCAAATGTGGTATTTTCATGATAAAGGATTGAGTACACAAAACGAAATTATGGAACTGATGCAGGGGCTGGATTCCTAATTGGTTTTGTGAAGTAGGTAAAAGAAATTCCAAAACTTATACTCCAAATTTTTTCTGGGCTGTACAGCGAAAATCCATATTGGGTGAATTCTGTAAACAGCCCTAAACCTTCTATGTCTTCCAGACCCAATCCTATTTTAGTATAATCGCCAGTCAAACTTCCTCTTCCGATGGCAATCGATTTTCCGTAGCCACCCTGAAGAAACAGGAACATTTCCGGGTCGATTTTCGTGCTTAACTTCAGATTTCCAAAGACAGGGACTACAACCAGTTTTTCAGTGGCAATCCAATCAATACCAGTGTTTATTCCAATAGCCAGTCGTTTACTGTAATGTAAGCCGCCTCCAAATTTTACATTTAAACCGTCGGGTAAAAATAAATAGTCTGAGTCGTCGTCACTGTCCCAGGTTCCTCTTAAAGGAGTTGAAAAATTTAATTGCAAATAAGAACTTCTTTTGTTTTGTGCAAAAAAAGTAAAAGCGAAAAATAACGTAAATAAAAAAGTAGCTAAGATTTTCATATACTGATTTTTTAAGTTATCGATATACAGTGGCTATGATTTTATCTTTGATTTTAAAAATTTTAAGTTACGAAAATTTAGTGATTATTATAAATTTGAGGTTAAATTGTCTTCGAGTAAAATAGTGTTCATGCCGTTTTGTAGTGGTATAATTACATGCTAAAGGTTGATGAATCGCGAAGTTTTTTGCTTCAATGTAAAAAGCAGTTATAGTTATAAGTAGCTTTTTGTTAATAAGTTAACTTTATTTTAGCTGTAATTTTAATTTTTTTATGAAAAAAATATGTAATTTAGTGACTGCCAACCAGGTCTATTATTTTGATTTACTTTTTTTATGGGTGTTTAGATATTGTTTAACAATTTTAAAAAAACATCGCTATGAAAAAGCTATTTGAAAGGGTTTATGATTATTTGTCGTTTTTACTATTTGGAGGTGAAAACATAACTCATTATTAAATCATGGCATAGCCAAGTAGACAAAAAGAGTAGAGTATGGATTAAAACATTACTTTAAATTCTAAAAGGAAGACACATCGCAAATTCAATTCTGTATTTGTCATGTGTTTTTGTTTTTTGATTATAATTCAGAGGTTAGGCTTTGTTCAAATAAGGTCACATCCATAGCCTCAGTCACATCATAATCCCCAATTTTTGTTCGGCGTAAAACGGTCAGATGTGAACCGGAATTCATAACGCGTCCAAAATCGTAGGCTAAAGAACGGATATAGGTTCCTTTGCTGCAAACTACTCTGAAATCGATTTCAGGAAGTGCAATTCGGGTAATTTCAAATTCGTGAATGGTTGTTTTTCTGCTTGCAATTTCTACAGTCTCACCTGCACGTGCGTGTTCATACAAGCGAATGCCATCTTTTTTAATAGCCGAAAAAATAGGTGGTTTTTGATCAATCTCACCCAAAAATTGTTTTACCGTTTCGTGAATTAAAGCTTCATCGATATGTGCAGTAGGGAATGTTTGGTCTACTTCAGTTTCTAAATCATAGGAAGGTGTGGTCGCTCCAATAAAAAAGGTTCCTGTGTATTCTTTGGCTTGACCTTGAAGTTCTGTAATTTTTTTTGTGAATTTTCCAGTGCAAACTAACAACAGTCCACTTGCCAAAGGATCTAATGTTCCTGCATGGCCAATTTTTATTTTCTTTAAACCCAGTTTGCTTTTCAACGCCCATTTCATTTTGTTAACCGCCTGAAAAGAGGTCCAATGCAATGGTTTGTCAATTAATAATACCTGTCCGTTTTGGAAATCTTCAGCAGTCTTCAAAGGAAATTATTTTAAGTATGAAAAGTAAATCAGTAAAAAGATTCCCATGATAATCCGGTACCAACCCCAAGGTTTGAAGCCGTATTTTTTAATAATTTCAATGAAGAATTTTATAGCTAAAACCGCAACGATAAAAGCAACAACATTTCCAATCAGGAATAGTTTTATGTTTTCATCTGATTTTAAAATAAGTTCATAACCCTTCATCTGGGATGTTTCATAGGTTTTTAAAAACACAGAATAACAAGTGACTGCCAACATGGTTGGAACGGCCAAAAAGAATGAAAACTCGGCAGCTACGTGACGGGTTAATCCTTGTTGCATGCCGCCAATAATAGATGCTGCCGAACGGCTTGTTCCTGGCATCATGGCTAAACATTGCCAAAATCCGATAGTTACGGCTTTTTTAATCGTGATGTCTTCTTCTTGAACAACAGTTGGGCTTTGAAAACGACTGTCAATAAAAAGTAAAACGACTCCGCCTAAAATTAATACTATTGCTATAGGAATAGGGTTTCCTAAAATAGCTTCGATTTTATCGTCGAATAATTTCCCTAAAACTAAAGCCGGAATTACAGCACAAGCCAGTTTGATGTAAAAGTTGAATTTTGAGAAATCGAAAAATTTCTTCCAGTATAAAGCGACAACGGCTAAAATAGCGCCGAATTGAATAGAAACTTGAAAAAGTTTTACGAAATCATCTTCCTGAATTCCGAAATAAGAACTGGCAAATACCATGTGTCCTGTGGAGGAAACAGGTAAATATTCTGTTAATCCTTCAATTATGGCAATTATAAGAGCTTGTAATATATTCATTTTTGAGAAAGTTTTCAGTTTTCAGTTTTCAGTCTGTTACCAACTGAATACGGAATACTGTTTACTGTTTTTTAGGGTTTTTGAGAATGGCGTAAATAGTAATACCAAAACCAATAAGAACGGTAGTTGGTGCCAAACGAATTCTTCTGAAGTTGAAAATGTCCTCATTGAACACATTTGGGTCTTCGCTTCCTCCTCCTGACATTAAAATGAATCCTAAAGCAATTACTCCAATCCCAATTAATAGGATTTTGTAGTTTATTTTATCGAAAAGAAATTCTTTTTTATCGTCGTTGTTTTTCATTGTTATAGGGTAGTTTTTAAAAGCTGAATCGTGCAAATTCGAATTAACGAATAATCAAATCAACAGATAAATATTAGTATAAATCGTCGGTTCTTAGATTCAGAAAACGTTGCGTGGCAAAATAAGTACTTAACCAGGTAATCAATACACCAATTCCAAAAACACTTATTAAAACGAGAGCAATTAAAAATTTGTCTTCAACAATACCAAGGCTTGGGAAATTAGTTTCAAGATAAATCAGTACTCCGATTAAGGCTAGAATCGCCAATCCGGAACCAATCATGCCGAGTTTGATGCTTCGCATTACAAAAGGCTTTCTGATGAAGGCTTTGGTTGCGCCCACCATTTGCATGGTTTTAATGATAAATCGGTTGGAGTGAATAGATAAACGTAGTGAACTGTTGATTAACAAAACAGCAATGACTGCCAAAAATCCGCTGACAATTAAAATCCACATACTCACTTTTTTGATATTGTCATTCACCAAATTGACTAGCTGTTTGTCGTAAACAATATCTGATATCATGGCATTTTTGCGCAAGCGGGTTTCTATTTTTGTGATACTGTCTCGTTCCACATAATCTGCTTTCAGGTGGATATCAAAGGAATTCTGTAATGGATTCTCACCTAAAAAGGCAACAAAATCTTCTCCAATAATATCAGTATGTTGCTTTGCAGCCTCCTCTTTCGAAACATAAACAGATTTTTTTGCAAAACGGGCAGTTTTTAATTCGGTTCCAAAAGCTTTCAGAATACTATCATTAGCTTCGTTTTTAAAGAATACGGTCATCGCAATATTCTCTTTGAAATCGTCAGCCAGTTTTTTAGAATTTATAATAAAAAGACCCAACATTCCCAACAGAAATAAAACTAAGAATACACTTAGGACTACCGAAAAATAAGATGAAATTAATCTGCGTTTTTGAAATTTATCAAAGGAAGAACTCATAGTTTACTGAAATTATGGGGTAAAAATAATAAAGAATTTCTTTATTTAAAGTTAATAACGTCCAAAGTTTTAACTTTCGTACAATAAACGTAAATTTGCCAACTTTAAATTAAGAGAATAAACCTTAGAAACTCAGTTACTTTGTAGCTTAGAACCTTGATACAATGAAATACAATCCGAACGAAATTGAAGCCAAATGGCAAAAATACTGGGCAGAGCATAAGACTTTTGCTGCCAAAAACGATTCAGACAAACCAAAGCATTATGTGTTGGATATGTTTCCTTATCCTTCTGGGGCGGGCTTGCACGTTGGGCATCCGCTAGGATACATCGCATCGGATGTGTATTCGAGGTACAAAAGACACCAGGGTTTTAATGTGTTACACCCAATGGGGTATGATAGTTTTGGGTTACCGGCAGAGCAATATGCGATTCAGACAGGACAGCGTCCAGAGGATACGACCTCGGTAAATATTGACGGTGGTGTAGACAAAGAAGGAAAAGTGATTGCCGGGTACCGAAAGCAATTAGATAAAATAGGATTTTCATTTGATTGGGATCGTGAAGTGCGTACTTCTAATCCAGATTATTACAAGCATACACAATGGATTTTTATCCAATTGTTTAATTCTTGGTATAATAAAGATTCTGATAAAGCAGAAGATGTTTCGACTTTAATCTCGATTTTTTCAAGGGAAGGAAATGCCAATGTGAATGCAGTTTGTGATGATGCTATTGATGTGTTCACTGCAAATGAATGGAATGCTTTCGCAAAAGAACAACAGGAGAAAATTTTGTTGCAATACCGATTGACGTATTTGGCAGAGACTGAAGTGAACTGGTGTCCTGGATTGGGAACGGTTTTGGCGAATGACGAAATTGTGAATGGAGTTTCCGAACGTGGTGGTTATCCTGTGATTCGTAAAAAAATGACGCAGTGGAGTATGCGAATTTCAGCTTATGCAGAACGTTTGTTGCAAGGTTTGAACGATATTGACTGGAGCGAGAGTATTAAGGAAAGCCAAAGAAACTGGATTGGAAAGTCAGTTGGAGCTATGGTTTCTTTTAAGGTAAAAGATCATCAGGCTAATATAGATGTATTTACCACGCGTCCCGATACTATTTTTGGAGTTACGTTTATGACTTTGGCGCCAGAACACGAATTGGTTGCGCAAATCACGACTGCTGAACAAAAAGAAGCAGTTGAAGCTTATATAGAAAAAACAGCCAAACGTTCCGAAAGAGAACGTATGGCCGATGTAAAAACCATTTCGGGAGTTTTCACGGGAGCTTATGCCGAGCATCCGTTTACCAAAGAACCAATTCCGGTTTGGATTGGGGATTATGTTTTGGCGGGTTATGGAACAGGTGCCGTAATGGCGGTTCCTTGTGGTGACGAAAGAGATTATGCTTTTGCAAATTTCTTCAAAGGTCAAAACGGAATGCAGGAAATTAAAAACATTTTTGCGAATGTGGATATTTCCAAAGAGGCTTTTGGTTCAAAAGACAATGTAGAGATTGCTAATTCAGATTTTCTAAACGGACTGAATTATAAAGAGGCAACCAAAAAGATAATTGAAGAGTTAGAAAAAATAGGTCAAGGAAAAGGGAAAATCAATTACCGTTTGCGTGATGCGGTTTTCTCCCGTCAACGTTATTGGGGGGAGCCTTTCCCAGTGTATTATGTGAATGGCTTACCACAAATGATTGATGCGCAACATTTGCCGATCATCTTGCCGGAAGTAGAAAAGTATTTACCAACCGAAGACGGATTGCCACCATTAGGAAACGCAACGGTTTGGGCTTGGGATAGTGTTCAGTGTTCAGTTGTTAGTACGGAGTTGATAGATAATGTGACTGTTTTTCCATTAGAGTTGAATACGATGCCGGGTTGGGCAGGAAGTTCTTGGTATTGGATGCGTTATATGGATGCACATAACGAGAACGAATTTGCCAGTAAAGAAGCTTTGGCATATTGGGAAAGCGTGGATTTATACATTGGCGGAAGCGAGCATGCTACAGGTCACTTGTTGTATTCTCGTTTTTGGAATAAATTTTTAAAAGACAAAGGTTTTGCACCAACTGAAGAACCATTCAAGAAATTGATTAATCAAGGGATGATTTTGGGGATGAGTGCGTTTGTTTATAGATTGGAGGGGACAAATACTTTTGTTTCAAAAAATAAAATTAACGGACAAAATGTACAGCCTATCCATACTGATGTTTCATTTGTAAATGCTTCGGAAGAATTGGATATTGAGAAATTCAAACAATTCAGGGAAGATTATAAAGATGCAGAATTTATTTGTGAAGAAAACGGTAAATACATAGTTGGCCGCGAAATCGAAAAGATGTCGAAATCCAAATACAATGTTGTAACTCCGGATGATATTTGTAATGAATATGGTGCTGATACCTTGCGCTTGTATGAAATGTTCTTAGGTCCATTGGAACAAGCGAAGCCTTGGAATACGGCTGGAATTTCGGGAGTTTTTGGTTTCTTGAAAAAACTATGTCGTTTGTATTTTGATGAAAACGGTTTGATTGTTACCAATGACGAACCAACGAAAGACAACTTAAAATCATTGCACAAAACTATCAAGAAAGTAGCAGAGGATATTGAGAGCTTCTCTTTCAATACTTCGGTTTCGCAGTTTATGATTTGTGTGAATGAGTTGTCAACGCAAAATTGTCATTCTCGAGCTATACTAGAACCATTAGCGATTGTGATTTCACCTTATGCACCACACATTGCTGAGGAGTTGTGGTCATTGTTAGGAAATAGAGGTTCTATTGCAACGGTGCCTTTTCCAGCTTTAGAAGAAAAACATTTGGTAGAAAGTGATAAGGAATATCCGGTATCTTTCAACGGGAAAATGCGTTTTACTATGGTTTTGCCTTTGGATTTAACCAAAGAACAAATCGAGGAAATCGTAATGAAAGACGAAAGAACCATTAAACAACTAGACGGTAAAACACCAAATAAGGTAATTATTGTTCCGGGGAAGATTATTAATTTGGTGGGGTAATATTTCGATCTCTAGAGATGCATATTGTAAAGATGCGCTGCAGTGCGTCTTTGCTACAAATTTCAATATTAAAAATTCCTAATTCCAATTTTACGATTGGGGTTTGGAATTTTTTTGTAGCAATTTTCGTATATTTGTGGTCAATAGAAAAAATATGAAAATATGAAAAAACACGAAATTCACATTTTGAAGAAAACGGCTGGTTTTTCCAGTATGAAAGAAGAACTGTCAAGAGAAGTTGAAGTTTTCTTGAATACAAAGTCTTCTCAAGGTTATGAAGTAATTAATGTCTCTTTTACGTATTATGAAACATCAGAATTAATAGCCTTTATAACTATATGCAAATAAGGTAAAATGCCAAAATGACATTGTAAATTAATGGTTCAGAATTTGATGGTTCTTTGGAAACAATAAACAAAAACAAATTAAAAATATGGGAATGAGTTATTTGATATTGGCTGGAGCAATTATGCTGTTTAGCTGGTTGGTTAGTTCAAGACTAAAAAGCAAATTTGAACATTATTCTAAATTGCATTTACAAAACGGTATGTCGGGAGCCGAAATCGCCGAAAAAATGCTTGCCGATAACGGAATTCGTGATGTCAGAGTGATCTCCACACCGGGACAGTTAACAGATCATTACAATCCTTTGGATAAAACAGTAAACTTGAGTGAGGCGGTTTATAATCAAAGAAATGCTGCTGCGGCTGCTGTAGCTGCACACGAATGTGGTCACGCTGTACAACATGCTGTTGGTTACGAATGGTTGAATATGCGGTCTAAATTAGTGCCAGTGGTTAATGTGGCGTCACATTACATGCAGTGGATTTTACTTGCGGGTATCTTGATGCTGAAAACGTTTCCGCAACTGTTGTTGGTTGGGATTATTATTTTTGCTGCAACAACTTTGTTTTCGATAATTACTTTGCCGGTAGAATATGATGCGAGTAATCGCGCATTGGCTTGGTTAAAAAATAAAAACATGTTAACCCGTGCAGAATACTCGGGCGCAGAAGATTCTCTTAAATGGGCAGCCAGAACCTATGTAGTAGCGGCTTTGGGGTCTATTGCGACATTATTGTATTATGTTTCCATTTATTTGGGGGGCAGCAGAAGAGAATAGATTGTTAGAAAATTAGATCTTTAGAGAATTATAGAAAAAACCGTCTTGTTATCGTAACGAGACGGTTTCCTTGTTTTAGAAATCTAACAGTCTAATAAATTAATTATCTAAAAATCTAAAGCTGTATCTGTCGGTCGATTTGTTGGTCTAAGGAGATGAAGGTTTCTGTTCTGGAAACGCCTTCAATCGCTTGAATTTTGGTGTTAAGTAAGTGCATTAAATGTTCGTTGTCCCGACAAATAATTTTTATTAGAATGGACCAGTTTCCTGTGGTATAATGACATTCCAAAACTTCCGGAATTTTTTTTAAATCTTTTACTGCCTCCGCATTTCTCGCGGCTTTGTCCAGATAAATTCCAACAAAGGCCATCGTGTTGTATCCTAAAACTTTATGGTTTACTGTGAATTTTGAACCGGAAATTACGCCCGATTGTTCCAGTTTGCGCAATCGCTGGTGAATAGCGGCACCCGATATACCTATTTTATTGGCAATTTGAAGAATTGGTTTTCGGGCATCTTCCATCAGGTAACGTAAAATTTCTTTGTCGATACCATCTATTTCTACTGCAAGGGAATTGATTTTCATAAATTGCTATTTTAAACTAAAAATGGGATATCAGTTGTGAATTAAAATCAAATTTAAGTAAAAATAGAATATTAGAAACTCTAGGAAGGTTTTTATTTCAAAAGTCTCATTTGTTTTTGTTGATAGTTTGTGTTTTTCTGTCTAAAAACAGGTGCCAGTGTTGTAAAAAAAAACCATCTGTTTTGAACAGATGGTTTTCATGATTTATTATAAAAGTAATTTTTTTCTATACTATTTCCCTTTATTTGCTTCTGCAATATATTTCTCTAATGCCATTGTCATAGAAGGCGTTCCAGGGGTTGGAGCCATGATATCGATACGTAATCCGTGTTCTAAAGCTTCTTTTTGTGTTGTGCTTCCAAAAACTGCGATTCTTGTATTGTTTTGTTCAAAATCAGGAAAGTTTTTGAACAATGATTTTATTCCGGTTGGGCTAAAGAAAGCCAAAACATCATAATAAACATCTGCTAAATCAGACAGGTCACTCATGACAGTTTTGTAAAAAACAGCTGGAGTCCAGTCGACTTTTAATGCGTTTAGCGTGATTGGTGCATCGGCATTTAATTGATCTGAAGCAGGTAATAAGAATTTTTCGTCTTTGTATTTTTTAATTAGAGGCGATAAATCAGCAAAATCTTTCGGGCCTACATAAATCTTACGTTTTCTGTATACCACATATTTTTGCAGATAAAAAGCAATAGCTTCTGATTGGCAGAAGTATTTTAATCCTTCAGGAACTTTAAAACGCATTTCATCAGCTACTCTAAAAAAATGATCAACAGCATTTTTACTGGTCAAAATAATCGCAGTGTAATGATTTAGATCGATTTTTTGAAGTCTAATTTCTTTTGCACTAACTCCTTCTACGTGAATAAAAGGTCTGAAATCAATTTTTACTTTGTGCTTTTGTTGCAACTCAAAGTAGGGAGAATTTTCCACTTTAGGCTCGGGCTGTGACACCAAAATTGTTTTCACTTTCATATTTAACAGTTTCTAAGCAATCCCTTTTGTAAACCAATAATACATAAAATAATAGGGGGCTATTTCAAGTGCGCAAAGATATAAAATAAAATAAAACAAGTTACCGAATATTATATTTTGATAATTTTTTATTGATATTAAATATGTTAGTATGTTTAATATCAATACTATAGCGATTATTGAAAACTGAATATTTCTTGAAATTATGTCGTAATTGAACAAAATTATATTGATTGGGAGTATAAATAGCCCAATATAAGTCCGGTATGTGACTTTTTGCAAGTTGAATTGCTCTACAAATTCTTCAATATTGAATGAAGTGGCAATGATCTTTTCTACTAAATATTTTGATAAAATGAAGAAAATAAGAAAGGTAATGATCTGAATATAAAGGATCCAGTCTGTTTTTGAGGCGTAACCAAAAACGCTTAGTGAAAGTTGAATGAAAAACGCTAACGAAATTAATTGAACGAAGAATAATGAAATAGTAAAACCACTTCTAAGGTGACTGCTGTCTCGATATACTTTTATGTATTTGTCTGAAAAAATCAGGTTCATAAAATCGCCAAATCTGTTTTCGAATACCGATTTGGTAAGGGCAATAGTCGCAAATGATAACACAAATAAAAGTGTTACCCAGTCCTTGTTTTCCGTAATTCTGGCGTGAAGTATGTTTTCAATCATAGCGATGCAAAATTACTAATTTTTTGTTTCATTCTTTTTATTATAAATTTATTATGAATCAAATGCTATAAAAAGTTTACTTTTGCGTTGAAATTACTCAAAATATGAACGATTGCATTGTTATAATCCCTACCTATAACGAAATTGAAAACGTCGAAAGCATTATTAGATCAGTGCTTTCACAACACAAACCTTTTCATGTTCTTATTATTGATGATAACTCCCCGGATCATACAGCAGATAAGGTAGTTTTACTTCAATCAGAATTTGAAGGAAGACTATACCTGGAGAAAAGAGCAAAGAAAGCGGGTTTAGGAACGGCTTATGTGCATGGTTTTAAATGGGCATTAGAGCGTAAGTATAATTTTATTTTCGAAATGGATGCGGATTTTTCACACAATCCAAGCGATTTGGAAAAATTATACAATGCCTGTCATTTTGGAGATGCTGATTTAGCTATCGGTTCGCGATACGTTACGGGTGTAAATGTTGTCAATTGGCCTTTGAGTAGGGTGTTAATGTCTTATTTTGCATCGGTTTATGTGCGAATTATTACCGGAATGAAGATTCATGATGCAACAGCAGGTTTTGTTTGTTATAAAAGACAAGTGCTGGAAAGTATCAATTTAGATAAGATTAAATTTGTGGGTTACGCTTTTCAAATTGAAATGAAGTACAGAACCTATTGTAAAAAATTTCAAATTGTTGAGGTTCCTATAATTTTTACAGATAGAACAAAAGGACAATCCAAAATGAGTAATTCTATAATTATAGAAGCTATTTTTGGGGTTATCGCACTTCGATTAAAAAAATTAGTCAATACATTATAAGAAAAAGATACGATGAACAGGATTTTAATTAAGAATGCCAAAATAGTAAATGAAGGAAAGATTTTTGAAGGCGATGTATTAATTGAAGATGATTTAATTGTTGAAATTTCAGAAAGCATAAGCGCAAAATCATCCGAGTGTAAAATTATTGATGCCGAAGGGAACTATTTAATGCCTGGGGCCATTGATGATCAGGTGCATTTTAGAGAGCCGGGTCTGACACATAAGGGTACCATAGAAACAGAGTCAAGAGCTGCAGTTGCGGGTGGGATCACTTCTTTTATAGAACAACCGAACACCGTTCCGAATGCTGTAACGCAAGAAATTTTAGAAGAAAAATATCAAATCGCCTCCAAAAGTTCGTACGCGAATTATTCCTTTATGATGGGAGCGACAAATGATAATTTGGAAGAAGTTCTAAAGACAAATCCGAAGAATGTAGCGGGAATAAAAATATTTTTAGGTTCCTCTACCGGAAATATGTTGGTTGATAATGAAGCTACTCTGGAAAGAATATTCTCCAGTACTCCAATGCTTATTGCGGTGCATTGCGAAGATGAAGCTACTATTAAAAATAATTTACAAAAATACAAAGAAGAGTATGGGGAAGATGTTCCTGTAACGGTTCATCATCTTATCCGAAGTGAGGAGGCATGCTACATCTCTTCTTCAAAAGCGATTGCCCTTGCCAAAAAAACTGGGGCGCGTTTACATATATTCCACCTTTCAACAGCCAAAGAAATGGATTTGTTTACGAACAAAATTCCATTGGAAGAAAAGAAAATTACGGCCGAAGTTTGTATTCATCATTTGTGGTTTACCAATGAAGATTACGCTACTAAAGGCAATTTTATAAAATGGAATCCTGCTGTAAAAACAGCCAATGACCGTAAAGTGCTTTGGGAAGCACTGCTTGATGACCGAATTGATGTGGTTGCTACCGATCATGCTCCCCATACTTTAGAAGAAAAGAAACAGTCGTATCTTAATGCGCCTTCTGGTGGACCTTTAGTGCAACATGCTGTTGTAGCAATGTTTGAAGCGCATCATCAAGGGAAAATCAGTATTGAGAAAATTGTGGAAAAGATGTGTCATAATCCAGCTAAGATTTTTAAAATTGAAAAACGTGGTTTTATTAAAGTGGGTTATTATGCGGATTTGGTTATTGTGAATCCAGGACTGCCGTGGAGCGTGAAGAGAGAGAATATCTTGTCTAAATGCGGGTGGTCGCCATTCGAAGGATTCACTTTTAAGTCGAGAATCACTCATACTTTTGTAAATGGACAATTGGTTTACAGTGCTTTTAAAGTGAAAGATATCCGCGCTGGAAAACGATTATTGTTTGATAGATAAGAGTGAAATATGAAAAAAATAATAACACTTTTAGTGGTTTTGGTTTTTGTAAGTTGTAAAGAGGAAACGGTTCAGGAGCCTAAACGACTTATTGAAAAAAAGGTGATGTTGGATGTGATGTATGATTTGTCGCTTTTGGAAGCTATAAAATATAAAAATCCGACTGTTTTAGATTCTAATAAGATAAATCCAAGGCAATATATTTTTAAAAAATATAAAATTGACAGTTTGCAATTTGCGCAAAGTAATGTGTATTATGCTTCAGATTATGAGGAGTATAAAATTATGTTTGAGGAAATAACCAAACGATTGGATAAAAATAAAAAAGCGGTGGATGCCAAGATTAAGGCCGATAAAAAGAAAAAAAATCCAGCTAAAAAAGGGACGTCTGCACCAGCGAAAAAAGCTGATTCTTTAGAAATAAATCAAAGAAGAAGACTGTAACTATAAAAGGGAAATTTCCTGAATGTATTGTTTAATGTCTGTAAAGTCAGTTTTTAAGGCTGTTTTTACTTTTTCATTTGAATACAGGTTTTTAGAAAAAGAAGCTTTGGCCGTAGCTCGGGTCATTTTTCTTTTTCGCATAAAAACGGTCGATAAAAGCCAATCAATTCTCCAGCAAACTTCCATGAAAAATGGATTGGCATGAAGAGTTGGTTTTTTTGTTTTTAAACTTGTTGCAATTGCATCGATAACTTCCTTGAAAATAATATTGTCTGCAATTAGTGTAAAACGCTCATTGGCTATTTGACTTTTCATTAATTGGAATGCAATTCGGACTACATCGGTCACAGCAACAAAACCAGTTGTTCCCAAAGTATAAAATCGCAATCCGCTAGCGACTTCTGTGAAAATTTTTCCGCTTCCCTGTTCTCTAAAACCTGGTCCAATAATGACTCCGGGGTTTACTATTATTGCATTTAATCCTTCTTGTTGTCCACGCCAAATTTCCATTTCGGCTCCATATTTTGAAATAGCATAGTCGCTATGTGGTTTTTCAGGATTCCACTCGGTTGTTTCTGAAATAATTTTTTCATGCGGGGCGATATCGCCAAGAGCAGCAATAGAGCTGACAAAGCAGAGTTTTTTTATGTTTTTGGCAATACAAAAATTTACAATATTCGCAGTTCCTTCAATATTGGTTTTACGAATTAACTCTTCATCTTTGGGGTCAAAAGAAATTAATGCGGCACAATGGTAAACGTATTCTACATCTTCAAAAGCATTTTCTAATGAGGGTATGTCGGTGATATCGGCCTGAATCCATTGGATATTCTCGAATAATGGCTCCTTTTTGTAAAGAGAAAAAAGTGATTTGGTTTTTTTAATAGCGGATGTATTTCTATAAATAGCACGTACGGTTTCTCCATTTTCAACTAAATGAAGCAATATATGTGCACCAACTAAACCTGTTCCTCCTGTTACTAAAACCATTTTGTAAAGATAAATAGATTGTTCGATTTTTGATGGATAGATTTTCAAATTATGCAATTAAAACTATCTTTGTGGAAATTGATTAAAAGATGAAGAATTTTATTGAAGAAGTGACTTGGAGAGGAATGCTCCACGACGTTATGCCAGGCACAGAAGAACATTTGATGGAGCAAATGCGCGTGGCGTATGTGGGGATTGACCCAACTGCGGATTCATTGCATATAGGACATTTAGTGGGAGTAATGCTGTTGAAGCATTTTCAACTATCAGGACATAAACCATTAGCTTTGGTGGGTGGTGCAACAGGGATGATTGGTGATCCATCCGGGAAATCCAATGAGAGAAATTTATTGGATGAAACAACCTTACGTCACAATCAAGAAGCTATAAAAGGACAATTGTCCCGTTTTTTAGATTTTACATCGGATGCGCCTAATGCCGCGGAGTTAGTGAATAATTATGACTGGATGAAGAATTTTTCCTTTCTTGATTTCATTCGTGACGTTGGTAAACATATTACCGTAAATTATATGATGGCGAAAGATTCTGTGAAGAAACGGTTGTCTTCTGAAGCTGCCGAAGGAATGTCATTCACTGAGTTTACGTATCAACTGGTGCAAGGATATGACTTTTTGCATTTGTATAGAGATAAAAAATGTACACTTCAAATGGGCGGAAGCGACCAATGGGGGAATATTACTACGGGAACAGAGTTAGTACGTAGAATAGCAAGTGGAAAAGCATACGCATTGACTTGTCCGTTAATTACAAAAGCTGATGGAACCAAATTTGGTAAATCTGAGGGTGGAAATATTTGGTTGGATGCAGCAAGAACATCACCTTACAAATTTTACCAATATTGGTTGAATACTTCTGATATTGATGCTGAAAAATACATTAAGATTTTTACTTTCTTATCAAAAGAAGAAATTCAGGATTTAACTGAAAAACATAGAGAAGCACCGCATTTGCGTTTATTGCAAAAACGTTTGGCCGAAGAAATTACTGTAATGGTTCATTCTAAGGAAGATTTAGAAAATGCTATTCAAGCATCGAATATTCTTTTTGGAAATGCGACTGCCGATGATTTGAAACAATTGGATGAAGCTACCTTCTTAGAAGTTTTTGATGGTGTGCCTCAGGCGGAAATTGCAAAAAGCGATATTGAAAATGGAATTGATATTGTGACTGTTTTGAATGAAAAAACAGGGTTTTTTAAGTCAAATGGCGAAGCGAGAAGAGCTTTAACTGCTAATTCTATTTCAGTAAATAGAGAAAAAGTGAAAGAAGATTTTGTGCTTTCTGCCAAAGATCTAATCAACGGGCAGTTTGTTTTGTTACAAAGCGGAAAGAAGAATTATTTTGTTATTCGGGTAAAATAATTTCTCAATCATAAAATTTTATGTTTTTTAATTTAACGAAAAACACAAAATCATAAAAAGTGAAAACCTAATTAGTGTGAGCTAATTAGGTTTTTTTTCTGCCGTTAATAGTGTCATATAATTCTAATGCATTACCGTCAGTCAACATAGATACATAATGACAGATATGAAGTAATCTTTCATATACATTGTCTTTTTCTAAATCATGTTTTTCAGGCAGCATTTTTAAAATCAACTGGTCATAATTAGACGCTTTGCCATTGAATTTATTGTTGAAAGCGGTAATGAATTTATCCAATAAGGTTTGGATAATTTGATATCCTACGATTTCTTTTTCAATGACTTCTCGGCTCTGATAAATATTTTTGACACTAATCTTAATAATGTCATCCATCTGGGCTTTGAATTTACTTTTATCAGTCAAGGCATAAGGGAAATTACCTTTTAAGATATCGGCTTCATTGTCTATGAATACTTTTACGGCATCATTGATTAAACTGCCAATTGCTAGCGCTCTCAGGTAACTGATGCGGTCTTCTTTTGTTGTTAGTGTTTTATATTTGGCGGTGTCAATAGAGTCTTTTACTAATTTTATCAGATATTCAAGAGCAAATTCCTCTTGTACCAAACCCAGATTTATTCCATCTTCGAAATCTATAATTGTGTAGCAAATATCATCGGCAGCTTCAACTAAATAGGCCAAAGGATGTCTTTCGAAACCAATGTCATCACCTGATTTATTGGCAATCATTCCCATGTCGGCAGCTACATCCTGAAAAAAGTCTTTGTCGGTTTGAAAAAAGCCATACTTTTTGTCAGCTATGTTTTTAGTTGGTTTTTTAGGTAGGCTTTCTTTTGGATATTTCATAAAAGCACCTAGTGTTGCATAGGAAATACGCAGTCCGCCTTCGATTCCAGGTCTGCTTGCCGTTAGAACTGAAAAACCATTGGCATTTCCTTCAAAATCGATTAAATCCTGCCATTGTTTTGGAGTTAATTGATCCTTGAATTGTTGGCCGTTTCCGATGGAGAAGTATTCACCAATAGCTTTTTCGCCTGAATGTCCAAAAGGTGGATTCCCAATATCATGAGCTAGGGAAGCAGCGGCCACAATAGCGCCAAAATCGTTCATGTGATAGCCATGAACTTCTTTGAGATGCGGATATTTTTCAATTATTTTTTTTCCAACCAATCGGCCCAGGGAACGGCCAACAACTGATACTTCCAGACTATGGGTCAATCGGGTATGGACGAAATCAGTCTTAGAAAGCGGAATAACCTGGGTTTTATCCTGTAAACTTCTGAAAGCGGAGGAAAAGATGATTCGGTCATAATCGACTTCAAAACCTAAGCGGGTATCGTCTTGTTCTACACGTAATCGTTTGCCTTTGTCGCCTTGTCTTTTTAATGATAAAAGTTGTTCCCAGTTCATGCTTGGATTTTATATTTAGTATTTTGGTTTGATTTATGATTTACAAATGTACAAAGAGAAAGGGGATTTGATGTAAAATAAAAAACAGCCATCAAAATTGACGGCTGTTTTTATTCTGAAATATATTTTTGAATCTTATACCAATCCCTTTTTTTCAACAAAAGGATGTTTTTTTACCACATAAGTTCCTGAAATTTTGTCGTGCCAGCCTCTTGGGACGGTGCCTAAAAAAGTAAAGGCATCAATTGGGATGAGTCTGCAAAAACTGCGAATGAAAATAGTTTTACTGTCGGGTTTTGTTCCTTCTTTTGTCACCACTATTGTTTTTGTGAAATATTTTGCAATAGAGCGGGAGAAATAGGCTTCGGTCATGATATAATAAAAAAGACCAATTATAATCCCAAATAAACTTTGTTCTATTATATTCATTCTTTTAATGTTTTCCGATAGTTCATAGTTGCCGATTATATCAGCAATTAAGACAATGATTGTTCCAATGCTTAGTAGGATAATGTATTGTATGATCAAATCGATGATGAAATTTAAGAAACGTTGGCTATGGGACGCCAGTAAATCATCTGTAACTACGAAGTTTTTATTTTCCATTTTTTTATTGTTTTAGGTTAAAGAACTAAACAATTGGACGCAATGATAACATACTCAAATGTAGTAAATTAATTCTTAAATTACAGATTTTAAGCTTGTTTATTATAGGGTTTTGGATGTGAAAATCTGTAAAACTTCAGGGTTTTAGTTTTACGGATTGGTGTAAAAAAGAAAACCCGATAACTACAGCATAGCATCGGGTTTGTTTATTGTTAGAAAACTTTTTGATTAGAAAGGCAAATCATCCGGTTCGTCTTCGTTAAGATTAGTTGCAGGAGCAAATGCTTCGGCAGCTGGCATAGGAGGAGTTTGAGCAGAAGGAGCTTCCGCTTGAAGTTTTCCAATTCTCCAACCTTGGATAGTGTTGAAATAAACTGTTTCTCCTTGTGGATTTGTCCATTCTCTACCTCTTAAATTGATGTCAATTTTTACGGCTTCTCCCACTTTAAAATTGTCTAACAAGTCACATTTGTCTTGAACAAATTGAACCAAAATATGTTGTGGGTATTGTTCGTCTGTTGTAACAACAACATCTCTTTTTTTGAACCCTGCAGCACCAACGGCTTTAGTTTGGTCAATCATTTTTATTTTCCCTGTAACTTCCATCTTTGTTGTTTTTAATTGTTATTATGATTTTATTTTTTTTGTGCCAAAAGTACTTTCCATGCAGACAGCACATCGTCATTGTCTAGGTATTTTCGTGCTTCCAAATGTACTTTTTCCTGATCATCTGAGCTTAAAACTCCTTTTACGGCAAAATTTTGTTGTACAAATATACTAACTTCTTCCGTTGTAGGCAAGGCTTCGATATTTCCTAACATACCTAAATGATTTCCGTTGAAAACCGGGCTTTCTTTGATGAAATTCGGAATAGCATCCACCCCAATTCCTAAAGTAACTAGTGGTTTCGGAACTTCAAAAAGTCCTTGGTTGGATCTGGAATACCAATTTTGGCCCAATCGGGAAACCAAATCTATTTTATGTTGGTCGATGGCTCCGTTTTCATCTAAAACCGATTCGTCGATGTGAATTTTTAATACTTCACAAATAACTAAATTACCGGCACCTCCTTCGGTTCCCAGAGCAATAATCTCGTTTACTTTGCATTCAAATTGTACCGGTGATTCTTTTACTCGGTATGGTTTTACAAGATCTGAAGGAATAGGTGTTAAACCTGATTTTAGGAATTCATTTACTCCTTCAGCATATTCCGTACTCGCCAGGGAAGTTTGTTGTACAATGTCGTAATTAACCACATTAATGACTACTTCTCGCGTAGCTTCGGCATTGATCAAAGTATGTTTTATGGAATTGTCGCGCACTCTTCTGGCTGGTGAAAAAATCAGAATCGGTGGATTGGCGCTAAATACGTTGAAAAAACTGAAAGGCGATAAATTTGGAATTCCGTCAACGCCAATAGTGCTGGCAAAAGCTATAGGTCTTGGTCCAACCGAACTTTGTAAATAGCCCTGCAATTTTGCAGTTTCAATATTTTTAGGGTCAATACTAATCATACTTTTTTCTTTTCGTCCTAAAATGAGTTTCAGAACGCACAAAAGTAAGCAAATGAATTAAGTTTGAAAAATGGCAACTGTTTTTTAAAATAAAAATATGGAATCGTTTTGCAACAAAAATTTCTTTGCTTGAAAGCTAAAATTTCTTTACAATTATTTCGTTATATTTATAATCAAAATTTAGTTTATGCCTTTTTCAAATCGAAGAAATACAACACGTTGGGTTATTATTTTTGCTTCTTTTCTAATAATTTCATTAATTCTTTGGAACACTTATACTTTTTTTCAAATTTTCAAAAATGAAGAACGTTTGAAAATGAATCTTTGGGCCAATGCGCATAAGACACTGATCAATGCAGGTGAAAACACCGATCTGGAGCTTCCTCTTCAAATTTTCAGTAACAATACTTCCATCCCGATAATTCTTACCGAGAATGACTCGATTATAAATACGAGGAATATTGAACAGGAAATCGTTAAAGACAAAAGTAAATCAAACTCTTTTTTATCTGGGCTAAAAGCTCAAAATGAACCCATCATAATTGAATATGCTCCTGGGAAATTCCAGAAACTATATTATGGGAATTCGGCATTGCTAAATAAGCTAAAGTACTATCCCATCGCTTTGTTGTTGATTATCGTTTTGTTTGGCGGATTGGTTTATAATTTTTACAGAAGTACTAAAATGGCAACCCAAAATAAACTTTGGGCGGGGATGGCAAAAGAGACAGCCCATCAAATAGGTACGCCGCTTTCTTCTCTGATAGGTTGGGTAGAACTCTTGAAAGCTGAGAATATTGATGAATCAATCACTTTAGAAATAGAAAAAGATATCGAACGTTTGCAGACGATAACAGATCGTTTTTCTAAGATAGGATCAGAACCCAAACTGGAAGAAAGGGATATTGTTGAGGAAACTTTGAAAACCTATGATTATCTGAAATCCCGATTTTCCAAACAAGTTGAGTTTACTTTTGAGGCACCAAAATCACCTATTATGGTGTCTTTTAATCCGACTTTACACAGTTGGACAATAGAAAATCTGGTAAAAAATGCTATTGATGCAATGAAAGGCAGGGGGAAAGTTGCTTTAGAAATTGTACAGGAAGGTCATCATGTGACGATTAATGTTTCTGATAATGGAAGCGGAATTCAAAAGAATCAATTCAAAACAATCTTTGAGCCTGGTTTCACAACCAAAAAAAGAGGGTGGGGATTAGGACTTTCTTTAACCAAAAGAATTGTTGAAGAATACCATAAAGGATCTATAAAAGTATTGAATTCCGAGATAGGGAAAGGGACAACGATGCAGGTTAGTCTAAAAAAAGCGAGTTAGTTTATTGGGATTCCAAACCAGGATATTTTCGTGAACATTGATTTTCTGGCAATTTTGGATTTGCTTAAATAGTTTTTTACAAATTGGTCATGTTCTTCTGCCTGTCCCAAAGCCTCGTTAATGGATTTTTTGAGTGCGGTTAAATTGGATGAATTCTCATTCCCAACTGAACCAACAGTGTAAATTGCATCTTGGCATTTGATTAATTTTTCTTTTGGTTTTTCAATCATTTTTTGAATCTCATCGTCTGGTAAAGTGGGTTTGAATTTATTATTTCGGTAATAAATAAAGTCATTCAATAAAATAATAGCTTCGTTATAATCAGCAACGATTGAATTTAGTTTTTCAATATTTGTGTTCTCTCTTAAAGAAATTAACTGTTTCTTTTTGCCTTCAAGGCGTTCTAGAATTAGGGCGTTTTTTATGCCGTTTTTTTGTATTCTTTCAGCGGATTCAAATACTTGGTCAACTACAGTGAAGGAGTTGTATTTAGCAAGTTCTTTTTCAAAATCGAAGTATTTCTTAGATTTGTTTGTCTGAGTTTTGCCATCGTAAAATTCTTGATTTGTAATAGGGTAATTTAAAAATTGCCATAAATAATCAAAAGGAATATGGGAAGAGATCATTTTGTAAGGTTCTACTTTAAAATAGGAATTATTTAATTTTTTGAAAAACTTACCATTACTGACATAACCGGCTCCCCAGGTAGGGTCAAACAAATACCATTTACTGTCTATTTTTGCGGCGCACCAAGCATGAGATAAGGTTGCCACTTTTCCGTTTTGTTTTGTATATCCTTCAATTATATAGGATTGTATTCCGGTTTTATTTGAAAGATCATTAAAAACTTCTGCATAATGAATACAAAGTCCTTTTTTGCTTTTTAATGTTTTTGATATTTTATCTTGAGGTCTTTCAGTATAATCTACCACATTTATATTGGTAATATCATAGGTGATGTTGGATGCCGTCCAATAAAAAACAGCACGAATTTTATCGGGATCCGTTTTAAAATTCGTATTTATGTAATTGGCAATGTCTTCGGTTGAATGAGTGGAGCTGTTTGGTATTGTAGAAATTTGCCTGTCAATCAAAGCATATTCTAATTTAGTCTGACCAAAACTTAAAATGGAGAAGAAGAATATTGAAAGTAAAAAAGTACTTTTCATTTGGAGTTAATTGTTCAAAAAAAAATGAATTTAACGGATGGATATTATTATCGGATCCGTTAAATTCAAGTTGTTTTTTATAAATTATTATGAATGCTTTTTGCTAAAGCTTCAAATTCTTCTTTGGTCATTGAGACCTTATTTTGAAAACGAATTTCATCCATTTCATTTAAAGGAATCAGATGAACATGGGCATGAGGTACTTCAAGCCCGATAACAGCCATTCCTATTCTTTTGCAAGGAACTGTTTTTTCTAAGGCGATGGCGATTTTTTTAGAGAACTGCATCAGGCCTAAATATAAATCGTCTTCAATATCAAAAATTTTATTGATTTCTTGTTTTGGAATGCAAAGTGTATGTCCTTTGGCGTTTGGATTTACATCCAAAAACGCAAAGAAGTTTTCGTCTTCTGCAATTTTGTAACAAGGAATCTCTCCGTTTATGATTTTTGTGAAAATGGAACTCATTTTATCGGTTTTTAAATGGTTAGATTTTTAAATCTTCAGAGTATATTCTGTTTTAGGATAAAAAACAAAAATTAATCTCTAGAAATTTCTAAAATTTCAAATTTCAAAACGCCATTTGGTACTGTGATTTCAGCTACTTCACCCACTGATTTCCCAAGTAGACCTTTCCCGATTGGAGAGGTAACAGAGATTTTTCCTGTTTTTAAGTCTGCTTCGCTTTCGGCTACCAATGTATATTTCATTTCCATTCCATTGGTTTGGTTCTTGATTTTTACATTCGATAAAACCAATACCTTAGAAACGTCTAAATTGCTTTCATCAATTAATCTGGCGTTAGCATGTACTTCTTCCAGTTTGGCAATTCTCATTTCCAGCATTCCTTGTGCTTCTTTGGCAGCATCATATTCGGCATTTTCAGATAAGTCGCCTTTGTCTCTGGCATCCGCTATATCTTGCGATGCTTTGGGACGCATCACGCTTTTTAAATAATCTAATTCTTCTCGTAATTTTTTTAAACCTTCTGCGGTGTAATAAGATACTTTACTCATAACTTCATCGTTTATATAAATAGAAAAAATCCCATCAGGACGGGATTTCTTTCCACAAAGATACTATTATTTTTTTTAGTCTATAAATATATGTTAATCGTAGACAATTCAAATGTAAATAAATTAAATTTGTTTCACTAATTCTTTCACTCTTTTTAAATAATGAAAAAATATCTCTTTCTGTTTCTTATTGGGTCGTTGTTTTTTTCGTGCAGTAACAATGACTTTGACAACACAAATCCTTATATTCCTAATTATACGGTAACCTTAGATATCAATATGAATTTGCCGTCGTATTCCAGTCTGTTATATGTCAGTAATGCAATTTATTATCCGGGTCAGGGTGCAAGGGGAATAATAATTTTTAACACAGGTAGTGGTTATAATGCTTTTGATGCGGCTTGTCCTAATCAGGCTTTGAGTTCGTGTTCAACAATGACAATAAATGGGATTAATGCCATATGTGCTTGCGATAATGCTTCCTACAATTTATTTACGGGTCTGAGTTCGGGAAAAGAATATCCGATGAAACAATATAGGGTTGAGGTTAATGGTAATGTCCTTCGGGTTTATAATTAATAAAAAAAATCCTGATGATTTCAATAATCATCAGGATTTTTTCATTATTCGAAAGGGGTTTAAAACTTCAATGTCAGGCCAGCAAGGAAATTGATACCGGCTTGCGGATAATAATAAGGGTAAACATCCCACATGTATCCGTTAGAAACATATTTTTTGTCAAAAATGTTGTTTACCAATCCAGTTACAATAATTGATTTAAAAACTGATTTTGGTTTGATTTCATAAGCCACATTCAAATCGTTTACAAAATAGTCTGCCAGTTTTGCATCCGGTAATTCGATGTTGTTCATGTATTGTTCTCCAACATACTTTTGTAAAAGTGAAATCTGAAGTTCTTCTGTTGGTTTATAAATAATAATATTTCCTGCAATAATTGATGGAGAGTAGGCAATATCGGTTGTTCCGTAGGTTTCGCCTTCTACATTCAAATCAATATTTTTATTACTGCTTAAAGTAAAGTTAGGTCTAATGATGAATTGCTCCGTAAATGTTATGGTTGCGTCTACTTCCAGTCCCAATCGATAACTTTTTTCGCTATTTGAACGAATCGGATTTCCGACATCGTCCAGTTTTCCGGTTAAAATCAGTTGATCTTTATAAGCCATATAATAGACATTTGAATTCAATTGTACTTTATCTGAAGTAGATCTCCAGCCCAATTCAAAATCATTTAATTTTTCAGGCTTAGCATTTCCGCTTTCGTAATCGGTTCTGTTAGGTTCACGATTAGCTCTTGCATAGGAAAAATATAAGGTGTTTTTGTCGTTGATAGAATAATTCAAACCTGTTTTTGGATTGAAGAAATTAAAAGTATCATTGACTAAACCAGTTTCAAAACTATCGGCTTTGTAATGAACATTTCTAAGTTGTAAATCTCCAAACAAACTAATTTTTTCGCTAACTTGATAATTCGCTTTAGCAAAAATATTTCCGTCGGTTTTGGTTGCGTAATCGTCATAATAATGATCACCAAGCTCAGTTTGAGAAGCATATCGTGCCCAAATTACTTTTCCGAAATGGGCTCCTTCATATTTATTGTATCCTCCTCCAAAGATTACATTCAGCTTTTCAGCTGTGTAATTGGCGGAAAATGTGGTTCCATAGAAATCATTATCCAACCATTTTTGACGAACTAAATCGGTGGTGTTTATTGTGGTTCCATCAATAACTATTGGTGTTAAACCGTAATCAGTAAAATCAGCATCTTCTTTGTAATTTTCATAATATCCTTTTCCTTTGGTGTAATGAAAAGCCAGATTTGTACTCCAGTTAGTTGATAATTTTTCATTCCAATGCAATTGGGAATGATCTTGCTGGTAATTATCAGTTTCATTGTCATAGAAACGAGTTTGACCAAATTCGTCTGTAAATATACCGGCCGAATTAAAAGTTCTGTCTGTTTTTAATGTTTCGGCATCGATTCCATTCCAAGATTGGTAGGTTTTTTCATTTCCTCCAAAAACCAATGCTTTGATCAGCGTTGTTTTTCCAACATAAGTACCCTGAAGAAAATAAGATTTTAAATCAGAACTCGCTCTGTCAATGTAACCGTCTGTTTTTACGGCAGATAATCGTCCTGCAATTTCAAAATGGTTGTTCATTAAACCGGTGCTGAATTTTACCGTGTGTTTATGAGTGTTGAAGCTTCCAAAAGAATTCGAAATTTCCCCTGTTCCTTTTTCAGCATAAGAATCAGTTAATAGGTTTAAACTGGCTCCAAAAGCACCAGCTCCATTAGTAGAACTTCCTACTCCTCGCTGTAATTGCAAACTTTCAACTGAAGAAGCAAAATCAGGCATGTTTACCCAATAGGTTCCGTGGCTTTCGGAATCATTATAGGGAATTCCGTTGATGGTCACATTTACTCTGGTTGCATCGCTGCCTCGAACACGAATTCCGGTGTAACCTACTCCGTTTCCTGCATCAGAAGTGGTGACAACAGAGGGCATGTAGTTCATTAAAATAGGAATGTCTTGTCCTAAATTACGGTATTTAAGTTCTTTTTTGTCTAAATTACTGAAACTAACCGGTGTTTTTGAAGTGACACGAACTGCTGAAACTAAGACTTCGTCGAGTAGGTTTACTTTGGTTGAATCCTTCTCTTGGGCAAAAGAAAAAAGAGAAAAGAAAATAGAAAATATAAAAATAAAAAAAGGCTTGTGGTTTTCTGACTTTGAACCTTTGTAACTTAGTACTTCAGTACCTTTAAAAATAGTATTCATCCGTAAAAAAGATTACGAATAAAAGGGGGAATTATTCTGTTGTTAAATTAATAAATGATTGTTTCCTACAGCAAAAAATAGTGTGCACGCTATTTTTGCCTTTTCCGTAAACAGCATTACCTGTTCCCGTTCTTTGGGTATAATCTCAGCTCGTAATTTAGAGCACCCCTTTGAGACGGGACAAAAGTAGTTTTTTTTGTCTAAAGTTTAAAGTTTTAGAAAACAAAAGTAAAACTAGCCTAATCGTATTTGGGTTTTTGTCGTGATTTTTTAATATCAGATAGACTCTTTTTGTCTTTTATTCGTTTGCGGATCACTGATTTGGGAATTTTGGTTGGTTTTCTTTCTTTGGGAACTACTAACGCTTTCTTGATGAGCTCAAAAAAACGTTTGGTTACAATTTCCTTGTTTTTGAGCTGGCTTCGATCTTCGTCGCAATTCAGAATTAAAACCAAATCGGTCGTTAATCTTGTGGCTAGATTTATTTCCAACAATTTTTTCTCTTCGGCTGACAGTGCTTGGGAATTTTTCAAATCAAATGTCAGAACAACTTTTGAGGAAACTTTGTTCACGTTTTGACCACCGGCACCACTGCTTCGAACAGCTTTGTACTGTAGCTCTGAAATTATTGTTTGAGTTTCCATTGGGCTTAATTTTTCAGAAGTGTTATTGTGGCTGGTGCGCAGATTTTAATAAATCATTTACGGTTTTAACTGGATTAAAAGTTATCAATGGGACCTGAACAAATACAGTTAGCCATTTTTCCATAGCTCCGTTCCATAGTCCAGGCAATTCGTATGCTTTTATTTTTTTATCCAGTATGGTTTTCTCTACTATAAAGCCACTATTGTGATCAACAAATTGTGTCAGGTCAAATTTCTCGTTTTTATAATTTTTTATGCCGCAAACTAAATCGACCGGATTGAAATGCGTAGCGCTCTCCAGAATTTTCTGTTGATGTGTATTTGTTAAATCTACCTGAGAGCTTTCTACAATTTGTAACGAAAGGTTTCCTTTTTCATCTCTTACCCAGAATGGTCCACCTCCTGGTTCTCCTTCATTTTTTACCATTCCGCAAACACGAATAGGTTTGTTTAAAGCCTCTTTTATTTTTGCTATTTTATTTTCGAATGAAAAAGCATGAAAATCATCACTTATTTTGGTGTTTAGTTTCTCTTTCAAAAACAAAATGATTTCGTCAATATTTTCCTGTTCTATTTTATGGGTTTCAATCTCATTTAAATAGGTGAATATTTGTTGCTGTAATTCTATCAGAATACCGGCCAGGCCTTTCTTATACAATGCTATTTTTTCAAGGTTGTTTTGAATAACATTGTCAATGTTTTTTATAAAAATAATATCAGCATCCAGATTGTTTAAATTTTCTATCAAGGCACCATGGCCACCAGGTCTGAAAGCTAATTCTCCTTCTGTGCTTCTAAACGGACTATTATCCGGATTTACAGCGATACTATCGGTCTTTTTATTTTGAAAGGAGTAACTAACATCTATTGTTGTGCCAGATTGTTTTTCAATGGAAGCTTTAAAAGTGTCTACGATGTTTTCAAATTGGCTTTGATGTGTTTCGGAAATCGTAAAATGCAAATGGGAATGGCTGTTCGAACTGGCATAATAGGCAGATTCAAACAAATGTTCTTCCAAAGCAGTCGCAATATGGTTTTCGTATTTATGGAAAGGAAGTACGGCTTTGGGTTTGTTGGCAAAATCAAAGTAATTACTTCCTAAAAGCAATTTGATGAAATAGTAGTTTTTATAATCTCGGGGCAAAGAGTCGAAGTCAGGAAATATTTCTCGTAACTTGGTATCTACAGCCTCAAAAAATGGAAATTTTTCTAAACCAATAATAAAAATAGACAGCTCGCTTTCTTTTTTTCTATTGATGTAGGCGTTTATACTTTCCTTTTTCTTGTCGAATTCATTTAAGAAAACGGTTAGAAACTTAAACATTCGGGTTGCTGCTCCCGAAGCCGGAACGAATTTTTTGATCTTAAAATTCGATTTGTTTGCATCATAAAAAGAGGCTTTCTCTTGGAAATCAGTTTTAGATAATTCTAAAATGCCTTCAGATAACGTGGCTGGGCTGACTAAAATATTTTTAGAAACCCCATTTTGGAAAAATTTTATTTGTTTTTGAATGTTTTCTAATGGAATTCCATGCTCGTGAATTTGTAAAAAATCAAGAGAAGAAAATCCCATCTGCAATGCTATTGTCAAATCTTCAATGATTGCAACTGCTTTTTTTAATCTTGTTTCTTTATTGCCAGAAATGGTTATGAAAGGTTTTCTGTTGTCAATTAAGGACTGTTTGAAAACTTCAAAAACGGTTTCTCTTCCGTCAGGACTGTCTCTTAAGCCATCGTCCTCCCACGGCACGTCTATGTCTGTTAAGAAAAATAAGTCGTATTGGTGGGCACGGGCTGCTTTGTCTAATAATGAATCACAGAAGTTGTAATACAATTCAGAAAAAACCTTTGTTACCAATAAATTAGTGTCGCAAAAAAGATATTTATTAGCGATTTGAGCACTTTCATTCTCTAATTTGGTTTGTCCGTAAGCTATAGGAAGCATATCGTTTATGTCGCAAATGCCGAGGCCGTTATCCAATTTTTCTTGTAGATAATCGCGCGCAAATTCAGGAACCCAAACCGTTTTGTAGTAGTCAGCCAGTTGGGTTGCTAATGTGGTTTTTCCAGTAGATTCTGGGCCAAATATGGCAATTTTTATAATTGGTGAGGCTCCAAGTTTTGAGAGCTGTTTAAGATTTTCTTCCATTCTAAATAGCCAAAAACGGCGATAATTGTAAATATTAGATACTGAAAACTTGTAAAGGTATATCCTTTTGCAAAATATAGTGGAATGGAAATGATGTCTCCAATAATCCAAAAAATCCAATTCTCAATTTTTCTTTTAGCCATGAGCCACATGCCTACAAAAAAGATTCCTGTAATGAATGTGTCGACATAGGCAGACCAAGAGGTAAATTTATCAAAATACTGATAAACTAGAACCACAGAGGTGATTGTAAATATAAAAATTATTACGGCAATTTTTTTCTCTTTATAAGAACTTTCTGCAATCGGAAATTCTACGGTATCTCCTTTTTTTCTGGTCCAATGATACCATCCGTAAATGCTCATTATAAAATAGTATCCGTTGATTATCATATCGCCTAAAAGGCCCCATTTCCAGAGTAAATATACATAAATCGATGTATTTATAATTCCGGTTGGAAATACCAAAATGTTATCTTTTTTGGCGAACCAGACGCTAAGTAAGCCAAAAATAACTGCCGTAATTTCTAAAAATATCTCGAAAGGCGGGTAGTCATTATATTGTGAAAATAAATATTCTATCATTTTTTGAGTTAAAGTTATGCGGCAAGAAACTTAAGTATTAAAAAAATTGTTGTCCTTTTCAAAAGCGGTGCCAATTATTACTAAATCAGCTCCGGAATCATAGGCGTTTTGAATGCCTTGTAAATCTATAATTCCCCCGCCAATTAGTAAAGGGATTTCAATATTTTTTGAGACTTTTTTTATCATTTGTAGAGGAACAGCTTGTTTTGCACCGCTCCCTGCTTCCAGATAAATTAATTTATTGCCAAGCATCTCGCCAGCTTGTGCAGTTGCCAGGACTAAATCAGTATTATTTCGGTCTAATGGTTTGGTTTTACTGATCCTTTCTACCGCGGTTTCGGTGCCGCTTTCTATAAGGAGGTAACCCGTTGAAATGATTTCGAGCTGGGTTTGTTTTAAAATGGGAGCTGCCTTTACCTGATGTTCAATTAAATAGTCTGGGTTTCGGCCTGAAAGTAATGACAGAAATAAAATCGCATCAGCTTCATTTGAGATTTGAGAAGGATTTCCTGGGAATAAAACTATTGGTAAAAGACATTCTTGTTTAATCGCAATAATTAATTCGTTAATTATATTGTTTTCTACATGGCTTCCGCCAATGAAGATGTGGGTGGCTGGTGATTGATTGATTTTTGAGATTAATTCAGCGATATTTTCCAGAACTATTTTATCCGGATCTAATAATATTGCCAATAATTTTTTGTTTTCCAATTTGGCTTGGAGTAATTGACTGTATATCTTTTGCTTCATAGTGAGCGTAAAAATAAAAGTTTTTTGACGGTTATGAACTATTTTGAATCAATTCTATGATTAATTCTACGATTTGGTTTTGGTTTCTGTAATTTTATGGTATGAAAAAAACAATTGAAAACCGGGAAGATATAAGTTTGCTTGTCCATTCTTTTTATGCAAAAATTAGAGCAGACAAAGAAATTGGTTTCTTTTTTAATGACACAATACAAAATTGGGATGAGCATCTGGAAAAGCTGACGGATTTTTGGGAGACTAATTTATTTGCAGTACGAAAGTACGATGGAAACCCAATTGCTGCTCATAATGAAGTTGACAAGCGTTTTGGTCATCGGATTTCACCTAAGGAATTTGGTATTTGGCTGAATTTATGGTTTGAAACTTTAGACGAACTTTTTGAAGGGGAAAATGTAGCTATTCTAAAGAGAAGAGCTAGGAAGATGAGTACTTTTCTGTATATGAATATTTTTGAAAATCGGCAAAAAGAATAATTCTGGTTAGGTCAACTGCTAAGGGTTAAGAACTTTAGTTAGAAAGAATACTGAAAGCTAATTTTCAAACGCATAAACAAGAGTGAAATAGTTTTTGCCCTGCTCACTATCGTTGGAGTCTATTTCTTTAAAATATATTTTAAAGTCCTTTACCAAGCCGTCAAAGTGAAGTTCAGCAATTGCTTGTGCGTCGTCTATTTCGAAAGGATTGACTTTTATGTGATCTTTAAAACTGATTCCTTTTTCATTTCTAATTTTAAAAATAGCTTCTTTGGCACCCCATTTTACCGTTAATTTCTTGATGTAATCTTGATGTCCAAAACTTTTTAAACGATTTAATTCTTTTTCGTTTATAAATTTATCGGCGATACGAATGATTTTGTCTCTTTGGAGTTCGATGTCGATGCCTACAGTTTCATCACTGATTATAATCGCTGAAAAATTATGTGAATGGGTTATAGAAATGTGTTTGTCTCCGTTAAGATGTGGTTTGCCATACTGATCGTAGGACAAATCCCAATCAGTATAACCCGCTTCCTGAAGTAATTTACGAACGCTGAGAAAAGCGCGTTGGTGCATTTCGGATTTCATTCCGTTAAGCCGAATCGTATTGGTGTCGTTTAAAACCACTTGTCCGAATAATTCCTCGAAGGTTTCGGTGATTTTCCAAACGAGGATTTGGGAAGTAGTTGCTGCCTTTCGCGAGAGATTTATGGTCTTGTAAAGTGGCATTTTGTTATGTTTTTTGATTTTTTAGCCCCGGTAGCAGCGGCATCCTTTTTTCTCGCTTTTTTGCGGGGAAAAAGATATAGCGAATAACGGGATTAGCTCCAGAAAAAAATTATTTAGTTAATGTTCAAAAGATTAGCAAATTAAACAATTCATAAATCTTTTCGAAAATAGTTAAATTCAAAAAGTTATTACGTAAATTTGCAAAAATTTTACAATACAAATATACTATAAATGAGTACTACAACTATGCCTTTTGTGGCTTACAAAGTTAAAGACATTTCTCTAGCGGCTTGGGGAAGAAAAGAAATTGAATTAGCAGAAGCTGAAATGCCAGGTTTAATGGCGCTTCGTGCTGAATACAAAGATGAACAACCACTTGCTGGTGCTCGTATTGCAGGATGTTTGCACATGACTATTCAAACTGCAGTATTGATCGAAACTTTGATCGCTCTTGGTGCTGAGGTGACTTGGAGTTCTTGTAATATTTTCTCTACTCAAGATCAGGCTGCTGCTGCAATTGCTGCTGCAGGAATTCAAGTTTATGCTTGGAAAGGTTTGAACGAAGTTGATTTTGATTGGTGTATTGAGCAAACATTATTCTTTGGTGAAGACAGAAAACCATTGAACATGATTCTTGATGACGGTGGAGATTTGACTAATATGGTTATTGATCGTTACCCAGAATTGGTTGCTGGAATTAAAGGATTGTCTGAAGAAACTACAACTGGTGTTCATAGATTATATGAAAGGGTAAAAGCTGGAACATTACCGATGCCTGCTATCAATGTAAATGACTCAGTTACGAAATCGAAATTTGACAATAAATACGGTTGTAAAGAAAGTGCTGTTGATGCGGTTCGTCGTGCTACTGATATCATGTTGGCAGGAAAAAGAGTAATCGTTTGTGGATACGGTGATGTTGGAAAAGGGACTGCTGCTTCTTTCAGAGGTGCTGGTTCTATTGTTACTGTTACTGAAATTGATCCAATTTGTGCTTTACAAGCTGCAATGGATGGTTTTGAAGTTAAAAAATTAAACACAGTTGTTGGTAATGCTGATATCATCATCACTACAACAGGAAATAAAGATATTGTTTTGGGAAGCCATTTCGAACAAATGAAAGACAAAACTATCGTTTGTAACATTGGGCATTTTGATAACGAAATTGACATGGCTTGGTTGAATAAAAACCACGGTGCTTCAAAAATCGAAATCAAACCACAAGTTGATAAATATACTATTGCTGGAAAAGACATCATCATTTTGGCTGAAGGTCGTTTAGTAAACCTAGGTTGTGCTACAGGTCACCCAAGTTTTGTAATGAGTAACTCATTTACGAATCAAACTTTGGCTCAAATCGAATTGTGGAAAAACAGCGCGGCATACAACAATGACGTGTATATGTTACCAAAACATTTAGATGAAAAAGTTGCCATGTTACACTTAGCTAAATTAGGCGTTGAATTGGAAACATTACGTGATGATCAGGCAGCTTACATTGGAGTTGAAGTTCAAGGTCCTTTCAAACCAGAATACTACAGATACTAATCTGAAATTAGATTTTTAGATTATTGGATTTTTAGAACCCTTGCAGTGATGTGAGGGTTTTTTTTTGGAGTGATCCTGTTGATCTGTTAAGCAATTATCTCATTGAAATAGCCTTGTTGTAATTTGAGGGGTCTCAACAGAGTTAAGAAGTTGATGTTGTTATGTGAATTTTTCGTTTTAACTTTTAATTTGTAGCTGTTGGACTAATTATATTTCTTATTTTTAATGTGAATTTTTATACCTCTTCTTATGAAACGGTCATGAAGGTGTCAAATTATAAAAAGTGAATTTTTGCTGAATTGTGAATTAAATTTAATTGATTTAAACAGATATCCAATGATGTTAGCTCCGAAAACAACTATTTATTTTTTTATTCTCTTCTTTTTTTTAGTAGTTCCTCAAATGAATTTTGCACAGGAAAAAAAGCCTAAAGTGGTTTTGGTTTTAAGCGGAGGTGGAGCAAAAGGAATTGCGCATATTCCGCTTTTGCAAGCTTTAGATTCGTTAAAAATAGTGCCAGACCTTATTGTCGGAAATAGTATGGGTAGTGTGGTTGGTGGTTTGTATGCAATGGGGTATTCGGGAGACAGCATTGCGAATATTGCATTAAATGCAGACTGGGATGAACTTCTTGGAGGGAGTATTTCTCTAACTAGTGTCAGTGCTGAAGAAAAAAGCGAATTTGATCGTTATTTGATTGGTTTAAATTTGGCTGAAGGTAAGCCAATGGTCAGTTCTTCTTTGCTGAATGATCAAAGTTTGAGAGAGTTTTTATCCTCTTTGACTTATCCGGTTTATAATATAAATAATTTTGATAAACTTTCAATACCCTACAGAGCAATAGCGACTGATATAGTAAATGGTAAAGAGATTATTCTGAGTAGTGGTTCGTTAAATGTCGCCATGCGGGCGAGTATGTCGATTCCCGGTGTTTTTCAACCTGTTCCGTATGAAAAAACATTGTTGGTGGATGGAGGAGTGCTTAACAATTTTCCGACGGATGTCGCTCAAAATATGGGGGCCGATATTATTATAGGAAGTGATGTTGGTGGTGGTATGGCGCCAATTGAAAGATTGAATAATATTGGAACCATTCTTTTTCAGACAGGAATGCTTGCCAGCAATATAAAAAATCCGGAAAATCAAAAGCGTTGTGATATTTTGTTTGACCACATACCTAATTTAACCTATTCAACCAGTGATTTCAAAAAGGGTAGAGAAATATACAGGGAGGGTAAAATAGCAACCGCACAAAATTTAGATATGTTAGTTGCTTTGGCAGAGAAATTAAAGGGCTATAGTCAAAGGACTCATAAACTACCGGAAGTAAAAAATGAATTTGTTGTTGATACTATTGTTTTCAAAGGTGTAAGTGATGCGAACCTTGACCTTGTCAAAGCCAGAACTAATATCAAGCCTCATGAAGCGCATACTACAGTAGAATTAATTAATGGTGTTAACAGGGCTATAGGGACCAATTTGTTTAGTCAGATAACCTATAATCCTTTTATTACCGACGAAGGTAAATTAGGTGTTCAATTTAATGGATTTGAATATTCAAAAAACCAGGTAAAGGGATCGTTGCATTATGATACTTATAGGGGAGTTGGGCTTATTCTTAATTATACGGGCAGAAATATTTTGGGTGATGCTTCTCGTTTTCTTGTAAGTATTGATGCAGCCGAACAACCTAGATTTCGTGTACAGTACCAGAAAATTTTTGGAAAAGAAAGAACGTGGTGGTGGAGATCGGAAGTCTATGGCGAGAGATTAGTACAAGAGGTGTTTGTAGATGGCGATCTTGTAGATAATATGAGATACCGTTCTTTTCAGTTTGATAATCAAATAAACAAAAATTTAAATTCTTTAAAAAGTTATGTCGGTATCGGTCTAAACTATCAATACACTAATCTAAAGCCTAAAAACAATCCTGAGTTTAATGAAAATATATATTTGTTGAATAGTTATTACTTCAATAATATAGAGTTAAATGGTCAATATTTATACAATAGTATGAATGAAGGTTTTTATGCTACAAGTGGAACTTATTTTCAGGCAAACATTAGTAGGTCGTTGCTGCATGAAGTTGACTTTATGTATTCTGATGAATCGCTTGCGCCTGTTAAAGGGGCTACTAATGGTTTTACTAAATTTGGTTTGAATATTGAAAAGAGATTTCCTTTTGACAAGAAAATTATAGGGATTATTGATGCTGCGGCGTGTTTTATTTTTGAAGATAAACGGGATTCTGATGATATCTCCTTTACGGAATTTGGCTATGCTGCCAAATATTTTTTAGGAGGGAATTTATTAAATCCGAGTAATAATAGTTCTGTTTTTGCAGGCTTGCATGATGATGAGTTGAACTTAAATCAATTTATGAAACTTAGTCTTAGTGTGCAAACGAATCCTATCGACAAATTATATCTAACGCCTCATTTCAATATTGCTTCCATTGGGTTTAATGATTTTGACGACTATATAAAAGATGCTTTTTCTCCAGATGGGAACTGGCAGAAGCGAATTGAAACCAGTCTTTTGATGTCTGGAGGGGCAACAGTTTCTTATAAAACCTTTTTAGGTCCTGTCAATTTTGATACATCCTGGGTAAATGACATTAATAAAGTCAGAGTGTTTTTTAGCGTCGGAATGATGTTTAATCCGTCTAAGTAGAATAATTACTTTGGAGCTTATTTAAAGCTTGTAAAAGCTGATTGGAGAGGGTGATTGGTGGTTTGAAATAGCTGCTGAAGGAAAATGAAAATAGCGGATAGTAAAAATGGCAGAAACTTCCACTTGGAGGGTTGATTTATTTTTTCTAATTTTATTTTATACAATTGATAAGTGCATTTTAAAAATTAATCATTAAAGCAGTTAAGTATGGATCGTAAAAACATTCAAAATTCTGGACAAGCTCGGTTATTTGAAAATAAGTATTTAGAGATGCTTACTAAAACGGATCCTTTGATTATTTGGGGAGTATATATTCCAATCTTAGCATATGTCTTGTATAAAGCCCATGTTGCATTTCTTTTGCCTGTAAGTACAATTATTTTGTTGTTTGTGTCAGGAATGTTGTATTGGACTTTGTTTGAGTATCTAGCACATCGATTTGTTTTTCATTGGATTAGTGATAATATAAAGGTTAAAAAAATAGCCTATGTTCTACATGGGAATCATCATGAATTTCCTCGTGACAGACAGCGTTTGTTTATGCCACTGGTGCCTAGTTTACTGTTGTCGACTTCGCTTTTTGGAATTCATTATTTATTTTTATGGGATTATAATTGGGCTTTCTTTCCGGGTTTTATTTTTGGTTATCTATTGTATGCTTCTACGCATTATGCCATCCATGCCTTTGAGCCTCCTTTTGATTTCATGAAGCCCTTATGGAGAAATCATCAAATGCATCATTATAGAAATGAGCATCTCGGTTTTGGTGTAAGTAATACTTTTTGGGATAAAGTTTTTCAGACTACTTTTGATTTAAAAAAACACAAAGAGGATCCTGAGAAGGCAAAAGAATTAAAATTTTAATAACCGGCCTAAGTAAAGCAGATGTGGAATCTGTGTAGAACGCCAAAGCTTAATTATAAAACTGCAGCCAAAATAAAGCTGCGGTTTTTTTATGCCTTTAAATTAAATAAATATAAAGCTTAGCTTGATTTTCGGTTGGGAAAGTACACTGTGTGATTTATATAGTAAACAAAAAACCCGCTTCTTGCGAAACGGGTTTTGTAATAATATAAGTCGTACAGATTATGCTTCGAATGGAAGGATAGAAACGTATGATTTATTATCTCTTTTCTTTTGGAACTTAACAACTCCATCAACTTTTGCATGTAAAGTGTGATCTTTACTGATGTAAACGTTTTCACCTGGATTATGTTTAGAACCTCTTTGTCTTACGATGATGTTCCCAGCAATAGCAGCTTGACCACCAAAAATCTTAACACCTAAACGTTTTGATTCTGATTCTCTACCATTCTTAGAACTACCGACACCTTTCTTGTGAGCCATGACGTATTAGTTTTATTTTGTTATTATTCTTGAGTATCTTCTTTTTTAGCTTTTGGAGCTTTTTTTACTTTAGGAGCTGGCGCTTCTTCTGTAGTTGCTTCAACTGCTGCTTTTTTTGGAGCTGCTTTTTTAGCTGTTCCAGATGCAGTAATACCTTCAATTACAATTTGAGTAAGATATTGTCTGTGACCATTTCTCTTTTTGTATCCTTTTCTTCTTTTCTTTTTGAAAATGATAACTTTGTCTCCTTTTAAGTGTTGTAACACTTTAGCTTCTACTGAAGCACCTTCTATAGCTGGGGCGCCTAAAGTTACATTTCCATTATCATCTAATAAAAGAACTTTGTCAAAAGAAACTTTTGAACCTTCTTCATTAGCCAAACGGTGAACATAAACCTTTAAGTCTTTGCTTACTTTGAACTGTTGCCCTGCTATCTCTACGATTGCATACATACTGAATTGTTTTAATAATTTTTAAGGTTGCAAATATACAATTAAATATTTATCCTGCAATCCCTTATGTGAAAAAATACTTTAGCTGTTTTTTTGTTTGTTTTTCAGTGTGTTATCTTTTCTTAAAATCGTGTTTATCAGGTCTAAATTTGTTAAAATTAACCGAAAATTTTAAACATCAGATAATCATGATTAAAAAGAAGGTATTTTTGGAGTATAAATATTTTTCGTTTTTATCTATTGCAAATAGAAATTTATTAATCCGTATGAAAAAATTAATGATGATGTTAAGTACTGCGTTTATGCTGGGAGGGGTTGCTTCGGCTCAAAAAATTGCTTTCGAAGAATATGATTTAGATAATGGCTTACATGTTATATTGCATAACGATCCATCGGCGCCCGTAGTTGTTACTTCTGTAATGTATCATGTGGGTTCCAAAGATGAAACACCGGACAGGACGGGATTTGCCCATTTCTTTGAACATCTCCTGTTCGAAGGGACTGAAAATATCAAAAGAGGTGAATGGATGAAGATCGTTACATCGAATGGTGGCATAAACAACGCCAACACTTCTGACGATCGTACTTATTATTACGAAGTGTTTCCCTCCAATAATTTAGAATTAGCACTTTGGATGGAATCCGAAAGACTAATGCATCCGGTGATTAACGAAATAGGAGTGGAAACCCAAAACGGAGTTATCAAAGAAGAAAAAAGAAGCCGTTATGACAATCAGGCTTATGGAAATATTCTTCCGGTAGTCAAAGAAAATATGTTTAAGAATCATCCTTATCGATGGTCCACTATTGGTTCCATGGAACATTTGGATGCGGCTACTTTGGCAGAGTTTCAGGCTTTTAATGCAAAGTTCTATGTTCCCAATAATGCGGTGTTGGTTGTGGCTGGTGATTTTGAGAAGAATAAAGCAAAAGAGTGGATTCAGAAATATTTTGGTCCTATAGAAAAAGGAATGCCGCTGAAAAAGCAATCTTTCGTTGAAGAACCTATAACACAAACCATCAAAGCGAGCTACGAAGATCCAAATATTCAAATACCAATGGTTGTAGCTTCTTACAGGACGCCTTCGATGAAAACAAGAGATGCCAGAGTCTTGGATTTAATCTCATCTTATTTAAGTGACGGAAAAAGTTCTAAATTATATAAGAAAATAGTTGATGATAAAAAAATGGCTTTTCAAATAGACGCAGTTGGTTTTAGCCAGGAGGATTATGGTATGTACATATTGTATGGATTGCCAATGGATGGCTTTACTTCTGCAGATTTGATAAAAGAAGTTGACGAGGAAATTGTGAAAATTCAGACTGAATTGATTTCTGAGAAAGATTTTCAAAAATTAAAAAATACGTTTGACAATCGTTTTGTAAATAAGAATGCCAATTTAGAAGGAATTGCAGAAAATTTAGCTACTTATTATTTGCTTTATGGGGATATCGATTTGATTAATACTGAAATTGATCTTTTGAATTCTATTACACGTGAAGAGATAAGAGAGGTGGCCAAAAAATATTTGAATCCTAATCAAAGACTTATTTTAGATTATGTTCCTGTGGCAACCCCAGGAAATTAAGACATTTTCAATTATGAAAAAAACAATTATTCTAGTATTCATTTTGTTCGTAACAGGAATTATGCAGGCACAAAACCGTCCCCAACCCAAACCTGGAGCTTCTCCAGTCGTAAATATAAAAAAACCGCAAACCTTTGTTTTAGAAAATGGTTTGAAGGTTATGATTGTTGAAAATCATAAATTACCCAGAGTAACTTTTAATCTGGCCTTAGATAATGCGCCTTTTCCGGAAGGAAATAAAAAAGGAGTTGATGAATTATGCAATAACATGATCGGTAACGGAAATGTGAAAATTGCTAAAGATGCCTTTAATGAAGAGATTGATTTTTTGGGAGCCAATATTAACTTTAGTTCACAAGGTGCTTATGCCAGTTCGCTTTCTAAATATTCAGGAAGAATTTTAGAGCTCATGGCTTATGGAGCTTTGCATCCAAAATTCACTCAGGAAGAGTTTGATAAAGAAAAAGCTAAATTGCTGGAAGGGCTTAAGGCTCAGGAGAAAAATGTTCCTGCAATTGCGAACAGAGTGGTCGATGCGCTTGCTTTTGGTAAAAATCATCCTTCAGGTGAATATGTGACGGAAGAAACGCTTAAAAATGTCAGTCTTGCGGATGTGGAAGCTAATTATAAAAATTATTTTGTACCTGAAAATGCATATTTAGTGATTATAGGTGATATTAAGTATAAGGACGTAAGACCTATCGTTGAAAATTTGTTTGGATCTTGGAAAAAAAGAAGTGCTCCAAAATTAACGTATCCAAATCCACAAAATGCGCCATTTACCCAGGTTAATTTTGTTGATGTTCCCAATGCCGTGCAATCTGAAATTTCATTAGTCAATACCTTGAATTTAAAGATGAGTGATGCTGATTTTTTTCCGGCAGTTATTGCGACGTATATACTTGGAGGAGATTACAGCAGTTATCTGAACATGAATTTAAGAGAAAAACACGGTTGGACATACGGAGCCAATGCGGTCATCGGTTCCGGTAAATATGTGACGAAATTGAGGTCGGCTTCCGCGGTTAAAAGTGCTGTTACTGATAGTGCCGTGGTAGAATTTATCAAAGAGATTAAAAAAATTAGAACCGAGAAAGTATCTGTAGAATTACTTAATGATGTCAAAGCTGGTTATATTGGACGATTCGTAATGCAAGTCGAAAAACCGCAAGCTATAGCGCGATATGCTTTAAATATAGAAACCGAAGATCTTCCGGCAGATTTTTATGAAAATTATATCAAAACGATTAATGCGGTAACACCAGAAGATGTGCTTCGAGCTGCCAATAAATATTTTCTTTTAGACAATACAAGGATTATTATTGCCGGTAAAGGTTCGGAAGTTATTCCTGGATTGGAAAAACTAAAAATCCCGATGTTTTATTTCGATAATTACGGGAATCCGGTAGAAAAGCCAATTTATAAGTAAGTAATAAATACTCTATAAACAAATAAAGACTGTCTTTTTGGGCAGTCTTTTTTTTTGTTAGGTAAATAATTGAAGCCTATTATATCTTCGTCTATTTACGGCTTCTTAGCAGATAGATAAACTCCAACTAATATGATGAATGCTCCAATAAACTGAATGGGTGTGAGCATTTCGTTGTCTAATAATCCCCAAAAGAAAGCAACTACAGGAATTAGATAGGTTACTGAAGTGGCGAATACCGGAGAGGACATTTGAATTAATTTAAAGAATAGAATGTTGGCAATTCCAGTTCCTACAACGCCCAAAATCATGATGAAAAATACCGATTGCTGTACTTCTTTGAGATGCACTGTGTCGAAAAATCCTGAGAAAAATAAAATAAGTGATGCCGGAAAAAGCAGCACCAAAAAATTACCGGTAGTGATGCTCAGTGGGGTCAAATCGTGCAGGTGTTTTTTGATGAGGTTCACATTGGTTGCATAACAGATGGAAGCAATTAATACCAAAATAGCATAATAATAATTTTGTTCCGGATGATGGATGGCGCCATTCAAAATCAATAAAGCGCTTCCGATTAAACCAATCAGAACTCCAAAAATCTGATTTCTTCTGAAACTCAATCCAAAAAATAGACCTCCCAAAATTAAGGTGTTTAATGGGGTTAGCGAGTTTAAGATGGAACTTACGGAACTGTCGATTTGGGTTTGGGCAATAGCAAAAAGGTAGGCAGGAATAAATGTCCCGAACATGGATGTCAATGCAATGAATTTCCATTGGTGGCGAGGAATTTTTGCCAGTGTTTTAAAGCCAATCAGTAATAAAAAAAAGGCCGCAAATATAATTCGTAAAGAGCCTAATTGAAAAGCAGTGAGTCCTATTAATCCTTTTTTTATCAATATAAATGAACTTCCCCAGACTAAGGAAAGAATTACCAGATACACCCATTTCAATTGTTTTGAAAACATAAATCGTATTTTGCGCCAAAATTGTAATTATTTTATGAATTTACAGACCTTTTTTTAATTAATTTTGCTTTGCTTTAAAAAATGAATTAATTTAAATCAAAACATAATGAATTTCACAAAATCAATAGCAGCCTTAGCGATAGCAAGTCTTTTGTTTGTAGGTTGTAAAGAAAAAACGGAAGAAACTGTAGTGAAGTCTGAAACAGAAGTTGCTACGCCAAAAGTAGAAAAGAAAATTGCCGCTGAGAATGTTCAAAAAGCCAGTTTTAAGATAGAAGGAATGACTTGTGCTATGGGTTGTGCCAAAACTATTGAAGAAGAATTGTCTGGATTGGAAGGTGTTCAGGAAGCAAAAGTTGACTTTGATAAAAAATCAGCTACAGTGACTTTTGATAAAACGGTTCAAACACCAGAAAAACTGACTGAGGTGGTTCAGGCTACAGGAGATGGTAAAACATACAAGGTTAAAGATATGAAGTCATAAATTGACTTTTAGATTTTTTATTAAAAAAGTATTCTTTTAACGAGAATGCTTTTTTTTTTTTGACCATACAAGAGATTGAAGTTCATTTTTATAAAGCTCAGAATCTGATTCAGAGGATTTATCGAGATCAAATATCTTATTATAATTAGATTGTTTTTAATATTTCAATAAATTTCTGGTCTGGTTATTTCCAGTTTAAAGTTTCCATCAATCGCTGCATGTCATTTTTAATATAACTGGCAGCCGGCATAATGGAGTCGTAATTGGGTTTTGCATAGAAATAAACCGATCCGGTAATAAAATGTTTGGTGCTGTCAGTCACGTAAAATTGCGAATTAGTGGCTGCGTTTCCGTCTACCTGATAGAACATACCGTAGACTTTTTTGTTGGGATTCAAATATGGCTGCTCTAATATATCATCCGCTTTTATTACGTGTTCATAGGTTAATTTTTGAGCGTCACGCAATAAAGTATTGATGTTGTTATTGACCGGTTTGTAAGTCAGGTAAATAGTGGCTTTCATTTTTGGATATGAAATAGCAAACCCGCAATCTTGCTCTCCTTTGATAATCGCTTCTGAATTCATCTCAAAAGTAAACGGACATTCGTTTTTGAAATTTACATATTTAGCCTCTGGATAATCCAATCTTAAACGACTTGATGGTTTGGGTAAAACATCATCTTTACAGCTGAAAACTGAAAATAATACTATGAAAAGTATAGTAGTGGTAAGGTTTTTTGTAGGCATTTTATTCTATTGTTACTTTTATTTGTTTGATTCTTTTTTTGTCAACTGTCTCTATTGTAAAGAGGCAATTCTCAAAAATGATTTTCTGATCTTTTTTCGGGAAATTACCTAGAATTTCGAGAATAAATCCTGCTAATGTTTCAGCTTCGCCTTTTTTAAGGTCAAATAGCTCTTCATCTACAGTTATAACCCTGTAGAAATCTTTGAGGTTTATTTTGGCCTCAAAAAGATAATTCTTATTGTCGATTTTAGTGTAGTTTAGTTGTTCTCCATCAAATTCATCACTAATGTCGCCCACGATTTCCTCGATGACATCTTCAAGGGAAACCAAACCAGAAGTTCCTCCGTACTCATCGACAACTATGGCCAAATGACTTTTCATGTTTTGAAAATCTTTAAGGAGGTTGTCCAGTTTTTTATTCTCCGGAACAAAAAATGGAGTCCTGATCAACGGTTTCCAATCAAAATCATTGGTGTTAATATGAGGAAGTAAATCCTTTACAAACAAAACACCTTCTATCTGGTCAATATTGTCCCGGTACACCGGAATTCTGGAGAAGCCCTTTTCAATAATTTTTGGACAGATTATATCAAATGGTTCGTCTATTTCTAGGGCAAAGATATCAATTCTTGGGCTCATCACCTGTTTGGTGTCTGTATTTCCAAAAGAAACAATCCCTTCCAAAATTTTTTGCTCCTCGTATGAGGTTTCATCCGAGTCGGTCAGTTCTAAGGCTTGTGATAATTGATCGACTGAAAAGTTCGTTTTTTGTTTTCCCAGTTTGTTGTGAAAATAGATTGTGGCTGCCCGCATAGGTAAACTTACCGGTGAAAGTATTTTGTCAAGAAACGCTATCGGATAGGCAATTTGTCGGGCGAATTTTATATTGTTTCGGCTGGCATATACTTTGGGAAGTACCTCGCCAAATAACAAAATCAAAAAGGTAACTACAATAACTTCCAGCATGAATTTTAAAATAGGGGAAGTTACCTCTGCAAATAATTCTTTGCCAACAAAGGAGAATAAAATGACCACTCCTATATTTATGAAATTGTTGGCGACAAGAAGAGTGGCTAATAATTTTTTTGGTTTTTCTAAAAGATCAGCAATGATTTTTCCTTTTGAATCATTTTCCTGAATGGTTTCGTCTATGTCTTTTTGTGATAAAGAGAAAAACGCTATTTCTGCACCTGAAACTAATGCGGAACAAAACAGCAGGGCAAATATTCCGATAAAACCAAATACTATTGTAGTATCTAAAGTGTGTGCTAAATTTATACTGGGCTCTGGGTCCAAATTAAAAGAGATTAGTTAAACAATTAGAACGGCAAGTCATTGATAGGTAAGTCGTTATTTTGTGGTTCAAAGGTAGTGTTTTTTGATGATTCCGAATTAGTCTGTTTGTTGTTTTCAGAATCCTTCTTTGTTGATAAAAAAGTAAATTCGGTGACTTGAATTTCGGAGGTGTGTTTTGTAGTGCCGTCTTCCCCTTGCCATTGGCGAGATTTTATTCGGCCTTCGATGTATATTTTATCACCTTTTGAAAGATGTTTTTCGCAAATTTCGGCGGCTTTATTTCGTACTACTAAGTTGTGCCACTCTGTAGAGGTTATTTTTTCATTGGTCGTTTTGTTGATGTATATCTCGTGAGTAGCCAGTTGAAATCTTCCTATGCAATTCCCTCCGTCAAAATAGTGCATCTTGACATCGTCACCAAGATAACCTATAAGCATAACTTTATTTAATGTTCCGTTCATTGTTTTAGAGTGGTATTTAAATCAAAGATACATTTTTTTGGAAACACAAATTTAATTCGTTTCAATAAAATTGTGAATCACGATTGGGAAGGGAAAGGTTTTTAAGGTGGCAGAGTCAACGCCGTTTTCAATTGTTCCTTTAATAGTTACTTTCCAAAATTTAATGTGTAAATGTTGATGTGATAATTTATGAATAATGCTTTTTTCGTTGAGTAGACCTATGCTAAGGATGTTGTTCTTTTTGAAAAAATCATCTTGTATGTTTTTGGAGACAAAATCAAAATCTTTTGTTTCATTAGTTTCGATTAAAGGAAACTCGTATAGATTGTGCCAAATTCCTTTATCGGTTCTTTTCTGGATTAATGTATTGTTGTGGTCATCAGAAACAACCAGATAATTGAAAAAACGATTTCTTACTTTTAACTTTTTCGACTTTACAGGTAATTGGTCGACTTTGTTTTTTTGTAAAGCGGCACAACTTTCGTTAAAAATACAGATGCTGCAATTTGGGTTTTTTGGAACGCATTGCAAAGCGCCGAACTCCATAATGGCCTGATTGAAAATAGCGGGATTGTCTTTGGGGATTAATTCGAGAGCCAGGGTAGCGAATTCTTTTTTGGCGGAAGCCTGCGCGATATCGGTTTCAATGTCGAAATAACGAGAAAGAACCCGAAATACATTTCCATCAACCACCGGAACTACTTCATTGTAAGAAAAAGAGGCGATTGCGGCGGCGGTATATTCTCCAATTCCTTTTAGTTTTAATAATTCTTTATAGGTGGCAGGGAAATTTCCTGATAATTCATAAGCGACATGCTGGGCCGTTTTGTGTAAATTACGAGCACGGGAATAATAGCCCAAACCTTGCCATAGTTTTAAGACTTGTTCTTCACTGGCATTGGCCAAATCGAAAACGGTTGGGAAGGAGCTCGTAAAGGAAAGAAAATAAGGTGTTCCCTGCGCTACTCGAGTCTGTTGAAGCATGATTTCAGAGAGCCAAATCGGGTACGGATCGGTGGTATTTCGCCATGGTAAATCGCGTTTATTTTGTAAATACCATTTTATCAACAGGTTAGAAAAGATCATTATTAATTATTTGTTCGCAAAAGTAAAAGTTTATGTAATTAAAATTTAATGAATTAGCTTGAATTATTGTTTTTTTAATTCATATATTTGCAAACTCAAAAAAATAGTACAACAATATAAATAGGAAAGAAAATGACGAAAGCAGATATCGTAGCGAAGATTTCAGAAAAATTAGGTCTTGAAAAAGGAGATGTTCAAGCAACTGTGGAGACCTTTATGAATGAAGTAAAAACTTCATTAGAAACTGGAGACAATGTATATTTAAGAGGCTTTGGAAGCTTTATCGTGAAAACTAGAGCTGAAAAAACAGGAAGAAATATTTCCAAAAACACAACAATCAAAATTCCAGCACACAACATTCCTGCATTCAAACCAGCAAAAGTTTTTGTAGAAGGAGTGAAAATAAACAACGAAGCAAAATAATACTATTAATTAATCATAAAATCTACAAGATATGCCAAGTGGTAAAAAAAGAAAGAGACATAAGGTAGCAACGCACAAACGCAAAAAAAGAGCGAGAGCTAACCGTCACAAAAAGAAAAAGTAGTTTTAAACTACTTTTTTCTTTTTAACCGTTCATTGAAATCGAAAATTAGTAATCAGTATTCAGTTCTTAGTATTCAGTTAACTCCGAATCTAACACTGCAAACTGCCAGCTGATTTTCACCGGGTTCAATACCTGTTAAAATATTGTTTAATCCATCCTTACAATTCAGTTATGAGTTATAAGTTATGAGTTATGAGTTGTAAAAACTGAAAACTGAAAACTGAAAACTGAAAACTAAAAAGTTCGGATAAAAATTTACAGTGTGAATAAAGAATTAATCATCCGATCTAGTTCTGAAGCCGTAGATTTTGCCTTATTAAAAGATGGAAAACTAATTGAATTACACAAAGAAGAAGAAAAAAGCAACTTTCAAGTAGGTGATATTTTTATCGCCAAAATACGAAAACCTGTTGCCGGATTAAATGCTGCTTTTGTAAATGTAGGCTTCGAAAAAGATGCTTTTTTACATTATCACGATTTAGGTCCTAATTTATCTTCCCAACTGAAATTCATAAAACTTGTAAGCGCAGGTAAATTAAAAGATTTCTCCCTAAAAACCTTTCAGTTTGAAAAAGAAATAGACAAGGATGGTACTATTACTGATGTATTAAGTGCCAATCAATCTGTTTTAGTACAAGTCGTCAAAGAGCCTATATCGACCAAGGGTCCAAGAATTAGCGCTGAGCTTTCTCTTGCCGGAAGATTTATAGTTTTGGTTCCTTTTTCTGATCGTGTTTCTATTTCTCAAAAAATAGAAGACAAAAAAGAAAAGGATCGTTTGAAACGATTAGTACAATCCATCAAGCCAAAAGGATTTGGTGTTATTGTTCGCACAGTAGCCGAAGGCAAAAATACAGCCGAATTAGAAAAAGATTTGCAGAACCTGCTCAGCAGATGGACTGCAATGTGTAAAAAATTACCAACTGCTCATCATCCGTCCAAAGTATTGGGAGAGCTCAACAGAGCTTCATCCATATTGAGAGACGTGTTTAATGATACCTTTAGCGGTATTCAAATAGATGATGAAGAGTTGTACAACCAAACGAAGGATTATCTGCAAGAAATTGCACCATCCAAACAATCCATTGTTAAGTTTTATCAATCAAAAGACACACCTATTTTTGAGAAATACAACATAGAGAGACAAATCAAAACCTCCTTTGGGAAAACGGTTTCCATGAGTAAAGGGGCATATCTTATTATCGAACATACTGAAGCATTGCATGTTATAGACGTGAATAGCGGAAATCGTTCAAATAAGGCCACTAATCAGGAAGATACCGCCATGGAAGTGAATATGATCGCTGCCGCCGAAATAGCAAGACAATTGCGTCTTCGTGATATGGGTGGTATTATCGTAATCGATTTTATCGATATGTCAAATCCCGAAAATCGTAAAGTCTTGTTCGACTTCTTGAGAGAAGAAATGAGCGATGATAAAGCGAAACACAAAATCTTACCTCCAAGCAAATTTGGATTAGTTCAAATTACCAGACAAAGAGTAAGACCAGAAGTAAATATTAAAACTAGAGAAGAAGATCCAAACAATGAGCATGGCGAAATTGAAGCGCCAATACTGATCATTGATAAAATTGCTTCCGATTTAGAAAGAGTTTTAAAAGCCCACAATGAAGTTGTTCTTAATGTACATCCATTTGTGGCTGCATACCTTACCAAAGGTTTTCCATCAATACGTTCAAAGTGGTTCTTTGAACATAAAAAATGGGTGAAAATCATACCTCGTGACGCTTACACGTATTTAGAATATCATTTCTATGATAAAAAAGAAAATGCTATTATAGAATAGATTCAGAATAAAATAAAACCGCCTTTCGTGAGATTGGCGGTTTTTTTATGTCTTTTTTTTAGGAGCTTTTTCCAGCTGTTCGTTGCAAACGAAGTTCACTGAACTCCTACGAAAATAAATATTAAGTGAAGTAATCTTTTCTTTTTTAAAGAAAAAAAGAAAAGGATTTTCACTACAAACGAAGTTTACTGAACTCCTATGGAAAATAAATATTAAGTGAAGTAATCTGGGCTAGGACATTCGTTTTCAATAGAGACTTATAGTTTATTAATCCAACTCATATTCCAGTCGAACCGTTATTCTTGCTGTTTTGTTTTTGCTCTCGGTATCATTAATTCCACCATAACTATCCTCTTCTGTGGAGCCTTGTCCCGTTATCTGAAAAACGCCCATGCTGGCAGTCTTTAGTTTTCCAATGGCCCCATTTGCGGTATTCACAATTTTATTAGCGCGTTCACTGGCATCTTTGGTAGCTTTTTCTATTAAACTTTGTTTTAAAGTAGGCAAACCGGAATAGGTGTATTGCATAGAATTAGAAGTTAGCTCAATTCCGGAATTAATTAATTCCGAAGTTTTACTGGAAACTGATTCTATCCGTTTCATCAAATCAGGATTTTTCTTGGCTATAAATACAATAGACTGTGTGGCTTGATATCCGTCAAATATTTGTTCGTATTTTTTGTCGTATTGGTTCTCGGAATTTTCGATGGTAATTTGGCGGTATTTTTTTTGAAAATTTACTGCGCCGAAACTAAATTCTGAAGGCTTAAACCCCTTGTTTATAAAAAAAGCTGAAACTATTTTCTGGTCGGATATGATTTTATTGTAGGCTTCTTTGATATCCATGTTAGCAGCGGTGAAACTGCCGGACCATAAAATTTCATCTGATACAAAATCCTTTGTTCCTAGACCGATTACCGATATCGAATCCAGGTTTTTATTTCTGTTTTGAAAAGAATTACCCAATATCCAAGCCGTAATAATTATCGCAAGAGAAATAATTATTGATGATTTCAATTTGTCTTCCATAAAATTAAGAATTAGTTTTATGTAGTAAATGTAAGTAATTTTTTATACTGAACTCGAAATATTATTTCCTTCTCGCTGCAAAAAAACGTTTCATTAAGTCCGATGCTTCCTCTGCCAAAACTCCTCGAACAACGGTAGTTTTTGGGTGTAATTGTGTCCCCATTTTTGTAAAGCCCCGATTTTCATCACTGGCGCCAAAAACGATTTTCGAAATTTGGCTCCAATACAAAGCGCCGGCACACATCTGGCAAGGTTCTAAAGTAACATAAAGAGTACAGCCTATCAAATATTTTCCACCCAGAAAGTTTGCTGCAGCAGTTATCGTCTGCATTTCGGCATGTGCAGTAACATCATTCAGCATTTCGGTTAAATTATGACCTCTGGCGATGACCTTATTATCTATGACGATAACGGCTCCAACAGGAATTTCACCTTTATCAAAAGCTATTTCAGCTTCCTGTAAGGCCTTTTTCATAAAGTATTCGTCGGTGAAAGGATTTATCATAGTTACAAAAATAAGAATTCAATTCGTACATTTGCTTTATGTTAAATAATTTACTTTCAAACATAAATTCTCCAACCGATTTAAGGCAGCTCGATGAAGTACAACTTCCTCAAGTTGCTCAGGAATTACGTAATTTTATTATTGACATTGTTTCGGTGAAAGAAGGGCATCTTGGAGCCAGTTTGGGAGTTGTAGAACTGACTATTGCTTTGCATTATGTGTTCAATACCCCTGATGATTTATTGATTTGGGATGTCGGACATCAAGCTTACGGACATAAAATTTTGACAGGAAGAAGGGAAAATTTTCATACCAATCGTCAATGGAATGGAGTGTCCGGTTTTCCCAAACGAAGTGAGAGTGTTTATGATGCTTTTGGCGTAGGCCATTCTTCCACTTCTATTTCGGCAGCTTTAGGAATGGCGATTGCCTCAAACTTAAAAGGAGATTTCGATAAGCAGCACATTGCTGTCATTGGAGACGCTTCCATTGCATCAGGGATGGCTTTTGAAGGCTTGAATCACGCCGGAGTTACCGATGCTAATTTATTGGTTATTCTCAATGATAATGCAATCGGGATTGATCCGAGTGTCGGTGCTTTGAAAAAGTATCTCACTGCGGTAAAAGATGGGAAAAATTCCAGAAAAAATAATATGATTAAGTCCTTGAATTTTGATTATTCAGGGCCAATAGACGGACATGATATTTTTGCGGTAATCAAGGAATTGAAACGTCTGCAAAAAGTAAAAGGACCTAAATTTCTTCATGTTATGACTACCAAAGGAAAGGGATTGCAGCAGGCAGAAGAAAATCAGGTGCAATACCACGCGCCGGGAAGGTTTGATGCGGCCACTGGTGAATTACTTCCAAAATCGGAAGAAAATTTACCACCAAAATACCAAGACGTTTTTGGATTGACGGTATTGGATTTAGCTAAGAAAAATGAAAAAATAGTGGGTATTACACCTGCGATGCCTTCAGGAAGTTCTCTCAAATTTATGATGGATGCGCTTCCAGAACGCGCTTTTGATGTTGGAATCGCCGAGCAACATGCTGTTACATTGGCGGCTGGAATGGTTACCCAAGGGATGATTGTTTATTGCAATATTTATTCAACATTCTTACAGCGGGCTTATGATCAGGTGATTCATGATGTGGCATTACAGAATTTACCAGTAATTTTTTGTTTGGATCGTGCGGGATTAGTTGGTGAAGACGGAGCTACACATCACGGCGTTTTTGATTTAGCTTATTTGCGATGCATTCCCAATATGATTGTGTATGCGCCAATGAATGAGCTTGCTTTGCAAAATATTTTATTTACTGCCCAATTGGGTTTGGATCATCCTATCGCGATACGCTATCCGCGAGGTCGAGGGATATTTACAGATTGGAAGACCAAAAGTTTCGGGTGTTACGAAAAAATGGAAATAGGTCAAGCTAATTGTCTGAAAAATGGAACTAAGGTGGCTGTTTTGTCTAATGGAACTATTGGTAATAATGTTGCTTTGGCTCTAGAGAACATCAATAATCCAACAGCAATTGCACATTACGATTTTGCTTTTGTAAAGCCTCTGGATGAAAAGTTACTTCATATCATTTTTTCCGAATTTGAAAGTGTAATCACCATTGAAGATGGAGTGGTTACAGGAGGTTTTGGAAGTGCGATTCTTGAATTCGCAGCTGCTAACCATTATGATTTAAAAATAAAATTACTGGGCATACCTGATGAATTTATTGAACACGGAACTGTAGCTCAGTTACAACAATATTGTGAAATCGACGTTAAAAGTTTAGAAACCTTTTTTAGAACGATTGAAAATAATTATTTTGCAGTCCCGAAAAACAAAAATTAACCGAATGAAGTTATTCCGCTCTACAATTTTATTTATACTGCTTTCCTATTCCATCAGTAATTTTGCTCAGGTTTTTATACAAACAAAATTGCCAGATACCTTGTCGAAATCGCCAGATACCTTGTCAAATTGGACAAAGAAAAATACTTTAGGATTTGATATTTCCGAAATCGCTTTTGTCAACTGGAGTGCCGGTGGAACGAGTTCTGTTTCGGGGCTTTTTAAAGGGGATTTTTCCAGAGTTTATGCTAAAGGTAACCGCAAGTGGGTGAATCAGTTGATTGTTCGTTACGGTTTAAATAAACAGGATGGAATTGAGATGAGGAAAACCGATGATGCTTTACAGTTTGATTCTACGTTTGGTTATAGACAGGATACAATCACGAGTTGGTATCATTCGGCAAAGTTCAATTTTAATACACAATTTACCAACGGGTATTCCTATCCAAACACTGAACTTGCTATTTCAAGGCCATTTGCGCCAGCCTATTTTTTTATGGGGGTTGGAGCCGAAAATGCCAAAAAAGATAAGTCTAGAGTGTTTTATATTTCGCCGTTCACGTGGAAGACTACCTTGGTTTTAGATCAAAGATTAGCTAATCAAGGGGCTTTTGGTGTTAAAAAGGCTGTATATGATATAGATGGTAACTTGATTTTAGAGGGTGAAAAATCAAAAATGGAGCTTGGTTTCTTGTTAACCGGTTTTTATAAAACGGAAATAGCTAAGAATATCAATTTCGTTAATAAGCTGAGTTTGTACTCGGATTATATCAATCAATTTGGGAATGTCGATGTTGATTATGATGTATTGTTTGATTTGGTGGTTAATCAATATGTGAAAGCAAATGTTGGAGCCAGACTTATTTACGATGATGATATAAAAGCGAAGGAAGAAGTTGATGGAGAACAAGTCATTGTTGGTCCAAAAGCGCAGTTAAAACAAGTTTTGGGAGTGGGAATCGTCTATGCTTTTTAAAAATAAAATTTTTAGACGACCATTAAGTTACAACCCCTAATATCAGAATTATCAAAACGTCCTAATACTTCAAAAGAAGTGTTGGGATTTTTTTTGCCTAAGTCCTGAGTGGCTATAAAAGAACAGGAGTTGATGTTGGCCAAATCTATTACGTTAATTCCGCCTGTTTTACCTTCTTTTACATAGGTTAGTGCATCTTCGGTATCTCGAACAAGTATTTGCATCCAGGAAGGGCATTCAAATACGCCTTCGCCTAGAGAATAGGCCTGTGAAAGTAATTCGGTCATGCCGTACTCAGAATGAATGGCCGAAACGCCAAAGCCATTGCAAAGTTGCTCATGTAATTCTTCACGAATCATTTCTTTTCGTTTACCTTTCATACCTCCGGTTTCCATTATAATGGTATTTTGTAACTGAAAAGTCTGTTTTTCAATTAAATCCAATAAAGCGTAAGTAACCCCAATTAGAATTACATTTTGACCGGATTGGTCTAAATCGATTAGTTTTTTGATAAGTTCATCATGATTGTGGAGGTAAAACCCACTTTCGGAATGCTGAGACAGTCGAATTAAATCTTCGGCCATATAAATTAAGGAGGAACCTTCTCTTTCAAGATAAGACGGGAGCAAAGCCAGTACTACATAATCTTCAATATTACCGTAAAACTGGGAAAATCCTTTGCGGTAACTTTCTTCATAAATAGAAACGTCAGTCACTAAATGTTTGCTGGTAGTCATTCCGGTTGTTCCACTGCTTGTAAATGTTGCTTCAACGGGGTTTGAATTGGAAACGACAGAATGGCTTTTGAAAAATTGAATGGGTAAAAACGGAATCTGATAAATTGATTTTACCTTTTGGACATCCGTTTTTAGAAAATTGCAAAATTCCTGATACACGGCGTTATTCTCATATTGAAAACGAAACACTTTTAAAGCTATTTTTTCAAATTGCTTTTGATTGGTAATGGTAAATATATCGTTTGCTGTAATCAAGAATTATTTTTTTACAAAAGTAATTAAAAATTAAATGGAATAGAAGCAGTTCAAGAATAGAGAAATCGAATGAAGTCCTAATGAAAACAGAAATAAAAAAAGCTCCAAGTTATTTGGAGCTTCTAGATTCTTTGATAATTGCTTATCGTATGATTAGTTTTCTGGTGGAGGATGCTTCTTCTTCTTTAATTTTTATGATGTATACACCAGGTGAAAGATTGGAAACATTTAGTTCTTTTGAGCTTAATTCGGTTTGAAGTACTTTTTTACCTAAGACATCAAAAATTTGGATTTCTTTATCTAAATCATTTTTTGATGTAATGTATACTTTACCATTACTCACAGGGTTCGGGTACAAGCTCAGACCTTCTATTGAAGAGGTCTCTTGTAGTTTTGGCTGTTGCTTAACTTCCTGAGCCGAAAGGCTTAGAGAAAAGAAGAAAACCAGTAAGATTGTAATATAAGAGTAGTTTTTTATCATTAGCTTCGATTTGGAATAGTAAAGATAAACAAAAAAATTAAAGTTAATCCAAAAAAAAAGAGACTGTTTTTTATAACAGTCTCTTTTTGATGTTTTTAGCTGGTTTTATTATAGACCTACTGACCATCCTGAAGACCAAGTTGGAGCAGCAACACCATTTCCGGCACCAGTTGCTGTAGCTAATTCTGTAGCAACTGCAGATACATCAGCAGAAGTTCCGTCAGTTTTCTTTCCTTTGGTTTTTGTTGCGATAGCTATATAGTTAACATTGGTAACTTTTAAAGATGTTCCAACACCTGCGATAGTTTCGTCATGTTCTACATCGATTCCAGTTTTCCAGTCGCTTAGAACAACATTAGAGAAAATAGCTTTTGTTCCTCTTCTCATTTTCAAACCTTGGTTTTCTGTGTAAATTGTTGCGTCAGCTGCACTTCCTGCACCAATTAAAGTAATGTTTGTGATTGATGGATTAGATATTGGAGTATTTGCAAAACCTAATTCAAAGTTGTCTGCTTCAATTCCTCTGTTTCCTTTTCCGAAAGATAATTTACCATACCAGTTAGTATTTGTTCCCATCCATCCTTCTGTCCAGTCAAATTGATCATCTTCGTTACCAAAAGATATTAGGTTCGAAGTGTTCACTGATCCTCCGAAGAATTCAAATCCGTCATCAGCACCATGGTAAGCTTCTACGTATTCGAAAGTAGTTCCTGAACCAACAGCAAATAATGAAACACCATTGAATTCTTTTTCACTGTTGTATGCTGCACCAGCATATTCAATTCTTAAGTATCTGATAGAACCAGAATTGTCATTAGCTATAGTTCCTCCGTAAGTTAAGTCGGCAACTTCAGATTGTGCAGTACTTGTTCCACCAGTTACTCGGTTTATTGGAGCTTTACCACAAATTACTAAACCTCCCCAGTCTCCAGCTTTTTTAGTTGTTAATCCGCTTGTCATTACAACAGGATTAGAGCTGGTTCCGTTTACGTTTAATTTTCCTCCTTGGGCAATAGCAATATAAGAAGCTGTTCCTCCAGTTCCTTCAATTTTTGTTCCTGCAGGGATGGTTAAAGTTGCACCAGCATTTACTTGTAATTTTCCAGTCAATTTATATGTTGTTCCCGCAGAAAGAACAACTTCTCCGTCATTTATGATTCCAGTAAAGTTGTTAGGATCAACAACAAATGTTGATGATGGAGTGTCTGTGCTGTCACTTGAACAGCTTGTAAAGAATGATGCAGATAAAGCAAGAATTCCGAATAATTGTAAGAATGATTTTTTCATGATTTTAATAGTTTTTTGTACTTGATTTTGTTATTGCAAATATTGGTTGATTTATTTTTTTTGAGGTTAAGCGATTGTGAATGTTAGTTTAAATAAACTTTAGACTATTGTTATCTTAATGTTTCTAATATTAACAAAGTATGCGCAAAAAAAGAGGGCAGTGATAACTGCCCTCTTTTTTTAAAATTGATAATTTAAGTTAAGACTAAACGTAAGTCCCTTTTTGTAGGATAAGACATTAATGTCCTCCGTTTTGTTTTTTTGAACTCTGTCGATGGTTGGGTCCAGTATATTTTTGACTACAAAATCAAGACCCAGGTTTTTGTTTAATTTAGATTTAGCTATAAAATCTAATGAGCCAAAGGCTTTGTCAACTAAATTACCTCTGTCGTTAGTACCTATTGCATAGACTCTGTCGGAGAAGTAAGTATAAGCTAAAGTAGTGTTCAAATTACTTTCTTTGTTATTCCATTCGTTGAATAAGGATATGTCAGCATTTAGTAATAAGTCAGAAGCACCGGTAAACTTACTTTCGTTGTTGGTGAATACTACATTATAATCTGTTTCAGCAATGACTTTTTCCGTACTTAAATCTTGGTTGCTATATAAATAAGAAGCGTTTATTCCTGCTGAAAGTTTTTTGGCGTTATTCTCATCGATATTAAAAAGTAATTTTCTGTATTCTATTTCTGCTCCTCCAACATAACCGAAATCACCTGTGTTAATGAATGAAATATCATTGGTTGATGATGCGATAGTAACTTCATTCATAGGATTTTGAATGTATTTTCCAAAAGCGGTTACTGATAATAATTCTTCGCTTTTTGGAAACATCTCCCATTTCAAATCAAGATTGTAATCATCGGAAGCATATAAATTTGGGTTACCAACTTTTACCTCAGTTACGTCTTCATATACAAATAAAGCTCTTTCTTTGAATTGAGGTAGGGTGTAGGTTTTGCTGAAGCCAAAACGTAGATTTTGCTTTTCGTTCAACTCGTATTTCATCGTTAAACTTGGTAAAAAGGCAACTTTATCTAATTCATTTTTTCCTCCGCTAGGATCAAGTTGTGTGTTCCATTCTACATTTTGAAATACATATTCTCCTCTTAAACCAAGAACTCCTGAAAGTTTATCCCATTTGTATTCTGTATTCAAAAAACCACCATTTATGAATTGTTCACCGTTATAAGTCTGTGGTTTCAACGCATTAGAAACTTGAGAATTTCCTCTGAAAGTTGTAATCTCGAAATAACCGTTATCAAGGTTTTGTTGGTTGTAAAATAAATCCAAATTATTTGGGTCAACTATAGTATTAGTAAAACCTTGGTTGGCTTTGAAATTAAATTGTGTTGCCTCAAAGTCTCTGGTTTTAAACCTTCCGTTATACCCTGCGGTAAATTTACCTTTGTATTCCCCTTCTCCAGTTTTGCTGAATTTGTAATCAAAAGCTAAATTAGCTGCTGTTTCGTCTTCAGATAATTTTTGAAAGTATCTGTGGTTATCCGGAGCGGATATGCTTGATAAAACGTATCCATTTGGTTCTTTTCTCAAAATATTTTGAGTTCGGTCAGGCATATCACCATCAATTGTATTGGCAGAAAGTCCCCAATTGAATTTTGAACGATCATTAAATTTATGCTCACCTAATAATTGATTAATCCACAAACTGTTTTTTTCATATTTGTTCCTGCGAATAAAACCGTTTCCATCATTGGCAATATCAACTATATATCCAGAATATTCTTCTTTGCTTAATGTTGAGTTGTTTATAAAAACAGTATTGAAGTTGATCTTGTTTTTGCTGTTTATCTTGTAACCAATGTTAGTCATTGCAGTAAAATTGGTATTGTAGCTATCAAGAGAATAGGTGTCGAAATCTTTGTTTATAACACCATTTCCGTTTACACTCCCTTTAGCAGAACCATCCTTTCTGGATGTGTAGTCATTTCCAAAAGAAACAGTTGCAAAAAGGTTTAATTTGCTTTCTCCTCCTAAATTAAAAGATTCCCCACCTGAAAGAGCTATAGAACTTCCTATTGGGCCTTTGCTGTCAAGTTGCAAAGTGTTGTAGTTGTACTGTGTTAATGGATTGCTTGGGATTGATGAGGTGCTGAATCCTGAACTGTTAATGTTGTCTTGTAATGAAAAATTATTTTTACTAACAGCATTGGTATTTACTTCAGATCCGATATCAATTCTAAAATATCCATTTCCTTTGTAGTCTTTGGATACGATATCAACATTTCCACCTGCAAAATCACCGTACAATCTGCTGTTGTATACTTTGTCAATAGAAACATATTCCAAAATATCTGTTGAAAAAATATCAAGATTCATGTTTTTCTTTTCAGGGTCATTGGAAGGAATTGGCAAACCATTCATAGTAGTTGAATTGTAACGGTCTCCTAATCCTCTTACGAAGATGTTACCTGAACCTTCTTGTTTGGTGATACCTGTTGTTTTAGTAACCGCTGTAGCCACATCACTAACTCCTTTTCTGGATAGTTCTTGGGCTCCGATAGTTTGTTTGATTTCAACAGCATTTTTTTGGTCCAATAACAAAACAGTTTCCTTTTGTCTGTTAACGTTTGCTTTTACCACAACATCTTCCAGTTTGTAACTTCCTGATCCTAATGTTTTGTTTATTGTTAGGGTTTCATTTGCTTTTACCGTTACCGGGGTTTCTATAGATTCATAACCTACAAAGCTAAATTGTATAATGTAATCTCCAGGGACAACTGCAATCGCATACTTTCCGTCTAAGTCGGTGTTAACTCCTGCTTTAGTTCCTTTTATCAAAACGTTAGCAAAGGGAAGTGGCATGTTGTTGGAGTCTTTGTCACTTAAAGTTCCTGAAATAGTTCCTTTGTTTTGCGAGAATCCTAATACACAAATGAATAATGTAATAATTAGAAATTTTAATTTCATTTTTTTTGTCTTGTTTAATTTTTGCAAATTAAGGACGGCTTTGTAAAGTTCAAGTTACCGTGAGATTATGTTTTTGTACAGTATATATTACCAAATTGTTACCATATTAAATTACGGTTAACAGGTGTTTTGAGTGCTGTTTTATCAGTATATTTACCATCGCAAACGAAAATCAGGACATATTTTAACGAAATAATATGTAATGATATAAATATAAATTTTTGCTGTTTTATGAAAAAAAAAGACATTAAAATCCTGTTGGTAGATGATGAACCGGATATTTTAGAAATTGTTGGTTACAACCTTACTCAAGAAGGATATAAAATTGTTACTGCGGTAAATGGAAAAGAAGCAGTGGCTGTTGCCAAAAAAGAAATGCCAGACCTAATTATAATGGATGTAATGATGCCGGAGATGGATGGAATGGAAGCTTGTGAGAATATCCGAAAAATTCCTGAACTTAATAATGTAATCATTACCTTCCTGACGGCAAGAAGTGAAGATTATTCTCAGGTAGCTGGTTTTGATGCCGGTGCCGATGATTATATTACGAAACCAATCAAGCCAAAATTATTGGTTAGTAAAGTAAAAGCATTATTACGCCGATTAAAAGAACAAGAGAAAAATAGCGAAACACTTAATGTAGGCGGAATCGAAATTAATCGCGAAGAATACAAAATTGTAAAAGACAATATAGAAATCGCTTTACCAAGAAAAGAATTTGAATTGTTTTATTTATTAGCTTCTAAACCCGGAAAAGTGTTCAAGAGGGATGAGATTTTAGATAAAGTATGGGGAAATGAGGTTATTGTCGGCGGTAGGACTATAGATGTACATATTAGAAAACTCCGTGAAAAAATTGGTGAAGATCTTTTTAAAACCATTAAAGGGGTTGGGTATAAATTTGAAGTGTAATTAAGATGGTTCTTTTTATAAAAAAGGATTCAAATTGATTTAATAAAGAATATTGTAGTTAGTTGTAAATGAAAATTAATTTTAAGAAAACCTATAAGTTTGCTATAAAGTCTTCTTTATTCATTAGTCTTTTTGCTAGTGGATTTGTAATGCTAATGGCGTTATTTTTCTTTGGATCTAAGGGGAATAACGTGTTGTTATTTGGTATTATATGTCTTATCGTTATTTATTTATTTTCTTTTTTGGTTCTGCAGTATCGGGTGGAACGGTTTATTTATAGACGAGTAAAAAAGATATACGATGATGTTTCATTATTGGAGTCCAGTTCATTCATAAATCAGCCTATAACTACGGATATGGAAACGCTGACTCGTGAAGTTAAGAAGTTTGCTACTGATAAAAAGCTCGAAATTGAAATGCTTCAGGTTCGGGAGGAATACCGTAGAGAATTTCTTGGAAACGTTTCCCATGAATTGAAAACTCCTTTATTTACCGTACAAGGTTATTTGTCCACCTTAGTGGATGGAGCGATGGACGATAAAACGGTTCGTAAAAAATATCTGAAACGTGCCGAAAAAGGAGTGGAGCGTTTAATATACATAGTTGAAGATTTGGATATGATTACCAAATTAGAATCTGGAGATCTGAATTTAGATTTTTCTGATTTTGACATAGTGGAGTTGATTCAGAGTGTTTTTGATTTATTGGAAATGAAAGCCGATAAAAAGAAAATCAAAATGACCTTTGAGAATGAGTACTTACAACCCATTTTGGTTCGAGGAGACAAAGATAAAATACAACAGGTTGTTCAAAATTTAATTGTCAATTCTATTAAGTATGGAAAAGAAGGTGGAGAAACGGAAGTTGCAATAGTTAATTTGACGAATAAAAAAGTGTTGGTTCGTGTTACGGACAATGGAGAAGGAATAGAGAAGCAAAATATTTCAAGAATTTTTGAACGTTTTTACAGAGTTGATAAAAGTGGCTCGCGTTCAGAAGGAGGTTCCGGATTAGGATTGGCAATTGTGAAGCATATCATAGAAGCCCATAAAGAAAAAATTTATGTGGAGAGTGAATTTGGTATTGGTTCGGAGTTTTCCTTTACAATAGAAAAGGCCAAGAAGAAGCAACAATCGAAAAAGAATTAATTAAAGTTCGATTTTTTAAAGTCTTTAAGGATATTTCTATCTGAATCTCCAAAGGGAATAGAGATGAAATATTAATTAATTAAATGTAAGTTTATTATTAAATAAAAAGTAAAACCTTAAATTTAAAATCTTTGTAACCAGTAGGTTAATTGCGGAATGACATTAATTTATCATCAACATAATATTATGTTAACATTAGCTTAACATAGCAGTATCACCTTTGCAAAAAAATTAATCATAAGAAAATGAAAAAAATTTTATTTGCAAGTTTGGTTATGCTATCATGTGTGGCTAATGCGCAAGATGTAAAGAAAGATGAAATTGCAAAAGAAGTCGTTCGTGTAATGGATTCTGTGAATAAAGCAAAGGCCGCTGAAGAAAAAAGCAAGCCCAAAAAAGAGCATTGGTACGATAATATAGGAATTAGAGGTTATGTACAAGTAAGATACAATGGGTTGTTTTCAACAAATGATAAAGTGTCTTGTGAGCAATGTGATAAATCTTGGGGAACTACTTCAACAGCTGCTGATGCGGAATCTAATAATGGTCTTTTCATAAGACGTGCCCGAATTGTTTTCTCGGGACAAATTCATCCAAACGTATATTTTTATATTCAACCAGACTTTGCAAGTTCTCCTTCAACCGGTATCAATAATTTTGCTCAAATTAGAGATGCTTATTTTGATTTGTCATTTGATAAAGAGAGAGAATACAGAGTTAGAGTTGGTCAAAGTAAAGTGCCTTTTGGTTTTGAAAATTTACAATCCAGCCAAAACCGTTTGACTTTGGATCGAAATGATGGTTTGAATAGTGCCGTTGCTAACGAACGTGATTTGGGGATTTACTTTATGTGGGCTCCAAGTGAGATTAGAGAGCGTTTTGCAATGCTTGTAAAAGAGGGATACAAAGGTTCTGGAGATTATGGTGTATTTGCGTTTGGAGCTTATAACGGACAAACAGCGAATAAATCAGAGGCAAATAGAAATTTGCATGTTGTGGCAAGAGCATCTTATCCTTTTGTTATAGGAAGCCAAATTATCGAACCAGGTATTCAGGCTTACACTGGGAAATGGGCATTTACAACTGAACTTTTGCCAGGAGTGACTACGCCTTTGAATAAGCAGTATGTAGATGATCAAAGAGTAGCAGCAACTTTTGTTCTTTATCCTAAACCATTTGGAATCCAAACAGAATATAACATCGGTAAAGGGCCACGTTACGATAAAATGACAAATTCTGTGGATGTGTCTGATTTAGAAGGTGGATATGTTACTTTAAATTACAAATGGGATTTGCCGAAACACCAATATATTTATCCTTTTGCTAAGTTTCAATATTATGATGGCGGAAAGAAATTTGAAAAAGATGCCAGAAGTTATATAGTAAGAGACTACGAGTTGGGAATAGAATGGCAACCAATCAAAGCATTTGAATTAGTTGCAGAATGGGTTATTGCCGACAGAACATTCGAGGACAGCGCACTTCCTGATAACAGACAAAGAGGGAATTTGCTAAGATTACAAGCTCAATTTAATTTTTAATTGCAAATAATATAAGAAAACCTCCAGTGACGGTTTTCTTATTGTAAAACTATTGTAAAAACAAACTAAAGAATAAAGATTGAATAATACTGGCTTAACACGCAGTTAACGTGAGGCCTCTAATTTTGTCGAATATTTAAATTAACTTTAAAAATGAATAAAACTAAAATAAAAATAGCAGCGATAGTATTAGTTGTAATGACTATTGGGTATTCGTTTACTTCTTTAAGTAAAATAACGATTAAAGGTTCAGATACTATGGTGATTTTATCACAACAGTGGGCTGAAGCGTATATGAAGAAACATCCTGGGACTACGATTCAGGTAACTGGTGGTGGATCTGGAGTTGGTATTGCAGCATTAATTAATGGTTCTACAGATATTGCTAATTCAAGCCGTCCTATAAAACCTGCTGAATTAGAAAAAATTAAAGCGAAATACAATAAAAATGGAATTGAAATCGCTTGTGCCAAAGACGGTTTATCAGTTTTCTTAAACAAAGGAAATACTGTTTCTGAATTGACAATACAACAGTTAGGAGACATTTTCTCTGGAAAAATTACTAACTGGAAACAAGTAGGAGGAGCAGATGCAAAAATCCAATTGTATGGTAGAGAGAGCAGCTCAGGAACTTTTGAGTTTTTTAAAGAACATGTAGTGAAAACTGATTTTTCTCCAGCATGTCAAACCTTACCTGGAACAGCTGCGATTGTAAATGCAGTTAAAAAAGACAAGTACAGCATCGGATATGGTGGTGCAGCTTATGCTGAAGGGGTAAAAGATTGTAAAGTGAAGAAAGATGCTAAAAGCAAAGGTGTTTTGCCAACAGCAGCGACGATAAAAAACAAAACATATCCAATTTCAAGATATTTGTATATGTATTTAAAATCTAAGCCAACAGGTGAAACAAAAGCTTTTATTGATTGGATCTTGAGTCCGGAAGGGCAGAAAATGATTGAAACAGTAGGTTATTTTCCTGTAAAATAAAAAGTAAAAAAATCCCTCTCTTTTATTATAGAGGGATTTTTTTTAAAGAATTATGAAATCGCCATCAGTAACAATTTTGCGAAAGCAAATGCAATCAGATAAAAAGCGATAACATATATGATCACTCATAAATGAAATTTACATATATGAATTCTTAAATCAATTAAATGAATTCTTCACTTCCAAATAAACAAACTTTTACCAAAGAGAGTTTGAAAAAACAGTTCAGACTCTCTGAGTTTCTGGCTGAGAAAGTTATTTCTTCTGTAGCATTTTTATCGATAGCTATTATTTTTCTGATATTTATTTTTGTTTTCAAAGAGTCGTTACCACTATTCAGTTTTAGTGAAAAAACGAAAGAAAAAACCGAAATACAAACAAGTACTGGAACAAAAGTAGAAAGTTATGGAGCCGAAACTTCAGTTGAAGAAAGCCAACCAGAAACCTATGGCGCCCCGGCGGAAGATCTAGAACCTGAAAGTTACGGAACACAGACCGAAGATTTAAACCCTGCTGGGAATGAAACAGAATCTGCGGAACCAGAAACGTATGGGACCGTAACCGAGGACTTGAATCCCGACTCTTCGGTGAATCAAGAAGTTGTAATCGATGAAAAAGTAACTGGGAACAAAGAAGGAGCTGATAAAACCTGGAGTACTTTTTTCTCTACCGAATGGGTTCCTGTGTCGGATAATCCTCGTTTTGGTTTGCTGGCCTTACTTATCGGGACTTTAAAGGTTACTGTCATTGCTATGCTGATTGCAGGACCTTTGGCTATATTAGCAGCTGTTTATACTTCCTGTTTTGCCTCCAATAGAAGAAAAGAAATCATAAAGCCGATAATTGAGATGTTGGCAGCATTCCCATCGGTGGTAATTGGATTTTTTGCCATGATGGTTTTGGCAACTTTTTTTCAGGATATTTTTGGTTATGATTCTCGATTGAATGCTTTTATAGGTGGTGTAGCAATGGCATTGGCAGCAATTCCAATTATTTATACTATCTCAGAAGATGCCTTATCGGCAGTACCGAAAACATATACCGAGGCCAGTTTGGCTTTGGGAGCGAGTAAAGCACAAACAGCATTTTCTGTGATTTTGCCTGCTGCGACACCTGGGATTTTTGCCGCAATATTATTAGGTATAGGCAGGGTTTTTGGCGAAACGATGATTGCATTGATGGCAACTGGAAATGCAGCGTTGTTATCGGCCAATCCATTCGAAAGTGTACGAACTTTTGCTGCGACAATTGGTTCTGAAATGGCTGAAACTGTTTTTGGAGAAACTCATTATAGTGTGTTGTTTTTCATTGGGTCTTTGCTTTTCATTTTCTCATTTATATTAAATGCAGTGGCAGAATTTTATGTTAAAGGAAAATTAATTAAGAAATTCCAAGGTAAATAAACATGGAAAAAACAATTAGTATATCGGAAAACCCTTTTTCTAAGTCGAATAATAAAGGGGTGGATATAAAAGAAAAAGCAGTTGTGGGATTGACGCAGATTGCTGTTATTTTGATTATTGCCATTTTGTTTGTGATCTTAGGTATTATTATTTACCAGGGGCGTGAGAAATTTTCTTGGGAATTTATAAGTTCTTTCCCCACTGACGGGATGACCAAAGGAGGAATTTTTCCTGCTTTGATTGGTACTTTTATATTGGTTATTGTGATGTCGATAGCTGCGGTTCCTTTTGGAACTATAACAGCTATTTACTTAACGGAATATGCCAAGGAAAATTCAAAATTTGCAGCAGCGGTTCGATTTTCAATCAGAACATTGGCAGTAGTGCCTTCTATTATTTTTGGTCTTTTTGGTCTTGGGTTCTTTATTCAATTTGTCGGGACAGGAATGGATTCAGCTTTCAATGATGGTGAATTGCATTGGGGACAGCCTAATATTCTCTGGGCAAGTTTAACAATGGCATTATTGACACTTCCGGTGATTATTGTTTCTGTTGAAGAAGCATTAAAAACAATTCCACGTGAGTTGCGTGAAGCCAGCTTAGCATTGGGGGCAACCAAGTGGCAAACAATTAGGAAAGTTGTTTTCCCGGGTTCAGTTTCCGGAATTATGACAGGTACAATCCTTGCCGTAAGTAGAGGAGCCGGTGAGGTTGCTCCAATATTATTTACAGGAGCGGCTTATTATTTAGCTACTTTGCCTAAATCCTTAAGTGATCAATTTATGAATTTGGGATACCATGTTTATATTATGTCCACACAATCTTCGGATGTGGAAAAAACAATGCCAATTCAGTTTGCAACCACATTAGTATTGTTAATCCTTACATTGTCATTAAATTTAGTAGCAGTAGTCATCAGATCAAGAATTAGAAGAAAAGCAAAATAATATTATTTTAGACGTAACAATAATAAAATGAGAGATATAAAAATAGATGTTAAGGATTTGTCTTTGTATTATGGAGAGAAAAAGGCCTTAAAGGAAATATCAATGCAAATTCCGGCTAACAAAGTAACAGCTTTGATTGGTCCTTCCGGTTGTGGGAAATCTACTTTTTTGAGATGTATTAACAGAATGAATGATTTGATTCCAAGTGTGAAAATTACAGGTAATATGCTTGTGGAAGGAGTTGATATTTACAGCAAAGACGTAGATGTAGTGAATATCAGAAAAAAAATCGGAATGGTTTTTCAAAAATCAAATCCTTTTCCGAAATCTATCTATGAGAATATTGCTTACGGTCCGAGAATTAATGGGATTAATGACAAAACACAGTTAAACGAAATAGTTGAAACCTCTTTGAAACAAGCTGCTATTTGGGATGAATTGAAAGACAGATTGGATGATTCTGCGTTAGGCTTATCAGGTGGACAACAGCAACGTTTGTGTATTGCACGAACTTTGGCGGTAAGCCCGGACATTATTTTGATGGATGAACCTGCCAGTGCTTTGGACCCGATTTCTACTTCTAAAATCGAAGAATTAGTTCATGTTTTAAAAGAGCAATACACGATTATAATTGTGACGCATAATATGCAACAAGCCGCAAGAACAAGTGATCATACGGCGTTTTTTTATATGGGTGAATTGATTGAAATGGGAAAAACAAATAGTATTTTTACCAAGCCAGAGAAAAAGCAAACTGAGGATTATATCACAGGTAGATTTGGATAGTTGTTTAATTGTATTATTGTTTGATAGTTTAATCGCTTCAATTTGATTATACTTTTGAACTCTACAGGTTAAACGTTAAACTTTTAAACTAAAAATTATAGGATGACACACTTTGAAATAGAATTGGAAAAATTAAATAATGTAATTGTAAAAATAGGAAAACTTGCTGAGGTTCAGGTAAGTGAATCTGTAAATGCATTGCTTTCTGAACCTGTTGCTGAAGGAAAAGAAGTGAAGAAAACAGAACAAAAAATTGACAAATTAGACGTGAAAATCGATGAAATTTGTCAAAGTATTTTTGCTTTACAACAGCCTGTAGCATCTGATTTGCGTTTTATCATGTCGGCTATGCAAATTAGCAATGAGATTGAGCGCATAGGAGATTTGTCGATTAGTATCATCAAGAAAACCAAAAGTATTAAAGACAAGCATGATTTGATTGCTAAATTTAATATAGCGGAATTGGCAAGACAAGTTGAGTTGGTCAATGTGAAAACAAATGAGTGTTTTTTATCACGTGATGAAAGTACAATCGGTGAAATATTTGTTTTGAATAAAAACATCAAGAATAAGTGTGATGATGCTATCCACGATATTATAAACGAAATGAAAACAAACTCTAAAGTAGTTGTGTCAGGTACCAATTTGGTGATCGTTTTGAAACATTTGGAAAGAATTTCAGAGCACTGCACCAATATTGCTGAGTATGTTTATTTTATGGTAAATGCCAAAATCATTAAACACGAAAAGTTTGAAGATAAAAAGACAGGAGAATAAAGTCTTAAAAAAAATAGTTGAATCGGGACAGAATTAAATCTGTCCCGATTTTTTTTGCTATAGTTTTTTTGTAGGTACTATTAATGAGCTAATTTGAATTAAAAAAGTGATTGTGAATTCTTTTATTTTGATAAATTATATCTTTGTCAATTTTTTCTTTCTTAGTAGCGGAAAAAGAATTTGGATTGTAACTTTTATATAGCTGCTAGTAAGTTGGAATGATTCCATTTTTTTTCCTCAGAACAGAAATCAAATCATTAAATATTATGGTTGTTGAAATGGAATTATACATCTTGTCATTTGTATTTCGAGGCAGGTATTCATTCATATAAGTAAGTTCAAATTGAAAAGCATCCGAAAAAGAATACCCAAGTCCCAGAGTTAACCGATTGCGATCAAAAGCATCTTCTCCGGTTGTAGATCCGTTAGTCTTAAAAACAACTTCTTCAGACGAAATACTGTATAACGATCCCTTGCCAAATTTGACTATAGAAATTGGATATATTAATTTTACCATTTCCCTAAAACGAAATACAACTTCTAAACTGGCATTTGACTGTTCTAAAATTCGATCTTCAATTCGAATCCTATTGGTTAATACATAGTCTTTTTTGATAAAGTAATAAATGGCTTGAGCAGCAAATCGTATTTCAGATGATTTTTTTTGAGTAATCTCAGGCACATCCCGATTGTATAGATAAGCTACAAAGCCTGAGAGCTTCCACTTTTTGAGAGTGTAATAATGCATCCAGAGCCGACCTGATATTTGGGAGCTTTTATAAAAAGGATTGGTTTCATTAATTCCGCTTGTATAGGCATGGGCTAAATTAAATTCGATTGCTGTTTTGGTACCAATTACTCTGTTAAATTGGTATTCATTTGTAAATTGATTTTCTTTCTCTGTTTGCGCAGTAGATTGGAAGCCTAAAAAAAGCAGAAAAAAGAGATGGATTCTAGTGCCATAATTTATTTTAAAAAAAAGAAAACCCATTTTTTTGTAAGCCATAATGTAGTCTTGTTTTTTATAGAAATAAAATAGTCTTTGAGAGGACTTAATAAAGATTTTTAAATTCTGATTATCAGTGTCTACATTGCTTTTGTTAATCTAAAGCTTCCGTTTTTTGATGTCAGAACTAATCTTTTCTATACAAACAAATATACCAATCTTTTCAATGTTTTTTCTGAACAATAAGCAGTTTTTATTTTTCAAAAATCTGAAATAAATCTGCCCAATCAACGGTGTTTTCTACTAGTGGTAATCCTTTGTACTTTTTGATTTCTGAAATAGCTTCCATTTTAAAATCATCTTGTTGAGCATAAGGAACCAATCCTTCTTCTGCTAGTTTTTTGGCTAGATAATCTTGTTCATACTGCCCAGGAGTTGGTATAAAAAAGGCCTTTTTTTCCAGTTTTACCAAGTCCATTATTGTTGTGTAACCAGAACGGCACAATATTTTTTCGCTTTCGTTAAAAGTTTGTTCCAGTTGGCGTGTATTCATGAAGTTATAATAAGTAACGTGGTCTATTTGTTCTTTTACTTGTTTTTTTTCAACAATTCCCTTGATGAAAACTACTTTTCCTTCAAATTTTAAAACCTCTTTTTTTAATTTTTCTTCAAGTAATCCCCGTTGAGGTTCAGGACCAGAAAGTATAATCATTAAATCGTAGACTATTGAAGTTTCTTTTTTATGAATACGGCTTAATGGGCCGATATATCTGATCTTAAAATCTGCATTTTTTAGATGTCCCAATTTGCCGGTTAAATTAGACTTGCCCTCTAAATCCGGAACCCAGCATTCCTGATACTTTTTTATAATATTTTGGTGAAGGATACTCGTAATCCAAGTGGTATTCCCTGTTAGAACATTTAATTGATGTGTGACAAATACTGAAGGGACTTTTTTGCTGATCACCCCCAACCGATTGTCGGAAATGATTCCTTCGATTTTATATTTTTTGATCCATTTTTTTATTATTTTTTTTTCTTCCCAAATGGCTTCGATCATTTTTGGACAGTTTTTCAGCAATTTCCATTTGAAATTCTTGCCGTTTTTGGCATATTCAATTTGGTAGGAGGGTAATTCTAATGTTTTAATATAAGGAAATTCTTTTTTTAATAATTCTAAAGCAATTCCGTCGGATGCGATGATAGGAATGTAATTGTTTTCCTGTAATGCTTTAATGATTGGAATGCAACGGGTAGCATGCCCTAAACCCCAATTTAAGGGAGCAATCAAAATAGTTTTATTGTTAGAATTCAAATCCATGTGGCGATATATAGGTTCGTTATTTAAATTTGAAAATTACTCAATGAAGTGGGGTTTTGTATTTCTAAGATATTACCAAACTATTAATTTATTACGGTAAATGTAGTCTACTATTTAGTAAATAAAAAAGGCTGTTCATTTTTGAACAGCCTCTTTCGTATCATTAATGGATGTTATTAATCCTGAAGATAGGTTTTGTTTCCATTTTTATTAATGTAATACCTTCCTCCTTTAGGCCCGGTATATACTTTTTTACCGTTGTATTCTCCTGTTACTTTGTCGGCGACTTTTGGTGCTTTTTCATTAGTTTCTTTTATTTTCAAAGGCTTTTTACTTTCTTCTTTAATCTTGGCGTCAGCCTTGTTAACAGAAGATTTGGTTTTTCCTTTTACGGATTCTTCTTTTACTTTAGCGTCGATTTTATTAGTTGTTGTTTTTAGATTTTTTTCATTTTTTGAATCTGCTTTTGCTTTAGCGGATTCCTCTTTTATTTTAGCATCTGCTTTATTAGTTGTTGTTTTTAGATTTTTTTCATTTTTTGAATCTGCTTTGGCTTTAGTGGATTCCTCTTTTATTTTAGCATCTGCTTTATTAGTTGTTGTTTTTAGATTTTTTTCGTTTTTTGTTTCCACTTTTTCTTTAGAAGATTTTACTTCTTTAGTTACTTTTTCAGTTTCAGCCTTTGTTTTTTTCTTAGTGGTTGTTTCTTGCGCGTAAAAGCTATTTGAAAAAACAAAAAGAAAGCAAAATAATAGTAAATTTTTCATAACAGTCTGATTTTAAAATTGGAATAATAAAAATAGTAAATTAAGGATTACAAATTATTTTTTTAGAGTACTATTTTTAGGCTTTTAAAAATACGCCCTCAATTGCACACTTCCCGTATGGATGGTTTTACTGGATTCACTTTTTCGACCCTGATAATTGAAGTTTATATCCAGGAATTGAGTCAGGTTTTTTTGTAAAAGGAATCTCCAAGTGAAGTTTTGACCTGTTTGTAATCCTTCGAGCATTTGAAATCCTACAGAAGAAAATTCATTTCCTGTAAACTTATTTTGATAAAAGGAAATCTCTCCATTGAGAGTGATTTTTTTCTCTCCTGCATAAGAGAATGAAGTTCCTAATCGGTTTTGAAGTAATGTTTCAAAATTTCCAATTTGATTTTCTTTGTTTTGTAATTCATAAAAAACATCCCAACTGGTGTTTTTCGAAAATAAGTAACTGATTTTTGGAGCCAATTGGTAACCATTGATTTCATAATTTTTCTCGGGGAAATTTTCTGATTTAATCGTTGTTTGGATACTTTTGGCAAAAAATCCAAACAGCCAGCTCTTCTTGTATAAATGTGCATATTGCAATTGATGGGAGGCATTTTTGGCTTCTTGGGATCCTGTGGAAAGTAAGTTTTTGGAATTATTTTGAAGATAGTTATAGGTGACCGAATGATTCTGCTTCCCTCGGTTGTAAAACAAACTGTTTCTGATGCTGGAATTCAACCCTAATATGTTTTCCTGCGACGAAGTAAAAGGATTTAATTCGAAATTGTTGCCGTCACTTTCGGTTTTTCGATCAATAATAAAAGACGTCTGATTATAGAAATACGAAAGTGTTTTTTTAAAGCCGGTTTCGTTTTGCCATTGATTGGGGTTTAGCGCAAGTGACTGAGAAAATTTATTTTGATGTGTTTTGATGTAAATTCGGTTGGGTAAAAACACTCTTATATATTTGGCCTGATCAATAAAAGGAGCAACTTCAAATTCCTGTAATTCCTGAATACTATTACCGTTATAATCATTCCATGTGTAGACACCCTGTCCTGCGGGAACTTCAAGATAGGTGAATTCCTGTTGGGGTATGGTTCCTGAATTTGTTTCATAAACGGTTGCGCTTTGAATCAATTGATTAAAAAAACGGTCGTTGTATACAATTCTGGAATTCAATGAGGATTCTTTCTTAATAGCAACATCAACAAAATTCAAGGTTCTGTAATTAATAAAAACTGACAGATCGCTTTTCTTTGTTTGTAATACCTTTGATTTCAGAATATAAGTTTGAGATGAATTTACGCGCTCTATTAATCCGTTTTGTAAACTGTCATTGACTCTGTTTAAGTAACCTAATTCTACAAAAACTTTGGTACTGTCGCCCCGCCCTGTGAAAAATCCAACTTCGGAAAATCGTTGACTGATTGCCGAAAATTGATTGGTAGTTTTGTCTTTTTCTTGGTTGTCTTCTATCCTTAGACTGCTTCCAATCCAATTTTTACTAAAATGATAGCGTATTTGGGATTGATTTCTTAAGAATTTTGAAGTTGAAGTATTGCTCTCACTTTTTAAGAAACTTCCCTGACTTTGAATCGTCCAGTCTTTCAATTTAAATATCCCGTCGATGGTGTGTCTGTTTCCGGAAAAGCTCTCAGAGAAATCCAGTTTTTCAAATTGATAGGTCAGAAAGCCTTTATTTGGAGTATTCGTTTTTGGATTTAAATCAAAATTTAATCCCGAAACCAAAAAACTTTGATTCCCGGAGAAGGAACTGTTTAGATTCCAATCTCGGTTGAATTCTATGCTATAAAGTCGTTCAACAGAAGCAAAATTTTCCTGTACAAATTGATAATTAGCAAAAGCATCGATATTCCATTTTTTTGAATAAAGACGCTGTTTTGCATTTATTTTTCCCGCTAAACCTTTGTTGTTGCTGTCGTCTATCGAAGAAAATAAATTTTTGTCGTTGTTACTGACACCTAATTCAAAATCAACAGCTGTCTTTTCGGTAGGTTTGAATTTTCCTAAAAAAGTGGCGACCTGTATTTTTGTTGGGGCTACTAATTTTATTAGCGGTTCATAATCTCCTTGTGGAATGTCGTTTGTAGGTTCGATGTATTCGTAAATTCGTCCTATAGTCGCAGTATTTGCTAAAATGTAATTCCCTTTATTAGCGCCTACCTGACTAAATTGAACATTGAATAGTTGGTCTTCAGGATTATTCGAGTATTCGAAAACTTCAATATTGTTTACCGTTATTTTTTTATATAACACTTTATTGTCAGAGTACGAATCTTCATATGCAGATGGAGAAATCATTAAGTCAGGATTGTCTCCTGCATTTGTTAATATTTGTGCTTGATCTTCGGACAGGTTTTGTTGCAATGGTTGGTTTTTTATATCATTTTCGGAATATAAATAGCCACTAAAGCTCCATTTTTTGCTTTCATGCGTGGCTCCTGTATAGGTGACAAATCGGGTGTAATTTTGATCCGAATATTGGTATTCTATCGAGATTCGCATTTCAGAAGTTATGGTGAAAAGAGGAGTGAAAATAATTTCTCCGGCATTATAATCAATAATATAATCATGGTTCTCTCCTCGCTTCAATAAAATTCCGTTTACATAAACGCGTTCCGATCCGGAAATTACCAAAACATATAACTCACCGTTTTGTCCTTTTAATTTGTAGGGACCCTGATTGCCTTCCTGACCCGTAAAATCACTTTTAGCGTATTGTCCCTTTACCAAGGCGACTGATGCAAAAACATTGGTACTGTTGTTTTCTGTTCCAAAGTCAAAATTGGTTGATAGCCCTTGCACTTTCTTGTTGAAATTCAGGAATTGAGTTTTTTTATTTTCGAGGAAAACATCCCCAGCACGAATATTCCAGTCGTCGCTGAAGACTTCCATAAATATATTATCGAATTGATCTAGTTTTTGCGAATAGCCGCCATCCTGCAAAGGGATATTATTGTCCTGTATGGAGGCACGTAAACTCACTTTTTCCGAAATTTTTCCGGTGATTTGTAAATCTAGATTGGAGTTTAAAACGGTATTTTGATTATTCCCGACAGTAACACCACGGGTGATGCTTCCTGAAGTATTTAATCCGTCAAATGGTACGTTTTGTTTGGGTGTGTCTTCGTGAACCTGATACAAATTTTCAGTCGAAGCCTTATTACTCACGACACGGCTTGGATCGTAAATATGGTATTCTTTTGTCAAATAATCCGGGAGTTTTAAATAATAGACAGTTATAGAATCAGATTCTAGAATGGTGTTCTCTTTGAGTAGTAAGGTCCCTTTTTGGAAATTTATTTTGTAGAAGGAAGTATCAATAGGATTGTTATGGGCGTCCAGCAATTTGAAAAAATCAGAATTGATGCTATTGTTTTCGAGGTGAATGGTGTCTTTTGAATGTGGAATTTTTTTGGTTTGGTATAACGTATTGTTTTCCTGCGCCTGTAGCCCAGAAATGTACCCGATTACTATCCAAAAAAGTAATTTTTTCAACATAAATGTTATAACTCGAAAGTTCCAAAAGTAGTATTTATAATCGGAAAATCGGTTGAAGTGTGTTTTTGGTTTTGGAACTCGAAAGTTCTTTTTTGTTTTTGAAGCCATAAAAAAAAGGAAGCCAAAATTATTGACTCCCTTCCTTTCAAATTAACAATTATTATAACTTATTCTTTAGTCACTACTTGCATTGTTTCACGACTCACTTGCTTCAATAAAACTATTTTGTTTTGCTCAACAGTTTGTGCGGCATTTTCATTGAAATGTCTGATTGTATATAAAGTTACATTTTCATCAAATTCAACTTTGAATTTCTTAGAAAGAATAGCATTCAATTCATTGAAGTTGTCAAATTTATCTTCAACACAAACAGAAAAACTGATAGCTGAATTCTGGATCAAGTTAACTTTTATTTTAAATTGATGAAATAAAGCAAAGATTTCACTGATGTTCTCTTCCATGATAAAAGAAAAGTCAATTGAAGAAAGAGAGATCAATAATTGATTTCTTTTTACAATAAAACACGGTAAATAAGGCTCTAAATCAACTCCTTTTGAAACACTGGTTCCTTTTAACAACGGATTGATAAATGATTTTACGTACAAAGGGATTTCCTTTTTTTGTAACGGCTGTAAGGTTTTTGGGTGAATTACAGTCGCACCATAAAAAGCCAATTCGATAGCTTCGCGGTAGGAAATCTGATTTAATAAACTGGCATTTTCAAAATAACGTGGATCAGCATTCATTACTCCTGGGACATCTTTCCAGATCGTAACACTTTCTGCATTTAAGCAATAAGCAAAAATAGCGGCGGTATAATCAGAACCTTCACGTCCTAAGGTAGTGGTGAAATTATTTTCGTCAGAACCCAGGAACCCCTGAGTAATATTTAATATTTTACCCTTTACGTTTTTGGCGATATTTTTCTGGGTCAAATCCCAGTCTACTTCAGCATCTCTGTAATTGGCATTGGTTTTTATAAAATTACGTACATCCAGCCACTGGGTTTTTATTCCCATGAAATTCATAAAGTGGCTTAATATGGTTGTTGAAATTAATTCACCATAACTGACAATCTGATCGTATACAAAATTGTAATTTGGTGATTTGTTGTGCGCTAAGAAATATTCCAAATCAGAGAATAGAGTGTTTACAGCGGCAAAAACTTCATTTTTTTCATCCTCAAACAGATCCAATAAAATTTGATTGTGGTATTTTTTTACTTCTTGTACAGAAGAATTTAATTCGGCGGATTTCTCAAAATAGTTCTTTATAACTAATTCCAGTGCATTGGTGGTTTTTCCCATTGCAGAAACCACTAATAAGACATCCTCATAACCCACTTTTTGTAAAACGTCATATACGTTTTTAATCCCATCGGCATCTTTTACAGAAGCACCGCCAAATTTGAATACTCTCATATTTTTTTGAAAAATGTTTTTTTTAATCTATTTATTTTAATTTGTTATCAACGAAATAGTTGATCGCATCTTCACTCATTTGTGCCACGCGCCAATCATCTAGTACTACAGCGCCTGATTTTTCATAAAATTCGATTGCCGGTGTGTTCCAATCAAGAACATTCCATTCAATTCTTCTCACTTTATCTTTTTGGCCTTGTTTGATGATTTCAGAATATAAGGCATAACCCACTCCTGTTCCTCTCATTTTATCTTTTACCACTAAATCTTCTAGATGGATAGTCTTTCCTTTCCAGGTTGAAAATCTATAGTAGTACAAAGCAATACCAACAATTTCCTTTGACTGTATACTTTCGCTCGGGTCATTGTCAACTTCGGCTACAAAAACATGAAACAGAGGATTAGGGCCAAAACCATCTCGAACTAAGTCTTCAACAGTTATAAGGACAGCATCCGGTTCTTTTTCGAAATCTGCCAATTCTTTAATAAGACCTAAGACAGCTTCCATGTCTTCCGGATTTCCTCTTCTGATATTCATAATTTTATTTTTAATGATTTAGTGTTGCTAAAGTACTATTTACAGCATAAAAAAACCACTTTAAATAGCAAATATACAATACTGATAAACTAAATAAATAGTATTGAATTTGTTTTCACAAAAAAACCGATATTTGTGACTTCAAAACAACTACAACGATTTCGTAATGGAAGAACGCAACAAAACATTAGGTGAATTTATCATCGAAAATCAAAATGCCTTTCAATATTCGTCAGGCGAATTATCCCGGATTATCAACTCCATTCGATTGGCTGCGAAAGTGGTCAATTATAAAGTAAATAAAGCGGGTTTAGTAGACATAGTTGGTGCAGCCGGGGAACAAAATATTCAAGGTGAGGATCAGCAAAAATTAGATGTTTACGCAAATGAAATTTTTATTCAAACCCTAATTAATCGTGAAATAGTATGCGGAATTGCCTCCGAGGAAAATGACGATTTTATCACAGTGCAGGGTTCAGATAACAGCCATAATAACAAATATGTGGTTTTAATGGATCCGTTGGATGGTTCATCTAATATCGATGTCAATGTTTCTGTGGGAACGATTTTTTCTGTTTTCAGAAGAATAACACCAATAGGAACACCGGTGACTCTTGAGGATTTTTTACAGCCCGGAATCAATCAAGTGGCTGCCGGATATGTAATTTATGGTACTTCTACGATGTTGGTTTATACGACTGGTCACGGTGTAAACGGATTTACTCTAAATCCTGCCATCGGAACTTTTTATTTATCGCATCCAAAAATGAAATTTCCTCAAGACGGAGTTATTTATTCGATTAATGAAGGAAATTATGTCCATTTTCCGCAAGGTGTAAAAGATTATATCAAATATTGCCAGTTGGAGGAAGGGGACAGACCATATACATCACGTTACATCGGAAGTTTAGTGTCCGATTTTCATCGTAATATGATTAAAGGAGGGATTTACTTGTATCCAACAAGTTCAAAAGCGCCTAAAGGGAAATTGCGATTATTGTATGAGTGCAATCCTATGGCGTTTATTGCAGAACAAGCCGGAGGAAAAGCTTCTGATGGATTTAATAGAATAATGGAAATTCAACCAACAGAATTACATGAAAGAGTTCCGTTCTTTTGCGGAAGCTTTAACATGGTTGAAAAGGCTGAAGAATTTATGCATAAAGCTAAATTAAGTAAGTATTAAAATCAAAAAGGCTTCCACAATTGTGGAAGCCTTTTTTAGTTTTTTAGTTTTTTAGTTTTTTAGTTTTGAAAAAGTGAATGCTTTATTTGTACATGTTTTTCATTTCATAAATAAAAGTATCTAAATCTACTTTTTTATCGACCAAAGTCAGTGCTTTGTGAACAATATAACTTGCATTACTTGGAGTGAAACCCAATGCAACGGCAAATTTGGTTAACAGGTGTTCTTGCTTGTCTCCCAGTTGATGATCCCTGTGTACAATTCGCGACAAAGTGTACAAGGCTTCTAGCCTTTCAATGTATAGGTACGGTGGGTTGATAGGATATTTTGTAGGATCTTTTAAAATCTCCTCGTATTCCTCTTTCGAAATTTCAAGGTCAATGGCTAATTTGTCCAAGAACTTTCTTTCTTCCTCTGAAATGTGCCCATTGGCGTAAGCCACATTGACAACTGCGGAAAATTTCCCTCTGTTTCTTTGGTTGAATTCGCTGCTGAATAAGTCTGAAAATGGCATAATAGTTAGTTTTATATAACATAAAGATAATTATTTTTTGATAATTGGTCTCAATTTTCCTCCTAAATTTTGTTGAAAGGGAGTCATTTTTAACAAATGATTTGTTCTGTTCAAAATCATCATTTTCAAAATTAATCGTAAGTTTACGACCCCATAATCAATTTAATTAATTAGCGTTCTATGTCAGAATTTTGGATTTACTTTCAAATAGGATTAAAACATGTGTTAGATATTCATGCCTATGATCATGTGTTGTTTTTAATAGCATTAGCTGTTCCGTTTTCATTTAGTGATTGGAAAAGAATAGTGCTTTTGGTAACTCTTTTTACGGTTGGTCATACCATGGCGTTGTTGCTTTCAGTATACGGTATTGTGGCTATCAAAGTAAATGTTGTTGAGTTGTTGATTCCAATAACCATATTAATAACGGCCTTGTTTAATCTTTTTAATGCAGGGAAGTCAAGTAAAAAAGAAAGTATCAATTTAATCTTTTTTGTCACCTTGTTCTTTGGGATTATCCATGGATTAGGGTTTTCAAATTATTTTAAAACAATTCTTGGAGGCAGTGCTAATTCAAAGTTAATACCCTTGGCAGAATTTGCGTTAGGGATTGAAGCTGCTCAAATTGTGGTGGTGTTTGTGGTTTTGGTATTGTCGTATATTGTGCAAACCGTTTTTAGATTTTCTAAACGGGATTGGACTTTGGTTATGTCTTCCTTTATTATAGGGGTGGTTTTACCAATGATTATAGAAAGTGAAATTTGGAACAGATAAAAAAAATGAACGAAAATAAAATAAATAAATACGATAAAGCTTATCTTAGAATTGCGAAAGAATGGAGTCTTTTATCCTATTGTAAACGCAAACAGGTGGGTGCTATTATTGTTAGGGATCGCATGATAATTTCAGATGGTTATAACGGCACACCGTCCGGTTTTGAGAATTGCTGTGAGGATGAAGAGGGATTAACACGTTGGGACGTTTTGCATGCTGAGGCAAATGCTATTTTGAAAGTAGCTAAATCTACGCAGTCCTGCGAAGGGGCGACTTTGTATATTACCCTTTCGCCTTGTAAAGAATGCAGTAAATTAATTCATCAGTCAGGAATAAAAAGAGTGGTTTATCATAATGGGTACCGTGATGATTCGGGAATCCAGTTTTTAATTAAAGCGGGTGTGGAAGTAGCTCACATTCCAGTATTAGAAGAATAATGAAGTTTAATGCGAAATATTTGCCTATTGTTATCGGAGTCTCACTGGCTGTGGGGATGCTTCTTGGCGGACTATTGAATTTTCCCGATCAGGATCAATTTTTCGCAAAAAACAATTCCAAAACGAAACTCAATAAGCTCATTGATTTTATTGATAAGGAATATGTAGACGATGTAAATACGGATTCTATTGTAAACCTTACGGTAGATAATATTTTAGCAAAATTAGATCCGCATTCTGTTTATATTCCGCCTAGCGAGCAAGCAGAAGTTGTTGAGAATATGAAAGGAAATTTTGTGGGGATTGGTGTGAATTTCTACATGTACAAAGACTCGGTTGCAGTCATAAAGCCAGTTGATAACGGCCCTTCGGCAAAAGCGGGAATAAAAGCGGGTGACCGAATTTTGTATGCTGATAAAACTAAATTATTTGGACGCAAATTGCCTAATGACACTCTGTTCTCTAAATTAAAGGGGGCTGTTGGTTCTGAGATAGAAGTGACAGTTTATAGAAAATCGGAAGGTAAAAAATTGAAAATAAAAATAAAGAGAGATGTTATTCCTCTAAAAAGTGTGGATGCAACCTTGCTCTTGAATACAACAACTGGTTATATAAAAATAAATCGTTTTGCCGAAACTACTTATGAGGAATTCAAAAAAGGTCTTGATAAGTTAAAAAAGCAAGGGGCGAAATCACTTGTTATTGATGTTCGGGATAATGGTGGAGGTTATATGGAAGAGGCAATCGAGATTGCGGATGAATTGCTGAAAGACAAACAATTGATTGTTTTTACAAAAAACAAAAACGGAAATATAGACAAAACATTTGCTACCGAAAAAGGTAGTTTTGAAAATGGAAATGTATTTGTGTTAATTAATGAAAACAGTGCTTCTGCCAGTGAAATTCTTGCCGGAGCGATTCAGGATAATGATAGGGGAACAATTGTGGGACGTCGTTCTTTTGGTAAAGGGCTGGTGCAGCGTGAAATGGATTTTCAGGATGGTTCTGCAGTTCGATTGACGATTGCCAGATATTACACGCCAACGGGGCGTTCTATTCAAAAACCATATTCAAAAGGTAATGAAAGCTATTTTAAAGAATCAGATTCCCGTTTTGCAAATGGTGAATTGTATGAAAAGGACAGTATAAAAGTAACGGACACTTTAAAGTTTAAAACCAAGAAAGGAAAGATTGTTTACGGTGGCGGTGGAATTGTTCCGGATGTTTTTGTTCCGCTCGAAGTGGAACATGGTAACGAAAGCACTGCTTACATCTTGCAATCAGGGGTTGTAGGTCATTTTGTGTTCGAACAATTAGACAAAAACAGAGAGGCTTTTAAAGGATTGAGTTTTGGTCAATTTACTGCAAAAATGAATGCGACTGATCAGTATTTCAATGCGTTTCAAAAATACATTTTTGAGAACGGATTAGATTTGAAATTCAAGACAAGCAAGTCGTTGGTAAAGTGTTATCTAGCTGCGGAATTTGCCCGACAATTGTATGGTGAAAACTACTATTATGAAATTATAGTAAAAGACGATGCGATGATAAAAACTGTGTTGGGAAAAGTATCCAATTCTAAATAGTACCAGTGGTTTTAGAATTTGAAGAATCTTATCGGATACTATCGTGAGCATGAGTTTGTACCCCGCCATTCCATAATGTAAGAATATCGGTTGCAACGGCAGCGCCACTTCCTGCGGCGATAGCCAGTTGGCTTCTCCATCCCGCCAGTGTTCCTATTACATAAATGCTTTCAGTGACTTTATGGTCGTTATTTCGCAATTGAATACGTTGTTTTTCGGGTAAAGATTTTTGATGAGGTTCTACAAATTGCATCAAACCTTCGATAGCAAAAGTATTTGCGGAGCCAATTCCTACCACAATATTTTTAGTGGTGTAAGAGTTTTTAGTGGTGGTTACCGTGAATTCCGGGTATTCGCCTTCGATTCGTAATACTTTTTCGTTTGGAATTTGTGTGATGTGAGGGTATGTGTCAGATAAATGCGAGATGCTTTCTGCTAATAAATCAGAGCCTAATGTGCCTGGAGCAATTCCATAGGCATTGTTAAATAACGCTTCCTGAAGTGAGGAAGTTTTTTGATGGGTGAAAATGCCCACTTTTTTATCTTTTGCAAAGGATTTGTTTTTTGCCGAACCCAATACGAGTGCGCAAGACATTCCTGAAACGCCTCCTCCAATTATCAGAACATCAAACATTATTATAGTTCGTCGTTCATTTTTTCTTCTATCTTTTTAGAAAGTCTAAAAATCAAAAGAATTAAAACGGCACAGAAAGAAGCTGCGATTCCAATAAAAGCAACTGCGCTGTCTCCTTGAAATGGATTTTTGAAGTCAAGCAGGGTAATGTTGAATACAATTAACGCCAATGCTAGAACAACCAAAACGCTAGTAAAGATTTTCATAATATGATTATTTTTTGTTTTTTATTATAAAAAGAATAGTTCAGGAAATCAGTCAACATATAAGGTGTTTTCGAAAATCGGAACTACTTTATAAAGAACATCGGGGGTAAATTTATGAAAATTTATTTTAGACGAACAAACCTTTAACATTAGCTGCGAATAATTTAACAGCAATAGCAAGGAGTACAACGCCAAATGCCTTACGGATAACGCCAAGACCGTTCTCTCCCAGCATCTTTTCCAGCTTAGAAGATGACTTTAAAACGATATAGACCAAAATGATATTCAGGATAATCGCAATAACGATATTTATAGTATGAAATTGGGAACGCAAAGAAAGTAAAGTAGTCATTGTCCCGGCTCCTGCAATAAGTGGGAAGGCAAGTGGGACAATAGAAGCCGAATTGGCTTCTTCGTCACGGTAAAGACGGATTCCTAAAATCATTTCCAATGCCAGAAAGAACAATACAAAGGAACCAGCCACGGCAAAAGAATGAACATCAATACCAATTAAGCTTAAGAATTGTTCACCGATAAACAGGAAAACAATCATAATGATACCAGCTACGACAGAAGCTTTTTCGGATTCGATGTGGCCATGTTTTGCTCTTAAATCAACAATGATGGGAATAGTTCCGACAATATCAATTACAGCAAAAAGAACCATTCCAACGGTGATTATTTCTCTAAAGTCTATTTCTAACATACCTTTTTTTATTGCAAAGGTAAACTTTTTGTTACATTTTTATGTAGAATAGGTGTAAGATGTGATATATTGAGATTGTTTCTGTGATTTTCGAATTTGAATTTATTTGGTATGGTTTTTTTGTATGTTATTTATTACTAGTTTTTTATATTTTTTTTAAAGTGTTTTTTGAGCTTTTTAAGTAGGGGGTAATATCCTTTTGTTATGTGAAGTAGTATCAAACACTTTGATTATCTTTGCACTTTATAATCACAGTACTTTATATAATGTTTCAATTAGGAAAAACCATAGTTTCAGAGGATATACTCGAAAAAGAATTTGTTTGTAATTTATCCGCTTGTAAAGGCGCTTGTTGTATTGATGGTGATGCAGGGGCTCCTTTAAATGAAGAGGAAACTAAAATTTTAGAGGCGATTTATCCTAAAGTGAAGCCTTTTCTGCGTAAAGAAGGTATTGCTGCTATCGAAGCACAAGGAACCTGGGTAAAAGGTACAGATGGAGATCTCGAAACGCCACTGATAGATAATAAAGATTGTGCTTACGTAATTTTTGACGGTAAAACCGCACTTTGTGGGATTGAACAAGCATACAATCAAGGAATCGTTGACTGGAAAAAACCTGTTTCCTGTCATTTGTACCCAATTAGAGTAAAAGACTTTACCGAATTTGTTGCTGTTAATTATGATAAATGGGACATTTGCGATGATGCTTGTTCTTTAGGTAAAGAACTCGAAGTGCCTGTGTATAAATTTGTCAAGGAAGCTTTGATTAGAAAGTTTGGTGAAGACTGGTATGCAGAGCTCGAAAAAGTGGCTCAGGAAATGAAGCAACGCTAACTCAAAGAACGGTAAATAATTCGCATATTTTCGGAGCTATTATCGGTTGATTTAAATCAAAAAAAATGGGAAAGAGGAACAAAAAAATATTTCAATTAAAATGAAATTTTACTTGTTTCTTATTTCTGAAATCCTATATTTTACGGTGCTTTGAACGTTTTTTTAATTTTTTAAAATATTGATTTTCAGTTTTTTAAAAAAATGTATGAAAAATATTTAAAACAGGGGCTTTGTTAAAAACTAGAGCGGATTGTGAATAAGTTTGACTTTTATTAACCGCAATATTTCGCAATCTTTGTAACTCTGAAAAAGCATAAAAATTCAAAAAAAATAAAAAGCATAATGACGCAAGTTGAACCAATTTTACAAGAAAACAAAAACCGTTTCGTTATTTTTCCTATAAAACATCATGATATCTGGGAATGGTATAAAAAAATGGAAGCCAGTTTCTGGACTGCTGAGGAAATTGATTTGTCTCAGGATTTAAATGATTGGAACAATAAATTGAATGATGACGAGAAATATTTCATCAAACATATTCTTGCTTTTTTTGCAGCTTCAGATGGAATTGTAAATGAAAATCTTGCTGAAAATTTTGTAAATGAAGTGCAGTATGCTGAAGCTAAATTCTTTTATGGTTTTCAAATCATGATGGAAAATATTCACAGTGAAACGTATTCGCTTTTGATCGATACTTACGTAAAAGATGAAGCTGAAAAAGATGAATTGTTTAATGCTTTAGACGTTTTTCCGGCTATTAGAAAAAAAGCGGATTGGGCATTGAAGTGGATTGAATCAGATTCTTTTGCAGAAAGATTGATTGCTTTTGCAGCGGTAGAAGGTATTTTCTTTTCAGGTGCTTTCTGTTCTATTTATTGGTTGAAAAAACGTGGATTGATGCCAGGTTTGACATTTTCTAATGAATTGATTTCACGTGACGAAGGTGTTCATTGTGATTTTGCAGTGCATTTGCATAACCACCACTTGGTGAATAAAGTGCCAAAAGAAAGAATTAGAGAAATTATTGTTGACGCTTTAAATATAGAAAGAGAATTTATTACAGAATCACTTCCTGTGAGTTTGATTGGGATGAATGCAGTATTAATGACTCAATATTTAGAATTTGTTGCTGACAGATTGTTAGTAGAATTAGGTTGTGACAGAGAATACAATACCACAAATCCATTTGACTTTATGGATATGATTTCACTTCAGGGAAAAACAAATTTCTTTGAAAAAAAAGTTGCAGAATATCAAAAATCCGGAGTGATGAATACGGATGGTGACGCTCAGAAAATATCTTTCGACGCCGATTTTTGATTTTAAATAAGGTTATAAACCTTTCTGGGGTTAAACTCAGATAAAGAAAATTTTCATTAAAGCCCAAATTAATATATAGGTTAATACCACTCTGGTAGTTATCAGAAGCAGCCTTATTTTTTTGTGTGTGAATCTGAATTGAGGAATCATACACGAAAAGGTAGAAGCGAACAGCGGTATTAGTCACAAAGAAACATTCACTGTTATGAATTCCTACGTTCGTAACTAATAACTTATAATTCGAAATTGTATGTATGTAGTAAAAAGAGATGGTCATAAAGAACCAGTAATGTTTGACAAGATTACCGACAGAATTAAAAAATTATGTTACGGCTTGAACGAATTGGTGGATCCCGTTAAAGTAGCGATGCGTGTTATTGAAGGTTTGTATGATGGCGTTTCGACATCTGAACTGGATAATCTTGCTGCCGAAACTGCTGCCTCAATGACTATTGCTCATCCAGATTATGCGCAATTGGCCGCCCGTATTGCGATTTCTAATTTGCATAAAAACACCAATAAATCATTCTCGGAAACGATGAATGAAATGTTTCATTATATTAATCCAAGAAACGGTCAGGAAGCACCTTTGCTTTCTGAAGAAGTGCATAAAGTGATTATGGATAATGCGGAATACTTGAATTCGCATATTATTTATAATCGTGATTTTAATTATGATTATTTTGGTTTCAAAACATTGGAACGTTCTTATTTGCTAAAAATAAACGGAAAGATTGTTGAGAGACCACAACATATGTTGATGCGTGTTTCTGTTGGAATTCACTTAGATGATTTGGCATCTGTGATTGAAACGTATGACTTAATGTCAAAAAAGTTCTTTACACATGCTACTCCAACTTTATTTAATGCAGGGACACCAAAAGCACAAATGTCTTCTTGTTTCCTTTTGGCGATGCAGGATGACAGTATTGATGGTATTTATGATACCTTGAAACAAACAGCAAAAATCTCGCAATCAGCGGGAGGAATTGGTCTTTCTATTCACAATGTAAGAGCTACCGGTTCTTATATTCGTGGGACAAATGGAACTTCTAATGGAATTGTTCCAATGTTGCGTGTGTTCAATGATACGGCACGTTATGTAGATCAAGGTGGAGGAAAACGTAAAGGTAGTTTTGCGATTTATATCGAAACTTGGCATGCTGATATTTTTGAGTTTTTGGACTTAAAAAAGAATACCGGAAAAGAAGAAATGCGTGCGAGAGACTTATTCTTTGCTATGTGGACTTCTGATTTATTCATGAAGCGTGTTCAGGAAGACAGTTATTGGACTTTGATGTGTCCTAACGAATGTCCTGGATTATACGATGTGTACGGTGAAGAATTTGAGGCCTTGTATACTAGTTATGAGAAACAAGGAAAAGGTAGAAAAACAATCAAAGCACATGAATTGTGGGAGAAAATTCTGGAATCGCAAATAGAAACCGGAACACCATACATGTTGTATAAAGATGCAGCCAACAGAAAATCTAATCAGAAAAATTTAGGTACTCTTCGTTCATCGAATTTATGTACTGAGATTATGGAGTTTACCTCCAAAGATGAAATTGCGGTTTGTAACCTAGCTTCACTTTCATTACCAATGTTTGTTGAAAATAAAAAATTCAATCACGAATTGTTGTTTACTGTTACCAAACGTGTAACCAGAAACCTGAATAAAGTGATTGACAGGAATTATTATCCGGTAAAAGAAGCCGAAAATTCTAATATGCGTCATAGGCCAGTTGGTCTTGGGGTACAAGGATTAGCCGATGCTTTTATTATGTTGCGCATGCCTTTTACAAGTGACGAGGCTAAAAAATTAAATCAAGAGATTTTCGAAACCTTATATTTTGCAGCCGTTACCGCTTCTATGGAAATGGCTAAAGAAGAAGGTCCGTATTCTACTTTCAAAGGTTCACCAATATCTCAAGGAGAATTCCAATACAATTTATGGGGACTGAAAGATGAGGAATTGTCAGGACGTTGGGACTGGGCTTCATTGAGAAAAGAAGTAATGGAGCACGGAGTAAGAAACTCATTATTGGTGGCGCCTATGCCAACAGCTTCTACTTCTCAAATTTTGGGTAACAACGAAGCTTTTGAACCTTACACGTCAAATATCTATACAAGAAGAGTGCTTTCTGGTGAATTTATTGTGGTGAACAAGCATTTATTACACGATTTAGTGGAACGTGGTTTATGGAACGAAACCTTGAAACAAGAATTAATGAGAAACAACGGTTCTGTTCAAGATTTAAACATTCCACAAGATTTAAAAGAACTGTATAAAACCGTTTGGGAAATGTCGATGAAAGACATTATCGATATGTCCCGTCAACGTGGTTATTTTGTTGATCAATCACAATCATTGAACTTGTTTATGCAAAATGCCAATTATTCAAAACTGACATCAATGCATTTTTATGCATGGCAATCAGGCTTGAAAACAGGAATGTATTATTTGAGAACAAAAGCTGCGGTTGATGCAATTAAGTTTACATTAAACAACGATAAAAAAGTGGAGCCAGTTGAAATTAAAGAGGCGCCAGTTGCTGTAGCGGTAGAAGCAATCGTAGAACCAGCGGTAGAAATGACTGCTGAGGAATATAGAGCGATGATCGAATTAGCTAAAAACGCAGGACCGGATGAATGTGAAATGTGTGGTTCTTAAAAAGTTTTAGAGTAATAATTTATAATAGAAACAGCCGTCATTTTTGATGGCTGTTTTTTTTTATAGATTCAATTTAAAAGTGTACCTTAATCGCTACAAAAAATATAAATTTAAAAACAATTATTAGTAGCGTATGGAAGCACGAGAATTTAGAATTACAGATGAAGTATTGGCGACACAAGGACAAAGATTTTTAAATTATGTAATTGATTTAATAGTTCAATATCTAATAATTTTTGTTCTGGGATTTATTTTCACTATACTTTCTTTGCTGACAGGCTATACAGGGATAATGGACTGGATAGGTTCAATGGGAGATTTGGAAGGTTATGTGGTTTTCTTTTTCGTAGTGATTTTATATTATACTTTGTTCGAAAGCTTGTGCTCAAGGACTATTGGAAAATACATAACAAAAACTATTGTGGTTAATGAGGATGGCTCAAAACCAGACAGCCAGATTATCTTAAAACGTACCTTATGCCGTCTAATTCCTTTTGACGGTCTTTCTTTTTTAGGGTCAGGTAGGGGTTGGCATGATAGTATTTCAGATACTTATGTAGTTGATAAAGGATTATTGGATGAAAAGATGCAACTGCTTTCTGCCTTTGAAGAAATTGGTAAGGATTCTGAAATTTAAATAAAAGCAATTTACGTATTGATTTTTGTAATGTTTCTTAGTTTTTATAAAAACAAAACCTAGTATATCAAAGATTTACTAGGTTTTTCCAAAAAAAAATAAACAAACTAAAACTAAATAAGGGTAATGTTTTCCACAGCGACTCTCATCTCTTGTGCAGCTGCTACCATTTCAATTAGCGCTTTTTTAGTTTCATCCCAATGGCGTGTTTTTAAACCACAATCTGGATTGACCCAAAGCTGGTCAGCAGGAATTACCGCCGAAGCTTTTTCTAATAATTGTACCATTTCCTTGCTGCTGGGTACACGAGGCGAATGAATATCATATACTCCGGGTCCTATTTCATTTGGATAATTAAAGTTGGCAAACGCATCCAATAATTCCATTTGCGAACGGGAACATTCTATTGTAATGACATCAGCATCCATATCTGCGATATTCTGAATGATATCATTGAATTCGCTATAACACATGTGTGTATGAATTTGGGTATCATCTTTTACACCGCTTGCCGAAATTCTAAAAGCTTTTACGGCCCAATCCAGATAATTTGCCCACTCTTCTTTCCGTAAAGGCAGTCCTTCTCTAATGGCCGGTTCATCAATTTGAATAATCTTGATTCCTGCATTTTCTAAGTCAATTACTTCATCTCTGATGGCTAATGCAATTTGGGTACAGGTTTCAGAACGTGCTTGGTCATTACGTACAAATGACCACTGTAAGATTGTTACAGGTCCGGTTAGCATTCCTTTTACCCATTTTGAAGTCAAGGATTGTGCGTAAGAAGACCATTTTACAGTCATTGGTTTTGGTCTTGAAACATCACCGTAAATAACGGGAGGTTTTACGCAACGACTACCATAACTTTGTACCCAACCGTTTTTGGTGAAGGCAAATCCGTCTAATTGCTCTCCGAAATATTCCACCATGTCATTGCGTTCAAATTCTCCGTGAACTAATACATCCAGGCCGGTTTCTTCCTGAAAACGGATAGTTTCTTCGGTTTCTTTTTGAAGCAAATCATTATATGCCGCGGCTGTCAGTTCTCCTTTTTTAAATTTGGCTCTCCAACTGCGGACTTCGTTTGTTTGCGGGAAAGAACCAATAGTTGTGGTTGGAAATAATGGAAGGTTCAATACATCGATTTGTTTTTTTCTACGAACAGCAAATGAATTTTTTCTTTGATCATCTGCAGCAGTAATCTTGGCGACACGACTTTTTACCTTTTCATTATGTATCAAAGGAGATGTTTTTCTGTTTTCGTTGGCAACAGCATTTTCTTGGAAACGGATGGAGTTATTAACGTCGGTTTCGTTCGCGGCAAAATAGTGGAGTAACTGTACTTCTTCTAGTTTTTGTTTGGCAAAAGCCATCCATTGTTTGATTTCTGGAGTTAGAGTAGTAGTATTTGTTTCTAATTCTAAATCACAAGGGCTGTGAATCAAAGAACAGGAAGGAGCAACAAGGACTCTATTTTGACCAAGTGCATCGGTTGCTTTTTTGATAATGGCTAATGAGTTTTTGAAATCATTTTTCCAAATATTTCTGCCATCCACAACCCCAAGGGAGAGATAAACACTTTCTGATAATTGACCAGATTCTAAAATGTCATCTAATTGCGAGGGACAACGCACCAGATCTAAATGCAAAGTATGAACGGGTAGTGCCAATACTGTTGCAAGATTTTCTCCAAAACAATCAAAGTAATTGGCAAGGATTATTTTGATGTTAGGAAAGCGTTTGTTGATTTCGTTGTACACATAAGTGATGGCGTTTCGTTCTTTAGTGCTTAGGTTTAATGCTAAAAATGGTTCGTCAAACTGAACCCATTCTACATTTTGAGCTTCCAGTTTTTCTAAAATTTCAAAATAAACAGGAAGTAGTTTTTCGATAAGGTCTATACGGTGAAAGCCTTCTTCTTTTTCTTTACCGAGAAGTAAATAGGAAACGGGACCAATAAGTACGGGTTTTGTTTTGATTCCTAAGTCGTTGGCTTCTATGAACTCATCAATTATCTTTTCAGAAAACAATATAAAAGCTTGTTTTTTGGTAAACTCAGGTACTATATAATGATAGTTGGTGTCAAACCATTTTGTCATTTCCATGGCAACGACATCTTGTCCGTCTTTTTGGGCTCCTCTGGCCATTGCAAAATACAAATCGGTTGTATTATTCGTTTTTCCCAATTCGTGATAGCGTTCCGGAATGGCACCTAATGTAAGCGATAAGTCCAAAACCTGATCATAAAACGAAAAGTCATTGGAAGGGATTAAATCAATTCCGGACTCGGCCTGTAGTTGCCAGTTTTGTTTACGGATGGATTTTCCAGTTTCTAAAAGTTCATCGACCGAAATCTTTCCGGCCCAGTAAGACTCGCAAGCCTTTTTGAGTTCTCTGTTGCTACCAATGCGCGGGTAGCCAAGATTGTTTGTTAGCATTTTTTTGCTTTTTAAATGATGAATAGATCAGTTAAAAGCTCTTGATGCATTTCAAATGCCAGCAAAAATAAAAGAGTAGAAAGGGGGATACGTTGCAAAAGAGAAATGCACAACAAAATATAAAGTAAATATTTGTCGTGTTTAGAACGCACCATACCTGACTATTGCTTCAAATCGCGAAAGCATTGTCAATTCGATAAAAGGCAGGTCTCCTGACTTGTAACATTTTTACCATCCTTCCCATTCGGTTAAACGAACAGTGGATCTTATTTCAGATAAAAACTTTTTGTGTTACTTACAGTTGCGCGACAGTTCGTGATTTACACACGATTCCCTATTAATCTACAGTTAAGTAAAACCCTTATCGGTTGATGAAGAAATAAATTAAGAACTTAAATTCGGTACAAAAGTATTACAAAAAAGCTAAAGTTTAAATTGTTAAATGTACTGATTTGTTATTTTAATCGATTTTAGGCTTTTTCTTTTCGATTGAAAGAGGATGTCTTTTTGAATGTAAGTTGGTGCTTTTTCCTTTGAAATACTGTTCTCAGGCTGAAAATAATTCTCTATTTTTACTTCATAAAAAAATTGAACAGATGTTTTTAGTAATTAGCAGAAACGTTTTTTCATATTGACTATTTAATGTATTACTTATCTAAAACACTATTTTTCCCTCCTGTTTCCGAAGCTGATTCTGATGGAATTCTTGCTGTTGGAGGGGATTTGTCACCCGAGCGTTTGCAACTAGCTTATAAAAGCGGTATTTTTCCTTGGTTTGAAGAAGATGATCCGATACTTTGGTGGTCTCCTAATCCCAGAATGGTATTGTTCCTGGATGAATTGATTGTTTCGAAAAGTATGCGGAACATTCTAAATCGCAATATTTTTAAAGTGACCTTCAACCAGAATTTCAGGGATGTTATTTCGAATTGTCAAAACATAAAACGTGACGGTCAAAATGGAACTTGGATTACCAATGATATGATTGAGGCTTATTGCAAATTACATGAATTGGGTACAGCCAAATCAGTTGAAGTTTGGCAGGATGATGAATTGGTTGGTGGATTATATGGGATAGATTTGGGTCATATTTTTTGTGGCGAAAGTATGTTTTCTAAAGTTTCGAATGCTTCCAAAGTGGCTTTTATCGCTTTGGTCAAGCAGTTAAAAGCAGCCAATTATAAACTATTGGACTGTCAGGTCTATAATCCGCATCTCGAAAGTTTGGGCTGTAGAGAAATTGACAGGGAAGATTTTATGAAGATATTGAGTGAATAATATTCAGCTTTCAGTCGCGGTTTTTCAGTCTGAAAACTATTGATAAATCAAAAATATCCGTAGCTGATTTTACTTTTAACTGTGACTGGAAACGGAATGCTTTTCTTAAAATTTCAACTTTCTAAAACTCCAGTCCAATGTATTAAAAAGTATCAGTTCATTTTCTAATGAAGGTAAATCCAGTATCAATTTCATAGTTTCATGCGCCATCATAGAACCAATAATTCCTGGTAGTGTTCCCAGAACGCCGTTTAAGTTGCAATTAGGAACGTCTTTTGGATTTGGTGGTTCCGGAAACAAATCTCGTAGATTTTTAGTTCCATTATGGTTGAAAACTGCCAGCTGTCCCTCAAATTTCAAAATACTGCCGTAAATCAATGATTTTCCCAAGGTCACACAAGTATCATTTACCAAATAACGGGTGGCAAAATTGTCTGAACCGTCTACAATCACATCAAAATTTCGGATGATCTGCAATGCGTTTTCAGCCGTTAATTTTTCTTCAAAAGCAATTATTGTAATCAATGGATTCAGTGTTTCTAAAACCGATTTCGCCGTACTTGCTTTGGCTTGGCCAACTTGATTTTCAGTATATAAAATTTGACGGTGTAAGTTGTGTAATTCAATTTTGTCAAAGTCGACAATTCCAATAGTTCCGATTCCGGCTGTCGCTAGGTACTGTAAAATGGGGCAGCCTAAACCACCAGCGCCAATGACTAAAACTTTTGCTTTTTTGATTTTTTCCTGACCCAAATCACCTATTTCGGGTAACATCATCTGACGGTTGTAACGCAAGAAATCCTGAATAATACTCATGTTTTTTGTTGTCTAAAAATTAATCAATAGTTGTGTAACTTCTGTCCCAGTCCTTCCAAACGGCTTCGTATCCTTTGCTTGAAATAATGGCTGCAATCTCAGAAGCGGAACGCTCATCACTGATTTCAAATTGTTCTAGGGATTGTGGATCAACCACATATCCGCCTGGATTGGTCTTGGAACCGGCACTCATACTGGTAATTCCCAACGGGATAATGTTGTCTCGGAATTTTTCATTCTCTCGGGTGGACATCGAAATTTCCAAATCTTCATTCCACAAACGATAGGCGCAGATGAGTTGTGCCAAGTCTTTGTCATCCATAATGAAGTTTGGTTTAATTACCCCTTCTGCAGGGCGCAACCTTGGAAAAGAGACGGTATATTTTGTTTGCCAATAGGTTTTCTGTAAGTAATCTAAATGTAAGGCATTGAAAAAACTGTCGGTACGCCAATCTTCTAATCCTAGTAACACACCTAAACCAATTTTATGAATTCCTGCTGTTCCAACTCGATCCGGTGTTTCTAATCGAAAATCGAAATTGGATTTTTTGCCTTTGGTATGGTATTTTTTGTATACATCGCGATGATAGGTTTCCTGATACACCAAAACGGAATAGACACCTGCCGAGTGCAATAGCTCGTATTCTTCCGTCGAGAGGGGTTGCACTTCAACCGAAATAGTCGAAAAATTATTTTTTATTTGAGCGATAGCTTTTAAAAAATAATGAATATTCACGCTGTAATTGGCTTCACCTGTTACTAATAAAACATGATCGTAGCCCGCTTTTTTCAGGGCTTCGACTTCTAATGTGATTTCGCTTTCGGTCAGTGTTTTTCGTTTGATTTTATTGTCTAAACTAAAACCGCAGTAGGTGCATATGTTCTGGCATTCGTTACTTAGATACAAAGGCGCATACATCTGGATAGTTTTGCCAAATCGTTTTTTGGTTAATTCATTGCTTATTTGGGCCATTTGCTCTAAATAGGGTTGGGCAGCCGGCGAAATCAATGTCAAAAAATCATCAAGATTGCGTTTGGTTTTTGCTAATGCATATTCAACTTCTTGTGCTGAAGTCTGGTATATTTTGGATTGAATGGTATCCCAGTCGTATTGTTCGAAAATTGATTTAAATGTGCTCATTTTTTTATTTTTTTAACCGCAAGGTTCGCAAAGGTTTACGCAAGATTCGCGAAGTTTGATTTTAGTGTTTTGGCGCAAAAGCCACAAAGCTTTGCGAACTTTGCGCGTTCTTTATGTTTTTGGCGGTTAAGTAAGCTATTCATACAAAAATGCCGTCAATGGGCTTGAAGCTACAGCTTGTTTGTATTGTTGTCCTAGTTTTGCTTCAAATGCTTTTCGCCCTGCAATTACAGCTTCCTTAAATGCTTCAGCCATCAATTTTGGATTTCCTGCAACAGCAATGGCGGTATTGACTAAAACAGCATCAGCTCCGAGTTCCATCGCTTTTGCGGCATCGGAAGGGGAACCAATTCCAGCGTCAATAATTACCGGAACTTTACTTTGCTCAATAATGATTTCCAGGAAATCTATGGTTTTTAATCCTTTGTTACTGCCAATTGGAGAACCCAAAGGCATCACTGCCGATGTTCCAGCGTCTTCCAAACGTTTGCATAAAACAGGGTCGGCATGGATATAAGGCAAAACGATAAATCCCAACTTAGCCAGTTCTTCGGTGGCTTTTAAGGTTTCTATAGCATCCGGCATCAGGTATTTTGGATCAGGATGAATTTCGAGTTTAAGCCAATTGGTTTGTAATGCTTCTCGCGCTAATTGAGCTGCAAAAATCGCTTCTTTGGCATTTCGTGCTCCAGAAGTATTAGGTAATAAATTAATTTTCGGATGTTGAAGATGTGATAAAATAGCATCGGTTTCGGTTTCTAAATCTACCCGTTTTAGTGCAACAGTAACTAATTCGCTTTCCGATGCTAAAATAGCTTCTTCCATTTGCTGGTTGGAACCAAATTTTCCTGTTCCTAAAAATAAGCGGGAACCAAAGGTTTTGTCTCCTATTTTAAACAATGACGTTGCCATATAATTTTTCGTTAAGTTGTGTGATGAGTTTGTTTTTTTGGTTGCTTTTGGTAATGATACCTGAAACAGCAATGCCATGAATGCCTGTTTCCATTAGTGCATCTACATCTTCTAATGTAATTCCTCCAATGGCATAAATAGGTGTTTCAATTTGCGAATGCTTCATTTGCGTTATGATGGAATGGTAACTTTCAAGCCCAAGTATTGGACTTAATTTTTTTTTGGTTTCTGTATGTTGAAATGGTCCCAGGCCGATATAATCGCATCCATTGGTTGTTTGATGGATGATATCTTCAAAAGTATTTGCTGTAGCTCCTATGATTTTGGTTTTGCCTAAAATTGCTCGTGCTTCAGCAACACTCATATCCGAAAGTCCCAAATGAACTCCGTCAGCTACAATTTGTTGTGCCAAATGCACGTCGTCATTGATGATGAAATTGGCAAGATATTCTTCGCATAAAAATTTTACGGCTTCCGCCAAAACAAATATCTTTTTAGGTTTTTGATTCTTGAATCGCATTTGTATCCAATCGCATCCATTGTCCAGCGCTTGGTGGATATTGAACAATTGTTCTTCGACGCTGTCTCCTTGAGATATATATTGTAGTTTATTATTCATGATGAAATCCTAGTTTTGTCTGATTGGTTAATAAGTAATTTTCGGTGTATGTTTTAGCATTTGAACATGCTGTTTTAAGGTCTTGTCCTAATGCGAGACTTGCGGTTATGGCAGAAGATAATACACAACCTGATCCATGTTTTTCGAAAACCGAAGTTTGGTTTGGGTCGAGCCGTAGGATGGATTTTTCTGTAAATAAATGATCTACGCCAGGTTCCTCCGGATTGTGGCCACCCTTAAGTAAAACGGAACAATAGTTTGATAATTCTTGAGCAATTGAATGATGATTTTTTTCTGTTGAAGAGAATTGTAAAATCTCATTGTAATTGGGCGTAATTAAATCAATGGATTGTAGAGTTTCTATCAAAAGTGATTGATTGTTGATGTTTATAAAATCAAATTTGGTTGAAGATTTTAAAACCGTATCCCAGACAATTTTTGTCTTTGGAGAAAGTTTTTTTACCGTGAAAATTATTTCTTTCAAATAATCTAATGATGGTACAATTCCAATTTTTACGGCTTTGATAGTATAGTTTGTAAACAATTGATTCAATGATTTCAAAACAAAAGGTAGGTCCGTCCAATGCATTTCGAAGAACTCGTTTTCGGTTTGAATAGTGTTTCCAGTATTAACAGCAAAACCATAGGCGCAGTGTTGCTCGAATGTCTTCACATCTGCCAAAACGCCTGCGCCTCCTGTTGGATCGAAACCGGCAATGCTTATTACGAAGGGTCGATTTTGCGACATAGTTTGAAGTTTTCTATGGGGTTGTTGGTATTCCAAATGGCGCCTAAAAGAGCTACATCATCAAAACCGGTTTTTAATGCATGGACTGTGTTTTTTGAATCCATTCCGCCTAAAGCTATGAGTTGGGTCGTATAATTGGTTCTCTTCTTGATGTCTTCGAGCAAATTTGTTTTTGAGGAATAATTTTCCTTAGATATACTTGGATAAACTGGACTCAAAAAAGCATAGCCAAAAGCATTGTCCAAAGCATCAAAATCTTCAATAGTATGAACGGACGTCGATAAATGAAGCCCTTTTTTAACCATTTTTTGAAGTGCCTTTTTTGTTGGTCTGGTTAGTTTTGCTACTGGATTTAGAATTGCTATTCTTTCTTTTTCTGTAAAATGAATACGATTAATTCTAAATTCGTCTGCTAAGTGATGATGACTATGTAAAACCAAATTTTGTCTAAAATCCGATTTTATTTCCGATAAGAAAGCTTTCATTTCTGCTGATGAGAAAGCAGGTTTCCGAATATGAAGCAACCCCAATCCATTCTCAAAAAGAGAATGAATGGTGTCGATTTCATTTATTATCGGAATTGGATTTGTGATTACAATCATTTTAGATGTAAATTTCTTTTCCACTTTCTACAAATTCTTCTGATTTGGCTGCCATGCCTTTCTCCGCTTCTGCGACGTCACGAATTTCCTGAGAGATTTTCATCGAACAGAATTTCGGTCCGCACATCGAACAGAAGTGGGCTACTTTCGCACCGTCTGCCGGAAGTGTTTCATCGTGAAATTCTCGAGCTGTATCCGGGTCTAATGATAAATTGAATTGGTCTTCCCAACGGAATTCGAATCGGGCTTTGCTTAAGGCGTTATCGCGGTATTGAGCGCCTGGATGTCCTTTGGCAAGGTCGGCAGCATGTGCCGATATCTTATAGGTGATAACGCCATCTTTTACATCTTTTTTGTTAGGCAATCCCAAGTGTTCTTTTGGAGTCACATAGCACAACATGGCACAACCGTACCAGCCAATCATTGCAGCACCAATCGCGGAAGTGATGTGATCATAACCTGGAGCAATATCTGTTGTTAATGGTCCTAAAGTATAAAATGGGGCTTCATCACAATGTTCTAATTGTTTTTCCATGTTTTCTTTAATCATGTGCATTGGAACGTGACCGGGTCCTTCAATGAATACCTGAACGTCGTGTTTCCATGCAATTTTTGTTAGCTCACCCAGTGTTTCTAATTCGGCAAATTGAGCGGCATCATTTGCATCAGCAATCGAGCCAGGGCGTAGGCCATCGCCTAGTGAAAAAGCGACATCATATTGTTTCATGATTTCGCAAATTTCCTCAAAATGGGTGTACAGGAAATTTTCTTTGTGGTGAAACAAACACCATTTTGCCATAATGGAACCGCCACGGGAAACTATTCCGGTAACACGTTCGGCGGTCAAATGAATGTATCGCAATAAAACACCTGCATGAATGGTAAAGTATGATACACCTTGTTCGGCCTGTTCAATTAAGGTGTCACGATATACTTCCCAGGTTAAATTTTCGGCAATACCATTTACTTTTTCCAGGGCCTGGTAAATAGGTACAGTTCCAATTGGCACAGGAGAATTTCTAATGATCCATTCTCTGGTTTCATGAATGTTCTTTCCGGTGGATAAATCCATTATCGTATCTGCGCCCCAACGACAGGCCCATACTGCTTTTTCAACTTCTTCCTCGATGCTTGAGGTTACGGCACTATTACCGATGTTGGCATTGATTTTTACCAAGAAGTTACGTCCTACGATCATCGGTTCGCTTTCGGGATGGTTGATGTTGTTTGGGATAATCGCTCGGCCAGAGGCAACTTCGCTACGTACAAACTCAGGGGTTATTTTGGATTTGGGTGTGTTGGCTCCAAAACTGTTTCCTGGATGTTGGCATTGCATGGCTTTGGTTTGCTCGTTCAGTTGTTCGATGCGTTGGTTTTCACGAATGGCAATATATTCCATTTCGGGAGTGATGATTCCTTGTTTTGCGTAGTACAATTGGGACACATTGGCTCCTTTTTTGGCGCGCATGGGTTTATGAAGATATTCAAAACGCAAGTGATTCAGTTTTTCGTCGTTTAGACGTTCTTTGCCATAGTCAGAAGTGATTTCCGTTAATTCTTCAACATCACTTCGATCCAGAATCCATTGTTCACGAAGGCGTGGCAATCCTTTGCGGATATCAATTTCGATATTTGGGTCCGTGTAAGGACCTGAAGTATCATAAACGGTTATGGGTGGGTTTTTTTCTATTCGTCCATTGCTTAGTTTAGTGTCGTGTAATGCAATTTCACGCATGGCTACTTTTATGGGATGAATTTCTCCTTCTACATAGATTTTCGTGGAGTTTGGAAAGGGAGTTCTGGATATTTTTTCTTCCTGATTCATGTTTTTGTTGGTTTTGTCTGTGGCAGATGAAACTGCCGGGGTTGATTTTTATAATGAATGTTGTTGATAGTCGTGACTGCTAGGGATAGAAGTGCAAAGCCCGTAAAGTGGAAAACCAAGTAAAACAAGGAGTAGTGAAGCGACCGTAAGCAAGCTTTGACTAAGACTATGTTTTATGGGTTTGCAACTGCGGACTTGAAACAGATAGCCCGCTGGAGCAGCTCAATTAACCGCCTTGTGTTGCGGAAATAATTAAGATGTCGTCAGTTTCTTTGATAGTATGGGAATTCCAAAGAGATTTTGGAATAACAGTATTGTTGATGGCTAGGGCAATTCCGTTTTGTTTAGCTGGAATTTCCAAGTCAAGTAGTTCCTGAACAGTAAGACTGTCAGTTGTAAAATGTTTCGTTTGATTGTTGATTTTAAGCTCCATTCCTTATAAAATTTAATTTATTATAAAGATTCACTGCGGTGAATCTCTACTTTAGGAATGGCTACAACAGCACATGAAAGTGCGCGGAAGTCATCTTACTTTTCCCTACGCTAGTATGAACTAGATCAGGTTCAGAGGGTAAAATCTCAGCCTACAAAATTGTAGACACCCCTAAAGTGTGAAGCAAATGTAAGTAAAAAAGTTTAATAGTTTAAAAGTTTAAAGTTTAATAGTTTAGACTTTTAAAGGTTTTTTGTTGGATTTTTGTGAACTGAATACTGCGACTGAAAGCTTGTTACTGATTACTTTTTTTCCAGCAATCTTCTACGTGATCGTTAACCATCCCGGTGGCCTGCATGTGAGCATAGACTACGGTTGATCCCACGAACTTGAAGCCTCGTTTTTTTAAATCTTTGCTGATGGCGTCTGAAAGTGGAGTTGTGGCAGGAACTTCTTTTAAAGTCTTTGGGTTGTTTATAATTGGTTTTCCTTCTGTAAAATGCCAAATATAGTCGCTGAAACTTCCAAATTCTTCCTGTATTTTCATAAAAGCTATGGCATTCGAAACAGCTGCCCTAATCTTTAGTTGGTTTCGAATGATTCCGGAATCCAGAAGTAGTTCCTGAATTTTGTCTTCGGGATAGAGTGCTATTTTTTTATAGTCAAAATCATCAAAAGCAAGTCTGAAATTTTCGCGTTTTCGTAGAATGGTAATCCAGCTGAGACCAGCCTGAAAGGTTTCCAGGATTAAAAATTCAAATAGTTTTTGGTCTTCATAAACGGGTACACCCCATTCTTCATCATGGTATTTTTGATATAAAGGATCTGTTCCGCACCAAGCGCATCGTGTAAGTTCTGTTTTCATTATTTTCTAATTTCCCAATGGTAGCCTTTTACTGAAGGGATGTATGCAGAACCATTTTTTAAGATTAAGTTGTTGTAGATTTTATTGTTGTATTTGATGCCTATTGCATCTCCTGAAGTATACATGTTATTGTCGCGAAATTCTACCTTTAATGTAGCGTCTTCAAATTCTGCATCAGATACCTTTTCAACCATCCAGGTTGATTTCCATTTGAAGGCAAGTTCGTTTTCGGAAACTTTAACAATGCTTTTAATTAGTTTAACTCCCTCTTCAGGCATATTGTATTCTTTAATGAGCTGTTCATTAGTAATTGTTTGCCCCACTTTAGATTTAGTCAAGAGTTTTTTAAAATTCAAGAAAGTTATGTCATATTTGATTTCTGGCTTTTTTGCTGGGCTAGTATTTAATATTATGGCTTTACCAGTAACTTGTGGTTCTTTATTAATGATAACGTTATTCTTTTTGATTTTTGGCTTGCTGTTTTTTGTTTGTTTAATCTCGGAAACGGTATTGGTAGTAATGGTTTCTGATTTTGGGGTATTGCTTTTAACTGGAATTGAGCGATTAGTTTTAACAACAGTTGCCTGACTGGTCTTTGTGCCTGTGTCAGTTTCTTTTTCATTGTTTTTTCCGCAGGTTGTAAAAAGAAGTAATATGGTAATTATAATAATAGTTTTGTAATGTTTCATGTTTGTTCAGAGAGAGTTAGTATTTATTAGTCGTTCGTTGAATTAGCTGATTAAAACTAATTTGAGTTTGCTAAAAAAAACAATATTCTTCGTTTCACTTGAAAATTACAATAACTTTTTTAAAACTGCAATAGTATTGATTTATCTTTTTTATTCTTCGAGATATTTTTTTATCAGATGATGTCCCAAATAAATTAATGGGGTTAGTAAGATGGCAACTCCTAATTTAAAAGTATAACCTGTTAGTGCAGAACTGATAAAAGTATCAAAGTTGATTTTTCCGGGTAACCAAAAAGCAATTCCCAAAACTATGAAGGAGTCAAATAATTGCGAAATAATTGTCGATCCGGTTGTTCTGAGCCAAATTTTGGTATCACCTGTTCGGTTTTTAAAAAACCAAAATACCGTGACATCTATTAGCTGGGAAACCAAAAATGCGGTAATACTTCCAACGATAATCCACATGCTTTGTCCAAAAACGGCGAAAAACTGGTCGTCGCTAACTGGACTGATTCCTTTTGCTGCGGGAATGTTGATGGCTAATAATAATATCAAAAAGGAGTAAGCGATTAGGGCTGCAGTGATAAAGGATAATTTCCTGACTCCTTTTTCGCCAAAATATTCATTGATTAAGTCGGTTGTAAGAAAAACGATGGGCCAGGGTATGATTCCCATGCTCATAACGAAAGGTCCCATTTGAATTAATTTTCCGCCAATGAGTTCAGCGACAATAGCATTAGAAATAAATATGCCCGCGAGGATTACAAAGACTAACTCTTTCTTGGTTTTAAACATACGAAAATGATTATTTTTCAAATTTAGTATTTTAAATTGAGATACGGGTTTTTTAGAAAATTGAACAGTTGTTAATTGTTTATAAAGAAAAATCCCATTCGTCGAAACGAATGGGACTTTATATTTGGTTTAGAAAAGCTCTAAAGTAAATAGAGATTTCTAGAAACATGTTTAGAATGGATTATCCTAAAGTAACTCTTTTGAAACCTGTAATTTCAACATTGAATCCTTTAACGTAATCGCCGACTTTTTTACTGTCATCTTTGATGAAGTTTTGATCTAATAAGGCTTTCTCTTGATCTAAAGTAGTGTTGTCAGAGATGAAACGTTGAACTTTTCCTGGAATAATTTTATCCCAAATTTGTTCTGGCTTACCTTCCGCTTTTAATTCAGCTTTAGCATCTTCTTCAGCTTGTTTGATAACTTCTTCAGTTAATTGAGAGAAGGAAATATATTTAGGAACATTTTTTAAAGTTTTTCCTAAACGTTTTGCCTCTTCATTTTCTTTTTCGATTATAGCAATACGAGCAGCAAGTTCAGAAGCAACGAAAGATGGGTCAAAATCTTTGTAAGATAATGTATCAGCTCCCATAGAAGCAACTTGCATAGAGATGTCTTTAGTTAAAACGTCAGCATTAGCAATTGGCGCAGAAATTGCAGTTAATGCAGCAATTTTGTTAACGTGAACATAAGATCCAACAAAAGCACCTTCTAAAATTTCAAAACCACCGATTTCGATTTTTTCACCAATAACTCCAGTTTGCTCGATTAATTTTTCAGCAACAGTAATTCCGTTGAAATCTGAAGCTAAGAATTCTTCTTTAGAAGAGAAATTGATAGCTCTTTCTACTAATTCTTTAGCTAAAGTTACGAAAGCCTCATTTTTACCTACGAAATCAGTTTCGCAGTTTAAAGTAATGATAGCTCCTTTAGTTTTGTCTGCATTGATAAAAGAAACAGCAGCTCCTTCAGAAGACTCACGGTCAGAACGGTTAGCAGCAACTTTTTGTCCTTTTTCTCTAAGGTTCTGAATAGCTTTATCGAAATCTCCTTCAGCTTCAATTAAAGCTTTTTTACAGTCCATCATTCCGGCACCTGTAGTTTGTCTTAATTTATTTACGTCTGCAGCCGTTATAGTTATAGTTGACATAATGTTTTTTTATTTAAGGTTAAAAGTAAAAATTCCAATCTCTAAATCCTAAATTCCAATTTTAATAAATTATCAACTTGTTGTTTCTAATTTTTTATGGAATTTGGAATTTAAAATTTGGAATTTTAAAATTTGATTTATTCTTCAGTTGCAGGAGCTACTTCAGCTTCAGCAGCAGGAGCTGCTTCAATAGGAGCTTCAGTTTCTTTTTCAGATCCTCTATCAGAAAGACCTTCAACGATTGCAGCAGTAACTAAAGTTAAAATTTTATCGATTGATTTAGAAGCATCATCATTTGCAGGAATAACGTATTCAACCTCTCTTGGGTCAGAATTTGTGTCAACCATTGCGAAAACTGGAATGTTTAATTTTTGAGCTTCTTTTATTGCGATGTGTTCTGCTTTGATATCAACTACGAACAATGCTGCAGGAAGTCTAGACATGTCTGCGATTGAACCTAAGTTTTTCTCTAATTTAGCACGAAGACGATCAACTTGTAAACGCTCTTTTTTAGAAAGAGTCATGAATGTACCATCTTTCTTCATTTTATCAATAGTAGCCATTTTTTTAACAGCTTTACGGATAGTTACGAAGTTAGTTAGCATTCCACCAGGCCATCTTTCAGTGATGTAAGGCATGTTTGCAGCTTTTGCTTTATCAGCAACGATGTCTTTTGCTTGTTTTTTGGTAGCAACGAATAATATTTTTCTACCTGATGCAGCGATTTTTTTCAAAGCTTCATTAGCTTCTTCAATTTTTGCTGCAGTTTTATATAGGTTGATAATGTGAATACCATTACGCTCCATATATATGTAAGGAGCCATGTTTGGATCCCATTTTCTAGTCATGTGTCCGAAGTGAACACCTGCTTCTAGTAATTCTTTTACTTCTACTTTGTTTGCCATTTTTGTACTAGTTTACGTTCTGTTGATTAGCAATGTGTTTTGGTTTTAAGCTTTAAGCAATATGCTTTAGGCTCGAAACTTCCGACTTTAAGACTTTCGACTTTAAGACTTTCAACCCATTTAGATGCTAAACTATTTCCTACCTCAGTAGGAGAGCAACAACAACTGTGATTTTAAATTCAATAATAAATGAACGATGTCTTGTCCCATTTGAACAAGACAGGTAATATTAACGTTTAGAGAATTGGAATCTCTTACGAGCTTTCTTCTGACCGAATTTTTTACGTTCAACCATTCTTGGATCTCTTGTTAATAAACCTTCTGGTTTTAAGATAGCTCTGTTTTCAGCATTTACTTCACACATAACACGTGCTAATGCCATTCTTACAGCTTCTGCTTGACCAGTTGAACCACCTCCGTAAACGTTTACTTTTACGTCAAAATTGTTAGCGTTCTCTGTCATAGACATTGGTTGTAACACTTTGTACTGTAAAGTTGCAGTTGGAAAGTAAGTTGCGAATTCTTTTTTGTTTACAGTGATTACTCCTGTTCCTTCAGAAACATAAACACGTGCAACAGCGGTTTTTCTTCTACCGATTTTGTGAATAACTCCCATTACTTAAGATCGTTTAGGTTAACAGTTCTAGGTTTTTGAGCTCCTTGTTTGTGCTCTGGTCCTACAACAACATTTAAATTTCTAAAAAGCTCAGCTCCTAATTTGTTTTTAGGTAACATCCCTTTAATCGCTTTTTCTACTAATAATGCAGGGTTTTTTGCTTGCAATACTTTAGCAGATAAAGTTCTTTGACCTCCTGGGTAACCAGTGTGACGGATGTATGTTTTTTCATCCAATTTGTTACCTGTAAGGTTGATTTTTTCTGAGTTGATAACAATTACGTTATCTCCACAGTCCACGTGCGGTGTGTAACTTGGCTTGTACTTACCTCTTAAAATCATAGCGACTTTTGAAGCAAGACGACCTAAGTTATGACCGTCAGCATCTACAACAATCCATTCTTTTGTAGAATTGGCTTTTGTTGCCGAAATAGTCTTGTAGCTTAATGCGTTCACAATAATATATTTTAATTAAACATTCCATACCCAATAAAGGGGTTGCAAAAGTACAATTAATTATTTTAAATACAAATACCTTAAAAGATTATTTTTTTTATGTTTCTGAGCTGATTATCAAATGTATATTTGGTTAAAATAGGATTACCTCTCTTTTTGAATTGCAGTTACTTTAAGTTTTGCACTATTTGTTTTACTTTTGCAATCAAATTATTTGTATATTACACACTTTTCTGTATCAAAATGGCGTTACAAATGAATATTTTTCATGTATAGCGTAAAATCAAGAAATTTTTTTTATCTTTTCTACGTTTTTCTACGACCATAAAAAGACAATAAATACCAACTTATGAAAGCTAAAGCAACTCTTAAACAAATTGCAAAAGAACTTAATGTTTCCGTTTCCACTGTTTCAAAAGCACTTAATGACAGTCCTGAAATCAGTGAACAAACCAAAATAAAAATCAAGGAATACGCTAAACTTAAAAATTACAAACCTAATATAATAGGTCTGAACCTTAAAAATCGAAAAACTAAGACGATTGGTGTAATCATTCCTAATATTCTTAATTCTTTTTTTGCAAAAGTATTTAGTGGTATAGAAAAAGTTGCTGATTCAAAAGGATATAATGTGATTACCTGTATTTCTAATGAATCTTTGGAAAAGGAGATCAATACAATGGAGATGCTGAGTAACGGTACCATTGATGGTTTTATTTTGTCTATTTCAGAAGAAGCTCAAAAAGAACATGAATACAATCACTTTAAAGACATCATAAACGACGGTACACCAATTGTGATGTTTGACAGGATTGCCGATGATGTAGAATGCGACAAGGTAGTGGTGGATGATTTTGATTCGGCTCTAAATGCTACGCAACATTTGATAGATTTAGGATGTAAAAATATTGCCCTGGTTTCGTCTGTGGATAATTTGAGTGTGGGTAAATTAAGAGCAGATGGGTATTTAAAAGCTTTGGAAATTAATAAAATCCCTGTAAATGAAAATATAATTCTCAGAACCGATTCTGAAGATGACTTAAAGGAAAAAATTGAGTACATTTTGGATCATAACAAAGTAGACGGAATTTTTGCGTTAGAAGAAAATGATTCTGTTGCTGCGCTAAGAATTGGGTTGAAAAAGGGATATAGAATACCGGAAGATATTTCTATTATTGGTTTTGCTGATGGAATTCTTGCATCAAGAAGATTGTCTCCGAGTTTAACCACCGTTAGTCAACACGGTATTGAAATTGGTGAAGAAGCTGCCAAACTTCTTATTGACAGATTAGAACATAAAGAGGAGAATAAGCCTTATGAAACTATTGTGATAAAAACAATATTGAAAGAACGAGAGTCTACTCGAAAGTTATAGAAACAAAAAAATCCATTCAGTTTTGAATGGATTTTTTTTGTAAAAATTATTACGTCTTCTTTTTTCCATCCCCCTATTTCATGTTGAATCTTTAAGTAGTATAGCATAGCAGTTGCTGCAGAAGCAATTTATTTCTTTACAAACGATTGCAAAGAATTAATTGTTGCTGCGCTATAAAGTCTGCCAATAGGTAAAACCTTGTTTTTAATAGTGACTGATCGGCTATTGAATTGGCTGACTTTTTTTAAGGTTATTAAGAACGATCGATGGATTCTGCAAAAGAAACCTTCGGGTAATTTCTCGATCATCTCACTGATGGACTGGTGTGTTTTAAAACTGTCGGTTCCGGTATGGATGATCAGATAGTTGCCTTGTGATTCAAAATAGTCAATTTCGTCCAGATACAATTTGAGTGTTTTTCTTTCGCACTTGACAAATATAAAAGGACGTTCGGTTTCTGCTAGCGTCAATTGTTCAAATTCCTGATTTGTTTTCTGAATTTTGCAGTATTTATGTATCGCTTTTGAAAAGCGTTCCAACGAAATGGGCTTCAGTAAATAATCAATCGCTTCTAATTCGAATCCTTCTACGGCATGTTGCGGATTAGCAGTCGTAAAAATGATTCCGATATCCTTCGGTAACGATTTTGCAAATTCAATTCCCGATTTTCCGGGTAAATTAATGTCCAAAAAGAGCAAATCTATTTTTTGGGTTTTCAAAAGGTTCAAAGCATTGTTTGTACTCATGAATTTTCCTTTTAAATCTAAAAAATCAAATTTAGCAATATGCATTTCCAGTAATATGGATGCCGGAAGTTCATCTTCTATAATGATACAATTGATTCTAGTGGGTGTCATTTATTTTTATTTTTAAGGAAACGAAAAACGAATCTTCTTCATTTTTGATAGTCAAAATATGTCGATCTGGGTAGAGTAATTCCAATCTTCTTTTTACATTATTGATTCCGACTCCGCTGTATGTGTTTTCAATTTCAGTATTTTTAATAAAATCAGGCGGTAAACTATTTTCAATTTTAATCACCAGCCATTCTTCAGAGGCAGTAATAGAAATGGTAATCCATGCTTGTGAATTGGCGTCATCTAAACAATATTTAAAACTGTTTTCAATAAATGGAAGGATCAAGAAAGGCTCGATAACCTGATTTTCCATAATTCCATTGGTACTGAAGCTAAGTTCGAGTCGGTTGTCAAATCGTAATTGTTGTAACGAAATGTAGTTTTTTAGATATTCAATTTCTTTTTCCAAAGGAATGTATTTGGTGTTTACCTCATAAACTGAATACCGAAGAAAATCTGAAATTTTAAGAACAATGTCCGCAGAATCATCTGATTTACTTAGGATTTTAGAGTACAAACTATTGAGTACATTAAATAAAAAATGAGGATGAAACTGATTTCGTAATGAAAATAATTCGGCTTGCAGCTTCTCGGACAGAATCGATTGCACTCTGTTTTTTTCTTCAGCAAGGTAATAGACAAGTTTTATCGCCAAAGGGATAGTGACAACAAATTGTAATTTAATCACATTATACAGGTAAACTGGAGCCGATAACAAGGGTTCACTTTTCCATTCGGTTAAATAGTAAGCAATAATAATGTAGTTGTCAATTAACCGCTGAATGAAGGCGAAGAAAAGGATTGAAAACAGGCAGGTAAGAATGAAAAGCCACTTATTTTTCTTCTTGAAGAATAAACGAGGCATAGCTACTTCAACAATTAGTAAAACAAATAATATTTTGGGAAGTACACTATAACATTCATTGGATAGTGCTCTCCAAAAATCGGCTGTTGGTAAACCTTGAATTAAACTGAACAACAAGATGTATCCCAACCAATAGCATACATACATTTTTATTTTTTGGGATGTAGTTCCGGAATACATAGTTGAATTATTCATTGCCAAATTCTCTTTTCTGAAATGTAAAGCTAAGTGTTTTGTTTTATAATCAAAATCGATCTGGTACAGAAAACACTTTTTCTGATTTAGATGACATCAGAGTTCAAATGGTTGTTTACAATACAAATCAGGTTGTTTAAATAAGTGACTTTCTGATAATCGAAAAGTGAAATATCTTTCGCAAACTATTTAAAACTTAAATAACTACTATGAAAAAATCAGCTTTAATTTTAATGCTATTATTTGGTTTTTCTTTGGCAACGCAAGCCAAAAATACCGAAGTATATCCCACAAACTGGTGGACAGGTATGAAGACTAATTCAATCCAATTACTGATTCGAAGTACCGATGATTCTTTTACAACGGATAAAGTTAGTATTAACTACCCAGGAATAACTGTAGTCGGCACTCATTCATTTCCAAATAAAAAATATATAGCAGTGGACATTGTCATTGCGTCAGAGGCAGTAGCCGGAGATGTGATTATCGAACTGAATCAAAAAGGAGGAAAGCAAAAAATAAAATGGCCCCTGTATAATCGTAGATCGGGTAACGGAACCCAATATGCTCAAGGAGTGACTTCAAGTGATTTTATCGATTTAATTATGGTGGATCGTTTCAGTAATGGCGATGCGACAAATGATCAGGTGAAAGGAATGAGAGATCAATCCCTTAACAGAAAAGAGATGTATGATCGCCATGGAGGTGATTTGCAGGGTGTAATCAATAATCTGGATTATATTCAAGGACTTGGTGTTACCACATTATGGTTTACACCAATCATGGAAAATGATATGGAGAAAAGAACAGAACACGGATATGCCATTACGAATCATTATAAAATTGATAAGAGATATGGAGGAGACGCTTTTTACGAGAAGTTGAGTGATCAATTACATAAAAGAGGTATGAAGCTTATTTTTGATGCCGTTTACAATCATATTGGCTCTTTTCATTTTTTAGAATTGGATCCACCTGCGAATGATTGGGTACATCGTTGGCCGACATATACCCAAACCAATTACAGAGAGATTCCTTTGTTTGACCCTTACGGCACAAAATCGGATAAAAAGCGAATGAGTGATGGTTGGTTTGATAAGATAATGCCAGACATCAATCAAGACAATCCATTTATGGCTAATTTTATTATTCAAAATTGTATCTGGCATATTGAAAAGTTTGGTATTGACGGAGTTCGTCTGGATACCTATACCTATAATGATTTGGATTTTGCGAATCGATGCAATAAAGCCATTATGGATGAATTCCCAAAGATTACCATTTTTGGTGAAATCATGGTTCATGGTGTGGCCAATCAGGCGTATTTTGAACAAAACAATATGGATGCTAGTTTCAAAAGTAACTTGCCATCAGTGGTAGATTTTCAAAGCTTGTATTACGGAATTATTCCTGCTTTGACAGAGCCTTTTGGGTGGAAAGAAGGGGTTAACAGGTTGTATTATACGTTAAGCAGTGATTTTTTAAGTAAGAACCCGATGCAAAAAGTATTGCTGTTAGACAATCATGACGAGCCACGTTTTTTCTCATTAGTAGGGGAGAATGTCGAAAAGCAAAAAATGGGATTTCAATGGCTGTTGACCTGTAGAGGGATTCCGCAACTGTATTATGGTTCAGAAGTTTTAATGAAAGGATTCAAAGCTCCTGATGGACTGGTTCGCGCCGATTTTCCTGGTGGCTGGAAAGAAGATGCTAAAAATGCATTTACCGGAAAAGGAATGACAGACGATGAAAAATCTACACAGGATTTAGTTCGCAAACTGGCCAATTTCAGAAAAAATGCTTCGGCACTTAAAACGGGAAAAATGATGCATTATGTTCCTGTTGATGGTTTGTATGTTTATTTCAGATACGATGAAAACCAAACCATAATGTGTGTTATGAATACTAGTAATTCGGAAAAAGAAATTGACTTTCAAAAGTATGATGAAAGAACAGCTGGTTTTACTGCTGCGAAAAATATTATTTCTCAGGAAGAATTGAGTACTTTGAATAAAACAACAATTCCGGCTATGAAAATGTGGGTGTTGGAGCTGAAAAAATAGTTAATTTGTTTTAAAAATAAAATAGTATGAAAGGACCATATTTAGTAATAGTATTAATGATTTTTTTAGCGCTCAATAGTTCTACTGTTTTTGGACAACACGAAAAAAAGTCTACTGTCAGTACATTTGAAAATCGTGTCTTTAAAGGTGAAAAATATAAACCTTTAGGAGGACTGAAATGGGTTTTCAAAACAGGCGGTAAAATTTTTTCCTCACCAATCGTAAATGACGGAACGGTGTATATAGGAAGTGAGGATGGGAATCTTTATGCTATTGATGAAAAGACAGGTAAAACAAATTGGAAATTTAAAACCGGAGGAGCAGTTCACAGTTCTCCGGCTATTTTCAAAAACATGGTTTACATAGGTAGTTTTGATGGTTATTATTATGCCATTGATACAAAAACAGGTCATTTGAAATGGAAATTTAAGACGGGAGGAGAGCAATGGTCTGGCGAGATAAGTTTTTTAGGAATGAAACCCGTTGACAGGTATATGGAGGATTTATGGGATTTCTTTTTGTCCTCTCCAGTTATAAATCCTGATAAACAAAATCCAAGCGTTTTCTTTGGGAGCAGCGATGGAAATGTATATGCACTCAATGCAAATACGGGTCAGTTAAAATGGAAGTTTGAAGCAAAAGGATCGATTCACTGTAGTCCAGTTCTTTATGAAAACACATTGTATATTGGCAGTTGGGATGCTAATTTATATGCCATAAATATGGAAACCGGAAAGGTGCGTTGGCAATTTGAAACTGGAAAGCAGACTGGTTTCAAAGGCATTCAATCTACTGTTGCGGTTGCCAATGGTTTGGTTTATTTTGGAGCCCGCGATCCATTTTTATTTGCGTTGAATGCTGAGACCGGAAAACTGGTGTGGAAGTATGATGCTGCTTATTCCTGGATAATCAGTTCGCCGGTTGTAGCGAATAATGTAGTGTATGTGGGGACTTCGGATACTTATGCGTTATTGGGTTTGGACGCAAAAACAGGAAAAGAATTGTTTAAGTTTAAAGCTAATGGTTATGTATATTCTTCCCCTGCTATAGTTGGTGAAACTGCTTACTTTGGAGATTTTACGGGTAATTTTTTTGCTGTAAACACGAAATCTCCGGATAAGGAATGGAACAGCTTTGCTACAGAAAACAGAAAAGCGTTTGCTTCAGAAGTATTAAATAATAATCTTCTTGACTTTTCTTATGCTGCCAAAGGAGCAGATGTTTCCATGTATGACATCAATAAAACGGTAATGGATCAGTTTTACAAATTGGGTCCCATCGTTTCTTCTCCTTTTATAGCCAATAATACTGTTTATTTTGGAAGTGCCGACGGTAATTGTTATGCCATTGAATTGCAGAATAAAAAATAATTAAACACATCAGATTACAAATAAATTAGACACTAATAAAATTGTATGACTATTAAGCAAATACGGTTTTTGCTGGTATTCTTATTCTCTTTTTGTTTTTGTTCAGGGCAAGATATGCCTAAAAATGAAAAGAGAGTTTATACCACAAAATCATTAGAAAGCCTTGAAGCACCCATAATTGATGGTGTTTTATCAGATACAAGTTGGGATATTGTAGAATGGCAGACTGATTTTATTGAAAACCTCCCCGATGAAAACACTCCGCCCACAGAGCAAACCAAGTTTAAAGTGATGTATGATTCAAAGTATTTGTATGTTGCTTTCAAATGTTATGATATTGAGCCCGATAAAATTGTGAAAAGACTCTCCAGAAGAGATGGTTTTGATGGTGATTTTGTGGAAGTCAATATCGATAGTTATCATGATAAGCGAACCGGATTTTCATTTACCATATCGGCATCGGGAGTAAAAAGTGACGAATTTATTGCTGATAACGGTAATAATTGGGATGCGAGTTGGAATCCAATTTGGTATGTAAAAACCAATGTGGATACCGAGGGGTGGACAGCCGAAATGAAAATACCGTTGAGTCAATTGAAGTTTAGTGCCAGTGAGGATCAGGTTTGGGGTTTTCAGGCAACACGCCGATATTTTCGAAAACAAGAACGTTCCATTTGGCAACGCATTCCTGCTGACGCACCGGGCTGGGTAAGTGAGTTTGGAGAATTGCGGGGTTTAATTCATTTGAAACCTCAAAAACAGCTCGAAATTCAACCGTATGCTTTAACGCAGGTGGATGTCTATGAAAAAGAAGAGGGGAATCCCTTTCGAGAAGGAAAAGAACTTCATTTAAAAGCTGGGCTTGACGCCAAAATTGGAATCACAAATGATTTGACTCTGGATTTAACCATTAATCCTGATTTTGGTCAGGTGGAAGCCGATCCGGCCGTGATAGCCTTGGATGGATTTCAGGTATTTCTTCAGGAGAAACGCCCATTTTTTATTGAGAATAAAAACATTTTCGATTATAATTTTGGAAATAATGAAGACAATCTTTTTTATTCAAGACGCATTGGTAGAAGTCCACAAGGGATTATTTCGACTCAAAAAGAGGAGTTTGTCAAGCGTCCGCAAAATTCTACTATTTTGGGAGCAGCAAAGTTTAGTGGAAAAACAAAGAACGGTTGGTCTTTAGGTATATTGGAAAGTGTTACCGCAAATGAATTTGTCGAAATTGATAATGGTTCAGAATCGCGGAAAGTCTTGGTAGAACCGCTTACCAATTATGTAGTGGGTCGTGCCCAAAAAGATTTTAACGACAGAAATAGTTTTCTGGGAGCTATTGTAACCGCAACCAATAGAAATACAGATGAACCACAATTTACTTTTTTAAGAGAATCAGCTTATTCTGGCGGTTTCGATTTTAAACACAATTGGAAAGACAGAAAATATTTTGTCACTGGGAATGTTGTGGCAAGTCATGTTTCGGGGTCCAAAGAATCCATTTCAAATACTCAAAAAGAAATAACCCATTTGTTTCAACGGGTCGATGCTGATTATGTTTCGGTAGATAGTGACCGAACATCATTGACGGGAACAGGAGGAAAGTTGGAAGCGGGGAAAGTTTCTGATGGGCATTGGCGATACAAAGCGAGTGTTACTTGGCGTTCACCAGAATTAGAGCTCAATGATATTGGGTTTCTTCGTCAGGCGGATGAAATCAAACAGACTGTATATGTAAGTTATCAATCTTTAAAGCCTTTTGGTGTTTTTAGAAGCGGAATGGTGCGTTTTGAACCATTTACGACTTATGATTTTGGAGGTTTTCATAACAGAACGTATTATGATCTTTTGGGAAGGGCAGAGTTCAAGAACTACTGGTGGGCCAATATCGGTTTTTCATACAAACCCAGAATTTATAACAATGCCTATTTACAAGGCGGGCCAAAATTCAGATTTTCGGAAGAGTTTGTGAGTTATAATGTTTTTGGTACCGACACGCGAAAAAAACTTCGTTTTGAAGCAGGTGTGTTTTTTGCACAAGGAAAGAACAATTCGTTTTCATATACAGAGTTCAATCCGAGTTTTACCTATCAGCCTACAAACGCATTGTCAATTTCTGTCAATCCCAATTATAATAGCAATAAAAGTAAAACACAATACGTTACCCAATCTGCTTTTGAAGGGGGGACACGTTATATTACATCAAATTTAGATCAACAAACAGTTAGCGCGTCGCTACGTTTGAATTATAATATTAATCCAAATTTCACCATTCAGTATTATGGACAGCCGTTTGCTTCAACAGGGAAATATTCGGCATTTAATTATGTTACCAATCCGAGAGCATCTTATTTTGGAAACCGAATAGCTTTGTATACTAACGATCAAATCTCTTATGACAGTAATAGCAATGTTTATAGTGTAGATGAAAACCAAAACGGTGTAACTGATTATTCTTTTCTAAATCCTGATTTTTCATTTGTTCAATTTCGTTCCAATTTGGTTCTTCGCTGGGAATATATACCGGGTTCCGAAATCTATTTGGTCTGGTCACAAGGAACTAACGGTTCAGGAAATCCTGTAGACGATTTGTTCGTTAATCTGGACGCCCAAATTTTAGGTAAGCAGCCACAAAATACATTCATATTAAAAGCAACTTATAGATTTTTGTTGTAAGTGAATACTGCTGGTGATTTATAAATTTTAAAAGTAATGTTATGTTTAGAAAAACGATTCAATTTCTTGCAATGCTCATCCCGCTCTGCTTGTTTTCGCAAACGGACACTATAGAAAGGTCAGTCCAATATTTGTCGAATAATAAAATGTCGCCTCAGGAATATATTGTTTCTAAGTTTGTGACAAAAGACATAGTTCTTTTGTCCGAAGAACATAGGGTTAAGGAAAATCTCGAATTGGTGAAAAGTTTAATTCCTGATTTGTATAAAAAGGGTGTTTATACAATAGGAATGGAATTTGGCGCAAGCGAAAATCAAAAGACGCTGGATTCTTTGATTCTCGCACCAGAATACAATGAAGATGTAGCCCGAAAATTGATGTTCAATTACAATTCAGGTTGGGTTTTTAAGGGATATACGGATGTATATAAAGCAGCTTGGTCATTTAATAAGTCACTTCCAAAATTAGCAAAGAAATTCCGTGTTCTGAATTTAAGTTACCGATACAATTGGTCTTCTTTTTCAGGGTACCGAACTCCTGAAAAAATGAAAAAAGTGTTCTATAAAGGAAATACAGAAGCCTATCGATTTGGGATTGTTGAGAATGAAATTATGGCAAAAGGAGAAAAGATTTTGATTCTTACGGGAGATATTCATGCCTTTACAAGATATAGATTTCCAGTATATGATTTCTTGGGAAAAGATTTTATAAGATTAGAAAACGGGTATTTCGGAAATCTTTTGTATGATAAATATCCTCAAAAAGTGTATTCGATTTTGTTGCATAAACCTTTTATGAATCGTCCTGATACAAAACCCGAATTAGTTTCACCTGCAAATGGTACAATAGAAACGATAATGCAAAAACTGAATAATGAGCCGTTGGGGTTTGATTTAATTAATACGCCTTTAGGTAAGTTGCGAGACGATAGTTATTATTCTTTAGGATATGAAAATTTTGTCTTAGCCGATTTTTACGATGGGTATGTCTTTTTAAAACCTATAAAAAAACTTTCAGGTTGTGACATTGACACTGCTTTTCTTACTGAAAAGAATTGGGAACAAGCGAAAGAAAATGTTACGGATCCGGATTGGAGACCCAGACCCAGAAGTTTAGAGGAATATTGGAAGCAAATCTTGGAATATGCTGATGTTCCAAAAAAATACGCAGAAGTAGATAAATACTAGAGTTGTTGTTAGTTTAAATTTAAAAAATCCGCCAAAAAACAATTGCTTTTGGCGGATTTTTATATTTAAAATAATCGATTAACGCTAATAGAACTGATTACTTAAAAACGGAATACTGCTGACTAAAATTAATGCGCTGCCAGCCAGTCTTTACCAGCTCCTAAATCCACGTCCAAAGGGACATCGAGTTTAAAAGCGTTTTCCATTTCGTATTTGATTATTGGTTTAATTTTTTCCAGCTCAGAATTGTGAACATCAAACACAAGCTCATCATGAACCTGGAGCAACATTTTGCTTTTCCAGTTTTCGGAAGTTAGTTTTTTATGGATGTTAATCATTGCAATTTTGATAATATCGGCAGCACTTCCTTGAATAGGTGCGTTGACAGCATTTCTTTCGGCGGCTCCACGAACTACTGCATTCGCAGAATTAATGTCTTTCAGATAACGACGGCGTCCTAAAATAGTTTGGACAAAACCATTTTCACGGGCACTTTCTATTTGCTCCTGAATGTATGATTTCAATCTTGGGTAGGTTTGGTAATAAGCTTCAATCAAAGCGGCACTTTCAGAACGGGAAAGTGAAGTTTGGTTGCTCAGTCCAAAAGCAGAAACACCATAGATAATACCAAAGTTTACTGTTTTGGCATGACTTCTTTGCTCACGCGTCACTTCTTCTAATGGAACATTGAATACTTTTGAAGCCGTTGATTTGTGAATGTCCTCATGATGTTGAAATGCTTTAATCATGTTTTCCTCACCACTTAAAGCCGCAATAACGCGTAATTCTATCTGCGAATAATCCGCAGAAACAATGGTGTAGTTTTCGTCTCTTGCGACAAAGGCTTTTCTGATTTGGCGGCCTCGTTCTGTACGAATTGGAATGTTCTGTAAATTAGGGTTATTGGAACTTAAACGACCGGTAGCCGCAACAGTTTGCATGTAGTCGGTGTGAATCCGCTGCGTGATTTTGTCTACTTGATTCGGTAATGCCTCAACATAAGTATTCTGTAGTTTTACCAATTGACGCCAATCAAGTATATCTTTCACAATTGGATAATCAGTAGCCAGATAACTTAAAATTTCCTCGCCCGTGGCATATTGACCGGTTTTGGTTTTCTTTTGTTTGGCTCCGCCAATTTTTAATTTGTCAAATAAAACGTCACCCAACTGTTTTGGTGAAGCGAGATTAAATTTCTCACCGGCAGTTTCGTAGATAGACGCTTCCAAAATCTTAATATCATCGCCTAATGTTTTGGATAAAGATTTCAAGAAATCAACATCGACCCTGATTCCTTCTTTTTCCATGTCGGCCAATACCTGTACTAATGGAATTTCAATTTCATCAAATAATTTTTTGGTTCCCGTCTTGTCTAATTCCAAGGTGAAAATTTCCTTGAGTTGCAAAGTGACATCAGTATCTTCAACAGCATATTCTTTAATGTCTTCCAAAGCGACATCGCGCATTGATTTTTGGTTTTTCCCTTTTTTACCAATTAATGTTTCGATAGATTTTGGGGAATATTTCAAATAGGTTTCGGATAAAATATCCATATTATGACGCATATCCGGATTGATGAGGTAATGCGCAATCATGGTGTCAAACAATTTCCCTTTTACAGTAATGCCATAATTAGAGAGAATTTTTAAATCGTATTTTAAATTCTGTCCAATTTTTTCAATGTTTTCATTTTCGAAAAAAGGAATGAATTTTTCGATTAATGTTTTGGCTTCATCCTGATTTTCTGGAAACGGAACATAGAACCCTTTTCCTTTTTCATATGAAAATGAGACACCAACTAATTCAGCATGCAGAGCGTCCAAACCGGTTGTTTCGGTATCAAAACAAACCGATGTTTGGTTTTGCAGGTTTTGCAATAATAATTTTGTTCCTAAATCACCTTGAATGATTTGATAGGAGTGTTCTGTGTTTTCTAGTGAATTGTAATAGTGATGACGTGTTTCTTCTGAAGTATCCTCAGGAATTGCACTCCCAAAAAGGTCAAACTGATCTTCGTTTTTGGGTTGCGGTTTCTTATATAGTTTGGCTTGGTCAACAGGAGGCGCAGTTGCAGTTAAAGTTCCTCCTTTTTTAAAAATAGCATCAAATTGTTCCGCCATTCTTCGGAATTCCAATTCGTTGAAAAGCGCATCCGTTTTTTCGACATCGGGCGTCGATAATTCATAATCCGTCTCATCAAAAATTACGGGACAATCCAATAAGATAGTTGCCAGAGTTTTAGATAGTAAACCTTTTTCTTTGTTGGCTTCAATATTCTCTTTCATTTTCCCTTTCAGCTTGTCGGTATTAGCCAAGAGGTTTTCCATTGTTCCAAATTCTTTTAGTAATTTCTTGGCAGTTACTTCCCCTACACCCGGTAAACCAGGGATATTATCGGCTGTATCTCCCATCATTCCCAAAAAGTCAATTACCTGATCTGGTCTTTCTATTTCAAATTTCTCTAATACTTCCGGAACTCCCCAGATTTCTATTCCGTTACCCATTCGGGCAGGTTTGTACATGAAAATATTCTCGGAAACCAGTTGTGCAAAATCTTTATCAGGGGTTACCATAAAGACTTTGTAGTTTTGTTTTTCGGCTTGTTTGGCAATAGTTCCTATTAAATCATCAGCCTCGAAACCTTTGACTTCAATAATTGGAATATGCATGGCTTTTAGTAATTCCTGAATATAAGGAACAGCAATTTTTATCGCTTCTGGTGTTGCATCACGATGTGCTTTGTACTCTGGAAAGATTTCATTTCTCAAATTACTTCCGCCATTATCAAAAGCAACCGCTAAATGGTCTGGTTTTTCTCTTTTAATAACATCCATCAGTGAATTCATGAATCCCATAATGGCCGATGTATCCATTCCTTTGGAGTTAATCCTTGGGTTTTTGATAAAAGCATAATAGCCGCGGAAGATTAAAGCATAGGCATCGAGAAGAAAAAGACGTTTTTGAGCAGACATATATTTAATTATGAATTTTGAATCGGTAAAAATAAACAATCGGAATTAAAGTTTAGTTTTAGAGTTAAATTTTAATTAATTAAAATCCAATGCATCCATTTATGTTGTTATTTTGTGTAAAATTTTAATTAAAATGGGTTTTAGACTTCTAATACTTAGCCTTGTACTTCTTGTTGTTGAACTTTATGCTTTTCAGGCATTACGAACTTTAGTTAAGTTAAAGTGGGTTTTGATATCGTATCAGGTTGTAAGTGTACTTCTCTTAATTTTTATTGTTTATTCTTTCATGCAATTTGACCGTTCTGTCGGTCAGACAAAGCAAACTATGTTTACCATGGGGTTGTTACTCTTGGTGTATATACCTAAATTGGTTTTGACTCTTGTTTTGTTAGGAGAAGATGTCTTCAGAATCGGGGCTGGTTCAGTGAATCATTTTATCGTAAAAAATGATGATATATCATTCCTGGCATCCCGAAGAAAATTTATTAGCCAGATAGGAATGGGGTTGGCGGCGGTGCCTTTTTTGTCATTGATTTACGGGATTTTCGAAGGGAGATATAATTATAAGGTAATCAAGCAAAGTATCTTTTTTCCAGATTTACCGGACGCTTTTGATGGTTTTAGAATCACTCAAATTTCGGATGTACATAGCGGTAGTTTTGACAATCCGGATAAGATCAATTATGCTATAGATTTGGTCAATGAGCAAGATTCAGATATGATTTTGTTTACTGGTGATATTGTAAATACCCATGCCAATGAAATGCTTCCTTGGATCGATGTTTTTAATAGAATAAAAAAGCATGAGTATGGTAAATATTCTGTTTTGGGTAATCACGATTATGGAGAATATATTACCTGGCCGACAGAAAAAGACAAAGCGGATAATTTTCAGAATATAAAAGATTTGTATGGGAAAATTGATTTCAAACTGCTGTTAAATGAGCACACTTTTATTGAAAAAGGAAGTGATAAAATTGCTTTGGTGGGAGTTGAAAATTGGGGGCATAATTTTAAGCAAGCTGGTGATTTGAATAAAGCTGCCCAACATGTTAAGAAAGAAGATTTTAAAATTTTAATGTCCCATGATCCTTCTCATTGGGAACATCAGGTGCAACATCATGAGAAGCATTTTCATTTAACATTATCCGGTCATACTCATGGAATGCAATTTGGAATTGAGATTCCAGGTTATTTTAAATGGAGTTTAGCGCAATATGTTTACAAGCAGTGGGCGGGTTTATATGAGAATTTAGGTCGCTATGTATATGTAAATAGGGGATTTGGGTACCATGCTTATCCCGGAAGAGTAGGAATAATGCCAGAAATCACTGTGATTGAACTAAAAAAAGGGCGGAATGTGACTTAATTCGTTAAAAATGCTACATTTGTAAAATAATTATCTCTTTTCGGTAGATTTAGAAAATTAAAATTTTTGGTTTTATGTCAAAATTTGGAGAACTTATAAATGCACAAGTACCTGTGCTAATAGATTTTTACACAGATTGGAACGAGTCATCTGTTTCGATGCATCCTGTAATTAGAGATGTAGCGGCTGCTCTTGGGGATAAAGCCAAAGTCATAAAAATAGACGTGGATAAAAATCAGGAATTAGCCGATGCTTTAAGAATCAAAGGTCTTCCTACCTTAATGATTTATAAAGAAGGTCAGATGATCTGGAGACAGGCAGGTGAATTGGATGCGAACACTATTATTGGTTTGGTTCAGGAACAATTATAGTTGTTACAACACATTTTCCTTTTTGATTTTATTTTTTAGGATTCAATTAAATCGAATTCAAATCCTTTTTCTTTTAATAATTCAAGTGTTTTAGGTAACGCAAATTTTAGATTGTGCGATGCTTTAACACTATCGTGAAATACAATTATACTTCCGGATTTCACGTTTGATACTACATTTTTTAAGCATTGTTCAGGACTTATAGTTTGATCGAAATCGGCGCTAAGTACGTCCCACATGATTATTTTATATCCTAATTGTCTTAATTGTTTGGATTGTTCTGTTTTTATTTTGCCGTAAGGCGGACGAAATAAATTGGTCTTTTGATTAGGCATTGCCAGTTCGCAAAGCTTGACGTTTTCTAAATATTCTTCGGTTGTAGCTTTCCAGCCGTTTAAATGATTGAAAGTGTGATTTCCGATAGAATGTCCTTCCTGAATTACTTTTTCGAATAATTTCGGATGTTTTTGAATGTTATTACCAATACAAAAGAAGGTCGCTTTTACCTCATGTTTTTTTAGCTCTTCCAATACCCACTCCGTAATTTCAGGAATAGGACCGTCGTCAAAGGTTAGGTAAATTTTATTCTTTGTGTTAGGCAAATCCCAAATATAATTGCAGAATAATTTTTTTATAAGCTGCTTCGTTTTTATCCAATAAAAGCTCATTTTTTCGGCGTTTTCACTTAAACTAAAAAATGTAGCACTTTTTTAGGTGCTACATTTTTAGTGGTTAATTTTTTAATATTCATTACTCTTTTTCGCGTCCGAATCGTTCGAACATGTTTATATAAGTGTTGAATGTGATTTTACTTTCGTTATAGAGTGCCAAATCATTATTTTTTTTCATGATTTGTAATAATCCTCTATAGCGTTCAATATCAGTGATGATCTCAATAGCAATGCTTGTTTGGTCTGAAGGTTCAAGTTTGCCATAGTAATTAAGATTCTCTCTGTATTTTTCGATTAGTTTTTTCAAAAGCTCTTGCGCTTTTGCTTTTTCACCTATAGCATAATAGCCTTCTGCAAATGGGTCAATCAAAGAATAATAGTCATATTTTTCCAGTGGCATTTTAGTCATAGCCAAATCGATGATATTTTTAGCTTTGTCTTTTTTGCCTTCAGCAATTAATTGATTCATCAATCGGGATAAGTTCGATCTATAGGTAATGCTGTTTCTTCTGGTTTCCGGGTCGTGATAAATAGAATTACTTTCACTATTTCCCCAATCCCATTTCATAACATTAGAATACATTTTATCAGAATCTATCTGTCCCATATCAAGTGGACTGCCGTCTTGAGGGACAGCATTTTTTATAGGAACCAATTTATAAACCATTCCCTCCAATTGTAAGTAGTCTTTCATCCAAAGATAGTCTTCATTATCAAAGGCACCACCGCTAAAATAAACAGGTCTTTTCCAATTGTTGTTGGCAACAAGGTCAAGCATCATTAATCTGTTTTTATACAAGGCGTTTCCTTTGATTTCGATGTCTATGTAAGGAACAATTGAATCGTAGTATTTTGGAGCAACTACTTTGTTCTTAATAATGATGTTTTTGTCTACAGGGATCCTTATTTTATTGGTTGGGTAGAAATGAATGGTTTGTCCATTTTGCATTTCAACTGTAGATTTAGGGTTTTTAATGAAATTGATAAAATCTTTTATATCCCATCTGCTTTCTATTTTTGGAATATGGGCTACATAATCCAGTTTGTCTCCGACGTATTCATCGTGCACGAATGAAATAGGCAACGGATTGGATTCGTAGGTTTTGGTTTTCATTTGGTCAATATACCAATCGGTCATGAAAAGACTCGTGTTTACGATTTTGACGTCGGTTCTCACTTTTTCAATTTCTTGAGCATACCAAAGCGGAAAGGTGTCATTGTCTCCTATCGTAAACAATATCGCATTGGGATCGCATGAATTGAGGTATGATTTTGCCATTGCTACAGCAGTATATTTTCCGGAACGATCGTGATCATCCCAGTTTTGAGAAGCCATTAAAATTGGAGCAGCCAGTAAACTTGCTCCTAAAATTATCGGTCCGGCAATCTTTGGAGCTAGATAATTTTTGGCAGTTTCGTATAATGAATATACTCCGAATCCAATCCATATCGCAAATACATAAAAAGAGCCCACTAAGGCGTAATCTCTTTCACGAGGTTCGAAAGGTCTTTCGTTTAGGTATATTTTTAATGCAAAACCTGTAAATAAGAATAAGGCCAATAAAACGTAAAAACTCTTTAAGTCTTTGTTGGCGTGATACATCAATCCTATAAGGCCTAAAATAAATGGTAAAAAGTAGTAAACATTACGTCCTTTGTTGTTTAAGACATCAGAAGGTAAATTGTCTTGAGAACCTAAATGCAGGCTGTCCATAAATTTAATACCACTGATCCAATTTCCATTTAGGTTGTCGTATTTTCCTTGAACATCACTTTGACGGCCAACAAAATTCCACATTAAATACCTCCAGTACATATAACCAAACTGGTACTCAAACATAAAACTTAAATTATCTGCAGTGGATGGTTTTTCTACTATCAGATAATCACCATAACTTTTAAGAAATTTAATGTAGCCTTCATTGTCAATTTGTTTTTGAGCATAGGCTTGTCTAAATTCAGTTACGATTTTTTCGACTTCATTTCTTAATTGGGCTATAGCTTTATTGTATTCCTCTTCGGTCAGTTGACCGGCATCAATTCCGTATTTTGCCAAATCATCCTCATAAGGATAGTCAGGGTTTAGTCTAAACGCTGGAGGGTTTGTAAAGTTCATGTAGTTTTCAATGTGTTCTGAACTCCACATTCTAGGCAAAATAGTTTTTTGATTGTCGTCACTATTCTGCTCGGCATTTTTGAAATTATTTGTAATTATGTATTTGCCGGTTTTATAATCTCTTTCGTAATTGGGTTTCTTGTCTAAATACGGTTTGTCTTTGTCTAAGCCAGCAAAGGTTTCGGTGTATTGAGGTCCGTAGAACAATGGGTTTACACCGTATTGTTCTCTGTTGTAGTAGGCTAAAACTTCTGCGGCATCAGAGGGTTTGTTTTCATTTATTACCGTATTGGCATTTGCTCTGATTGGTAACATCATCCAAGTAGAGAAACCAATTAGAATAAATAAGATGCAAAGAATGATGGTGTTATAAAAAACAAGGCCTTTTTGTTTGGTGTATTTTAAACCAAAATAAAAGAAAGCAATAAAGATTAAGGCAACAAAGATTGTCCCTGAATCAAATGGTAACCCCAAATCATTAACCATGAAAACTTCGGTTTTACCAAAGAAAGCCATAGTTAGAGGTAATAGTAATTTAAAAATAAATAATAAAATAGCGATAACAACCACATTTGCAATAATGAAATTTTTCACAGTGACAACTTCATAATTTTTGAAGAAGTATAAAAAGCCTATCGCAGGAATGGTTAATAAGGCCATAAAATGGACGCCAAAAGAAAGTCCGACAACAAGTGAAATAATCAAAAGCCATTTGTCTCCTCTTGGGGTATTCATTTCTTGTTCCCAGCGTAAGCCAAGCCAAAAAAGTAATGCAATTAATAATGAAGCCATGGCGTAAACTTCGGCTTCTACTGCGTTAAACCAAAAACTATCGGAGAATGTGTAAGCTAATACTCCTACTAATGAGCTTCCAAGAATTACAATTTCGTTTTCCTTAGTCACGTCAGAAAAACGGGAAATTAATTTTTTAAGAAGTATGGTGGAAGACCAGAACATAAATAGAATTGTAAAGGCGCTTGAGAAGACGGAAGTCATGTTAACCATTAAGGCAATTTTTGTATTGTCTGTAGCGAACATGGCAAAAAAAGCACCAATCATTTGAAATAAGGGAGCTCCGGGCGGATGACCTACTTCTAATTTGGCCGCTGTTGCAATGTATTCGCCACAGTCCCAAAAGCTCATTGTTGGTTCAACAGTAAGTGTGTACGTTATTAATGCTACTGCAAATGCAAACCAACCTATTATTGTATTCCATTTATTAAAATTGAATTCCGCCTTATTCATGTAATAAAATTTAGATTTTTTTTAAGTTACAAAGAAAATGTTTTTTTGTCTAATGAAACGAGCATTAACAAAAAATTCTAAAAAACTAATGCGATTCTGTAACGTCTTGTTTTTTAGTTTGTTTCGGTTTTTGGGGAAATAAATTCAGGGTTTGGTGAAATTTTTTTTAATAAATTTGCGCAAAAAGCTTGCAGAAAATAAAATTTGTATTAAATTTGCACTCGCTTAACAGCAACACTGATGGTCTATGGTGTAATGGTAACACAACTGTTTTTGGTGCAGTCTTTCAAGGTTCGAGTCCTTGTAGACCAACAGAAAGCCTCTCAAGAAATTGGGAGGCTTTTTTATTTATGAAAAATTAGTGTTCGTGATATTGAAAACGGGCTAATTATTTAAAGTCAATATGCTTTTAAATAATTAGCCCGTTTTTTTTTGGAAGTAAGTTGCTTTTTTTAGATTTTAAAAGCAGGTATTGGTTTAGTGGAATGGTTTACCAGATCTTCGCTAACGCTTCCGTTAAAGAAATGGGATAGAGCAGTTCTGTTGTGTGTACAGATTCCTACTATGTCTGCATTATTGCTATTGGCTAAATTGATTACTCCTTTTTCTATGTTAGCATCGTTGTATGTGTGTAGGGAGTGCTTTTAAGTTAGTTCAATAGCTACTATGAAGAATTCAATATCGACATTTATTATTGTATTAGTAATACATCGTCATAAAAATCTATTTCAGTATACAATTTTTACAGATGGAGAATCGTTCGTATCTTTTTCATAATAAAAAATGTATAAACTGCCGTAATTATACATTCCAGCGCCATCTGGTCGGGTTTCTATAAAATACTCATATTTATTTGTTAAATCTTCAGAGATAAGTGTTACTTCTTCCCAATTTGGGTTGTTGTCCCTTTGAATATAAACTTTAAAAATACTTTGGGGTGTTATAAGGTTGAAATTTTTTATTTCAACTGCACTATACCAAGGGAAAATCCATTCCAAGTCTATAAAATTTAACTCTTGCGGGGTTTTTGACATTTCGCCCACATTAATTTTTACTCTGTCTTTTGCGGTTAAACCTCTCTTATTAGAGACTGTTAATTCAAATTCATAAATTCCTTCTTCCAGTTTGCTTACTTTGGTTCGGAGTGAATTTGGACTTTCCAAATTATAGGAAGAAGGTCCAGATATTTTTTCCCAGACAAAGTTATCAATTGTTTCGTTGTAGGCATACCCTCCCGATAACCAACCAAAATCTATAGGCAATATTACCTGGAAGTCCACTCCTGCAAAAGAAATTAATTCTGAGTTTTCAGCTGAATTTATGGTGAGGGGATTTGTTTTTGGTAGGGATGTTGGCTGATTTTCTTCTGTACATCCACTATTTGTAAGCAGTGTTACGCTAAAAAGTAAAAGCCCTAATAAATTAGTTGTTTTCATAATACTACGATTTAAATGAAACTTTAATTATGTTCTTGTAAACGTAGGTTGTTTTTGTTAGGGTTTATTGTATTGGATTTGTATTGATATTTATTTAAGTAGTAACTTTTGGCAGTTTAAGCTTGTTATTGTAAATTTTAAAATAGTATATAGAATTGTCAAAAAATAAATTTTTGGGACTTGGGTGCAATTATGAAAAATCTATTTTCACATAATGGTCTTTTTTTAAATCAAATTTAAAAAAATATTATTAGAACATTGTTAAAGTTAAATTAAACTCTAATATTTAAAAGACTGATAAAGAGTACTTTAGTGTTAATTGTAAGGTGATGCGTTTAAATATAAAGTGGAAATAGTCGTTGACTTTACTCAGAAAATAATATGTATTTAAAATAATGTAAAAACCTAAAAGTAATTTTTGATATGCTGCTTTTAGATTTATTTACAGAACTTTATCAAAAACACGTTTTGTATTTCTTTTGTATTTCAATAAGATTTTTTTTCAGTTTCCAAAATGTCAAAAATATCTTTTACTAGCAGTATGATAGTATCATCTTTTTTATGTGAGCAACTTTTTAATTTAAAGTAATCAGAGCAATTGTTTGATTCTATGTATTCGATAATATTTCTCACAAATACCATTAAGCTAATGGAAATTTTAGGGTTTTTATAATTGTTTAAAAAGTAAATAAATACGTCATTATGATGTTTAATAAGATTGAAAAGTATTTCAATGTTTTTCAATATTTTTCTTGACGTTTAATATAGTCCTTGTTGACCAACAGAAAGCCTCTCGAGAAATTGGGAGGCTTTTTTATTTATGAAAAATTAGTGTTCGTGATATTGAAAAAAGGGCTAATTATTTAAAGTCAATATGCTTTTAAATAATTAGCCCGTTTTTTTTGGAAGTAAGTTGCTTTTTTTAGATTTTAAAAGCAAGTATTGGTTTAGTGGAATGGTTTACCAGATCTTCGCTAACGCTTCCGTTAAAGAAATGGGATAGAGCAGTTCTGTTGTGTGTACAGATTCCTACTATGTCTGCATTATTGCTATTGGCGAAATTGATTACTCCTTTTTCTATGTTAGCATCGTTGTATGTGTGTAGGGAGTGCTTTTTGACATCAAAGTTAGCAACAAAGTCATTCATGATTTTTTCCGCTGCAATTGTTGTTTTGAAGCTATTTGGAGTGCAAATCATTACTAATTTTAGGTTTGAATCGAAAAGATTAGCGAATTCGACCATTTTTCTGAATGGTTTTTTTGCTTCTTTTGAAAAATCGGAGGCAAAAATAATATTGTTAGCTTGGAATTCTTTGTCTTCTTTTTTAATGACTAAAACAGGAACTTCTGAAAGACGAACTACTTTTTCGGCATTAGAGCCAACAAGTAATTCTTCTAATCCTGAAGATCCGTGAGATCCCATGACAATTAAGTCTATTTCTTTCTTTTTGCAAAAAGCGATAATTCCGTCGAAGGCTCTTTCGAAATGTACGGCCTCAGTGATTTGGATCCCTTTTAAATAAGGGCTTTCTTTTATTTCTTCAAGTTTTTCTTGTGCTTTTTTTATGTATAACATTACTTCTGGGATACTGCTGCCTCCGCTAATTGCGTCGCTCATTTGGTGAGGTAGTTCTAGCATGTGAAGTAAAAATATTTCGGCATTATTTTTTTTGGCGATTTGTGAAGCTGCTTTTAAGGCTTTTTCGGCATGCGATGAAAAATCAGTAGGAACTAAAATTCTTTTCATAATAATGAATGGTTTGATTGTGGGAAAATTCAATTTTTTTTAACGTAAGTATAAAGATAGGGAATTTTTAATAGGAATCAATTATTTAGTTTGTAAAAAAACACTATATTTGCACCGTTATTTATTAAAATCTAGATAATGAGGGGACTAAATGTCCCCTCTTTTTATAAAAATATGACATTTAAAGAAAAAGTAAATACGTTGTTGACAGAGGCTCTGTTAGATAAGCCGTCTATTTTTTTGATTGACTTAACTATCACAGATGCTTTTAAAATTATTGTGTCCTTAGATGGAGATAATGGTGTCGCTTTGCAAGATTGTATTGATATAAGTAGAGCGATAGAGAATAATTTAGACAGAGAAGAGCAGGATTATTCTCTTGAAGTGGCTTCGGTGGGAGTTGGTTCGCCGTTAAAAATGATAAGACAATACAAGAAAAATGTTGGCAGGACCCTGATTGTAAAGACTGCCACAGAAAATATTGAAGCAGAATTAGTTGAAGCTAATGATGATTTTGTAATTTTGTCTTGGAAAGCAAGAGAGCCAAAGAAGATCGGAAAAGGTAAAGAGACAGTTCAAAAAGAACTAAAATTACCTTATGTAGATATAAAAGAAGCAATTGTTACAGTAACATTTTAATTAAAGAATTCGCATGGAAAATTTAGCATTGATCGATTCATTCTCAGAGTTTAAAGATGATAAACTTATTGATCGTGTAACCCTTATGGCTATTTTAGAAGATGTATTTAGAAATGCATTGAAAAAAAAATACGGTTCAGATGATAATTTCGATATCATTATAAATCCTGATAAAGGAGATATGGAAATTTGGAGAAGAAGAGTAATCGTTGCAGACGAGGATTTGGATTTTGAAAACGAAGAGATTACTTTGACAGAGGCTAGAAAGATTGAGGCCGATTTTGAAATTGGAGAAGAAGTTTCTGAAGAAGTGAAGTTAATTGATTTAGGAAGAAGAGCTATTTTAGCTTTGCGTCAAAATTTAATTTCAAAAATTCACGAACATGATAATACAAATCTTTATAAGCAATTTAAAGATTTAATTGGAGATATTTACACTGCGGAAGTGCACCATGTGCGACCTAGAGTTGTAATTTTGGTTGATGATGAAGGAAATGAGATTGTTTTGCCAAAGGAAAAACAAATACCATCAGATTTTTTCCGTAAAGGGGATAATGTAAGAGGTATAATCGAAAGTGTGGAATTAAAAGGAAATAAACCTCAAATTATTATGTCTAGAACTTCTGAGAAGTTTTTAGAAAAATTGTTTGAACAAGAAATTCCTGAAGTATTCGACGGATTGATCATGGTGAAGAAAGTAGTGAGAATTCCTGGTGAAAAAGCAAAAGTAGCTGTTGATTCTTATGATGATAGAATTGATCCGGTTGGTGCTTGTGTGGGTATGAAGGGTTCTCGTATTCACGGAATTGTTCGTGAGTTAGGAAATGAAAATATTGATGTTATCAACTATACTAATAACATTCAATTGTATATAACCAGAGCATTAAGCCCTGCAAAAGTTTCTTCTATTAAAATCAATGAGGAAACAAAAAGAGCTGAGGTGTTTTTGAAATTGGAAGAAGTTTCAAAAGCGATTGGTCGTGGAGGACACAATATTAAATTAGCGGGATTATTGACGGGCTATGAATTAGATGTTATCCGTGAAGGCGATGTTGCTGGTGCTACTGCTGATGAAGACGATGTTGAATTAACTGAGTTCTCAGATGAAATCGAAGACTGGGTTATTGAGGAGTTTGCAAAAATTGGTTTGGATACTGCAAAAAGTATTTTGAAACAAGACGTAGAAGATTTGGTAAGAAGAACAGACCTGGAAGAAGAAACAATTCAGGATGTAATTAGAATATTGAAAGAAGAATTTGATAGTTAGTCATTTCTTCTAACAACACAACAAAAAAGGTAATAATAAAAAGGTTTTATGTCTGAAGAGAGAATTATTAGAATAAACAAGGTTTTAAGGGAATTGAATATTTCTTTAGAAAGAGCTGTGGATTATCTAAAAGATAAAGGGATTGCTATCGAAGCAAATCCAAACACAAAAATTTCTGATGATGTATACAATGTCTTGTGCGGTCAGTTTGCGGGTGACAAAGGGAATAAAGAGGCTTCAAAGGAAGTAGGGGAAGAGAAAAGGAAAGAAAAAGAAGCTTTACGTGTAGAGCGTGAAAAAGAAATTGAAGACAAACGTAAACAAGAAGAAGAGAGATTAAAACAACAAGAAGTTATAAAAGCGAGAGCTGTTGTGACAGGACCTGTTCAGGTTGGGAAAATTGATCTCAATCCTAAAAGGCCAGCAGTTGTTCCGGTAGCTCCGAAGGTTGTTGAAAAAGAAGAAATTCCTGTTGTTAAAGCAAGTGCTGAAAAACCAGAGACAGTTGAGCCTGTTCAAAAAGAGCTTGTTCAAAAAGAACCTTTAGAAGATAAACCTGTTTCAGACAAAAAAGAAGTTAAACCTGTTGTTGGAATAAAAGAAGTTAAAAAAGAAACACCTGTTGCGGACAGTAAAGTGGTTGAAAAGACCGAAGAAGCACCTGTTGATGAAACGATAACGACTCAGTATCAAAAATTGTCAGGTACAACTCTTACGGGTCAGGTAATTGATTTGTCTCAATTTAACAAGCCTAAAAAGAAAAAAGAAGAGCCTAAAATTACTCCTAATAAACCGGGTACTCCTGGTGCAGCTGGAGCTAATAGTGCAAATAAAAATAAACGCAAGAGGATTGCTCCAAAACCTGGCGCTCCTAGACCGCCTGCTACTCCTGGAGTTCCAGGTGCACCAAATCCTAATAAGATTACACCTAATGCTGGTGGAGGTGGGTTTAATGCTAACAGAAGTGCAAGACCTGGTTTTGTAAAAGGAAACAGACCTGCAATTGTTGCAAAAGTGGAGCCTACAGAAGAGGAAGTAAAAAACCAAATCCGTGAGACTTTAGAAAAACTTCAAGGTAAAGGAAGTAAATCTAAAGCGGCTAAATATAGAAGAGATAAAAGAGATACACACCGTCAGAAATCTGATGATGAGCAAAGAGCTTTAGATGAAGGAAGTAAAACGATTAAGGTTACTGAATTTGTTACTGTAGGTGAAATCGCTATTATGATGGATGTGCCAATTACTAAAGTTATTGGTACGTGTATGTCACTTGGAATCATGGTTACCATGAATCAGCGTTTAGATGCTGAAACATTAACGATTGTAGCTGATGAATTTGGTTATGAAGTTGAGTTTATCACTGTTGATATCGAAGAAGCAATTCAGGTTGTTGAAGATAAAGAAGAGGACTTAGTTTTCAGAGCGCCTATTGTTACAGTAATGGGACACGTCGATCACGGTAAAACATCTTTATTGGATTATATTCGTAAAGAAAATGTTATCGCTGGTGAGTCTGGAGGAATTACACAGCACATTGGTGCTTATGGAGTGACTTTGGATAACGGACAAAAAATTGCATTTTTAGATACTCCTGGGCACGAGGCGTTTACAGCGATGCGTGCACGTGGAGCTCAGGTTACAGATATTGCGATTATCGTAATTGCTGCGGATGATGATATCATGCCACAAACGAAAGAGGCGATTAGTCATGCTCAAGCTGCTGGTGTTCCAATTATTTTTGCAATAAATAAGGTGGATAAGCCAAATGCTAATCCGGAAAAAATTAAAGAGAGATTAGCAAGTATGAATTTACTTGTTGAAGATTGGGGAGGGAAAATCCAATCACATGATATATCTGCAAAAACAGGTCTTGGAGTAAAAGACTTATTGGAAAAAGTATTATTGGAAGCTGAGATTTTAGATTTAAAATCAAATCCAAATAAAGCCGCGCAAGGTACCGTTGTTGAAGCTTATCTTGATAAAGGAAAAGGATATGTTTCTACTATATTAGTACAACACGGAACTCTTAAAATTGGTGATTATATGTTGGCTGGTAAACATCATGGTAAAATTAAAGCCATGCATGATGAAAGAGGTCATATAGTTACAGAAGCGGGACCTTCAACTCCTGTGTCTGTTTTAGGTTTAGATGGTGCAGCAACCGCTGGTGATAAGTTCAATATTTTTGAAGATGAAAAAGAAGCGAAACAAATTGCATCTAAACGTTCTCAATTAATGCGTGAGCAATCAGTACGTACGCAACGTCATATTACCCTTGATGAAATTGGACGTAGAATTGCTTTAGGTCAATTTAAAGAATTGAACGTTATCCTTAAAGGAGACGTGGATGGATCAGTTGAAGCATTATCTGATTCGTTCTCTAAATTATCTACTGAAGAAATTCAAATTAATATCATACATAAAGGGGTTGGGGCGATTACAGAAACAGATGTTATGTTGGCTTCTGCTTCTGATGCGATTATTATCGGATTTAATGTTCGTCCTGCAGGAAATGCAAGACAGTTGGCTGATAAAGAGGAAATCGATATCCGTTACTACTCTATTATTTATGCTGCTATCGATGACTTGAAAGATGCAATGGAAGGAATGTTAGCTCCTGAGATGAAAGAAGAAGTCTTGGGTACTGCAGAAATTAGAGAGATATTTAAAATTTCTAAAGTTGGTTCAATTGCTGGTTGTATGGTGATGGATGGTAAAATTGCCAGAAATGCTAAAATTAGAGTTATTAGAGATGGAGTGGTTGTACATACAGGAGAACTGTTGGCACTTAAACGTTTCAAAGATGATGTGAAAGAAGTTTCTAAAGGTTACGATTGTGGTATTCAAATTAAAAACTACAACGACATTGAAGAGAGAGATGTTATTGAGGCTTACCATGAGGTAGCTATCAAAAAGAAATTGAAATAGAATATTATATTATATCTTATAAAAATCCCGATTCGTCGGGATTTTTTTTGTTATAGTTTGAATGTAAGATTTTAGCTTGTAAGTTGTTATTTTTCTTTTTGGTTGACGGTATAAAAATAAAAGGTTCGTTCTTGTAGTGATGGAAATTGAAGCTTTTTAGGAGTGATTTTTATATGTGTTTTTTGTTTCAATTTCGAAAGCCGATAAGTTGGTTCTGGTGGAATATCATCTGTTTGTACCGAATTGGTTCTTAAAACGTTTATATATAATAGGTGTAAGTTTTATAATTTCTATAAATTGGAGACTATTTTAATGATTTTTATATTTTGTACTAGTAGCGGAAGGTGATTCGGGTAGTGTGGGAAGTTTGGTTAAATTAGATGGTTGCTGGATTTTAAGGTTGTAGATAATATACCGGAGTAATTTTTTGCAAAGGTAGGGAAGTAGTATTAGTAAGTCGGGTTTGATTTTTTGTTCTTTTGTTTTCTTGAAATCAAATGTGATTGGGAAAAGAATGTTTTGAGATATTTGTTTTTTAATGATGTCAGGCTATCATCTTTGTGTGAAAGGGTATTGTGGTGTTTTTAAAAGACGTGTTTCTGTTGTTTTTATGATATATGGAAATAGTAAGTGTAAAAAAAAAACCACTCGTTTACGAGTGGTTTTTTAGTAGGACAAGGTCAATGTTGTTTTCTTTACAATATATAGGAGTGAAGTTGTCTGATTAAGTGAGTTTGTTCTTACTTGCTCGGTTTGATTAAAAGTACATTTTTGTATCTCTTTTTTATGTCAGCTAAATTTCTTTCCGCTTCAATTCTTGTCTTAAAATTACCAACCCAAACTTTATAATTAGGTGTGTTGAACACGATAGTGCCGTCAATATTTTCGAATTCCTGTTTAAAATCGGATAAAGTTTTTTTAGCTTTTTCACTGTCCCCACTGAAGATTTGAATTTTATAGCGATCATTTATTGTAAGGGAAGCATTAATTTTTCTTTTTTCATTTAGTAATTGTTCGAATTTTGGGTCTTGATTTACGTTGATATTTTGATTCTGGGCTTGTAGGTAACCAGTTGAAAAACTAAGGAAAACAATAAGTAGGGCGCGGTTTTTAATCGTTAAAATTCTCATAATAAGGTGTTTTTTAGGCAAAAATAATACTTAATGAACGAAAGGGAGTTAAAAATATTATTTAGAATTAATATAAATTGAATTTAAGACTATTTTAAGGTTTTGAGAATAGTTCTTAAGTCGTATTTTTGTCCGAGTTTTAAAAATAATGTATTTGTTTTTTCTGAAAACGATTTAGAAAGAACTGTACCAATTTTAGTGGATAATCATTATACTATATGAAAAAGGTGGGTAACCATAATTCGATCTCAAGGAAATTATATTTTGGCTTAGCTCTAATGCTAATTTTCTCATTGTCTTCATTTGCTCAAGATGCTGCTCCTGCAGCTGCTGATGCTTCTGCGGCTCCTGCTGCAACAGGTGGAGATCCTGCAAAAGGTAAAGAGCTGTTTAATGCTAATTGTGCGGCATGTCATAAATTAGATGCAAAATCTACGGGTCCTGCCCTAAGAGGTGTTGCTTCTAAATATGAAATGTCTTGGATTTACAAATGGGTGCATAATAGTTCTGATTTGATTAAGTCAGGAGATGCTGCTGCAGTAAAAGTTTTTGAAGAAAACAATAAGGCTGTCATGACTGCCTTTCCTCAATTGTCAGAAGGGGATATTGATAATATAATAGCTTATACTTCTGAGCCAAAAGCGGAAGCTCCGGCTGCTGCAGGTGCTACTGCTGCTGTTCCAGGTTCTCCGGCACCGGAAAGTGGTATTTCTAATAATATAATACTTGGAGCTCTAAGCCTTGTTATGGCTATGCTTGTGGTAATGTTGTTTTTGGTGAATAATGTTTTGCGAAAAGTGGCAAAGTCAAATGGTATTGAAGTAGCTCCAAAGGAACCTACAATGCCTATTTGGAAAGCGTTTGCTAAAAATCAATTTCTAGTATTGGTTACTTCAATTTTCTTATTGTTGGCTGGTGCTTATTTTGTTTATGGGTTTTTAATGCAAGTTGGTGTTGATAAAGACTATTCTCCAATTCAACCAATTCATTTTTCACACAAGATACATGCCGGTGATAATGAAGTGAATTGTAAATACTGTCACTCTGCGGCACGTGTGAGCAAAAATGCAGGAATTCCTTCTTTGAATGTTTGTATGAATTGTCATAAAAATATATCTGAAGTGGCTGAGACTACGGCTACTCCTGAATACAGCAAAGCGTTCTATGATGAGCAAATTCAAAAATTATACACAGCGGTTGGATGGGATAAAACAACTCAGACATATACAGGTAAATCTCAGCCTGTAAAATGGGTTCGTATTCATAATTTGCCTGACTTTGTTTATTTTAATCACTCACAACACGTGACTGTTGCTGGAATTGAATGTCAAACTTGTCATGGTCCTGTTCAGGAATTCGAAATTCAAAAACAATTTGCTCCATTAACAATGGGTTGGTGTGTAGATTGCCACAGAAAGACAGATGTTAAAATGGAAGGCAATGAGTATTATACTAAAATCCATGAACAACTTTCTAAGAAATATGGTGTAGACAAATTGACTGCAGCGCAAATGGGAGGTTTAGAATGTGGTAAATGTCACTATTAATCAAATTATTAAGATTTTAATATTTATATATGTCATCAAACAAAAAATACTGGAAAAGTGTTGAAGAACTAGACGGAAATAGTTCTATTGTTGAGGCGCTTAAGAATAACGAATTTGTTGAAGAAATTCCAACTGATGAATTTTTAGGGAATGCAGATGCTTTGTCTTCTTCTTCTACAACACGTCGTGATTTTTTAAAGTACGTTGGATTTAGTACTGCGGCAGCTACGCTTGCAGCTTGCGAAGGACCTGTGTATAAGTCAATACCTTATGTGTTGCAGCCTGAGCAAATTATTCCTGGTGTTGCCGACTATTATGCAACTTCTGTTTTTGACGGTTTTGATTTTGCTAATCTTTTAGTTAAAACTCGTGAAGGTCGTCCTATTAAAATAGATAATAATACTATCGCTGGGGCTAAATTTACTGCCAATGCTAGGGTTCATGCCTCTATTTTATCATTGTATGATAATTTACGTTTGAAAGAACCTAAGATTGAAGGTAAAGACGCTTCTTGGTCTGATGTGAATTCGAAAATTGCTTCAAGTATTGTTGATGCTAAAGCAAAAGGTGGTCAGGTAGTATTGTTAACAAATACATTAGCAAGTCCATCAACTGAAAAGTTGATAGCTGATTTTATTGCTAAGAACCCAAACTCTAAACATGTTGTTTATGATGCTGTTTCTTCTTCTGAAGCACTTGATGCATTTGAGGCTGTTTATGGTGAAAGAGCTTTGGTAGATTATGATTTTTCAAAAGCTTCGCTTATAGTTTCTGTTGGAGCTGATTTCCTAGGAGATTGGCAGGGTGGTGGATATGATTCTGGTTATGCTCAAGGCAGAATTCCGAAAAACGGAAAAATGTCTCGTCATTTTCAGTTAGAAGCTAATATGACGTTGTCTGGTGCTGCGGCTGATAAGCGTGTGCCAATGTCAACTGCAAATCAAAAGCAGGCATTAGTTCATATATATAATATTGTAACCGGTTCTTCTGTAGCTGTAAGTTTAGATGATAAATTTAAAGCAGAGGTTACAAAGGCAGCTCAACAATTAAAAGCTGCTGGTTCTAAAGGTGTTTTGGTTTCTGGTATTGAGGATAAAAATGCTCAATTGTTAGTATTGGCTATTAACCAAGCATTGGTTAGTGAGGCGTTCAGTACTTCTGGAACAAGACAAATCAGAAAAGGATCAAACGCAAAAGTAGCTCAGTTGATTAATGATATGAAAGCTGGAAGCGTTCATACTTTGATTATGAGTGGTGTTAATCCTGTTTATACTTTGGCTGACAGCGCATCGTTTGTTGAAGCGCTTAAAAAAGTTAAAACATCAATTTCTTTTTCTTTAAAAGAAGATGAGACTGCGTTAGTGAGTACAATAGCTGCTCCGGTGCCTCATTATTTGGAGTCATGGAATGATATTAGTATTACAAAAGGTACCTATAGTTTAACTCAGCCTACAATTCGTCCTTTATTCAATACTAAACAATTTCAAGATGTTTTATTGTCATTAAATGGTATTCCTGGGACTTTCTACGATTATTTAAAAGCGAATGCTGCTACAATTATTGCTGGTTCTTCTTGGAATAAAGTATTGCATGATGGTGTTTTTGTGGGTGCAATTCCTGCGGTTTCTGCAGTTTCTGTTGATTATAGTGCCGCTGCAAGTGTTTTGGCACAATCAAAATCTGCTGAAGGTTTCGAATTAGTATTGTATACTAAAACGGGATTAGGAGATGGACAGCAAGCTAATAATCCTTGGTTGCAAGAGTTTCCAGATCCAATAACAAGAGTTTCTTGGGATAATTATGTTACTGTATCGAATGCTGATGCTAAGAAGTTAGGATTGTCTAACGAAATTGTTGCAGATGGTGGTCTAAACGGAAGTTATGCTACTATTGCAACTGCAGATGGTGTTAAGTTAGAGAATGTGCCTGTTATTGTTCAGCCTGGACAAGCAGTAGGTACTTTAGGTTTAGCTTTAGGTTACGGTCGTAAAGCAGCTTTAAAAGAAGAAATGATGGTAGGTTTAAACGCCTATTCACTATATAAAGGTTTCAATAATGTGCAGTCTGTAACATTGGTGAAAGCTGGCGGTGAACATGAATTTGCTTGTGTTCAAGGTCAGAAAACATTGATGGGAAGAGGAGATATTATTAAAGAAACTTCTTTAGAGATATTCAATACTAAAGATGCTAAGGAATGGAATGAAGTTCCGATGGTATCTTTGGATCATAAACTGGTTGAAGCAACCAAAGTTGATTTATGGGATTCTTTTGATCGTTCAGTTGGGCATCATTTTAATTTGTCTATTGACTTAAACGCTTGTACTGGTTGTGGTGCCTGTGTAATTGCTTGTCACGCCGAGAACAATGTACCGGTTGTTGGAAAAGAGGAAGTTAGAAGAAGTCGTGATATGCACTGGTTGCGTATTGACAGATATTATTCGTCTGAGAGTACTTTTGAAGGTGATAATGAAAGAAAAGAAAATATTGCAGGATTGTCCAGTTCATTATCTACATTTAATGAAATGGAAAAAGCTGGAGATAATCCACAAGTTTCATTCCAACCTGTAATGTGTCAACATTGTAATCATGCGCCTTGTGAGACTGTATGCCCTGTTGCTGCAACTTCACATAGCCGTCAAGGTCAAAACCATATGGCTTATAACAGATGTGTTGGTACTCGTTACTGTGCTAACAACTGTCCTTATAAAGTACGTCGTTTTAACTGGTTTTTATATAACAAAAACAGTGAATTTGATTTCCATATGAATGATGATTTAGGACGTATGGTTTTAAATCCTGATGTTAACGTTCGTTCTCGTGGAGTTATGGAGAAATGTTCAATGTGTATTCAAATGACACAAGCAACAATTCTTAAAGCAAAAAGAGAAGGAAGAGCAATCGTTGATGGTGAATTCCAAACAGCATGTTCAAATGCTTGTTCTACCGGAGCAATGGTATTTGGTGATGTGAATGATGCGGAAGCTAAAGTTACTAAACTTGCTGCTGATGAAAGAATGTATCATTTATTGGAGCATGTTGGAACAAAACCAAATGTGATTTATCACGTTAAAGTTAGAAATACCTAGTACAAAAAATAATTAATTAAGAAACAAGATAAAGGATTATGTCGTCTCACTACGAAGCAACCATTAGAAAACCTTTAGTTATTGGTGATAAATCTTATCACGACGTAACAGTAGATGTAGCTGCGCCTGTAGAAGGTAAAGCAAACAAACATTGGTGGATTGTATTTACAATTGCATTAACAGCTTTCCTTTGGGGATTAGGCTGTATAATCTACACCGTATCTACAGGTATCGGAACATGGGGATTAAATAAAACTGTTGGATGGGCTTGGGATATCACTAACTTCGTTTGGTGGGTAGGTATCGGTCACGCAGGAACATTAATTTCTGCCGTATTATTACTTTTCCGTCAAAGATGGAGAATGGCAATTAACCGTTCTGCTGAAGCAATGACTATTTTCTCAGTTATTCAAGCAGGTTTATTTCCAATCATACACATGGGGCGTCCGTGGTTAGCATATTGGGTTTTACCAATACCAAACCAATTCGGTTCTTTATGGGTGAATTTTAACTCACCATTATTATGGGACGTATTTGCAATTTCTACCTACCTTTCGGTTTCATTAGTTTTCTGGTGGACTGGTTTATTGCCCGATTTTGCGATGTTGCGTGATAGAGCAATTACTCCCTTTAATAAAAGAATTTATTCAATATTAAGTTTTGGTTGGAGTGGTAGAGCAAAAGACTGGCAACGTTTTGAAGAAGTATCTTTAGTTCTTGCAGGTTTGGCAACTCCTCTTGTACTTTCTGTACATACAATTGTATCGATGGACTTTGCTACCTCTGTTATTCCAGGATGGCATACCACGATTTTTCCTCCTTACTTTGTGGCTGGTGCGGTTTTCTCTGGATTCGCGATGGTAAATACCTTGTTGATAATCATGAGAAAGGTATCGAACCTTGAAGCATACATTACTATTCAACATATCGAGTTAATGAATATTGTAATCATGATTACTGGTTCTATCGTAGGTGTGGCTTATATAACAGAATTGTTTGTTGCTTGGTATTCTGGTGTAGAATATGAACAATATGCTTTCTTGAACAGAGCTACAGGTCCTTACTGGTGGGCATATTGGTCGATGATGACTTGTAATGTATTTTCTCCTCAATTCATGTGGTTCAAAAAATTAAGAACAAGTATTATGTTCTCTTTTATAATTTCAATTGTCGTAAATATTGGAATGTGGTTTGAAAGGTTTGTAATTATTGTAACATCCTTGCATAGAGATTATCTTCCATCTTCATGGACAATGTTCTCTCCAACATTTGTTGATATTGGAATATTCATTGGAACAATAGGTTTCTTCTTTGTATTGTTTTTGTTATACTCAAGAACTTTCCCTGTAATAGCTCAAGCAGAGGTAAAAACAATATTGAAAGGAACAGGAGATAATTACAAAAGAGAAAGAGAAGCAAATAAAGATTCACATCATGAGTAATAAAGTAATATACGCCATTTATAATGACGATGATATTTTGATGGACGCTGTAAAAAAGACACGTGCAGCGCATTATCATATCGAAGAAGTTTTTACTCCTTTCCCGGTTCACGGATTGGATAAAGCTATGGGATTAGCCCCAACACGATTAGCCATTTGTGCCTTTTTGTATGGTCTATGTGGTATTTCTTTTGGAACATGGATGATGAATTACATCATGATTCAAGATTGGCCTCAGGATATTGGTGGTAAACCAAGTTTTAGTTATATTGAAAACATGCCTGCCTTTGTGCCAATTATGTTTGAAGAAACAGTATTTTTTGCTGCACACTTAATGGTTATTACTTTTTATATGAGAAGTAAATTGTGGCCTTTTAAAGAAGCAGAGAATCCTGATGTGAGAACAACAGATGATCATTTTTTGATGGAAGTTGCTGTTAATGAAAATGAAGAAGAATTAGTTTCTTTTTTTCAAAGTACAGGAGCTGTAGAAGTTAAAGTAATAGAAAAGCAGTAATCATAGCTATGAAAACGATATATAAAATAACACTTTTATTTGGTTTAACAGTATTAGTTTCGTCTTGTCATAGTACTGACGCTCCTAACTATCAGTATTTTCCAAATATGTATGAATCTGTAGGTTATGAGACCTACTCGGAGTCTAATGCATTTAAAGACGGTAAAGAAGGACAACTTCCAGCTAAAGGATCTATTAATAGAGGTTTTGAAGTGTATGAATATGAAAATTCGACAGCGGGATACGAGCTAGCTAAAGCTAATCTTAAATCGCCTTTGGATTCTTTAAGTAAAAATTTAGATAAAGGTAAAGAGCTTTTTGATATTTATTGCATAAGCTGTCATGGTGCTGCCGGAGACGGAAAAGGTAAATTAGTAGAAAGAGAAAAGTTTCTTGGTGTGCCAAGTTATGCAGATAGACCAATTACTGAGGGAAGTGTATTTCACGTAATTACTTATGGTTTAAATGCAATGGGTTCACACGCTAATCAATTGAATGCCCATGAACGATGGTTGGTTACTGACTATGTTCTAAAACTAAAAAGTGAATTATAATTGTTGAACAAACTGATCGTAATAGATATGTATACATTTTCAAGTAAATTAAAAACTTTTTCTTTCATCTTAATGGCTGTTGGTCTTTTAGGAATTGGATATGGTTTTTTAACTGCACCTAAAGATATTCAAGAAGTTGAAAAAATACTTGCTGCAGATAGTCATGGTGGTCATGGTGCTGTTCAGCATGAGGTTTCAAAATCTTCTCATGAAGTAAATGCTTCTGAGCACGGTGAAGCTGCTGATGTTAAAGAGGCTGCGGAACATAAGGAACATTTAACACACGTTTTGCATCAACTACAAAATAAACCTTGGTCAGCATTATATGTTGCTTGTATTTTCTTTTTATTGATTTCTATGGGTGTGCTAGCATTTTATGCTATTCAACAAGTTTCACAAGCTGGTTGGTCTCCTGTTTTATTCAGAGTTATGCAAGGAATTACAGCTTATTTGCCAGTGGGTTCTGTTTTGTTTTTTATTCTGTTAGTAATGTGTGGCCTACACTTTAATCATATATTTACATGGTTAGGAGAAGGTGTGACAGATCCTAAAAGTTTAAATTATGATGCAATTATTGCAGGTAAATCAGGTTATTTAAATTTTCCATTTTGGATTGTTAGAGCGGCAATATTTTTATTAGGATGGAATTTATACCGTTTTTATTCTAGAAAAAATTGTTTAGCTCAAGATGAAGCTACTGACGATCTTTTCTACAAAAAGAATTTTAAAATTTCTGCGGGATTTTTAGTTTTCTTCATTGTTTCTGAATCTATAATGTCATGGGATTGGATTATGTCTATTGATCCTCACTGGTTTAGTACTTTGTTTGGATGGTATGTATTTGCTAGTTTCTTTGTTAGTGGTATAACAATGATTGCAATGGTAACTTTATACTTAAAATCAAAAGGATATTTAGAACATGTTAATACTAGTCATATTCATGATTTAGCTAAATTCATGTTTGGTATCAGTGTTTTTTGGACTTACTTATGGTTCTCTCAATTTATGTTGATTTGGTATGCGAATATCCCTGAAGAGGTAACATATTTTGTGACAAGAATACAAGAATACAATCTTCCATTCTTTGGAGCTGTTGTTATGAATTTCCTTTTCCCATTATTGATATTAATCAATACTGATTTCAAAAGAATTACTTGGGTTATTGTTATGGCTGGTATTGTAATTTTGTTAGGTCACTATATTGATTTCTTTAATATGATTATGCCCGGTACTGTTGGAGATCAGTGGTTTATTGGGGTATCAGAAATTGCATCCGTTCTTTTCTTTTTAGGTTTGTTTATTTTTGTTGTTTTCACAGCATTAACTAAATCTCCATTGTTAGCGAAAAGAAATCCATTTATAGAAGAAAGTAAACATTTTCATTATTAATATTTAAAGAAATAAACAGATGACAAGTTTGTTGGTAATTATAGTTTTAGTTTTATTAGCTGTTGCCCTGTGGCAATTGACGAAAATATTCGATCTTACGCAAGTAGGAAGTTCAGATTCGGACGATTCTCAGATAGCTACAGATAATGACAATAACGTCCAAGGTTATTTAATGTTTGGTTTCTTGGCTTTTATCTATATTTTTACAATTTACGGATTGTTTAAATGGGGTTCGTTGCCACTTCATACACCTGCTTCAGAGCATGGTGGTGATGTAGATAATCTTATGAATATTACTTGGGTGTTAATATTTACAGTTCAAGCAATAACACAGGTATTGTTACATTATTTTTCTTTTAAATATAGAGGAAATAAGGATAAAAAGGCTTTGTATTTTGCTGATAATAATAAATTAGAGGCGATATGGAGTGTTATTCCTGCTGTTGTTTTGGCTGGACTAATTTTGTATGGACTTTATGCTTGGAATAACATCATGTTTGTTGATGAAGAGGAAGAAACTATCGTTATAGAATTATATGCTCAACAGTTTAACTGGAAAGCTAGATATTCTGGTACTGATAATGTTTTAGGAAAAGCTAATGTTAGATTTATTGAAGGTCCAAACGCTGTAGGTGTTGATTTATCTGACCCATATTCTCAAGATGATATTGTTGTAACTGAATTGCATATTCCAAAAGGAAAGAAAGTGCATTTTAAAATGCGTTCTCAGGATGTTTTGCATTCAGCCTATATGCCTCACTTTAGAGCACAAATGAATTGTGTTCCAGGGATGGTTACTGAATTTGCTTTTGTGCCGACATATACAACTTCAGAATATAGAGAGTTACCATTTATGGTTGAAAAAGTGGCCAATATTAATGCTCTAAGAGCTAAAAAAAGTATTGAGTTAGTGGCTAAAGGTCAAACCGCACTTGATCCATATACTTTTGATTATTTGTTGCTATGTAATAAAATTTGTGGTGCTTCGCATTACAACATGCAAATGAAAGTTATTGTTGATACACCTGAAGATTACAAAAAATGGTTAAGTGAACAAGTAACTTTAGTAAACGAAATTAAAGCGGCTAATGAACCTGCTCCTGTTGAGAATGCAGTAGGGACAGATTCCACTAAAACTAATGACACCGCAGCTGTTGCTAAAATAGCTATGAAATAATTATTAAGAAAAATTTAAAGTATACATATATGTCAGCAGAAGGTCACGATCACGGACACGATCACGAACACGAACACCACCATAAAGAAACTTTTATTACTAAATATATTTTTAGTATAGATCATAAAATGATCGCAAAACAGTACTTGATTACAGGTATTGTTATGGGGATTATTGGTATTGGTATGTCAATGCTTTTTAGAATGCAATTGGCATGGCCGGAAGAATCATTCAAAATCTTTAATGTATTATTGGGTGATAAATTTGCTCCAAACGGAGTAATGACTAATGATATTTATTTGGCTTTGGTTACCATTCACGGAACTATAATGGTTTTCTTTGTACTTACGGCTGGATTAAGCGGAACTTTTAGTAATTTGCTGATCCCGCTTCAAATTGGGGCTCGCGATATGGCTTCTGGGTTCATGAATATGATTTCCTATTGGTTGTTTTTCTTATCTGCCGTGATAATGTTATGTTCTTTATTTGTTGAGGCTGGACCTGCTTCAGCTGGTTGGACAATTTATCCTCCATTAAGTGCATTGCCTCAGGCGATTCCTGGTTCAGGAACTGGTATGACATTATGGTTGGTTTCAATGGCAATTTTTATTGCTTCATCATTAATGGGATCTTTAAATTATATCGTTACTGTTATTAATTTAAGAACCAAAGGAATGACTATGACGAGATTGCCTTTAACTATATGGACATTCTTTGTGACTGCTATTATTGGAGTTGTTTCATTCCCGGTTTTATTATCTGCAGCCTTATTGTTGATTTTTGACAGAAGTTTTGGAACATCATTCTTCTTGTCTGATATTTACATCGCTGGAGAAGTATTGCATTATCAAGGTGGTTCACCAGTTTTGTTCGAGCACTTATTTTGGTTCTTGGGGCATCCTGAAGTTTATATCGTAATTTTACCTGCAATGGGACTTGTTTCAGAAATTATGGCTACGAATTCTCGTAAACCAATTTTTGGATATAGAGCGATGATTATGTCAGTTTTAGCAATTGCTTTCCTTTCAACAATCGTTTGGGGACATCACATGTTTATCTCTGGTATGAATCCATTTTTAGGATCGGTATTTACCTTCACAACATTATTGATTGCTATTCCATCTGCGGTTAAAGCTTTCAACTGGCTTACAACTTTATGGAAAGGAAATTTGCAGTTAAATCCTGCGATGTTGTTTTCTATCGGGATGGTTTCTACTTTTATTACAGGTGGTTTGACTGGAATTATTCTTGGAGACAGTACTTTGGATATTAACGTTCATGATACGTATTTCGTTGTAGCTCACTTCCACTTGGTAATGGGTATATCTGCTCTTTATGGAATGTTTGCTGGTATCTATCATTGGTTTCCAAAGATGTATGGCAAAATGATGAATAAAAACTTAGGTTATATTCACTTTTGGGTAACAGTAGTTTGTGCTTATGGTGTGTTTTTTCCAATGCACTTTATCGGATTAGCTGGATTACCAAGAAGATACTATACTAATACAAACTTCCCATTATTTGATGATTTACAAAACGTAAATGTTCTGATAACTACGTTTGCATTAATTGGTGGTGCTTTCCAATTGGTTTTCTTATATAACTTCTTCAGTAGTATTTTCTACGGTAAGAAATCAGTTCAAAATCCATGGAAATCTAATACATTAGAATGGACAACTCCTGTAGAACATATGCACGGAAACTGGCCAGGTGAAATACCTCATGTACATCGTTGGCCTTATGATTACAGTAATCCTGAGCACGATGAGGATTTTGTACCTCAAAACGTTCCAATGAAGCCAGGTGAAGCGGTATTGCATCACTAGAATTCAAAACATAAATATAAACACCTCTCCGAAAGAAGAGGTGTTTTTTCTTTTAGTGCATTGATGGGAATTTAAAATGATCGTTATAGAGGATCTATTATAATCTCTTAGGGTGCATTTCTTGTAAACTCATTAGTTTCTTTATCTTTGTAATATGAATGAAAATTTAGACCCTACTAATAAAGGATATAATTCTGATGAACTCGATCTTGAAAAAAGGTTGAGACCATTGTCTTTTGATGATTTTGCAGGACAAGACCAGATTTTAGAAAATCTTAAAGTTTTTGTTCAAGCGGCAAATCAAAGAAATGAGGCACTTGATCATACTCTTTTTCACGGTCCTCCAGGTTTGGGTAAAACGACTTTAGCTAATATTTTGGCCAATGAATTACAAGTTGGTATAAAAATAACCTCTGGTCCAGTCTTGGATAAGCCTGGGGATCTTGCAGGTTTGTTGACTAACTTGGAAGAGAGGGATGTTTTGTTTATCGATGAAATTCATCGTTTAAGTCCAATAGTGGAAGAATACCTGTATTCAGCGATGGAAGATTTTAAGATAGACATCATGATTGAGTCTGGTCCTAATGCGCGTACTGTGCAAATCAATTTGAATCCTTTTACATTAATCGGTGCAACAACACGCTCGGGTCTGCTGACAGCTCCTATGAGAGCCCGTTTTGGTATTTCTTCGCGTTTGCAGTACTACACTACGGAACTTTTGACGTCTATTGTTGAACGAAGTTCTTCTATTTTGAAAATGCCGATATCTATGGAGGCTGCAATAGAAATTGCCGGCAGAAGTAGAGGGACGCCTCGAATAGCGAATGCATTATTGCGTCGTGTGCGTGATTTTGCTCAGATTAAAGGAAATGGTACCATCGACATCGAAATTGCGAAATATAGCTTAAAAGCGCTTAATGTTGATGCACACGGCCTCGATGAAATGGATAATAAAATATTAAATACAATTATAGATAAATTCAAAGGTGGTCCGGTAGGCTTGTCTACTTTGGCAACAGCCGTATCCGAAAGCAGCGAAACAATTGAGGAGGTGTATGAACCATTCCTAATTCAGGAAGGTTTTATTATGCGCACCCCTAGGGGTAGAGAAGTCACTGACAAAGCATATAAACATTTAGGTAAGTTGAAAACGAACATTCAAGGGGGCTTGTTTTAAATTTGATTAAAAGTCTCTAGTGTCGATTAGGAGCTGTTTCCTGCTATTCGCTGTATCTTTTCCTGCTTAAAGAAAGCAGTAAAAGGATGTCGCTTCTATCAGGGCTATTGTATTTAGGAGATCAACGCCTGTTTTGGAATTATATATTCATCATTTCTATCATAGATAATAAATTAAAATACACGCAATTCATAAAATCCGAAGCCAAACGGCTCGGGTTTTTGTCTTGTGGGATATCCAAAGCTGAATTTCTGCAACAAGAAGCGCCGAGGCTAGAAAGTTGGTTGAAAAATCAAAGAAATGGCCAGATGTATTATATGGAGAATAATTTTGATAAAAGATTAGACCCAACCTTGCTGGTGGAGGATGCCAAAAGTGTAGTGTCTCTTTTATTGAATTATTATCCTTCAGAATTTCAAGAACCAGACTCTTATAAGGTTTCTAAATATGCCTATGGTGAAGATTACCATTTTGTTATTAAAGAAAAACTGAAAGAGTTCCTGTTTTCAATTCAATCTACGATTGGTGAGGTTTCCGGTCGTGCTTTTGTTGATTCCGCGCCTGTTCTGGATAAGGCATGGGCTGCGAAAAGTGGCTTAGGTTGGATTGGTAAAAACAGTAATTTATTAACGCAAAAAGTAGGTTCGTTTTACTTTATAGCCGAATTAATTATTGACTTAGATTTAGAATATGACTATGCTGTTACGGACCATTGTGGCACTTGTACTGCTTGTATTGATGCCTGTCCAACCCAAGCGATAATTGCGCCCTATCAGGTTGATGGCAGTAAATGTATTTCCTATTTTACAATTGAACTTAAAGACAATATTCCTCAGGAGATGAAAGGAAAGTTTGAAGATTGGGCTTTTGGTTGTGATATTTGTCAGGATGTTTGTCCTTGGAACAGGTTTTCAAAACCACATAATGAACCTTTGCTTAAGGCAAAACCAGAAATGCTTTCTATGTCCAAAAAAGACTGGGAGGAAATAACAGAAGAAACCTTTAAAGTTGTTTTTAAAAATTCCCCTATCAAAAGGACCAAATTTCAAGGTCTGAAAAGAAATATTGATTTCCTAAAGTAGAGTATTTAATTTCTTAAAGTGGAATCTCGTACTATTATACTCGTGTCTAATTCGATAGTTCTTGGATTAAACTGAATTCCTTCTTTATGGCAATTTATTTCTTCTAATAATAAATTAAAGGATGCAATTCCCATTTCATGACTAGGCTGATCTACCGTACTTAATTTTGGGGTGATTACCTGTGACATAAACCAGTTACTAAAACCTATTACGGCAACTTGACTTGGGATTTTAATATCGTTTTCATTAAAGAAAGCCAAAACGCCAACAGCTACTAGGTCTGTAATTGCAAAAATACCGTCAACATCCGGATGATCTTGGATGATTTGCTCTGCAAAATCTTTTCCTTCCAGGAAAGTTACTTTTTCACAAGTATAAACTAATTTAGGGTCAAACGGGATGTTGTTTTTTTCTAGTGCTTTTTTGTATCCAATGTAACGATCAATTGAGTTTTGTGGATTTAACGGGCCACGGATATGGGCAATTTTTGTACAACCATTGTCAATTAAATGCTGAGTAGCATTGAATGCTGCTTTTTGATCATCAATAACCACTTTTGAGCAGGTAGTCAATTTTGCAATTTTATCAAACATTACAAATGGAATCTCTCTGTTGATTATTTCCTTTATATGATCGTCATTATTTGATTCATTAGATAATGACATAATGATTCCGTCCACTCTTTTATTAATAAGGAGTTCGACTTGTTTTTTTTCTAAATCCAATGTTTCACTTGACTGTAATATGATGACTAGATAGCCATTCTTTTCAGCTTCATCGATAATTGAATTAATCACATTTGAAAAAAAATGGTGCATTACTTCCGGAATAATCAAACCAATGGTTTTTGATTCTTTGGTCCTTAAATTTACGGCAAAACTATTAGGCGTATAATGTAAAGTCTGTGCAAGCTCAATTACTGCATTTTTAGTTTTCTCACTAACATCAGGATAGTTTTTTAAAGCTTTAGAAACTGTTGTTATAGAAATTCCTAATTTGGTCGCAATTTCTTTAAGAGTTATGTCTTTCATGAAGATTATATCTACTTGTTTAATTTTGGAAAAAACTTTTTTAATCTAAAATTTTACACAAGATATTAAATTTTATCTTAAATTCTTTCGGAATGTTTAATTAAACAAATTAATACGATTAAGTTAAATTAAGTAGAGAACCGTTTTTTAGTAGATCATGCAATAGTATTGTTTTAAAAATAAACAGCAGTCCCATTTTCAAATAAGAAGTGAGAAGAGTGGAAAGTGTATGTTTAAACTGTTTTTTTTAGGTGGACTCTCTTTCAATTATAGATGTTTCCAGTTCTATAGATTGAAAAACAACAGCTTCATTATTTTTTTTAGCATTTATTTCATCAAATAAAACAGAAGCTGATTTTTGACCAATTTTAAAGCCGGGTTGGTCGATTGTAGTCAGTTTGGGAGTAATAATGCTTGACATAAACCAATTGCTAAAACCAAAAACGGCGACTTGTTTTGGAATAGAAATGCCGATTTCGTTGAAATATTTTATAACTCCGATGGCTACTAAATCGGTTACTGCAAAAATTGCATCAATTTCAGGATGTTCATCGATTATTTTTTTTGCATTCTCATAACCATCTTCAAAATCCAAATTGTTTTCACATAAATATACCAAAGAGGGATCGTATGGAATGTTATGGTCCTCAAGCGCTTTTTTATAACCCAGAAAACGGTCTATTGAATTTTGAGGCAAATAAGAACCTCGGAAATGGGCAATTTTTTTATATCCTTTTTTTATCAGATAGCTAACAGCATCATAAGCTGCTTTTCTGTCGTTAATGGTAACCTTTGAACAGTTTACAATTTTTGCAATTTTATCAAAAAGAACTAAGGGTGTATTGTTTTGTTGAATCATTTTTAAATGGTCGAATTCCCCCGTCTCATTCGATAGTGAAATTAGAATTCCATCTACTCTTTTATTTAATAAAAGGTCAATCTGTTTTTTTTCCAGTTCGTATTTTTCGTTAGACTGCAAAATAATTACCATGTAATTTCTTTTTTCTGCCTCTTCAAGAATTCCTTCAATTACATTCGAGAAAAAATGGTGAACAACAGTTGGAACTATCAGTCCTATTGTTTTGGATTCTTTTGTTCTCAGGTTTACGGCAAAACTATTTGGGGTGTAATGTAATTCGGCAGCCAAATCAATTACTGCTTTTTTTGTCTTTGGACTAACATCAGAATAATCTTTTAATGCCTTAGATACCGTAGTTATAGAAATTCCAAGCTGTGATGCAATTTGTTTGAGAGTGGCGTCTTTCATGTATGGGTGCCCTAAGTTATAAATATCAATAAAAAAACTGTTTCTGAAAAACAAATCTACAATTTAATTTGTAAATCGATTTTCAAAAAACAGTTTAAGTTTAGAGATATTATTTAAGGTCTATTTTAACTCTACTATAATGGCTTCATAAGGCCTTAAAATATTGTTCTTTATTTTTTTGGTATTTGTATAATTATCTAAAAGGATTTTAGATTTGGCCGTTGATATTCTAATATTATATGTTGCATTCTTTTCCGAAAAATTTAATAATATTAATAACTTTTTCCCGTCCAGCTCTCTGGTGTATGCGAATACATCCGGATTGTCTTTGTCTAAAAGAGTGTATTTTCCATAAACAAGTGTTGGTTCCTTTTTTCGTAATGCTACCAAGTTTCTGAAATAATTCAATACTGAATTAGGATCTTTTTCTTGAGCTTCGGCATTAATGGTTTCGTAATTTGGATTTACTTTTAACCAAGGCGTTCCTGTCGTAAAACCTGCATTTTTAGAAGTGTCCCATTGAAAAGGAGTTCTTCCGTTTTCTCTGGAGGTTTGTTTTTGACCTTCTAAAAAAGCATTCAAATCACCTCCTTTATTTTTTAATCCAAAATACTTATTACGGGTGTCTACATCGCGATAATCATCAATTGAATTAAAGCGAATGTTTACCATTCCTAACTCATCACCATAGTAATAATAAGGAGTTCCACGCATGGTCATTATAAAAGTTGAAAGCATTTTTGAAGAGACTTCTCTAAATTCGGGTTGGTCATTTCCAAATTTACTTACCATTCTGGGCTGATCATGATTCGCCAGAAAAATAGATAACCATCCTTTGTCTTTGAATGCTTCGTCATATCGGGAGAAAATCTGTTTGTATTTTACAAGACCAAAATCTTTTAGATGGCTACCAATATCGACACTTTCAAAATGATAGGCCATGTCTAATTCTTTTCGATCCGGATCAACAAATTTTATGGCATCTTCAGGTGAACTTCCTGCACCTTCAGAAACGGTCATGATATCATATTTGCTAAAAACTTCCCTGTTCATTTCTTGCAGATAGTCGTGTAAATGAGGTCCGACACCATAGTATTTTATAATGTTTTTTTCATATCCTTTCGGAAATTCTGGCCATGTAGTGTCTTTTGAAGCGAATTGAAACGCATCCATTCTAAAACCATCTATTCCTTTGTCCAGCCAAAAGCGCATCATTTCGTAGATCTCTTGTCTAAGTTTTGGGTTTTCCCAATTTAAATCAGGCTGTTTTACTGAGAAATAGTGAAGGTAATACGAATCGGTTTGTGCATCGTATTTCCAAGCTTCGCTATTTACATCAAAAAAGCTCCATCTATAAGTTGGCTTTCCTTTTTCTGCTGGCCACCAATGGTAGTAATCTCTATATTTATTATCTCTGGAACTTCTGGCTTGTTTGAACCATTCGTGTTCATCACTACTGTGATTAACCACCAAATCCATGATTAACTTAATGTCACGTTTGTGCATTTCCTTTAGCAAAAGGTCAAAGTCTTCCATGGTTCCAAAATCCTTCATGATATTTCGATAATCGCTGATATCATAACCATTGTCGTCATTTGGAGACGTGTAAATAGGGTTGAGCCAGACAGCATCTATACCCAAGCTTTTTACATAATCCAGTTTCGAAATAATTCCTTTTAAATCTCCCACGCCATCGCCATCACTATCCTTGAAACTTCTGGGATAAATTTGGTAAATAACAGCTTCTTTCCACCATTTGGCATCGATGTTTTTTAGTATTGTAGTTTTTTCATTTTGTGCCAACAGCTTTAAGCAAGGAAGTAATAATAAAGTTAAAAGCAAAAATGTAGAATGATTCTTTTTCATGATAAATTCATTGTTTGAATTAAGTAAGCGGGTTCATAAAAGCATTAATTTCTTCCCCTGATATTGTAGGATTCGCCCCTTCTTTCTGCGCTACCAAAGCCCCTAATGCACAAGCAAAATTAATAGCGGATTGTGGATCATTCTCGGTTAGTAGCTTACTTAATAAACCTGCCAAAAATGAATCGCCCGCTCCCACAGTGTCAGCAACGTCAATCTTATAACCACTGTTGTAATACAGTTTTTCATTATAATACAAAACAGCACCATGGCTTCCTTTGGTTACACAAATGTGTTTGGAATTTGTTTTTTCTGCGATATAAAAGATGTTTTGTTCAAGCGAGTGGAAAGGCGAGTTAAGATCCTCGCTTATTTCGTACAATTCATCATCATTAAATTTTATAAAATCAGCTTTTTTCATCAAATCGATGAGTAATTCTTTAGTGTAAAAAGGAGTACGTAGATTGACGTCAAATATTTTGTATTTAGCTTTATCCAAAAGTCTTAGTAAGGTCTGATGCGATACGGTATCCCGACAAACCAAACTTCCAAAAATCATTGCATCTGCAGCTGATACTGCATTTTCTGCTTCGGGTGTATATTCGATTTTATCCCAGGCTACCGGATAATTGATTGTGTAAGAGGCGGACCCTTTGTCGTTTAATTGGACAATAACTTCTCCGGTCGCAAAGGTTTCGTCCACTTGAATAGTGTTCGTAGAAACACCATTTTCCTGAATATAATGAACGAGTTCTTTTCCTATCTCATCATTTCCCACTCTGCTTATTATTTGGGCGTTCATGCCTAGGGAAGCCATGCGGAGTGCTACATTTAATGGCGCTCCACCAATTTTTCTATGGGTAGGAAAAACGTCAAACAAGACTTCTCCGTAACAGATTATTTTTTTTTTCATGATAATTGTTTGTTAAGTAAACTTTCAGATAGTTCTTCTAATGTTCTTCCTTTGGTTTCGGGCATTTTTAAGAAAACCCAAAGCAATTGGAAAACCATCATGATACAGAAGATGGCAAAAACGGTGGTGGTTCCAATTTCTTTAAACAAAAAAGGGATAAAAGAAGGTATTAATGCTGCTAAGATCCAGTGAACTGAAGTACCAAAAGATGTTCCTGCGGCTCTAAGTTTATTAGGGAATAATTCGGAAATAAAAACCCAGATAACGGCACCCTGACCGATGGCATGAGAGGCGATAAACAAGAAGAAGAAAATAGGAACAGCCATTCCTTTCCACTCGTAAAAGAAAGCTGTAGTTACCAGACCCAATGAAATAATATAACCTACGGAGCCTAAATACATCAACGTTTTTCTTCCATATTTGTCAATAAGTGAAATACCGATCATGGTAAATATTAGATTGATGAGTCCGATTCCAATACTGCTTAAAAATGAGGCTGATTTTTCTAATCCTGCCAATTCGAAAATACGTGGAGCATAGTATAAAAAGGCATTTATACCTGAAAGTTGGTTGAAAAACGCAATAAAAAAAGCCAGTAATAATGGTTTTCTGTATTTTTTCATGAAAATAGACTCTTTTTTTCCTTCGGGGGTGGTTTCATTTTCAATAGCGGCAATTTCTTCCTCAATTTGAGCGCCACTATTGATCTGTTTCAAAATTGAAATGGCTTTCTCCCGGTCTTTTTTGTATTCCAAAATCCAACGAGGACTTTCTGGAATTCCAAAAACTAAAAGCGTGTAGATAAAGGATGGAAAAGCTTGTACGCCCAACATCCATCTCCATGAATTTTCTCCTATATCTCTTAAATAGTAGTTTGATGTAAAAGCCATAAGGATGCCGAAAACAATGTTGAATTGGTATAAAGCGACTAATTTTCCTCTATCTTTTGCCGGAGCAATTTCAGAAACATACGTTGGCGCTGCAATAGTGGAGGCGCCAATTCCAATTCCTCCAATGAATCTAAAAATAGAAAAGAAGAAGGGATCATTTGCCAATGCTGTTCCAATTGAAGAAATGAAAAATAACAATCCAATGATTATCAATGTCTTTTTTCTTCCTAAAATATTAGTTGGTAAGGCGCCGAAAATAGCGCCAATAACGGTTCCCCACAATGCGGAAGACATTACTACCAGTCCATGAAACAAATCCGAAGAGCCCCATAATAGTTGCAATTGTTTATCGGCACCTGAAATTACTACGGTATCAAATCCAAATAAAAATCCTGCCAATGCTACAACAATTGACCAATAAAGTATTTTTCGGTTATTCATTTTTTTATTTTTTGGTTAGTGGTTTTTGGTTGTTTGAAAAAGTATCTGATTTTACCAGATTCCTTTAATTTTATTGATAGTCAGATTCCTGATTTCTTGTTTTTCGTCAGTTTGGATACTTAATTTTGTGTAGGGTTTCGTCGGGAATATTTGTTCAGTGAAACTGTAAATACCACCGTTTAGGAAAATTTCAACAGATGACCAATCTAAAATAATTTGATAATCAACAGTATTTGAGGTTATATTTGGAATAGCGGTTTTATGGACATCTTTTCCAAAAGTTTTTTCAAAATTCACTATTCCAGAATGTCTTCTGTCTATCGAGAAAGTCTTTTGTTTAGCGTCATAATTGATTACCAGCGAATCATTAACATTATTAGAAAAGACCAATTTTAAATTTTTTGCTTCAGCTTTGAATTGTAATTCGGATTGGTTGAAGTAATCATAAGTGAAGGTGGTTTTTTCTTCGGTTTTTATAGAAATTAGGTCTTTGGAAAATTCAGAAACCTGCTGTTTTTTGAATTGCTCAACTGGGTTGCTTTTTAGTACATAATTTCCATTTACTTTCGAAAGAGAGAGTTCTCTTGGTAATGTCATGGCGCTTCTCCAGTTTTTTGTTGGAGTGTTTCGGGCGTATAACCAGTTGCTCATCCAGCCTATGAATATTCGCTTTCCGTTTGGAGCGTCATTATAGGTGACTCCGGCATAATTGTCGGCGCCGTAGTCAATCCACTTAATGTCTTTTTGGTCTGTCTTAAAGCTTTTTCCGTCAAAATCTCCTATGAAATATTGGGTTCCCGAACCTCCATTTGGTGCGCCGGGATTTATACTGATTAGTAAAATCCATTTTTCCTCTTGTGAATGCCCGACTTTTAGTTTGAAGATGTCGGGACATTCCCAAACACCACCATGGGCACCAATGTTTTTGCCGAATTCACTTTGGAGTTCCCAATTAATTAAATTTTTTGATGTATAAAATTTGGCATGATCTCCAGCGACTAGAACCATAGTCCAGATTTTGGCAGTTTCGTTCCAAAAGACTTTTGGATCTCTGAAATCTTTTAAAACTAGATTACTGATAATTGGATTTTTATCATATTTAGTCCAAGTTTCTCCTTCGTCCAGACTATAAGCCAAGCCTTGTGATTGTGTGTTTAGTTTTCCCGCTTTTTCAATTTCCATGTTATGATAGGTGAAAATAGCGATCATCGGCGGATTTTCTTTTGTTCCTAAGCCAGATGTGTTGTGAATGTCTATGACGGCACTTCCTGAGAAAATGAGTCCTAGCTGGTCAGGAAATAAAGCTATTTTTTTGTGATTCCAATGAATTAGGTCTGTACTGGTGGCGTGTCCCCAATGCATTGGCCCCCAAACGATATCTTCCGGATAATATTGATAGAATAAATGATAGATTCCTTTATAGTAAACCATTCCGTTAGGATCATTCATCCATTTTTTTTCAGGGGAAAAGTGAAATTGTGGTCGATAAGGTTCTTTGTGAAATTTTGTTGAGTCAATTGTTATGGTTTCTGAACTGGAAATTGCAAAGGAAGTGTTGCTTTCTTTTTGACAAGAATTTAGTAACAATACGATTAATATTGCAATCACTAAGGCGCTTACAGCTAGTAGTTTATCCCATTTTGAATCCATATGATGATCTTTTTATCATTTTTAATCCGATAAAAATAGAACTCATTTTCTTAAAAAAATCACTATCTAAAAATCGACAACGTTTTCGGAATCCCGAAAACGTTGTCGGTCGAAAATTTAATGGTCTTACGCTATTAAATCTAATTTTTAAAAATAAATGATTTAAGTTTGAAAATATTATAAAACTATGAAATTATGATTTTAAATCCTAAATTTTTATTATTAATGTTATTTGTTGGGCCATTTGTTAATGGTCAAGCAAAATCAGATGAATGGCATCTGACTGCTAATTCGAGGGAAAACTATTTCGGAGTGGCGATGGCGAATGGTCAAATAGGAATCGTGACGGATGACACACCGCTTAAGACTAAAGAAATTATTTTGAACGGTGTTTATGACGGTAGTCCGGAAAATGGTATCAGTAGAATTGTTCGGGGAATCGAATTTTTGAATCTTCATTTGAGCGTAAATAACGAGGAGATTAAATCGGATAATATCAGCAACTGGAGTCAGGTGGTCTCAATGAAGGAAGGTACAAGTACAACTTCTTTTTCATTTAAGGATTATGCGAAGATTAATTATACGATTTTGGCTAATAGGGCCATTCCATATTCAGCGATGGCAATTGTTGAAATTACTCCTGTTAAAGATATCGAAATAAAGGCTGATAATTATATGGTTGTTCCGGAGGAATTGAAGGGAGCCAAAAGCCAGTTTCGTGTTTTAAAAGACAATCAATATATGATGCCAGTTTTTGGAACAGCAGCTAAAACCTTAAATGGGAAATACACTGTTGCAGCCTCTACTACTTTTCTTTTTGACGGGCAAAATGAAACTTTGAAACAGACTGGAAATGAAGTTGGTTTTGTTAAAAAATTAGAAAAGGGTAAAAAATACCGTTTTGCCATTGCGGGTGGAATTTGTACTTCAAAAGATGTTACAGATCCATTAAATGAATCTGAAAGGCAACCAATATACGCTTTGCAGGAAGGAATTGATAAATTGCTCAATCGCCATAAACAAGCTTGGGCCGAATTATGGAAAACAGGTGATATACAAATCGAAGGGGATTTAGATGCACAACAACGCGTTCGTTTTGCTTTGTATAATTTGTATTCCTATATACGTCCTGAAACGAGACAAAGTATTGCGCCGATGGGATTGTCTTCGCAGGGATATAATGGTCATATTTTTTGGGATACTGAACTTTGGATGTATCCGACGCTTTTGGCTTTACAACCAGATATGGCAAAATCATGTTTGGATTATCGTTCTGACAGATTGCAAAAAGCAAAACAGAAAGCAACTATTTATGGTTACAAAGGAGCGATGTATCCATGGGAATCAGATGATACAGGGGAGGAGGCTACGCCAACCTGGGCTTTGACCGGGATTTTTGAACAGCATATTACTGCCGATGTTTCGATTGCGTTTTGGAATTATTACACATATACCCAGGATAAATCCTGGTTGAGAAAGGAATGGTCAGTCCTTAAAGAAACTGCGGATTTTTGGGTTAGTAGGGTGGTTAGGAATCAGGATGGAACTTATTCCATTTTGAATGTTGTAGGTGCTGATGAATACGCGCAACATGTAGATGACAATGCTTTTACCAATGCATCGGCTATTGAGTCTTTAAAGAACACCATTAAAGCCGCAACTATTTTAAATGAAGTTGTCGATCCTAAATGGAAAGAGGTGTCTGATAAATTGATGATTCATTCAGAAAATGGAGTAACTCAGAACTATAAAGGGTATAAAGGTCAAATGATTAAACAGGCCGATGTAAATTTATTGGCTTATCCTTTACATATCATCACAGATAAGGCTCAAATCAAAAGAGATTTAGAGTATTACACTGAAAAAATAGATAAAAAAGACGGTCCGGCCATGGCTTCCGGAGTTTTGTCGGTTTTGTATGCAAGATTGGGTGATAAAGAAAAAGCGTATGAGTATTTCGTTAAATCGTATTTGCCAAACAGTCGTCCGCCTTTTGGAGTTTTTTCAGAATCAGCGAATAGTAACAACCCTTATTTTGCGACAGGGGCAGGCGCTATGCTTCAAGCAGTTATTTATGGATTTGGAGGAGTAGAACAAACCGATTTAGGTTTGAAGTATAATAAAGGACTTTTGCCGAAAAACTGGAAATCGTTAAAAATTATCGGTCTGGGGGTTGATAATAAAATGATAACAGTAGAGTAATTTTTTTGCCTCGAATGCTCTAATCCTGATTTTGATGATCAGGATTGTACGGTGTATTCGAGGTTTTTTTATTTAGTGTTTTGATTTAGTATTATTTCAGGCAGACTTTTTTAGTTGAATTCTGTTTTGAAATTGTTAAGGTCGAAAAAACAATATGATTGGCAAGAATGTTAATTTTATTATAAAGTCAATCTAAAATTGAAGTATTCGCAATTTTTTCAGTAGAAAGCGCCTTGTTGTAATCAATCGTATGTGTTTTTTAGTTAAGAAATCCAAAAAAGAAGCATTATGTGTTTTTTTATTGGGTTTTTTTTATGTTTAATATAATTTTAATATTAAAATTTTGAACTATTAATTTTTTAAATCGAAAACGTTTTCGGCGCAACGAAAACGTTATAGTTTGTGGTTTTCATAAAATTATCTTAAAATTATCACTACGTTTGATTTTATATTTAAAACAAACCATTTAAACAAATTATTAACCAACTTATTTATTACGTATGAAAAATAGTCTACTTAAAGGCTTAATGGTGTTTCTAACCATGCTATGTACTAGCTTGACTTATTCGCAAGATGTGTCAGGTACGGTTTCAGATTCCAGCGGTCCGCTTCCAGGGGCTTCTGTATTGGTAAAAGGAACAACAAATGGAGCACAAACTGATTTCGATGGGGGTTTTACTATCAGAAATGTTGGTCCAAACGCAGTTTTGATCTTTAGCTACATTGGTCTTAAGAGTCAAGAAGTAAATGTAGCAGGAAAAACCTCAGTTAAAGTTACCTTAAAAGAGGATTCTGCAGAATTGAAAGAAGTAGTAGTTATAGGCTACGGTTCTGTTAAGAAGAAAGATGCAACAGGTGCAGTTGATCAAATCGGTTCAAAAGATTTTGACAACGTAACCTCTCCTTCACCTGCTCAATTGTTGAGAGGTAAAGTTGCGGGTGTTCAGGTAACTCAGTCAAGCGGGGAGCCGGGAGCCGGAGTTTCAATTAGAGTACGTGGAAATTCGTCTATCCGTTCAGGAAACGGACCATTAATTGTTATCGATGGTGTGCCTTTGGATGGTGGAAATGTTTCTGCCGGTGGGGATGATTTATTAGGTACTTCATCTGCAAGAAATCCATTAAACTTTGTGAATCAAAATGATATAGAAAGCATGAGTGTTTTAAAAGACGCGTCTTCAACAGCTATATATGGTTCTCGTGGGGCTAATGGTGTAATTGTAATTACTACTAAAAAAGGGAAATCTAAAGAGCCTCAATTAAATTACAGTACATCTCTTCAGTTTGGTGAAATGTCAGGTGATTTTGATGTGATGAATGCTAATCAATTTGTAGATGCAGGAGGAAATGATGAGGGATCAAGAGGTTATTATTGGAAGGATGCCGTAATGCGTTCTAGTTTTACAATGAATAATGATTTGTCTTTTAGTAAAACAACTGAAAATTCTAACACTAGATTGTCATTTGGAGCTTCTAATACAGACGGACTTGTTAAAAACACGGGAATGGATAAATACAGTGCAACATTGTATAACTCTAATGACTTTTTTGGAGGTGCTGTGAAAATCGAGTCTAGATTGGTATATGCGGCTATCAAAGATGAAGCTACGCTTTTGGCAAACAATTCAGGTTATATTGGAAATGTATTGGGTACTGCATTATATTGGAATCCTACATTGCCAATATATAATCCAGATGGTTCTTACCATGTGGTGAGTAATACCTACTTGAATCCAGTGCAATTGTTAAATTCGTATAAAGATTACACGAATACCAGTAAGTTGCTGGGAAGTATTAATACGACTTGGAAAATCAATGACCACTTCAAATATCAATTCTTATTCGGTATTGAGACTTCAACTTCAACCAGAAAAAGTCAATTGTTGCCTTCTATCAATATTCAGAATGTAGCTCAGGCGACTATTCCTGGAACAACGACGGTAAAATATGGTCAGGCATCAATGAATACACAAGATAAATTCAATAAAACATTTGAACACACTTTAAGTTATAATAATGATTTTAGTGATAATTTCAATTTGGATGCCTTACTTGGTTATTCTTACTATGATTACAATGCTGATGGTTTTACAGCTATGGGTAGAGGGTATGATGCTAACCAAACGAATTTAATAGACAATATTGAAGGTGGTTTGCAAAATGAATACAGAGCCACTTCATATAGAAACAGAGTGGAATTACAATCTTATTTTGGTAGAGTTAATGCCACTTTATATAAAAAATTAATAATTACAGGAACATTGCGTTCTGATGGTTCTACTAAACTGGGAGAGAATAATAAATATGATTATTTTCCTTCTGTAGGTGTTGCTTACAAAGTTGTTGAAGGAAAAGAGGGTGTATTGAACAGTTTAAAAATTAGAGGTAACTATGGAATTACCGGTAATCAGGAATTCGCGCCAAACTCTGCAATCGCAAGAGCTTCTTATGGATTAAATGGTACTCTGAACGTTGATAGTAATGCTAACGCTGATTTGAAATGGGAAACAACAACCTCTTATGGTTTTGGTGCAGATTTCGAATTGGTTAATAATAGATTATCAGGTTCGGTTGATTATTTCTATAGAGATACTGAGAACTTAATTTTCCCTGTTCCTGCTGCTGCGACGCAACCAGGACCACCATCTCCACGTTACAAAAACTTGCCTGGGAACTTGATTAACAAAGGGGTTGAAGTATCCTTGAATTACAAAATATTGGATAAAGAAGACCTAACATGGGATATTTCTGGGAATGCGTCTTTCTTAAGCAATAAAATGACAAATTTTGCTGGATTCGTATCAACGGGAGCATTAAATGGGCAAGGTTTGTCTAATGCTTACGCACAGATTATTACTAATGATGAGCCTATTTACAGCTACTATTTATATGAATGGAGAGGATATGATGCTAACGGAATGTCTATTTATGCTGATGCTGCCGGTAATGATACGGATCTAGGAACAGCGGCAAAAAAATTGTTGGACAAGCAACCGTTACCAACTATGAATCTTGGAATAAATACTAGTTTAACTTATAAAGCGTTTGACGCAAGTGCTTCTTTTTACGGTGCTTTCGGACATTACCTTTACAATAATACGGCAAATGCTTATTTCTTTAAAGGCGCATTCCTTGGAGGACGAAACGTTACCGAAGAGGCTGCAACTTCTCCACAAGCGCAAGGGGATCCAAATTCACCATCCACTAAGTACTTAGAAAAAGGTGATTTCTTTAGAATGGGTAATCTTACTGTTGGATACACTTTCAAAGGGGATGCTTTAGAGAAATACAAGATTAAATCAGCTCGTATTTATATGAATGGTAATAATTTATTTGTGATTACTGATTATTCAGGTTTTGATCCAGAGGTTGATACAGATAAATCATTAAACGGAGTACCTTCTGCAGGGATGGATTACTTATCTTATCCTAGAGATAGAAGTTTTGCTGTTGGACTTAACGTAACATTTTAATTAAAAGACAATGAAAAGAATAAATATTATAAAAACCATCCTATTTGCCGGTACAGTTGTTTTTGGTGTTAGTTGTACGAATCTAGAAGAGGAAGTACTAGATGGTGTTGTGATAGCTGGGGGCTCTGGTGGAGCTGTAAATACTGCCTCAATATTAACCAGTGCTTATGAAGGATTAAGAGGTTTTCAGACACAAGGGCAAGTTTTTGCTTTGGATGAAATGTCAACAGATGCTTTAGTTGGACCAACTCGTGGAGGTGACTGGGATGACAATGCAGCATGGAGACAAATCCATGTGCATACTTGGGCTCCGGATCATGGAGAGATCAGGAATGCTTGGAACACTTTATTGTCTCAAGTGCATAACTGTAATTTAGTTGTTAATAATGGTACAGCTTCTGAAGTTACCCAAGCTCGTTTTTTAAGAGCATTCTATTATTATAATGTAATTGATTTGTTTGGTCAGGCTCCATACAGAGAAGCAGGTTCTCCATTAGAAGATGATCCGAAAGTTTGGACCAGAGTAGAAGCAACAGCTTTTGTAATCAGTGAATTGGAAGCGGTAGTGTCACAATTGCCGGCGAGAACTGCTGGAGATGCAAGTATTGCAAATGCAGATGCAGCTCACTTTTTATTAGCAAAATTGTATTTGAATAAAGCAGTATTTACAGCTGAAAATCCTGCGGGTCCTTATACGTTTGCTGCTGCTGATATGAATAAGGTTATCGAGCATGTTGATGCCATTAACAGTAGTTTAGCTCCTGATTATTGGGATAACTTTAAACCGGAAAACAATACATCGCCAGAGATATTGTTCTCTTCTAAAAACGTCAGAGGTGGTGCTGGTGGTGGTATTCAATTTCATTGGAGAATGTCGATGCACTATAACCAAACACCTGACGGATGGAATGGTTTTGCCACTGTAGCTGAGTATTACGAGAAGTTTAATCCAAACGATAAGCGTATTAAAAATGCGGATCCTGCAATCATTGCTAACTTTGGTAACCCAGTTGGATTGCAAGTTGGACAAATGTACAAACCGGGAGGAGTTGTTCCGTTGAAAGACAGAAATGGAAATCCACTGATTTATACCCCTGAAGTAACATTAATCACAAGTGGTGCCACTCTTGAAACTGCAGGTATAAGAATGCAAAAATACATCCCGGATATCTCTAATATAGGAACTCCGGAAAATGATTTCGTTTTTATGCGTTATTCTGATGCTTTGTTAATGAAAGCAGAAGCTATTTTAAGAGGGGGTACTGGAAGTGTTGGTACTATTATGACGGATATTGCTGCAAGAACAGGTCAAGCAGCTTCTCCTGCTACTCTAGATGGAGTATATCTTGAAAGAGGAAAAGAATTATGGTTAGAGGGATGGAGAAGAAATGACATGATTCGTTTTGGAACATTTTTAGGGGAAAGAGAACTGAAAAAGTATGTTTCAGATGCTAGATACGCATTGTATCCAATACCGGCAGATGCTTTATTTAATGCCAATTTAAAACAAAATCCTGGTTATTAAGATAATGATTACTATTAACATGTTTTGAGTTAGTTATAAAGAGGGTATTTAGTACCCTCTTTATTTTATAATTAATTTTTATTTATTTTCTAATGAATATTATATAAATTAGGCAATTCTAACCAATCAAATTTCCTAACCAAATACTACGCATATAATATGTCAAATCGTTTTGTCTTATTACCCCTTATTATTTTCTTTTTTTCTAATTGTTCCAAAGAAAACGCAGAAAATCCAGATGTTTTATTCTCTAAACTGGAAACTTCACAAACTGGAATTGATTTCCTAAATGAAGTAAAAAATGGAGAGAATATGAATATATTCAAGTACAGAAATTTTTACAATGGTGGCGGTGTTGCCATTGGAGATATCAATAATGATGGTTTATCAGATGTCTATTTTACTTCAAACTTTGGGACTAATAAATTATACTTAAACAAAGGAAAATTTAAATTCGAAGATATTTCTAAAAAAGCTGGTGTAGAAGGTACCAAAACATGGTCCACCGGTGTTGTTATGGTTGATTTAAATGCAGATGGTTTACTAGATATTTATGTATGTAATGCAGGAAATAGTATGGGTGACCAACAAAAAAATGAACTCTTTATTAATAATGGGAATGGTACGTTTACTGAAAAAGCAGAAGAATATAATCTGGCGGACACTGGTATTACTACCCATGCCGCTTTTTTTGATTATGACAAAGACGGTGATTTGGATGTTTATATCCTAAATAACAGTTTCATTCCGGTAAGTAGTCTTAATTATTCTAATAAAAGAGAATTGAGAGATAAGGACTGGGATGTCGCAGACATACTTAAAGGGGGAGGCGATAAATTGCTTCGAAACGATAACGGAAAATTCCAGGACGTTAGTGAGGAATCAGGGATATTTGGTAGCTTAATCGGCTTTGGCCTTGGTGTTACCGTAGGAGATGTTAATGGTGACTTGTATCCGGACATTTATATTTCCAATGATTTTTATGAAAGAGATTATTTATACATAAACAATAAAAACGGAACCTTTACCGAACAAATTCAAGGATGGACTTCACACATTAGCCAATCTTCAATGGGGGCTGATATGGCTGATATTAATAATGATGGTAAAGCGGATATATTTGTAACAGATATGTTGCCGGAACCAGATGAACGTTTGAAAACAACTACAAGTTTTGAAAACTATGATTTATTCCTTAGAAAATTAAATCTGGATTTTTTCAATCAATACATGCAAAACACCTTGCAACTTAATAGCGGAAGCAATGAATTTCTTGAAATTGCCAATTACGCCAATGTCGCTAAAACGGACTGGAGTTGGGGTGCTTTATTATTTGATATGGATAATGACGGATACAAAGATATATACGTGTGTAACGGAATTTACCACGATTTAACCAATCAGGATTTTGTTGACTTTTTTGCAAACGAATTCATGCAAAAAATGGTGATTACTGGCAAGAAAGAAGAAATAGAAACAATTATCAACAGAATGCCAAGTACCGCAATTCCTAACTATGCTTTCAAAAACAATAAAAATTTAACCTTTACAAATGAAGCTCAAAATTGGGGATTGGATACTCCAAGTTTTTCAAATGGGGCGGCTTATGGCGATTTGGACAATGATGGCGATTTGGATTTGATCGTGAATAATGTTAATATGGAAGCTTTTGTTTATCAAAATAATTCAGAGAAAAATAAAAGCAACCATTATGTAAAAGTAAAATTAAAAGGTGATCAACAAAATCGATTTGGAGTTGGAAGTATTGTTGAATTGTTTTCGGGTTCCGAAATCATAAGACAAGAGTTAATTCCTTCCAGAGGGTTTCAATCGTCTATTGATTATGTGATGACTTTTGGAATTGGAACAAAAAAAATTGATTCCTTACAAGTAATTTGGCCAAATGGTAAATTTCAGACTATTAAAAAAGTAGCAAATAATTGCACTGTTAATTTGAAAATTGCAGATGCCAAATCGAATTATGTTTCTAAAAGCAAAGCTTCAAAATCAATTTTTTCAGAAAAGAAAACACCTTTCTTAGCACATAAGGAGAATGATTATATTGATTTTGATTATGAAGGATTAGTGTCAAAAATGATTTCGCAGGAAGGCCCTTCACTTGCGGTGGCCGATATTAATGGTGACGGTAATGAGGATATCTTTATTGGAGGAGCGAAAGGTCAGTCCGGAAAAATATATTTGAACAAAGGGAATGGTAGTTATTCTGTAGTTGCCCAAAAAGATTTAGAAGGCGATGCTAATTATGAAGATACAGCAGCTAGTTTTTTTGATGCTGATAATGATGGAGATCAAGATTTATTAGTGGGTTCTGGCGGAAACGAAAAAGCAGATCAGAAAAATTATAAGAACCGTTTGTATTTGAATAATGGAAAAGGAACTTTTGTAAAAAGTAAAAGCAATATTCCGACAACCAATAATAATGTTTCCGTAATTGCAGCAAATGATTTTGATAATGATGGTGATGTTGATGTCTTTATTGGAAGCAGAAGTGTTCCGGGTGTCTATGGTATCGATCCTAAACATTTGTTATTAGAGAATGATGGAAAAGGAAATTTCACTAACACCATAGACAAAAAAGCATTCAAAGTGAATTCGGTTGGAATGATAACTGATGCGGTTTGGGAAGATATTGACAATGACTCCAAGAAAGATTTAATCTTGGTGGGAGAATGGACAGCGCCGGTGATTTTCAAAAACACGGGAAGACGTTTAGCCGAATTTAAATCTAATTTGACAGAATATCAGGGTTTTTGGAATTCAGTAAGTTGTGTGGATTTAAACAATGATGGTAAAAGAGATTTAATTCTTGGTAATAAGGGAACGAATACCAGTTACAAAGCAACAAAGGAGAATCCAATGAAACTTTTCGTTAATGATTTTGATAGTAACGGTACGATTGAACAAATAGCAACCAGATCTGTTGACGGCAAGGATTTACCAATCAGTCTGAAGCAAGAATTGGCCAAACAAATTCCATCAATAAAAAAGAAAAATTTGAGTTACGCGGACTATTCCAAAAAAACATTTCAGGAATTGTTTGCTCAGGAAGTTGTTGATAATTCCATCCAAAAGACAGTAAATATTCAAGAAAGTGTTATTGCAATCAATAAAGGAAATGGAAAATTTGAAATAAAACTATTGCCTAAAGAAGTTCAATTTTCATGCGTAAATTCAATTTGTACGATGGATGTAAATAATGATGGAATTCTGGACTTGATTTTAGGAGGGAACCAATACGAGTTCAAACCACAATTCTCCCGATTGGATGCAAATCATGGTAGTGTGTTATTAGGTAGTAAAAAAGGAACTTTTTCTTGGATGCCTTATAATCAATCTGGTTTTTATTTAAAAGGAGAAGTGAGACAGCTAAAAGCAATAAAAGATAAAACTAAAGCTGTTTCAATTATAGCAGTAGTAAATAACAATACCCCTAAAATATTTAAGCGCAATGAATAATTTTTTTAGAATAGGACTGGCTTCATTGCTGTTTATTGGTTGTTCAGAGAAAGAAGGTCAATTGTTTGAAAAACTTGATTCGGAAGAAAGTAATATTACCTTCAAAAACCAATTATTAGAATCCAAAAACATTTCCATTTTAGATTATCTCTATTATTATAATGGTGGAGGTGTTGCCCTTGGGGATATCAATAATGATGGTTTGGTGGATGTTTATTTTACCTCAAATCAAGGGAAAAACAAATTGTATTTAAATAAAGGCAATAATAAGTTTGAGGATATTTCTGCAAAAGCAGGCATCGAAGGTCAAAGCGATTGGAATGCGGGGGCTATCATGGCAGACGTAAATGGTGATGGATATCTTGATATTTATGTTTGTGCGGTAGTAGGCATAAATGGTTTTGAAGGCCAAAATGAATTGTTCATTAATAATAAAGACAATACGTTTACTGAAAGTGCTGCCGAATATGGTCTTGATCTTGATAATTACAGTTCTTCAGCTGCTTTTTTTGATTATGATTTGGATGGCGATTTGGACATGTATCTGTTAAATCATGCCGTCCATTCCGAATTGTCTTTTGGGAATGCGGATACCAGAAATAAAAGAAGCTATGAATGTGGTGACAAATTATTCCGAAATGACAACGGAAAATTTACAGATGTAAGTGAGCAGGCAGGAATCTTTGGCGGAGCCAATGGATACGGTTTAGGATTGGCAGTTTCAGATTTTAATTTAGACGGTTATCCAGATATTTATGTGGGGAATGATTTTCATGAAGATGATTATTACTATTTAAATAACGGTGATGGGACTTTTACGGAAAGTTTGAAACAATACTTTGGACACACTAGCAGATTCTCAATGGGAGTTGATGTTGCTGATGTCAATCATGATGGTTTTCCTGACATTCTTAGCTTAGACATGCTTCCGGAAGATGAGAAAGTCTTGAAATCTTCATTGGGGGATGATAATGTTCAAATGCTAAAAATGAGAACCGAAAAATTGGGGTATCATTATCAGTACACCAGAAATATGTTGCAATTGAATCAAGCGGGGAAACACTTCACCGAAACGGCTTTATTGAGTGGCGTTGCAGCAACAGATTGGAGCTGGAGTACTTTGTTTGCGGATTATGATCAAGATGGAGAACAGGATATATTCGTCTGTAACGGAATTCCGAAGCGACCAAACGATTTGGATTATGTGAAGTATTATTCAAATGATCAAATCAAAAGTAAAATCAGTACGACAAAGTTATTGGATAAAGAAGCTTTGAAGAGAATGCCAAAAGGCGCTGTAACGAATTATGTTTTCCAAGGTTCAGCTGATTTGGAATTTAAAAATCGCTCCAATGATTGGATAGAGAACGATTCTATAATTTCAAATGGTAGTGGTTATGCGGATATAGATAATGATGGAGATTTAGATGTTATTACCAATAACACGAATAGTATTGCGTCAGTTTATGTAAATAAAACCGATGCCACATCAAATTATTTAAAATTGAAATTACAGTTTGGAGGAAAAAATACTCTAGGAGTTGGAACTAAAGTTATCTCTTATGCCAAAGGCAAGAAACAATTCAAGGAATTGCAAACTACCAGAGGATTTCAATCTTCGTCAGAACCAATAATTCATTTTGGTTACGGAAAAATAAAAAAGGTAGATTCTTTGGTGGTTATCTGGCCTGATAAAACCTATCAAACCTTAAAGAATGTTAAAACCTGTCAAACACTTACTGTAAAAGCTGATAAGAATAGAAAAGTTTTTGATTATAGAAAATTGCATCCTGCCGTTTTACCCATATTGAAAAAAGTGGAAACAGGTTTAGGAATTGATTTTATTCATCAGGAAAATGATTTTACCGATTTCTTAGCACAAAAATTAATTCCTTATCAGCGTTCGGATCGTGGCCCTGCAACGGCAATAGGGGATTTGAATGGAGATGGGAAAGATGATATTTTCTTTGGGGGTTCTAAAGGGAAAAAGGCTTCTGTTTACATTCAAAACCCAAATGGATTTACCAAAAAGTCTTTTGCAGAAATCGAAAAAGATTCTGTTTTTGAAGATGCTTCCGCCGTAATAGGTGATTTTAATAATGATAAAATAAATGATTTGTATGTAGCTTCCGGTGGAGGTGAAAATGCATCTGATTTGCAGGATCGATTGTATGTAAGTAAAAATAGTCAATTTATAAAATCAAGTTTGCCAAAACTGACTCAAAATGCATCGGTTGTTAAGACTTTTGATTATGATAAGGATGGTGATTTGGATGTTTTTATTGCAAACAATTCCAGAAACAATCGATTTGGAAGTATGCCAGATTGTTATTTATTGAACAACAACAAAGGGATATTTACTATTGTTGAAAGCAAAACGTTTGAAAAAATCGGGATGGTTACTGATGCTGTTTTCAGTGATTTCAACAAAGACGGGAAAATCGATATTGTTGTAGTCGGTGAGTGGATGAAACCTACTTTTTTTGCCAATACTAAAGGGAAATTTGTAGATATTACCACAACTGTTTTTCCAGAAAAAAGCAACGGATTATGGCAATCTGTAATTCCTTTTGATATTGATCACGATGGTGATGAAGATTATTTAGTTGGAAACTGGGGGATGAATTCAAAATTCAAAGCTTCACAAGATTTTCCAATGAAAATGTATTATGATGATTTTGATGCCAACGGATCTTTTGAAACTATAGTGGCTATAGAAAAGAAAGGACAGTATTATACCACACTAGGACTAGATGAATTGGCTGAACAATTTAGCGGGATGCTGAAAAAGAAATTCAATAGTTATAAATCATTTGCAGGAAAAAAGATAGATGAAGTTTTTGATCCAAAAATGTTGGAAAAAGGAAAACTATTTGAAGTGCATAATTTAAAATCAGGGTATTTGAAAAATGAAAACGGGAAATTTACTTTTGTCCCATTTTCGAATAAAATGCAAGTGGCCCCTATTACTTGTTTTGTGAAATCTAATTTTGATTCAGATCATAATGATGAGGTTTTTGCAGCCGGAAATTATTTTGGGGTTTCACCTTATCACAGCAGATTTGATGGTTTTTCAGGAGCTTTAATCAAAAACGAAAAAACAATATTTTTAGGGAATCAAATCGGAATTGATTTGACACAGAAAGCAGTAAGGCATTTGGATATTGTGAATTTTAATGGTAAAAAGTATGTTTTAATTACCATAAATAATAAAAAAGCAGAGTTGTATGAGATGCCCTCAACAAAGAAATAATATATAAAGTAATCTACAAATTAATAAAAAATGAAAACGAAAATTTTTGGTGTTGCAGTGATTTCACTTCTTTTTGTTTCTTGTGCAAAGAATAAATCTATTGAAGTTACTCCCAACGAATACCATGCATCAATAGACAATGTGACTCAAATTATGGTTCATGATATTTTTTCGCCAACAGTTGCGAGTCGGATTTATGTTTATCCAAATATAGCGGCCTTTGAAGTGATGGCACAAAATAGTAAAACTTGTATGAGTCTTCAGAAGCAATTAAAAGGACTCGATTCTATTCCTGTTTTAGACGCAAAAGCTGGCATTAACAAAAATGTAGCTGCGCTTGTGGCTCACATGGAAGTGAGTAAGGCTTTAGTTTTTTCTGAAGATTTAGTTGAGAAGTTCAGAGACAGTTTGTACCAAAAGTGGAGCGATGAAAATGCAGATGAGTTTGAAGCTTCTAAAGAATACGGACTTAAAGTTGCCGAACGCATCAAAAAATGGATGAGTAAAGATAACTACAAGGAAACCCGAACAATGCCGAAATACTCTGTTTATGCTAACCAACCTGGAAGATGGCAGCCCACACCTCCAGCTTATATGGATGCTGTGGAGCCACATTGGGGTAAAATCAGAACAATGGTTTTAGATTCGGCCTCGCAATTCAAACCTGTTCCGGCACTTCCTTTTTCTGTGGAAAAAAATTCAGCTTTTTTTAAAGAAGTACAAGAGGTGTATGATATAAGTAAAGAAATGGTTAAAAAGGGAGATGATTCTGAAGAGATTGCAATAGCGCAATTTTGGGATTGTAATCCGTACGTCTCCGTTAGTCAAGGACACATGATGTTTGCTAAAAAGAAAATTAGTCCTGGAGCGCATTGGATGGGAATTACAAAAATTGCGTGTAAAAAAGCAAATGCTGATTTTGAAAAAACAGTCTGTGCTTATACAGGAACTTCTATTGGTCTGTTTGAGGCATTTATAAGTTGTTGGGATGAAAAGTTCAGAAGTAATGTAGTGCGTCCAGAAACGGTAATCAACCAAAATATTGATGAAAATTGGAAGCCATTATTGCAAACACCTCCATTTCCTGAGTACTCCAGTGGTCACTCTGTGGCTTCCACTTGTGCAGCTACTATTTTGACAGCTGTGTTTGGAGAGAATTTCTCTTATGTTGATGATACGGAATTACAGTTTGGTTTGCCGGCGCGAAAATTTAAATCATTCAATGATGCAGCCAAAGAAGCTGCAATGAGCCGTTTTTACGGAGGAATTCATTACAAAGCTGCAATCGTTAACGGTATCGGCCAAGGTAAAAATGTAGGAGATTTTATTGTTAAAAAAATAAAAATGGTTAAGTAATAGAATGGTAATTAGAAAAAAAATTATAATTGGATTTAGTGTTTTATTTTCTTTGTCTCTGGTCTGGTATCTGTTTATAAAGGAAAATGATTATTGCATTTCGTTTAAAGTAAAAACGGCAACAGGGACCGTTTTTCAAGGAATTGAGGAATGGTCTTCAGCGCGATTGCCATATGAAAAAGAAAGTTATACTGTTCTGGAAAAGAAAAATTTTGATTTCATTAAACAAGAAATGAGAAAAGGAAATGACCTAATGATTTATACTTGGGATATTACTGTAGTAAATGATTCGGTTACAAAAGTCAATGTTGGTATAAAAGACCTGAATCATAGTTTGTATAATAGATTGACCGCACCTTTTTTTAAGACCGTTTTCAAAGAAGAGCAAATCAAAAAGATCAAGGATTTCAAAGAAGGTTTAGATAAGCATTTAGAAAGTATTAAGGTGAAACTTGATGGAGAAAGTGTGTCAAAAGAAACCTTTGTCGCTTACATCAGTTTGAAGAGCAAGCTACAGGAAAAGGCAAAAACCATGATTATTAATGACCCCATTATTACGGGATTTTTGTATACCCATGGTATCAAAATTACGGGAAAACCCTATTTGGAAATTACAAATTGGAATCTTGATAAAGAAACAATCGATTTTAATTATTGCTTTCCGGTGGATAAAAACATCAAAATTATCGAAGATGAGGAAGTGAAATTTAAAACTTTACCTGCAATAAAAGGCTTAAAGGCTACCTATTTTGGGGATTTCGGAACTTCATATAGTGCTTGGTTTTCTTTATTGGATTATGCTAAAAAGAGTGATATTAAACTTAAAAATACAGTTTTGGAGCATTTTCTGAGCAATCCTTTTAATGGGGGAGATGAAAGAGAGTGGGAAGCACAAATTATTATTCCTTTTGATACAGAATAAAGAATACTTTCCTTATTTAATAGTGTGAGTTCGAAAACGTTTTCGGTTGTTCCGAAAACGTTTTTTATTTTAATTCTGTCCCAGATTGTTGATTTTAAATTTAAATTTAAAACTTCTAATAACGAACTTAAAATAAGGACGATGATTAAAAAGGTAAAACTGGATTTTTGGCAGATTTGGAATATGAATGTTGGTTTTTTTGGCATCCAATATAGTTTTGGATTACAACAAAGCGCAGTGAATCCGATCTATGATTTTTTAGGAGCCAGTCCAGATGAAATACCATTGCTTAATCTTGCAGGTCCGGTTACAGGATTGTTGATACAACCTCTTATAGGTGCTTTAAGTGACAAGACCTGGCATCCCAGATGGGGAAGACGTAAACCTTATTTTTTTGCAGGTGCTTTAATGTGCAGTATTTGTTTGTTATTGTTTCCTTACAGTAGTTCGTTGTGGATGGCAGCAGGTTTGCTTTGGATTCTGGATGCGGGTAATAATACTGCTATGGAACCTTACAGAGCTTTTATTGCTGACAAATTAAATGAGGAACAACAGCCTGTTGGTTTTCAAATGCAGAGTTTTTTTACTGGGTTAGGACAAACCTTGGCTAACTTATCGTTGTTTATTTTTCCAATGATTTTTATTGGCAAAACCGGTTCACTGCCAACATGGGTGTACGCTTCCTTTTTTTTAGGTGCGATCTGTTCTATTGGTTCTATTTGGTGGAGTATGAGAACCACTAGCGAAATACCACCTTCTGCAGAAGAGCTCGCTCATCTTTGGGCTGAAAAGGGTGGTTTGTTTAAACCAGTTGTAGAGATATTTGCTGCAATTGGAGATATGCCAAAAGTAATGTGGCAATTGGCTTTGGTATATTTGTTTCAATGGTATGCTCTATTTTGTTATTGGCAAAACTCTTCTAAAAGTATTGCTTTGTCTGTTTGGAATGCGACACCTAAAAGTAATCCTGAGGCATATGAAGAAGCAGTCGGATGGACAGGATTGGTTAACGGATGGTATAATATTGTCACTTTTATAACTGCATTTGCATTGGTCGGTTTTGCAAAAAAATACGGTGCAAAAAATGTTCATGCTTTTTGTTTACTGTTGGCTGCAATCGGTTTTTTAGCGTTTCCGAATTTAGAAAATAAAAATTTACTGTTTTTTGCCATAACCGGTTTTGGTATTGGGTGGGCAAGTATGATGGGAATACCTTATCTCATAGTTGTTTCAGATATACCAAAAGAGCGATATGGTGTTTACATGGGAATTATCAACATGATGATTGTTATCCCGATGATTATTCAAAATTTATCATTTGGTTATATCCTGAAACACTTTCTGAATAACGATCCTCGATTGGCAATAAGTTTTGCGGGAGTGTTATTAGGTATTAGTGCAATCTGCACACTGTTTATTAAAACTAAAAAAGCTTCAATTTAATAATATGAATATTGATCGTAATTATACTGAAGCGATAAAACTATTGCGTAGCGTTTCATCATCAGAAGGGTTTTTGGCAAGTGCACAAAACATCTCCAATTACAAAAGAGTCTGGGCGCGTGATGGCGTAATCTGCGGATTGGCGGCACTGGCATCCGGTGATGATGAGTTGATAGAGACTTTCAGGAAAACATTAGAAACTTTAGCCAATAATCAACACGCTAATGGAACCATCCCGTCAAATGTTATGATTGATGGTATTGAGGTTGAAGTGAGTTATGGTGGATTGGCAGGAAGGGTAGATGCAGTAACTTGGTTTATTATTGGGATTTGTCAATATGCTTTTTATATAAAAGAGCACACTTTCGTGGAAAAATACGAAAACAATATCCAAAAATGTTTGCAGCTTCTTGAAGCTTGGGAGTTTAATAACAAAGGATTGTTGTATGTACCACTTTCAGGGAACTGGGCCGATGAATACATTACAGATGGTTATGTGCTGTATGACCAATTACTTCGAATCTGGGCTTTAAAAAGTTATAACCATTTTGCTAAAAAAGAGTCGATTGCTTCTAAAATTGAAAAAATAACAGAACAAATAGAAATTAACTTTACTCCTGGGTCTGTCGGCGAAAGATACCACGAAAGAGCGTACAATGAAGTGAATATTCGGCAATACATGCCATGCTCTTTTTCGCCTGCAGGATACAAAACTCAGTTTGACGCTTTTGCTAATTCCTTGGCTTTGTATTTAAATATTGGTTCTGAAAATTTTCAAAATACGATTTTAGATTATTCGATCAGACTTAAAAATGAAAGGGCCTTACAATTAATTCCTGCTTTTTGGCCCCCCATTCATGAAACCGATTTAGATTGGAATCTGCTAAGGAATAATTGTAAATACGAATTTAGAAATTATCCCAATGAGTTTCATAATGGAGGAAGCTGGCCAATGGTCAACGGGTTTTATGGATTGGCTTTGCTTTCTAAAGAAAAAGAGAATGAAGCAGCACAACTTTTGGATGCCATAAATGAAGCCAATGCCATCGAAGATTTTAGCTTTTATGAAAATTTCAACACGGAAACAAAAGAACCAAACGGAGTTCCTTTTTGTGCATGGAGTGGCGCGGCGGCAGTTATGCTGCATCAAAGTATACATACAAATTTTAAATTTTTAGTTTAGATTGGAAAAAACAATTGATATTATCAGTGTGGGAGAGGTGCTTATTGACTTTATCGGTCATGAGGTAAATACTTCGATAAACAGAACAAAAGATTACCACCGTTTTCTGGGAGGCTCGCCGACTAATGTAGCGGTTAATGCCGCAAGATTGGGGTTAAAATCGGTATTGGTCGCCACATGCGGTCAGGATGGTTTGGGAGAATATATTGTTCGAAAATTAAAGGCCAATAATGTAATTACTTCTCATGTAAGAAAATCAGAAAGCGAACCAACTTCAGTTATTTTTGTTTCGAAATCTACAGGAACACCTGATTTTATTCCTTATAGAGAAGCGGATTATCAAATAGATCAAAGCCAAATTACAGATGAATTACTGGAAAGTGCCAAAATTTTCCATACTACTTGTTTCGCTTTAAGCAAAAATCCAGCTCGTACAACAATTTTAGAAAGTGCAAAAAAAGCTAAGGCTTTGGGCGTGCAAACCAGTATCGATATCAATTTTTCAGAAAGAATATGGCCCAATCGAGAAGAAGCCAAAGAAGTATTGCGCGAGTATTTGTCGACGAATCCTTTGGTGAAATTAAGTGAGGATGATTGTTACCGTCTTTTTGCGGAAGCGAAAACTGAAGATTATATTTTTGAATATTTCCATGAATTAGGAGCCTCAACAATTTGTCTGACAAAGGGAAAGGATGGTGTGGTTTTATCGGATAAAAAATTTGGAATGTTTCATCAAAAAGCAACCCATATAGATGAGATAAAAGATACAACTGGGGCGGGTGATGCCTTCTGGACAGGTTTTTTGTATGCACAACTGTTGAATCGGAATTTGGAAGACTCCATTACGATTGCTCAAAAACTTGCAGTGCTGAAGCTTCAGAATGTGGGCAGATTACCGGAAGGAATTAACTTTCAGGAGTATTTGAATACTAATTTATAAACCGTAAAAAATAAAGAAAATAATGCAAAAAAGTACCATTAAGATTGCCATGTATCTCAATTATTTTGTTTTTGCAATTCTGCTGAACAGTGTAGGAATTGTAATTCTGAAATCTCAAGCAAATTATGGAGTAGATGAATTGCAAGCCAGTATTTTGGAAGCATTCAAAGATTTACCGATTGCAATTGTTTCCTTTTTAGTGGCCTCTTTTTTACCTAGAATTGGTTATAAAAGAGCAATGTTAATAGGACTCGCCTTGGTTTCATTGGCCTGTGTCAGTATGTATTTTGGTAATTCATTTACGGCAGCTAAAGTACTCTTCGCTACCGTTGGGGTATCTTTTGCTTTGATAAAAGTATCCGTTTACTCACTCATTGGAACAATTACAGAGAATCAACAAGAGCATAACAGTATGATGAGCAGTATTGAAGGCGTTTTTATGATAGGAATAGCTGTGGCTTATTTCTTATTTCCTGCTTTCAATTCGGATACGAATCCGGATTCATGGTTAAATGTTTATTGGTTATTGGCCGGAATTTCATTGGTTTCTTTTTGTTTTTTGTTTTTTGCAAAATTTGAAAACCAAACAGAGATACCAGGAGTTAATTTGGTTGATGATTTTGCCCAAATGTTCAAATTATTTGCGCAACTTTTAACAATAGTATTTGTTATAAGTGCTTTCCTGTTTGTAATGATTGAGCAGGGGATAATGTCATGGCTGCCTACTTTTAATAGCAAAGTGCTACATCTTCCGGAGAATATCAGTATCATGATGGCAAGTATTTTAGCAATCACATTAGCTGTGGGAAGACTTTTGGCGGGTGTGATTACGAAAAAAGTAAATTGGATTTGGGTGCTAAGTTTTTGTATTGTTATGGCGATGCTTATTGTGGTTTTCGTTCTTCCAAAAACGGTTGGACTGGATGTAAAAGAGATTGATTCGTTAGGAGATATTCCGTTAATTGGATTTGCATTTCCATTGGTAGGACTTTTTATTGCGCCTATTTATCCACTGTTGAACTCGGTCGTGTTAAGTGCCTTGCCGAAAAAACTGCACAGTTCAATGACAGGGTTGATCGTTGTGTTTTCTGCATTGGGTGGAACTCTAGGGTCCAGAATCATCGGTTATTTGTTTAAAAATGAAGGGCCTGAAAACGCCTTCTACTATACATTAATTCCAATGGCTTTATTGCTTGTTTCTTTCTTTATACTAAAAACACTTACTTCTAAAAAAAATGAAATTATTACTTAACATAGATAAAGTCTTCAGTGAATTATTGCAACAGGAAGACACAGATCGGGATAAAAAAATCACTAAAGATGACAACGGACCTAAAAAGTTTGTTTTGGTTGATGAAACTACAAAGGAGCAGAGGATTGTTGAGGGAACTTATCATTTGTCAAATTTGCTGCAAGAATTAGCACAACTCAAAGAAGCGAACCGTGAGTTGGGAGAGGTTGATCTGTATCGCATTCAAGAAAATCCTGTAGAAAGAATTTCAAGAAAAATAAGGGAGGATTACTGGAATGAACTCACGAGAACTATCGATAAAAAAGGATTGACGCAAATACTTCAAGATGAAAAAACCACGAATGAAGTTCCTACACTTTATGTTTCGGCTAAAGATAAACAGGGGGTAGCTTATTTTCAGGAATTGGAAAAAGAGCTTCAAAATTTTAAAGTGGCCATTTTGCCTGAAGATTTTACCATGGATTATGTTGAAACTTTAAATACCAAACCGGGTATTTTGGCTTTGGCTTTAGAACAAAAAATCTACAGTTTGCAAGGCGTTCCTTTTGTTGTTCCTGGGGGTAGGTTTAATGAGATGTATGGATGGGACAGTTATTTTATTGGAGTTGGGTTGATAATAGACAATCAGTTGGAGAAAGCCATGTCGATTGCTGATAATTTCAGATATCAAATCATACATTACGGTAAAATCTTAAATGCGAACAGAAGTTATTACTTGACAAGAACACAGCCACCTTTATATTCTTCGTTGCTGATTGACATCGTAAAACAAAAAGTACCAAACCAAGAGTGGTTAAGAAGTCATTTGGAAACTGTAATATTAGAGTATAATACGGTTTGGATGGTGCAAGGAAACCGATTGACACCAGCGGGTTTGAATCGGTATAAAGCTGATGGAGTGGGGATGCCGTTTGAAGTGGAACCTGGACATTTTGATGATGTTTTGGAACCTTATGCTAAAAAATACAACTTGCCAATTCGAGAATTTGAAAAACAATACCTGAACCGAACTCTGGTAGATGCAGAACTGGATGCGTATTTTGTTCATGACAGAAGCTTGCGAGAAAGTGGTCATGATACTACGGATAGATTGATTAATACCTGTGCCAATTTAAACTCTGTTGATATCAATAGCTTTCTTTATAAATATGAAAAGGATATTGCTTATCTAATCAAAGAATATTTCAATGATTCCTTTCAGGTAGGTACGGAGATTTATACTTCTGAAGAATGGAAGGAAAAAGCCCGTTTTAGAAAAGATAAAATAAATGAACTTTGCTGGAATGAAGCTGCAGGGATGTATTTTGATTATGATTTTGTACATAAAAAACAGTTTCCTTTTGAAGCGGCAACTACATTCTTTCCTTTATGGGCTGGATTGTGCAGTGAACATCAGGCTAAAAAATTAGTTGAAATTGCTTTGCCTCAATTTTTGAAAACCGGTGGAATAACCGGAAGTACAAAGGGCAGTGTAATGCATGCACCTGAAAACGCACCCCAACGACAATGGGATTATCCTTTTGGATGGGCGCCACACCAGATGTTGCTTTGGGAAGGATTGATCAATTATAAGTTTTTTGACAAAGCTCAAGAAATGGTGTACAGATGGTTGTGGCTCATTACCAAGAATGCTGTGGAATATAATGGGACTATTCCGGAAAAATTTGATTTAGAAATAAGCTCTCACAAAGTTTTTGCTGAATACGGAAATGTAGGAACCGAGTTTGACTATATAGCAAAGGAAGGTTTTGGATGGGTGAATGCCTCCTATCAATACGGATTACAGGTTTTACATAACAAGCTTAAAGAAAAATTAAATAACCTGGTTTCGCCAGATGATTTATTTTAAAAGTAAATGTGTTTTGAATGTTTATTTTTTTTAACTTTATCTTCCATTAAATTAAGTAAACATGACTGTAGATCAAATATTAAGCACAAAAGGGAAGGAAGTATATTCTGTTCTTTCTACGAATACTGTATACGAAGCATTAACAGTAATGAGCGACAAAAACATTGGGGCTATTCTTGTGATTGAAGATACGGTTTTAAAAGGGATTCTGTCTGAAAGAGATTATGCCAGAAAAATTGTTTTGAAAGCTAAGACTTCAAAAAAAGCCTTAGTTCATGAGATTATGGAAACTGATGTGGTGACTGTGAAAAAGTCTGATAATTTAGAGGCTTGTATGGAATTAATGAATTCAAGAAGAGTACGGCATTTACCGGTTTTAGAAAATAATATAGTTGTTGGAATTATCTCTATTAGTGACGTGGTAAAAGCAATAATTGAAATGCAAAAAGATACAATACAACATTTGAATTCTTATATTACACAATAAAATATACTTAAAAAAGTATGTTAAGAATAGCTGCAAATTGATGCAGCTATTTTTTTTTGAACCGATATTAGGGTTTGTTTTATACAAAAGAATGGGTAAAAAGTCCTCTTTTTTTAAATCAAGACTCCTATCTTTGTAAGCTAGTAAAAAATCGAACAAAATGGACAAAAATAGCAAAAGAAGAGAAGCGTTATTATATCATGCAAAACCACAACCAGGAAAAATTCAAGTAGTTCCTACTAAAAAATATGCAACTCAAAGAGACCTATCTTTGGCATATTCACCGGGTGTTGCTGAGCCGTGTTTAGAAATTGCTAAAGATGTAAATAATGTTTATAAATATACTGCTAAAGGTAATTTAGTTGCCGTAATCTCTAATGGTACAGCTGTTTTAGGATTGGGAGATATTGGTCCCGAAGCTTCAAAGCCGGTAATGGAAGGCAAGGGATTACTGTTTAAAATCTTTGCAGGAATAGATGTTTTTGATATTGAGGTTGGAACCAAAGATATTGAAGAGTTTATTCAGACAGTAAAAAATATAGCGCCAACTTTTGGAGGAATAAATCTGGAGGATATTAAAGCACCTGAGTCTTTTGAAATTGAAAGACGTTTGGTGGAAGAATTAGATATTCCTGTAATGCACGATGATCAGCATGGTACTGCCATAATTTCTTCTGCTGCTCTTTTGAATGCCTTGGAGCTTGCGGGTAAAAAAGCGGAAGACATGAAAATGGTCGTGTCTGGAGCGGGTTCAGCTGCTTTGGCCTGTGCCGATTTATATATTTTGCTAGGGGTGAAATTAGAGAATATTTTAATGTTTAATAGTAAAGGATTGTTGACAAAAGACAATCCGTCATTATCTGAATTACAACAAAAATATGCCAAAGACATTCCGCCGATGAGTCTTGAAGAAGCATTAGTGGATGCAGATATTTTCTTGGGATTATCCTCGGGAAATATTATGAGTCCAAAAATGTTGTTGGGAATGGCTGATAATCCAATCGTTTTTGCAATGGCAAATCCTGAACCGGAAATCGATTATAATTTGGCGATTGCAACTCGAAAAGATGTTATCATGGCAACAGGAAGATCTGATTTTCCTAATCAGGTGAATAATGTACTTGGGTTCCCTTATATTTTTAGAGGAGCATTAGATGTTCGCGCTACAAAAATAAATGAAGCTATGAAAATGGCGGCAGTTAAAGCATTGGCTGCCTTGGCAAAAGAAAATGTTCCAGAGCAAGTTAATATCGCTTACGGAGCCAAAAAATTAACTTTTGGTAGAGAATATATCATCCCTTCTCCATTTGATCCAAGATTGATTACTGTTGTGGCTCCTGCTGTTGCAAAAGCTGCAATGGATTCTGGTGTAGCGCTAAATCCGATTACGGACTGGGTTGGATACGAAGAAGCCCTTTTAGATAGATTAGGGAATGACAATAAAATGGTTCGATTGATTACCAATAGAGCCAAAATGGATCCAAAAAGTATCGTTTTTGCGGAAGCAGATCATTTAGACGTACTTAAAGCAGCCCAAATCGTATACGAAGAAGGGATTGGTTTCCCAATTTTATTAGGAAACAAAGAAATAATTTTGGAATTAAAAGAGGAAATCGGTTTTACTGCAGATGTCCAAATTATAGATCCAAAAGAAACAGAGGAAGAAGGAAGAAGAAATAGTTTTGCGTCAAGCTATTGGAAGACCAGACAAAGAAGAGGAATTTCATTATTGGATGCACAGAAATTAATGCGTGAAAGAAACTATTTTGCTGCTATGATGGTTAATGAAGGGGAAGCGGATGCTTTGGTATCCGGTCATTCCAGAAGTTATCCTTCGGTGGTTAAACCGATGTTGCAGCTGATTGATAAAGCACCTGGAGTTTCTATTGTTGCTACGACAAATATGATGATGACCGGTCGTGGTCCTATGTTTTTATCCGATACTGCAATAAATGTAAATCCTTCTGCAGACGATTTAGCGAAAATTGCTATCATGACTTCTAAAGCGGCAAGAATGTTTGGTGTTGAGCCAGTAATTGCAATGATATCGTATTCAAATTTTGGTTCTTCAAACAATGAAAGTGCTGCAAAAGTTAGAGAAGCAGTGGCTTATTTGCATGAAAATCATCCGGATATGATTATTGATGGTGAGCTGCAAGCTGATTTTGCCTTGAATCCTGATATGCTAAAAGCGAAGTTTCCTTTTTCTAAATTAGCGGGCAAAAAAGTAAATACATTGATTTTTCCAAATTTAGAATCCGCGAATATTACTTATAAACTCTTGAAAGAATTGAATGGTGTTGGTTCAATAGGACCGATTATGTTGGGAATGGGTAAACCGGTTCATATATTCCAATTAGGAGCTAGTGTTGAAGAAATGGTAAATATGGCAGCAATTGCAGTCATTGATGCGCAGGAAAAACAGAAGAAAAAATAAATTTAGTGGAATTGTTGTAAAACAACAAGAACCATTATAAAGAGGGTGATTTTCTTTGTTAATTTTATTATATTTGGTAACACAAAATTCATATGATAGCACATTTACAAGGAAAATTAGTGGAAAAAACACCGACACAGGTCGTTATCGACTGTGCCGGTGTTGGTTACCATGTTAATATATCTTTACATACTTATACATTACTTCCTAATACTGACTTTATAAAGTTATTTACACACCTTCAAATAAAAGAAGATTCCCATACTTTATTTGGATTTGTAGAAAAATCAGAAAGGGAGATTTTCAGAATGCTTTTATCGGTTTCCGGAATAGGAGCAAGTATTGCCCGAACAATGCTTTCTTCGTTAGATCCTAAACAAATTACCAATGCAATTGCATCGGGCGATGTTACGACAATTCAATCCATAAAAGGAATTGGCAGTAAAACAGCACAAAGAGTAATTCTTGATTTGAAAGAAAAAGTCTTAAAATTGTACGATTTGGACGAAGTTTCGATGGCTCAAAGCAATACAAACCGAGATGAGGCGTTATCTGCTTTGGAGGTTTTAGGTTTTGTCCGAAAAACATCTGAAAAAGTGATTGAAAAAATCATAAAAGAAGATCCGGACGCGACTGTTGAATCAATCATTAAGAAAGCTTTGAAGAGCTTATAAATGCATTAAAGAAACATCAAATTGTATGAATAAAATTTGTATTTTATTGCTAATTTTATTTTCTGGGATTGTATCTCGAGCCCAAGTAAAACAAGCGGCTCCGGTTGAGGATACCGTTAAAACTGGTTTTGCTACCGGAAAAATCAAGATTAAAGATCCACAAAGTATTCTTTCTGCCTATACTTATGATCCTGTTACAGACAAATATGTTTACACCAATTCTGTTGACGGATTTTCGATTAATTATCCAATAATATTAACGCCTAAAGAGTATCAGGATTTAGTCTTAAAAGAATCAATGCGCGATTATTTTAAGAAAAAATCGGATGCAATAGAGGGTAAAAAAGAGGGTAGCGAAGAAGCGAAAAAAGATTTGCTTCCGCGGTATTACATAAAATCAGGTCTCTTTGAATCTATTTTCGGAAGTAATACCATTGACGTAAAACCAACCGGATCTATTGAAATGGATTTGGGTGTGCGTTATACCAAACAAGATAATCCGGCTTTTTCACCCAGAAACAGATCGAATACATCTTTTGATTTTGACCAAAGGATTAGTATGAGTCTGATGGGAAAAGTGGGTACCCGCTTGAGTGTAAATGCGAATTATGATACCCAGTCCACTTTTGCTTTCCAAAACTTAATTAAATTAGAATACGCTCCTTCAGAAGATGATATTATTCAAAAAATTGAAGTGGGTAATATAAGCATGCCGTTGAACAGTTCTTTGATTCGGGGGGCACAAAGTTTATTTGGAGTGAAAACACAATTACAGTTTGGTAAAACAACAGTTACAGGTGTTTTTTCAGAACAAAAATCACAAACAAAAAGTCTTGTTGCTGAAGGGGGTGGAACTATTGAAGATTTTGATTTGTATGCGCTGGACTATGATAACGACAAGCACTTTTTCTTATCTCAATATTTTAGAAATAAATACGACGCTTCTTTAAAAAATTATCCATTTATTGATAGTAGGGTGCAAATTTCGCGATTGGAAGTTTGGGTGACCAATAAACAAAATCGTGTCAACACTACTAATAATAATTTAAGAAATATTATTGCACTTCAGGATTTGGGAGAAGGACAATTGACAGATTCCAAAGGCGATGAAATTAATAATGTAGTGGTTGCAAATCCTATTCCTGCAGGGTTTTTTCTTGTTTCGCCAAATACTCCAACAGACAACTCAAATAATAATTATGACCCAGAATTAATTGGGAAAGGGGGATTGTTGAATAGTAACATTCGTGAAATTGTAACTGCAAGTTCCGGTTTTGAAAATACTGTTGTTGAAGGGCAGGATTATTCCAAATTAGAAAATGCAAGAAAATTGAATCCTAATGAATACACTTTTAATGCTCAATTGGGATATATTTCATTGCAACAACGATTAGCGAATGATGAGATATTGGCGGTAGCTTATCAGTACACCATTGGAGATCAGGTGTATCAGGTAGGGGAATTTGGAAATGACGGTGTGGAAGCGACAGTAGTTGGAGCGGATAACAATTCTAATCAGACGATTATTACCCAGAGTTTGATTCTGAAGATGCTGAAAAGTAATTTGACCAATGTCAAAAACCCGGTTTGGAACTTGATGATGAAAAATATTTATCAGATTCCTGGAGGATATCAGTTGAAGCAAGAAGATTTTAGATTTAATATTCTTTATACAGATCCTTCGCCTTTAAATTATATTACAGAAGTAGCAGGAAGTCCTTTTCCTTCGAATCCGCTTCCGGAAAATGAAGTGGCTGAAACACCTTTGTTGAAAGTCTTCAATTTAGATAAATTGAATTACAACAATGATCCACAAACTGGTGGTGATGGTTTTTTTGATTTTATGCAAGGTTTAACGATAGATGCTCAAAATGGCCGAATCATTTTTACCACTAAAGAGCCGTTTGGAGAATTATTGTTTTCGAAATTAGATACTAATGGGGCGGATTATAAAGACGAAACCACCTATAATGGAAACCAAAAGAAATATGTGTTCCGGAATATGTATACTAATACTCAAACAGGAGCATTACAAAGTATAGATAAAAACAAGTTCCTGTTAAGAGGGAAGTATAAATCCTCAAGTGGAGACGGAATTCCGATAGGTGCTTTTAATGTGCCGCAAGGATCTGTTGTTGTTACCGCCGGAGGAAGAGTTTTGGTTGAAGGAATCGATTACAGTGTAAATTATCAATTAGGAAGGGTGCAGATTTTAGACCCATCCCTTCAGGCTTCCAACACGCCGATTGAAGTTTCCTTAGAAAATAATTCTATTTTTGGTCAACAAACCAGAAGATTTATAGGTGTAAATGTCGAGCATAAAATTGCAGAAAAATTTTTGGTAGGTGCCACCTTCTTAAAAATGACCGAAAAACCATTTACCCAAAAATCCAGTTTTGGGCAAGAATCAGTAAATAATACCATTTTTGGATTTAATACGAATTATTCAACAGAGGTTCCTTTCTTGACCCGCTTGGTGAATAAATTGCCTAACATGGATACTGATGTTCCGTCTAATCTTTCGGTGGTCGGGGAAGTTGCATTTTTGAAACCAGATACCCCAAAAGCGGATCAATTTGAAGGAGAATCTACCATTTATGTGGATGATTTTGAAGGCTCACAATCTACTATTGATATGCGCTCACCATATGCCTGGACATTGTCATCAACACCAGTTAACGATTCGGAAAGCATTTACAATTTTAATGAAAGTTCGAATGATTTGAGTTACGGTTTTAAGAGAGCTAAATTGGCTTGGTATTCAATAGATCCGGTTTTTTATACCAGTAAGCCATCAGGGATTTCAAATGATGATTTGTCATTCAATACAACCAGAAGGATTTATAGTGAAGAATTGTATCCTTTAACCGATATTGCCCAAGGACAATCTCAGGTAGTAAACACCTTGGATTTGAGTTATTTTCCTTCAGAAAGAGGGGCTTATAATAATAGTCTTAATGTATCCGCAAATCCAAAAGATAATTTTGGAGGGATTATGCGTTCCTTAAATGCAACAAATTTTGAACAGGGAAATGTCGAGTATATCCAGTTTTGGGTATTGGATCCTTATGTTGGATCTGGCGAAATACCACAGTCTAATACTGGTAAAATTTATTTCAATCTTGGAGAGATTTCAGAAGATGTTTTAAAAGACGGCAGGAAACAATATGAAAACGGCCTTGGTCCAGATCAAATATTAGCCAGTCCCAAACCAATTTGGGGAGATGTTCCAGCTTCGCAATCGTTAGTGTATGCCTTTGATACAAATGCAGCTAATAGAACCAATCAAGATGTCGGTTTGGACGGTTTGACAAATGATAAGGAAGCAACGACTTATAATAACTTCGCCTCCGAAACAGATCCGGCAGCGGATGATTATACTTATTATTTGAATACGTCCGGAGGAGTAATTCAACGGTACAGAGATTATAATGGGGTTGATGGTAACTCAGCGGTAGATATTAATGATGCCAATAGAGGTTCAACAACAGTTCCGGATGTAGAAGATATCAATAGAGATAATACTATGAATACGATCAATGCGTATTATGAATATAGTATTGACATTAGACCCGGGATGACAGTAGGTGAAAACTATATAACAGATGTTAGAAATACTCAAGTCGAAATGGCTAATGGGGCTTTAACTGATGCAAGATGGATCCAGTTTAAAATTCCAGTTTCCCAACCGGAAAATACAATAGGAGGTATTTCCGATTTTAGATCAATACGATTCATGCGTATGTTTATGACCGGTTTTAGCGAGCAGGTAACCGTTCGTTTTGGAGCATTGGATTTAGTAAGAGGAGATTGGAGAAGATATACCAATACGCTTGACTTTAATGATACGGATGTATCGAATGACAATACCGATTTAGATGTTTTGGCCGTAAACATTCAGGAGAATAATGAAAGATGTCCTGTGAATTATATTTCTCCTCCTGGTGTTGAACGTGAGCAATTATACAATAACAATACAGTTATTGATCAAAATGAGCAGTCACTTTCCTTAAGAGTTTCCGGTAATGGATTGGAACCTGAAGATTCAAGAGCAGTTTTTAAAAATGTAAATATTGACATGCGTCAATTCAAAAAATTGAAGATGTTTTTACATGCGGAATCTTTGCCAAATGAAATCGCAATTCAAGATAATCAGATGGTAGGTTTTATTCGTTTTGGAAATGATTTTAGCGAGAATTTTTATCAGATTGAAATACCTTTAAAAGTTACGCTGCCTGCTTCATCGTCTAGTTCGGATTGTTCTTCACTCAGTGCAGAAGTTGTTTGGCCTGAAGAGAATGAAATCGATTTGTCATTATCATTACTGACTGATTTGAAGATTAAAGCAATGAGTATCGATCCAAGTACATTGCCTTTGGATGGTATTTATTACCAAAACGAGGATGAATTGGATCCTTCACTTTCTGGTAAATCGAATAAATTAAGGTTAGGGATTAAAGGAAATCCTAATTTTGGTATGGCCAGAACCCTTATGGTAGGGGTTAAAAATAATGAACTTCATCAGGATATTAAAGGGGAAGTTTGGTTCAATGAGCTTCGTTTGTCTGAAATGGATAATCAAGGTGGAATGGCGGCGATTCTTAATGTAGATTCTAATTTAGCTGATTTTGCTACTGTTTCTGCGACAGGTAGAAAAACTACTATTGGTTTCGGTGCATTGGAGCAGGGGCCAAATGAAAGAAGTCGTGAGGATATTCAGCAATATAATATTGTTACAAATTTTAATTTGGGTAAATTATTACCGAAAAAATGGGGTGTTAATTTACCGTTTAATTATGGTATCGGAGAGGAAATGATAACTCCGGAATACGATCCTTTTAATGAAGATATTAAACTGAATCAATTGTTGGATAATACTACCGATGAAGCAGAAAAAGAAAATATTAAAAATAGAGCTATTGATTATACCAAACGTACCAGTATCAATTTTATAGGAGTACGTAAAGAAAGAAGTCCTGAGAAAAAACCACATGTTTATGACGTGGAAAATTTTACTTTTTCTCAGTCAATCAATGAAGTGGAACACCATGATTTTGAAGTTGAGGATTATTTGGATCAGCAGGTGAATTCTGCTGTAGATTATACATTTACTTTTCAACCTAAACCTGTTGAGCCTTTCAAGGAAACAAAATTTATGAAAAAAAGTGACTATTGGAAGATGTTGAGTGATTTTAACTTCAATTATTTGCCTTCGAATATTTCATTTAATACTGATATAATCAGACAGAATAACCGTCAGCAATTCAGACAAGTGGATGGTGTTGAAGGGATCGCTTTGGAACCATTGTACAGAAGAAATTTTGCTTTCAATTATCAGTACGGATTTAGTTATAATTTGACGAAATCATTGAAATTAAATTATACCGCTTCTTCCAGTAATATTGTGAAAAATTATATGAATGATGACAATGTGCCTATTGAGAGTTTTTCAATTTGGGACAGTTATTGGGATATAGGGGATCCAAATCAGCACATGCAACAGCTGGTATTGAATTATGAAATTCCACTTAATAAAATTCCGATATTCAGTTTTGTGAAAGCTAATTACTCCTATACAGGAGATTATAGCTGGAGACGTGCTTCCGAAGCCTTATCGGAAATACAAATTGATGGTGTTAATTATAATTTAGGGAATACGGTTCAAAATGCAAACTCCAATAATTTGAATGCTACATTCAATATGGAAGCATTTTATAAATATTTGGGATTAACGAAGACCAAAAATAATACCGCGCCAAAGCCTAAAGCAGCAGCGCCTAAACCAGGGGAAAAAATTGTGAAAACAAATGTCCAACAACCTGCTAAAAACAACGCATTTGTAGATGGTTTGATTGGGGTTTTGACCAGTGTCAAAAATATACAAATGAATTACACCTATAACAGTGGTACTATATTGCCTGGATATACACCCGGTGTTGGTTTTCTTGGTTCGTCAAAACCATCCTTAGGTTTTGTTTTTGGAATTCAGGATGATGTGCGATATGAAGCTGCTAAAAACGGTTGGCTTACCAACTATCCGGATTTTAACCAAAACTATTCGGAGGTCACCAATGAAATGTTTAAAATGACAGCTAATATTGATTTATTGCCGGATTTGAAAATTGATTTATCAATGGATAAGTCTTATTCGAAGAATTCTTCTGAACAATATGATATTACTGATGGGGAATATAATGCCAGATCACCTTATAGCTATGGTATTTTTGGTATTTCAACGGTTTTGATTGGGACTTCTTTTTCAACCAGTGATGCAACAGGCTCTGCAGCATTTGATGATTATAGAGAAAATAGAATTACTGTTGCCAATAGACTGGCTACTCAACGCGGGATAGATATTACGAATCCAGCCAATCTTGATGCGGAAGGATTTCCCTTGGGATATGGGAAGAATAGTCAAGCGGTATTGCTTCCTTCGTTTTTAGCTGCTTATACAGGCAGTAACGCTTCGGATGTTTCTCTTGGCATTTTTAGAAGTTTCCCGATTCCAAACTGGGCTATAAAATACAATGGATTGATGCGTTACAATTTTTTCAAAAAGAATTTAAAACGAATATCGTTGCAACATAATTATAGAGCTTCTTATACAATCAATAATTTCAGATCTAATTTTGAATATGATAAAGATAATGAAGATCATGAAGGCAAGGATGTCAATGGTAATTATTTTAATCAAACCATTATGTCTAATATTAACTTAGTGGAACAATTTAGTCCTCTTATTAGGGTGGATTTTGAATTGAAAAGTTCATTGAAAGTGCTTACTGAAATCAAGAAGGACAGGGCTTTATCGATGAGTTTTGATAATAATTTGCTAACGGAGGTAAAAGGAGTGGAATATATCGTTGGGTTAGGGTATCGAATTAAAGATGTGATTTTCTCTTCCAGATTAGCAGATAATCCAACGGGAATTATAAAAAGTGATATCAATATAAAAGGTGACTTGTCATATAGAAACAGTGAAACCATTGTTCGCTATTTAGATTATGACAACAATCAATTGGCTGCTGGACAAAACATTTGGTCCCTGAAAATTACGGCCGATTATGCTTTTAGCAAAAACCTGACTGCTATTTTCTATTATGATCATTCATTTTCTAAAGCTGTTGTGTCGACTTCTTTTCCTTTGACAAATATTCGTTCCGGATTTACGCTGAGATATAATTTTGGGAATTAATTTTTTAAAATCAGAACAAGAATTGTTTAGAAGATTGTTACATTTGTCCAGTAAAATTTCAATAATTAATTATCAATACGTATTTATATGAATATACCAGCAAATTTAAAGTACACTAAAGATCACGAGTGGGTTAGTTTAGAAGGCGACATTGCAACAGTAGGAATTACTGATTTCGCACAAAAAGAATTGGGAGATATTGTATATGTTGAAGTAGAAACTTTGGATCAGACTTTAGAAAAAGATGAGGTTTTTGGTACTGTTGAAGCGGTAAAAACAGTTTCTGATTTATTTCTTCCATTGTCTGGAGAAATTATTGCTTTTAATGATGCTTTAGAAAGTGCTCCGGAAAGTGTAAATACAGATCCTTATGGTGCTGGATGGATGATAAAAGTGAAAATTTCTGATATGGCAGAAGTTGAGGGCTTGCTTTCAAGCGAATCATACAAAGAATTGATTGGTGCTTAAACGACTTTTTTTTTGGATAGCTTTATGTTGGGCAGTCATTATTGCTTTTTTTTGTTTGACAAGTTCAAATAATATTCCAGCTGTAACTATTCCATATATTGATAAATTCGTGCATGCTTTTTTTTATTTTGTATTTACTTCGGTTTTGTTTTTGTTTTTAAAAAAACGAATGGATAGTAGCGATAAGCTAAGACCTTTGGTTATTTCATTATTGATTGCTGTTTTTTATGGATTAGTGATTGAGCTAATGCAGGAACTGTTTACAGTGAATAGAAAAGCGGAGCTATCGGATGTTATTGCAAATGTGTCGGGAGCATTAATGGCGTTTTTTATCATCTATCATTACGAAAATAAAAAGGTTTAATTTCAATTCAATTAGAATACAGTCCCACTTCGGTGGGGCTTTTTTGTTTTTAGACAGTATTTTATTTTCTTGTAAATAGTAATGAGTGAATAAAAGAGGTTGCCAATTTTAAAAGTAGCTGTTTATATCAAACTCATTTGAATATAAAATGTATTTTTGTGAATTGGAGCTGTCACTAATTAGAAATTATGAGATCATGAATATCAGACAATATTTAGATTCGACCTATTTAAAAACTGCAGAGCAGGCAGGCATCGCTGAAAGTGAAAGTGTTCTTATAGCAAAAGAATTTATTCAAGAAGCTATTGACGAACGTTTTAAACTAATTATGATTCGTCCTGATCGGGTAGCTTTAGCAAAAAAAATGATTGCTGAAGCGAATTCAAACCTTCAAGTAGGGACTGTAATTGATTTTCCTGAAGGGAAGTCCGGTTTGGAAGCGAAACTCAAAGAAGCCAATCAGGCCATTAAGGATGGAGCAGATGATCTTGATTTCGTTTGCAATTACGAAGCATTCAAAAATGGTGATGTTGATTTGGTAAAAGAAGAAATTCTTAAATGTACACAATTGGGATTGGCTAATAATAAGGTGGTGAAATGGATAATTGAGGTGGCTGCGCTTAATGATTCACAAATTATACAATTATCAAGTTTGATAAAAAATCTGGTAATTACAAACTTTAAAGAAGAGTCTTATTCGTCTGTTTTTGTGAAATCATCTACGGGGTTTTATAAAACTGAAAACAATTTGCCAAATGGAGCTACAGTGTCCAGTATTATATTGATGTTGGAAAATGCATCTCCGCTTCCTGTGAAGGCTGCTGGAGGAGTTAGAACCTATGAAGAAGCACTGGAAATGATTAAGCTTGGGGTGAAACGAATCGGGACTTCTGGGGCAAAGGCAATTGCGAATGGAGAAAAAACACAAAACGACTATTAAATTTTCAATCAAAAGCAATATGAAAAAAAGTTTTTTAGCTTTATTTTTCTTTTATACTCTTTCTAACTATTCCCAAAACACAAATAGTGCAGTTCAGTCTGCCAACGCTGCCGAGCGATTTCCTGTTTTTCCAAGTTGTGAAAATTTGCAATCTAAAGTTTTAGAAAATTGCTTTTACAATCAGGTTCAAGATTTTGTTTTTGGAAATTTTATTGTTCCTGATAATTTAAAACAAAACAATTTTCAAGGAACTGTGAAAGTGCTTTTTGAAGTTAATAGTGATGGTGTTTTTAAAGTGATTTATGTAGATGCTGCCCATCAGGATTTGGTAAAGGAATCCGAAAGGGTTTTTGGTAAATTTCCAAGGATTCAACCGGCAACTTATAATGGAAAGCCTACTTATTCAAAATATACTATTTCTATTGTAATACCATTAAAGAGCAGGGAAGTGTTAGCAGCAGAAGCACTGGCTAAAGCAGATATTTTGAATAATGATACGGAAAAACTGACTGAGTTGGATAGTATTGTATATAAAAAATACCGTAATCCTGAGTTTGAAAGTCATCTAAATGTTCCTTTATCCCATAGTTATTATGCGCAGTTTGATGCTGCTTTAAATAAGGTAGGCAGTAATAATCATACCGGATCAAAACCATTTACCTATAGTGAGGTTTCGAAGTATTATGATCTTAAAGCAGTCAATGAAAAGATAAAAAAGGAAGCTTCAGGTTGGTGGGCCAGAAAATTATGGAATGAAAGTATGGTTGAAGTTCAGGGTGAAGACTATTGGTTTACACTGAATCCAATATTCGATTTGGAATTGGGTAAGGCTTCTAAAAGTGATGTTTCCTATACGTATATAAATACAAGAGGAATCAATTTTCGTGGAGGACTAGGGAAACAACTTAATTTTACTACAACCATTTTTGAAAGCCAGGGGCGATTTGCTGATTATTTCAATCGGTATGCAGAATCCATAAGACCCTCAGGAGGGAATCCGGCAATTATTCCAGGGATTGGTATTGCTAAAGAGTTTAAAACGGATTCCTATGATTTTCCTTTGGCGGAAGCCAATTTGACTTTTGCACCCAATAAGTATTTTGATTTCCAGTTAGGGTATAGCCGAAATTTTATTGGTGATGGATACCGTTCACTCTTGGAGAGTGATGGAGCCAGTCCATATCCTAATTTTAAAATAAACACCAATTTTTGGAAAATTAAATATACAAATACCTACATGTGGCTCAAGGATGTTCGTCCGGAGGTTACAGTTGAAAAGACTTATGCGACTAAATTTATGGCGAACCATTATTTGAGTTGGAATATTTCCAATAGATTGAATCTTGGTTTGTTTGAATCGGTGATTTGGACGAATACAAATGACAGAGGTTTTGATATGACTTTTGTGAATCCAATTATTTTTTACCGTGCAGTGGAATTCTCGTCGTCTTCACGAACTGGTAATGCTGTTTTGGGGCTGACCTATAAATACAAATGGAGTAATCAAATTAATTTATATGGGCAGTTTTTGCTTGATGAATTTTCTCTTGATGATATTAAAGGAGGTAATAAAAGTTGGGCTAATAAATATGGGTTTCAGCTTGGGGTCAAATATTACAATGCCTTCCATGTTGATAATTTATTGTTGCAGTTAGAATGCAATTATGTTCGTCCGTATGTGTATTCTCATAGTGATCCAATTACGAATTATGGTCATAATAATCAAAGTATGGGACATCAATGGGGAGGTAATTTTAGGGAATTTATTGCTATTGCCCGATATCATAAAGACAGGTATTTTGCAGATGCAAAAATAACTTTGGGTACTCGAGGTTTAGATTTTGACACCACTGAAGATAGTTATAATTACGGGCAGAATATCTATAAGGATTATGATGTGAACAGACCGTTTGATGTTGGAGTGGAAGTAGGTCAGGGGAATAAGACAGCTGTCTTTATTGCGGATGTTCAAGCAGGATATTTGGTGAATCCGGCAACAAACCTGAAACTTTTTAGTAGTTATATATATAGAAGTTTTGACCCAGTGCAAAATACAGCCACCACTTTTTATGAAAGCACTCATTGGTTTACAGTAGGTTTGAGAGCGGATATTTTTAATTGGTATTTTGATTATTAATTTCTGTTTTTTTGCTTTAAAATTTTTTTTATGAATTGTTTTTTGTCAAATCCCTTTTGATACGCTACTTTTGCAAAAGTTTTTTTAAAAAATAGTAGTGTTGAATACAATGCCAAATACAATTTCTATAAAATCTATATATATTGACTTCAAAGCAATTACTAAAGCCGGATTGGCTATTAGTGTTGTTTTTTCGTCTATTGCCGGATATGTTCTTGGTGCAGATGAGTTTGGTTTTTCAAGTTGGCTGGTGTTGCTGAAGTTGGCTATTGGAGGCTATTGTATGGTAGGTGCATCCAATGCTTTTAACCAAGTTATCGAAAAAGATTTGGATGCCTTGATGGATCGAACTAAAAATCGTCCAGTTCCTGCAGGAAGAATGTCGCCAAATCTAGCCTTGATTATAGCGAGCCTTCTTACAATTATAGGGCTTACACTATTGTATACTATAAATCCAAAATCGGCTATGTTCGGTGCGATTTCTATATTTTTATATACGAGTGTTTATACACCTTTAAAAACAATGACATCTTTGTCGGTTTTTGTTGGGGCTTTTCCAGGAGCAATTCCTTTTATGTTAGGGTGGGTAGCTGCGACGGGTGAATTTGGTATTGAAGCGGGGACATTGTTTTTGATTCAGTTTTTTTGGCAATTCCCTCATTTTTGGGCTATTGGATGGTTTTTGTATGAAGATTATGAAAAAGCAGGTTTCTTTATGTTGCCAACAGGAAAAAAAGATAAGGGAACAGCTTTGCAAATTATTTTATATACGGTGTGGCTTATTATAGCTTCACTTTTGCCAGTTTTAGGACATACAGGTCAATTGTACATTACTCCTGTAGCGGCAGTTGGTGTGTTTTTGTTGGGTCTTTGGATGCTTTTTTATGCCGTAAGATTATATAAATTGAGAACTGCCAAAGCAGCAAGAACATTGATGCTTGTCAGTGTTTCTTATATTACCTTGTTACAATTAGTTTACATATTAGATAAATTTTTAAGATAGTTATGGATATAACAATGACAACAGACGAACACAAATCAAGAAAGGCAAGGTCTTATAAATTGATATTGTTGTTTGCTATAGTAAGTATGATAATGATGTTTGCTGGACTAACAAGTGCTTTTGTGGTTAGTAAGTCAAGAGCCGATTGGTTGAAGGATTTTCAATTGCCGACTGCTTTTTTTATCAGCACAATTGCAATAATAGGATCTAGTGTTACTTTTCATTTGGCAAAAAAAGCAATTCAAAAAAATAATCAAAGTGCAACCACCCGATTTCTTTTGGCTACCTTAGCACTTGGAATTGCATTCGTAGTATTGCAATTTGTTGGTTTCGGACAGATAGTGGCGAATGGGTACTATTTTACTGGAGCAGCAAGCTCAATCACAACAACATTTCTGTATATAGTGACTGTTGTGCACTTATTACACCTTGCTGGAGGATTGATTTCTCTTTTGATTATTATTTATAATCATTTTAAACAAAAATACAATTCAACTCAAACTCTTGGAATTGAACTAGGTGCGATGTATTGGCACTTTCTCGATTTATTGTGGGTTTATTTATTTTTATTTTTATATTTCTTTAAATAAGAAAAAAACGTAAATTTGGGAACTTTTTAACGAATTAACTTTTATGGAAGCGACAGTTACTACTGCAAATAGTGAAGAAAAAACTTGGGGAGGCGGCAATGAGCCAATGGGAGCAAGTTATGGCAAATTGATGATGTGGTTTTTTATCGTATCAGATGCTTTAACATTCTCTGGATTTTTGGCAGCTTATGGTTTTTCTAGATTTAAATTTATTGAAACATGGCCTTTGGCTGATGAAGTGTTTACTCACTTCCCATTTATGCATGGAGTGTCTGCTCCTATGTATTATGTAGCATTGATGACATTTATTTTGATTTTTTCTTCTGTGACAATGGTTTTGGCTGTTGATGCAGGACATCAAATGAAAAAAAGCAAGGTGGCTATCTATATGTTTTTAACGATTATTGGAGGTCTTATTTTCGTTGGCTCACAAGCTTGGGAATGGAAAAACTTCATAAAAGGTGAATATGGGGCTATTGAAACAAAAGGTGGAAGTTTGCTTCAGTTTGTTGATAAGGAAGGCCATAGAGTAGCTTTGGCTGATTTTGCTGCGACTTTACCGGAAGAAAGAGAGCAACTGACCAAAAATAAAGGAAAGTGGTTTATGAAAGAGGGTAGTTTGCCATCTTATTCTGTGGCTGAAGTACAAGCTGGTTTCAAAGCGCATCCTGAACTTTTGATTAGAACTGAGGTGATAACTAAGGATAAAAAGAAAACAGTTTTGTCAAGAGAAGAGTCTGAAGCAAGATTAGGTCAGGCGAGTTTAGTTGTAGAAGGTGCGAACTTGACAAGAAATGAATACGGAAGTAAATTATTTGCCGATTTCTTTTTCTTTATAACAGGATTCCACGGATTCCACGTTTTCTCAGGAGTGGTTATAAATATCATTATCTTTTTTAATGTTCTTTTGGGAACATATGAGAAAAGAAGAAGTTACGAAATGGTTGAAAAAGTGGGGTTATACTGGCACTTTGTGGATTTAGTTTGGGTATTTGTATTTACAGTATTCTATCTCGTTTAATTTTCAAAAAAGTAATTATCATGTCACACGCACACGAACACGTATCTAATACAGGTAGAATCTGGAAAGTATTCGGAATATTATCTGTTGTTACAATAATAGAGGTTATTCTTGGTATTGCGAAACCGGAATTTCTTCATATGAACAATTTTTTAAGTATGAATTTGCTTAATTGGATATTTTATGCATTAACAATTTTTAAAGCATATTATATTGTATGGGCATTTATGCACATGGAAGGTGAAAAGAGTACTTTGAGAAATGCAGTTGTTTTACCATTAATTTTTCTAATATTATATTTGCTTTTCATTCTTTTGACTGAAGGGGATTATATTTATGGGGTTTTTAAAGATTCTACTATTAAATGGAATTTTTAACAAGATATTAATTCAAGAAAAGGGTACGCATTGCGTACCTTTTTTTATTTTTGCACTTTAAATTTTTTATTTTTTCATAATGAAAAAAAATATAGTTCTTTTTGTCCTTTTTATTTTACCTATTGTTGCCTATCTCTTTTTTGCATCAGGCGTGAATAGTTTTACAAAGCTACCTGTTATAACCCCAAAGGTTGCCGATTTTGGTAATTGGAAATCTTTAGATGGGCAAAAAATTAGTTTGAATGGTAAAGTAACTGTCCTAGGGTTCTCCGGTACTGAACTTTTGAAAAACAGAGGTAATTTGTTTAACTTAAATCAGAAAGTTTATCAAAGATATCACACTTTTAAGGATTTGCAATTTGTTGTCATTTGTCCGATTGGTACTGAAAAGGATGCTAAAAAAGTTATTGATGCTTTGGCTGCTTTTACAGATGTTTCCCAATGGTATTTTGTTTTTGCCTCCCATGATGAAATTAGCGAGTATTATAATCAACTGAAACTGGTTGGAAAATTAGACGCTAACTTAGGGACACCTAATGTTTATATTGTTGACAAAGAAAGAAATCTTAGAGGCAGAAAAGATAACAAAGATTATAAAGAAGGCTACAATACATTTCACCCTGCAGAATTAAGTAATGAAATGTTAGATGATTTTAAAGTCATTCTTTATGAGTATCGTGCGGCGCTTAAAAAGAACAATAATGCCTCAAGAAAAATTTAATTCATAAAATCATGCTTAAAAACAAATCATATATTGGAATTTCATTAGTGATTCTAATTTTTGGAATCTACGCGATACCGAAAATAGTGGATAGGATTCAAAATAATGGTGTAGTAAAAGGAGGTCGTTTAGATAAGGTAAGTACTGATTCAAAAGAAACGGAGAGTTTGATTAAAATTGGTCCGGCTCCCAAATTTGAATTAACGAATCAGGATAATAAAACCATTACAAATGAAACTTACAAAGGGAAAGTATATGTATTAGAATTTTTCTTTACTACCTGTCCTTCGATCTGTCCAAAAATGAATGCCAGCATGTTGGATATTGAGCAGAATTTTTTTGGTAATCCTAATTTTGGTATTGTTTCCATTAGTATAGATCCTGAAAATGATACACCTGAAGTTTTGAAAGCACATGCTAAGGTTTTGGGAAGTAAATCCTCCACCTGGAATTTTTTGACTGGTGATAAAGACTATATTTATAATTTGGCGAATAAAGGCTTTAATCTTTATGCCGGTGAAAATAGTAAAGTAAATGGTGGTTTTGAGCATTCTGGCTTGTTTGCCTTAATTGACAAAAACGGAAATATTCGTTGCAGGAAAGATGATTTTGGAAATCCAATTTTGTATTATGATGGATTGGATAAAAATGGGGTTAAAGATATTCAACAAGATATCAAAGTATTATTAAACGAATAAAAATGAAAGAAAATTCTATAGATCAAAGATTTAATAAATTTATAATTATTGTCTCGATTGTAATTCCAGTAGTTGTTGCAGTTCTTTTTGGAGTGAAGCTAAAAGATTTTGGATATGATGTTGCTCCACTTTCGTTTTTGCCTCCTATTTATGCCACTATAAATGGAATAACTGCTCTAGTTTTGATAGCTGCGGTTGTATCGATTAAAAAAGGAAAAAGAATTCTGCATGAAAGATTAATGACTACGGCTATTTCTTTATCGGTAGCTTTTCTTGTAATGTATGTAGCTTACCACATGACTTCTGATTCTACAAAATTTGGAGGAGAGGGAACAATCAGATTGGTTTACTTTTTTATATTGATATCACACATTATTTTATCAATCGCAATCATTCCGCTTGTTCTAATCAGTTATGTAAAAGCATTGGCAAGTAAATTTGATAATCATAGAAAAATTGCTAAAATCACTTTTCCTATTTGGTTATATGTGGCAGTGACGGGCGTAGTGGTGTACTTGATGATTTCCCCTTATTATGTTAGATAAAAATAAAAAAAACAGGTTTGAGGCAAATTCCAAGATCAAAAGTATTTTTTTTGGAATTTGTATTTTCTTGATTAGTGTTTCTGCAAATGCGCAATGTGCCATGTGTCGTGCGGCATTGACTAGTGAAGGAAATAAAGCAAAAGCAGAAGCCGTAAATGACGGAATTGTTTATTTAATGGTAATTCCCTATATCCTGGTTGCAGGTATTGGGTATGCCGTTTATAGAATGAAAAAAAAGAAATCGTAAGCAATATATCAATTGCAATGTCAATAGCAATGACAATGAAAAAAGTCAGTCTTAAATAAATGTTTTTTTGAGACTGACTTTTTTGGTTTTTAAAGGCAAATACTGGAAACTGCTGACTCTACTTCAATCCGTCCACAGATACATTTACAGTTCCGTTAATCTTTATAAACGCGATGATGGCCTGATTAGTCAATTGGATTTTTTGAAATTGAATGTCTTCCATTTTTCCGTTCACAAAGACACCCGGCATAGGTGAATAATGCTGTAAATAGGTCATCATGCTTTGTTTACCCTCTTCTAGGTTTGGTTTTATCGAATAGCGGCAACTTTCTTCGATCTTTTTTAAAATATATCCTTGTGCAAGCCAGTTTGCAGTTCTCATTAATTTGTTTTTTGTGTCTAAAGCGTAGTCTAATTTATCAAAGAATATTTCTTTTGTTTGTTCGTTGTATTGTGGGAATCCTGCAAGATAAATAGTTCCGTTTACTGAACCTAAAATGTCCAGGGCAATAACCATTTTTCCGTCTTTGTGCCAAATAGCAACGTTTTCAACTTTTACTTTTTTGCTTCCGGAACCCAACTCCTGACCGGCAAAATTCTTAGTCATAATTTTTGAAGCTTCCTGGTAGGTGGAAACTGCAGCAATGTTGGCTGTGATTTGTTCGGGAATTTTTGTAACAGGTTTTAAAACGATTTTGTTAGGGTTAAATTTTGATTCCGGTTTTTGCCCTATCAAAGTTTCCATCGTACATTTCATACCCATTTCCAGCATAAAGGTGTCGTTTTTTAGTTTTGCATTGGTCGAATAGATTTCGATAGGTGAAATTCGAAGCCAGCTGTTATAAGTTTCACTCATTTGGAAAGGAGTACAAATTTTTTCCAAGGCAGCCAAAACATTGGGCTTGAAATCCATTGATTTTGAAATGGATGCGTCAATATTTTTTTCAATTTTAGATTTGAAAAGTTTGATGGCCGGGTTAATCAAATAAGTAACCGGCATATTTTTTCCAAAGACGGTCATCGTTGGACTTTCGTTCCAATCTAATGATTTTAGTTCGGTTTTGGTGTTTAGTTTCCAATTGTTTAAACTAACATCACTAATTAAAGTGACCACGCCATTCAGGTTGAATTCTTTTGTATTGTATAATTCCACACCTAATTTTTTTGTGCCGATTCTGTATTTTACAATAGCTTTTAACGGTAAAATGGTTTTTATTCTTTCTCCTGTACTCCCGGGATCATTTACTATGGTAATTGGAGCCAATTTCCAAACTTTCATTTCGATATCGTCATCTTCTATGTTGTTGTCTTCGTATATCAATCCATTCAAAAGTGAGTTGGTTTGATTTTCAATGTCCTTTAATTTAATGCTAATGGGAAGATTGATAAAAGACGGTGTGGTTTCGTAGACCAAAGGAACTGCATCGTCCGGTTCGGGTTTTAAAGTAGCTATTTTTTGTGAAGTAGAGCAGCCGGAAACTAATATGAGAATTAGGAATATAATTAGAACGGGGATGAATTTTAGCATTTTAGTTTAGTTTGATAAAGCAAAATTAGTAAAACAAATATATTTTAATATTAAACTGTAACATTTTCAATCAAATAAAGTCTTATTCACTTTATTGGGTTACCGGAGCAACGTTTTTATGGTTGTGATTTTTTTTACGGAAGAATTATTATTGTTTTAAAATTATCTTATTATGATTGAAATTAAAGACTTACATAAATCCTATAAAATGGGAAATTCCGAATTGCATGTGCTAAAAGGAATTAATTTCAATATTAAAGAAGGTGAATTGGTCGCTATTATGGGGTCTTCTGGTTCTGGAAAATCTACGCTGCTTAATATTCTTGGTATTCTTGACGAAGCAGATGCGGGACTTTATACTTTAGATAATGTGCCTATCAAAAAATTAAATGAAACTATTGCTTCCAAATACCGAAACCAATTTCTTGGTTTTGTTTTTCAATCTTTCAATTTAATTAATTACAAAAGTGCATTGGACAATGTTTCTTTGCCATTGTATTACCAAGGTTTAAAGAGAAAAGAGCGCAATGAGATTGCAATGAAATATATAGAAAAGGTTGGTCTGGCTTCACATTCACACCATTTGCCAAATGAACTTTCCGGAGGTCAAAAACAACGTGTGGCTATTGCCAGAGCTTTGGCTTCGAACCCTAAAGTTTTATTGGCCGATGAGCCTACGGGAGCATTAGATACATTGACTTCTTATGAAGTGATGGAGTTGATACAAGGAATCAATGATGAAGGTAAAACCATTTTGATAGTTACGCATGAGCCGGATATTGCCGCCATGTGTAAAAGAAATGTGGTCTTGAAAGATGGATTGATTATCGATGATAAATTAGTAGAACAAGTTAGAGCTTCTTCTTATGTTTAATATAGAACGTTGGCAAGAAATATTTGAGGCTATTGCCAAAAATAAACTGAGAACTTTTCTCACGGGTATTTCTGTGGCTTCAGGAATCTTTATTTTGGTTATTCTTTTGGGGGTTGGAAAAGGTTTGCAAAATGGAATTGAAAAGCAATTTGAACGGGATGCAGCCGGAATAATTGAGGTGTGGTCAGGAGCAACCACAAAAGCCTACAAAGGACTTAATCCAGGAAGACAAATACAGTTTAGAAATAGTGATTACGATATTTCGGTTCAGAAACATGGAGAGCAATTTGATAAAAATGGATCAACTTATAATGCTTGGGGTGCTACCATTTCACATGGTAAGGAATCGGGGAGCTATCAATATCGTGGTGTGAATCCGGATTATCTAGCAATTGAAAATGCTACTGTTGTTCAAGGCCGATTTGTAAATACTAATGATTTGATTTATAATGAAAAAGTGGCTGTAATTGGGATGAAATTGAAGTTGGATATTTTCAAGGATGCCAACCCTATTGGTGAACAAATTACAGTGAACAATATTAACTTTAAAGTAGTTGGTGTTTTTACCGACCCCGGAGGAGAAAGAGAAGAAGGAAGAGTGTTCTTGCCGTTGTCTACTACACAAAAGGTTTTTGGTGCAGGAGATAAGATTAGTAATATGTTTTATACTCTAAAAAAGAAAGACACCTATGAAGAAGCTTTAGCTGAAGCGGCTAAATTTACTACTGATCTGGGAGTGTTGTTGAGAAGTAAAAATATGGTTGCTCCTGATGATGAAAGTGCTATTGGAATTCATAATTCTACTGTCGAAGCCAAGAAATTTTATGATTTGAATCTTTATATTCGATTGTTTTTTTGGTGGGTTGGAATATGTACCATTATTGCGGGTGTTGTTGGTGTAAGTAACATTATGATGATTATTGTGAAAGAGAGAACCAAAGAAATTGGTATCCGAAAAGCACTTGGAGCTTCGCCAATTTCAATTATTATGATGATTTTGCATGAGTCTATTTTTATTACGACAATTTCTGGCTTTGTTGGGCTTTTGACTGGATTAGCACTTTTAGAATTAATTGGGCCCCATGCACAAAGTGAATATTTCGTGAATCCGCAAGTAGATTTTACGGTGGCTATATCAACCTTAATTGTTTTGGTAATTGCAGGTGCCTTAGCGGGATTTGTTCCAGCTTATCGAGCGGCCAAAATTAGACCTATTGTAGCACTTAGAGACGAATAATTATGTTTGATAGAGAAAACTGGAACGAAATTTTAGAAGCTTTAACCGCCAATACCTTCCGAACGCTGCTTACAGCTTTTGGTGTATTTTGGGGAATATTTATTTTGGTAATATTATTGGCTGCTTCAAATGGATTGGAGAATGGTGTCAAAAAAGGATTTGACGGTATTGCTACCAACACCATGTTTATGTGGACCCAAACCACTTCGAAAGCCTACAAAGGGTTGCCAAAAACCAGGCGATACGATTTTAAGAACAATGATGTTGAGGCTTTAAAACAAAAGTTCCCAGATTTATTATATGTTTCCCCTCGTAATCAATTAGGAGATTTTAATGGGGTGAGTAATGTAATCAGAGGAACAAAGACAGGAGCTTATACTATTTATGGTGATTATCCTGAATTGATTAAGCAAGAGCAAATGGATATCGTTAAAGGGCGTTTTGTCAATCAGCAAGACATACTTTTAAAACGTAAAGTGGCTATAATTGGTAATGGTGTTATCAATGAATTGTATATGAATGCCGAAGAAGTAATAGGGACTTATGTTAAAATAAATGGAGTCAATTTTATGGTTGTTGGGGTTTATAAATCAAAGTCCCAAAATAACGGAAATGCAGAATCGGCTCAAAAAAATATTTTTATTCCCTTTACCACTTTTCAACAAGCCTTTAATTTTGGTGATACAGTAGGTTGGATGGCGCTTACCGCAAATGATGATGCGTCGATTACGGCTCTTAAACCTGGAATTCTGGCCTTCATGCGCGAAAGACATTATATTCATCCCGATGATGAAAGAGCTGTTGGTAATTTTGACTTGTTTCAAGAATTTCAAAAAGTGCAAGATTTGTTTCTTGTGCTTAAATTCATCGCTTATTTCGTTGGGACATTAGTGTTGTTGTCCGGTATTATAGGAATTTCAAACATTATGCTTATCGTCGTAAAAGAACGAACCAAAGAAATAGGAATTCGAAGAGCATTGGGTGCAACACCAGGGGCTATTCGATCTCAAATATTATTAGAAGCAATTTCTCTAACTATAATAGCAGGTATGTTTGGGATAGCAGTAGCTACTGGATTACTGGCCATTCTCAATATGGTTTTGGCATCAATGCCTACAGACGGAATGATGTTTGTTAATCCGAGTGTTGACTTAGTGGTGGTTTTTATAGCCCTGTTAATTCTGATTGGTTCGGGTTTATTAGCTGGATTTATTCCGGCGCAAACTGCCATAAATGTTAAGCCTGTTGATGCATTAAGAACCGAATAAATTTTCAATCAAAAAACAATAATAATCGAATAAAAAATTCAAGAAATGAAAAAAGGAGTAACCATAACTGTATTGATTTTAATAGCGCTAGTTTTTTTCGGAGCTTTATATTACTTGTACGCCAAAAATCAGGAATCTCCTATAGTTTTTGAAACTGATAAAGTTGAAGTTAAAACTATAGTAAAAAGTACAATCGCTACCGGTAATATTGTACCGGATGAAGAAGTATTGATTAAGCCAAATATTTCGGGAATTATAGAAGCTGTTTATATAAAAGCTGGAGAGTCAGTGAAGGCTGGAGACATGATTGCCAAAATTAAAGTGGTTGCAAATGTATCTAGTTTGAGCAGTTCGCAAAATCAAGTGAAAACGGCAAGAATTGAATTAGATAACCAAGAGAAATTATATCAAAGACAAAAAACTTTGTTTGATAAAGGAGTAATTTCTGCTAATGATTTTGACGCGGCTCAATTGGCCTATAATCAGGCTAAGCAAAACTATAGCGCTTCTATACAAGGGTTTGATATTGTAAAAACAGGAACAACTGCAGGTTTAGGGAATTATGCCAATACTTTGATTCGTTCTACTGTAAACGGAATGGTGCTGGATGTTCCGGTAAAAGTAGGTAATCAGGTAATTGAAAGTAATAATTTTAATGAAGGGACTACTATTGCAAGTGTGGCCGATATTGGGAGAATGATATTTGTTGGTAAAGTAGATGAATCTGAAGTTGGGAAGATTAAATTAAATATGCCAATCGAAATTACTGTTGGTGCAATTGAAAATAAAAAATTCACAGCTGTTTTAACTTATATTGCCCCAAAGGGAAAAACAGAAAATGGAGCAATTCAATTTGAAATTAAAGCTACTTTGACTAATAGAGACGATACTTTTATCAGAGCGGGATTGAGTGCTAATGCTTCTATTATATTGGAAAAAGCAGAGAAAGTTCAAGCTCTGAAAGAATCCTTAATTCAGTTTGATAAAAAAACACAGAAACCTTATGTTGAAGTGCAAACCGGAACTCAAAAATTTGCAAGAAAGGATTTAGTGTTGGGAGTTAGTGACGGAATTTATGTAGAAGTGAAGAGTGGAATTAAAGCCTCGGATAAAGTAAAAGTATGGAATCAAGGCTTGCTAAAAGAAGAGCCGAAAAAATAGAGGAGGCTCATAAAAGAATTTTAGTTTAAAAAAATGTTAAATTTGTGTAGTACCTTTGCTACACTTTCATTCAAAGTATATGAAAAAAAATAGTTGTATCAGTTTCGTTTTTATTTTGCTGTTTGGACTTTCAGTTCAGGGGCAATCAAAAAAGTGGACTTTAGAAGAATGTGTAAAGTACGCAATAGACAATAATATTTCCATCAAACAAACCGAATTAGACTCTAAGACGGCAGAAATTGATAAAAAAGGCGCAATAGGAAGCTTTATTCCTTCTTTTAATTCGAATGCCTCGCACTCTTGGAATGTGGGTTTAAATACAGATCCTACAACAAACGTTAAACGTAATCAAACTACTCAATATACATCGATAGGTGCAGGTGTTGGTTTTGATATTTACAAAGGAATGCAAAATCAAAATACGCTTCGAAAAGCAAATCTTTCTATTGTTGCAGCCAAGTATCAATTAACAAAAATGCAGGAAGATGTGGCGCTGAATGTTGCTAATGCATTCTTGCAGGTGCTTTTTAATAAAGAAAATCTAAAAGTGCAACAAGAGCAGCTGGCTATAAATGAAAAACAATTAGTGCGTTCAGAAGAATTGGTGAAAGCCGGTTCGGTTCCAAGAGGTGATTTATTAGACATAAAAGCCACTGTAGCTACAAATAATCAAAATGTTATTGCTGCCGAAAATGCCTTGTTGATTTCCAAATTAAGTTTAGCCCAATTATTACAATTAAAAGAATTTTATGATTTTGATGTAACAGATGAGACTACAGCAAAAGACGAAAACAACATACTGGCTCAAACTCCAATTGCTATTTATGAAAAAGCAAAAGAAGAGAGAACTGAATTGAAAATTGCTAAAACCAATCTGGAAATTGCCCAAAAAAATGTGGCTATTGCAAAAGGAGGTTTTCAACCTACATTACAAGGTTTTTACAATTTTAACAGTACAATTTCTTATGCTGATACTTATACGATGGTAGATGGTGTACTTGTACCGCAAGCCGCACGTCCTTTTGGAGAGCAGTTTAATGATAATAAAGGTCAGGCTTTTGGAGCACAATTATCAATTCCTATCTTTAACGGATATTCTGCAAGAAACAATGTGGAACGTTCTAAAGTGAATTTGGAAAAGTCAAAAATTGCTGTGGAGCAACAGGAATTGGATTTGCAGCGAAATGTATATACCGCGTTTACGGATGCTAAAGGCGCAATGAATGCTCATGAATCTTCAATTGTAGCATTAGAATCAAGACAAGAAGCTTATAATTACGCTAAAGAAAAATATGCAGTGGGTTTAATGAATTCGTTCGATTTTAATCAGTCACAAACCTTGCTAACTAATGCGCAATCAGAAGTTCTTAGAACCAAATATGATTACATCTTTAAAATCAAAATATTAGAATTTTACTTTGGAATTCCGATTATCAAAAACTAAATTTATTATGTCAAAAAAAACAATTTATATCTTAATAGGATCAGCATTAGTAATTGTTGCTTTATTGGTAACACTTTCAAAATCTGGGGTTATCGGAAATAAGGATAAAGGGAAAGAGGTTGAAATAGCAAAAGTGGAAGCCACAACAATTGTTGAGACTGTTTCTGCTACAGGAAAAATTCAACCGGAGATTGAAGTGAAAATAGCTTCTATGGTTTCGGGTGAAATTATTGAATTGCCAATAAAAGAGGGTCAGGTCGTTAAGAAAGGCGATTTATTAGTTAAGATAAATCCAGATTTATATACTTCCGGTTTGAACCGAAGTGTAGCAAATTTATCAGGTGCTAAATCGACCCTAAATCAAGCAGAGGCCTCATTTAATGAAGCGAAAACAAGTTATGATAGAAACAAAGTGTTATTTGGGAAAGGAATTATTTCAAAATCAGATTGGGATAAAGCTGTAGCTTCTTTTGAGGTAGCAAAGGCAAACAAACAAACCGCTTATTTTAATGTGCAGAGCGCCTCAGCATCAGTAATTGAAGCTAAAGATAATCTTGGAAGAACAACTATTTATGCTCCAGCAGATGGTACTATTTCTGTATTGAACGTGGAACTTGGTGAAAGAGTTTTAGGGACACAGCAAATGGCAGGAACAGAAATTTTGAGAGTGGCCAACTTGAATAATATGGAAGTGGAAGTGGATGTGAATGAAAATGATATTGTCAAAATTAAGGTTGGAGACGAGGCGAAAGTAGAAGTAGATGCTTATTTGAAGAAACAATTTAAAGGTGTGGTTACTAGTATTTCCAATTCGGCCAGTTCTACTTTGACAGCTGATCAGGTAACTAATTTTAAAGTTAAGGTCAGAATTCTTAAAGAATCCTATCAGGATTTATTAAAGGGGAAACCAGATACTTACTCTCCTTTCAGACCTGGAATGACTGCAACGGTTGATATTATTACCAAAACAAAGGCGAATGTTTTGTCAGTGCCAATAAGTTCAGTAGTTGTTAAATCAGATACTGCGGCAGTTAAGGAAATCAAAGTAGATGATCCTCAATCTGAGGAGAATAAAGTGAAACCAAAGAGTGACAAAAAGTTTGAATGCGTATTTGTTAAAGTCGGAGATAAAGCTAAAATCAGAATCATAAAAACAGGTATTCAGGATGATGCTAATATTGAAGTTTTAACAGGTCTAAAAAAGGGCGATGTGGTCATCACTGGACCTTATACTACAGTATCAAAGGAATTGAATTCCGGGGATAAAGTAGTTTTAAAAACAGAGAAAGATAAGAAGTAAGTAGGTCGAATAGTTGTAATTTCGATTAAAACTTTAAACTATAAAATTTAAATTATTTTGTCTTACATATTAAATTTAGAGACCGCTACTAAAAACTGTTCTGTTGCGCTTGCAAAAGAAGGGAAAACGATTATTTATAAAGAAATTGCAGACGAAGGCTATTCCCATGCCGAACGTCTGCATGTTTTTATAGAAGAAGTTATAAAAGAAGCAGGGATTTCAGTAAATGATTTGGCTGCCATTGCAGTAAGTCAAGGTCCCGGCTCTTATACGGGATTACGAATAGGTGTTTCGGCAGCTAAAGGTCTGTGTTACGCATTAGGTATCCCTTTGATTGCAGTTGATACCTTGCAAATATTAGCTTCCCAGACAAATATTTCGGAAGGACTGATTGTTCCAATGCTTGATGCTCGACGAATGGAAGTGTATAGTGCTATTTTTACTCCTGATTTTGAAAACCAACGCGCTACTAAAGCGGAAGTAATCACAGAAGATTCATTTGACGATTTTGAGAAAAAGCTTTATTTTGTGGGTGATTGTGCGGATAAATGCAAGTCGGTACTGACTAAGGAAAATTTTGTTTTTTTGGAAGATATAAAGTTTCCATCGGCAAAAGAAATGAGTTCGTTAAGTTTTTTGAAGTACAAAAAAAACGACACTGTTGATGTCGCTTATTTTGAACCTTATTACTTAAAAGATTTTATGATTACTACTTCAAAGAAGTAATTATGAGTTATTCTTAGAAAATTCTTTGACAAAGGGTTGTATGACAATTCCGGCAGTATCAAATGCCTGTTTGCAATTCTCTAGGGTTTCAGAGAAAACAGAGCCGTAATCTTCATTGTTTGCCCAAGGTCGTACGGCAAGCTGTATGGCGTTATCAGTCAGGTTTTTTACTGAAACTTCGGCTGCTGGTGTCTGTAGTATTTTAGGGTTGTTTTTTAGTACGGCTGTGATAATATCTTTGGCTTTCTTAATATCGGTGTCATAGGAAATAGCAATCGTTAAATCAGCTCTTCTAAATCCTTGCAGGGAGTAATTGATAATGGTGCCATTTGATAAAGATCCGTTTGGGACAAAAATAGTTTGATTGTTGCCCGTGATCAGTTTGGTTACAAATATTTGTATTTCACTAACGACACCCGTTACTCCTTGTGCTTCGATGGTGTCACCAACTTTAAAGGGTTTGAACAGTATAATCAGCATTCCTCCGGCAAAATTAGATAAGGATCCCTGTAGTGATAAGCCAACTGCAAGTCCCATAGCTCCAAGAATTGCCACAAATGAAGAAGTTTCTATCCCTAGTTTTGAGATGAAAGTAACAAATAAAAGGCCTCGTAAGACCCATAGTAAAATATCAGCCAGGAATTTAGTTAACGTAGGATCTAGTTGTCTTTTAATCATGATTCTCCTAATGAATCTGTTGATAAGACGGATAACGTAAAGACCCACAAAAAGGATTGTAAATGCAGAGATCACTTTTGGGGAATAATCAATCAATAATTCGACGAAAGTATTGGCATAAGTAGTTAGCTGATTTGGATTCAAGTTCATTTTTTAAATAATAAAAACCCTCTCAAAAGAGAAGGTTTGTGTTTGTGTGGCAAAGATATAAATTAAATTTTTTTCTTAAAATTAATCAGCATCTTCTACGTTTTTTTTCTGTATTTCTTCCAGGTTTTTAGTTCCGTTTTCACCCGAATCTATCGTTGTGATTTCTGCTTCTTCGATTAGAATTTCTGTTTTTTCAGAGGTTGCTTCAGTATTGCTTTTCAAGCGTTCCAATACGTCTCCTAAAATTATACCCGCTTTATCCGAATATTCATCTAGGGTTTCTTTTGCTTGTCCTGCAAATTCTTCAGCTTTCTCTATAATTGGATTAACGGCTTCTTTTATTTTTTCTATTGTTTCTTCAGCTGCTATTTCTGCTTTTTCTATAATTGGAACGGCAGTTTCTTTTGCTTTTTCTACAGTTTCTTCTACAATTGTTTCTGCTTTTTCCAAATAAGGGGTTGAAGCTATTTTTGCTTCTTCTGCAGCAATTTCTGCTTTGTTGGCAATTTCGTTGGCAGTTTCTTTGGCAGAATCAAATAAATTTTTAAAAAATGATGATAGTCCCATAGTGTTTTTACAGTTTGATTAGTCTACAATGATAAACAAATTTTTTCAGTATTGCTTTATTAAATTATTAATAATTTACTGAAAATCAGGTGGTGGTAAAAAGTGTGGTTTCTTGGTTGTGGCGTTCATGTGGCTTTTTTAGCCCAGATAGCAGTGGAAATCCTTTTTATTTTTTCTTTAAAAATAAAAAGATTAAAACGGATAGCTGGAAATAGCTTCTGAAAATAAAAAAAGCGTCTCTTATGAAACGCTTAAAATTAATGCTTAAAAATTAATCTATTCTAGCTCGAAAGTTAATTTTAAAGTAACTCTGTATTCAGTAATCTTACCATCATTTACGGCAGCACTATGATCTTTAATATATACAGAGCGTATTTTTTTTAATGATTGTGACGCCTTGGCAACTCCTTTTCGAGTTGCGTCTTCCCAGCTAATTTCTGAATTAGCCAATACTTCAATTACTTTTAAAACTGACATAATTTCTATTTGTTAAATTAGCTATTAAAGGTACTTGATTTAAATATTTTATTAGTAAATCAAATATTTTTTTAATTTAATATTAACATTGTCAGTTGGTTAAGTATTTATGCGTTTATTGCTTCTACTTTGATGCTTTCATCATTCAACATGCTTTTTAACATGTTTTCAATACCGCTTTTTAAGGTAAAAGTAGAGGAAGGGCATCCGCTACAGGCGCCTTGTAAAATTACTTTTACGGTTTTGTCAGCTTCGTTGTAAGAATCAAAGGCAATATTTCCACCATCAGCAGCAACGGCCGGTTTTACATATTCTTCCAAGATATTGATGATTTGTTGTGAGGTAACATCTAAATTGTCGAATTCTTGGTTTTTATTGTTCTCTTCTACGGTTGCAGCTTGAAGGAAATTTTCATCTAATACAGTTCCACCGTTTTCAATATATTGTTTGATGAAACTTCTTAGTTCTAATGTGATTTCCTGCCAGTCATTGATGTCGTATTTGGTTACAGAAATGTAATTTTCGTCAATGAAAATTTCTTTTACATAAGCAAATTTGAATAATTCTTTGGCTAATGGTGAAGAACCGGTTTGGTCAATATTTTTATACTCTACCGCCGTTTTGGTCAACATTCTGCTTACCACAAATTTTAAAGCAGCCGGATTAGGAGTGGTTTCTCCATAAACAGTGATAGGCTGTTTTTTTGTTTTGTTTTCTTGTTCGGCAATTATGATTCCGCCATTATTGACATAGTTTTCTATTTGCTCGGCTACAGCATCTTTTACATCATCCCATTCTACGATGCTAAATCTTTCGATGGCGATGAAATTTCCCGATATGTAAACTGTTTTTACAAAAGGAAGATAAAAAAGTTGTTGTGCAAGTGGAGAAGTTTTTGCCTCGTCTATATTTTTAAATTCAAAACTTTCATTTTGAGTAATAAAGTCTGGGAATTCAAATTTTAATATGGTCGGGTTTTGGGTCTCTTTTATAATAATTTTTGTCATGATCAATTGTATTTTTTTGCAAATTTAGTGAAGTTATTTTCTATGAATAACTATATTTGGTTTTTAATGTAATAAATTAACTTTATTTTAGTTATGTAAGGGATTATTTGTTTTTTTATCTAATCCTTATTGTTATTTTAGCCCAAATTTTATATAAAACTGCCCCGATGTATATCAAAATTAAATTTTTAGTTACCCTTTTTTTTATTAGTCTTTATTCTTATTCTCAGGAAGGAATCCCAGTTTATTCAGATTATTTATCAGATAATTATTATTTAGTTCATCCTTCAATGGCCGGAGCTGCAAATTGTGCTAAATTGCGATTAACAGGCCGGAAACAATGGTTTAACCAAGATGAAGCGCCAGAGTTGCAAACCTTAAGTTTTAATGGAAGAATTGGAGATAAATCAGGTGCAGGTATTATTCTTTTTAATGATAAAAACGGATATCACTCTCAAAAAGGAGTTAAACTAACCTACGCCTACCATCTTATGTTTTCCAGAGATGAGATCGATTTGAATCAGTTGTCTTTTGGTATCAGTGGAGGATTGATTCAAAGTCAATTGGATGAGTCTGAATTTTCAGGATTTGACCCTATTGTATTTGGACAAGTTCAGGAGGATTCTTATTTCAATGTTGATTTTGGATTTTCTTATAATTATTTAAATTTCTATGCCCATGCTACTGTTCAGGGGGCAATTGAAACCAGACGAGAAATTTATACAGAATTTGAAAGCGATAATCTAAGAAAGTTTCTTTTAAGTGCGGGTTATGTTTTTGGAGATAAAGACAAGATATTATGGGAGCCTTCTATTTTATTTCAGTTAATTGACAAAACCAAGGAAAAATCCATTGACCTTAATTTAAAAGCCTATAAAGAGTTGGATTTTGGAAGAATTTGGGGAGGTTTATCATATAGAAGAAGTTTTGATGGTGCGGAATACATCAATGGTACTGATGTTTCAACTCAAAAATTGCAATATATCACTCCTATTGTAGGGATTAATTTTGATAAATTTATGTTTGCCTATACTTATTCGAGTGTATCAGGTGACGTAAAATTTGATAATGGAGCCTACCATCAAATAACTTTGGGGATTGATTTGTTTTGTCGACCAGACAAATACGAATGTAATTGTCCAGCTATTAATTAATTGTAATTGGGAATCTCATGTTGATAAAATCGGTTAACGGAATAGAGCCATCAATACCTGAAGATTGTTATGTGGCTGAAAATGCAACAATTGTTGGTGATGTAACTTTTGGAAGTTCGTGTAGTGTGTGGTTTAATGCAGTTATTAGGGGAGACGTAAACTTTATCACAATCGGAAATAAAGTTAATATTCAAGATGGTGCAGTTATTCATTGTACCTATCAAAAACATCCCACAATAATTGGTAGTAATGTTTCTATTGGGCATAACGCCATTGTTCATGGATGTACGATTCATGATAATGTATTAATAGGAATGGGTGCTATTGTAATGGATAATTGTGTGATAGAAAGTAATTCTATTATTGCGGCCGGAGCTGTAATTACACAAAATACTGTAGTACCGTCAGGGAGTATTTACGCGGGTGTTCCTGCTAAAAAAGTGAAGGACATCAACCAATCTGATTTTGCCGGAGAAATAGAGCGTATATCAAATAATTATGTGATGTATTCCAGTTGGTTTAAGGAAGAATAGATTTTGGCTTCTTAGGCTATAAATTGATCTTTTCGAAAAATGCTGTCTTATAACTTTCGCTGATCGGTATTCTTTTTTCGGTAATTATAACTTTGTTCTTCTGAATGGATTTTACGTGTTTTATATTGATGATATATGATCGATGAATTCTCGCAAATCCCTTTGACGAAAGTAAGTTTTCCAGTTTAATAAGGCTAATTAAGGTTAGGGTATATTTATTGTCAGTGGTATATATTTTTACATAATCCTTCAAGCCTTCGATATATAAAATATCAGAAAAATTCAATTTTACATTTTCGTATTCAGCTCGGACAAACATAAAATTCTGATCAATTTCCGGGATTGAAACCGGATTGGTGTTTAAAGACAATGGCTGTGGATTGAAAATCTGTTGCGCCCTTAAAACCGACTTTAAAAATCGATGAAACGGAATAGGTTTTACCAAATAGTCAACGGCTCCGAGATTAAACCCTTCTACTGCATAATTAGAATAAGCAGTTGTAAATATGATTAATGGTTTTTTTTCGATAGCATTAATAAAATCAATTCCTGAAAAATGGGGCATTTCAATGTCCAAAAAAATCAAATCTACATGAGACTGATTGATGATTGAGATTGCATCTATGGCATTGGTAAATGTGTTTACTAATTCAAGAGTGTCTACTTTACTGACAAATTCTTTTAGTAAATCAACAGCTAATGGCTCATCATCTATAATTACACATTTCATTTATTTACTATTAAGGATTCGATAAGATATTTGAATTAATACTCTGGCAAAAGTATTTGGAAACAGGGTATTTATGTTCTAAAATTTCGTTAAAAAGGTGTAGGGACATTTTTTATTTTTTCTTTCTGGGATATTAAAAGACGATTTTAATGAATGGTTGTCTGGAGCCCGTCCAGTTCTAAATTCAAATGAACTTTATAGAATTGGTTTTCTTCTGTTATTGTCAGTTTATGTGCATTCGGGTAAAGAAGGGCCAGACGATTTTCTATATTTGTCATCCCAATCCCGGAATTTTCTGGGTCTTTTGTTTGGTTTTCTACTTTATTCTCAACCCAGAAATCGAGAATGTTATTTTCTATGGTTATTTTTATTTTGACGTAAGCCGCTCCTTTATAATCCGTACCATATTTGAAGGCATTCTCAATGAATGAAATTAATAGCAAGGGCTCAATGAATTTATTTTTTGTTTCACCATGAATATTGATGGTGATATTTTCAATATTGTTCAATCGCAATTTTTGCAGCTCAATGTAGTTTTGAATGTAATTAATCTCTTTTTCCAGTAAAACAAATTTATTGTCAGTTTCATAAAGCATATACCGCATTAATTCAGACAAAGTTACTATGGCGTCTGGAACCAGATCTGATTTTTTATGTGCCAATGAATAAATACTATTGAGTGAATTGAATAAAAAATGAGGATTGGTCTGTTTTCTTAAATAAATTAATTCGGTATTTGTTCTATGGGTTTCAGCAATTAATTTGTTTTGCTCATTGTTATAAAATTCGGATAATGTTCGAATAATAGTGCTGACAGCAGCGATTAAAACATAGAAAAAAGAGCCCGCTATTTTAAAATAAAAAGGTTGTTTTTTCTTAAAAAGAGGATTTCGTATTATTTCGTTCCCTGAAGGACCCATCATTCTTGGGGGTCTCATTTCTCGGAATTCTGGTATGAAATATTGAACACGAATAATCATAAAAATAATAATGAGCACAATCAGAACAACAAAATAAGGCCAGTATTTTTTTTGTAAAAGCAGAGCAGGTACCAGATAGTAGAAATTGAAATAAAACAAAATGATTCCGGTAAGCCATTGTATATAAAAATCAGCGTTGATTCGAAACGGACTTTCATAAAATTGGATTAAAGATGTAATAACGAAGAAACCCCAAATAATACCATGAAATAGTATTTTGTTGGAATTGTTATTTCTCAATGGAGCAAAGTTCATTTATGTTTTTATATTTAATGCAATTAAATCCTTTTTGGTTACTGTTGGAGACAAATCATCGTTCAGTCTTTGTAATACTAGGTTTCCGACTTTCAGAGCGTCATTTTTAGTTTTAAAGCTTTTTAATTCGCTAATAACGGGTATGATTGTTTGTTTTATAATTATCTTTTCTTGATGAACTATAACATAACCCCATCCGGTAGGGGTTTTGAAAGAGTGAATCGTGAGGTTATTATTTTTATTGCAGCCAATAATTAGTACCAGTCCCAACAAAAGTAATAAAGTATTCTTGGCTATTCGAAAAGAAAAATTCTTCTGGAGGGTTGTCCAGAAGAATTTGGTTTTGATATTAGTTATCATCGTCATCTTGTTCTTCTAAAGGTTTAAATTCCCATGAATCGTCAAAGTAGGCAGTTCCTGTTCTTCCAAGCATAACAAAACCTCTTTCATTGATTGAAAATCCTATTGCATCTGTTCTTGCAGACCCTTCTAATGGTGTTTTTTCTTCCCAGATATCTGTTGCTGGATTGTATTCCCAGATCGTTTTTGAACTTTCCCCACAGGCAACATAACCCAGACCATTTATAGAGAAGCTCGATGCATTTGAACGGGCAATTAAGTAATTATCGTGGTCATCTTCATCATCGTCTAAATCTCTTTTTCTGGTCCAAACATCAGTTGCAGGATCAAATTCCCAAAAGTCAACCTGGTAAGTACCGCTATTGATTCCGGTTCCTAAATACGCTTTGTCATCAATTATAAATACAGTTGCATTTCGTCTTTTATTTCCGCTAAAACCGTTCACTAGTGTCCATGTGTTTTCGGTTTGATTGTATTGGTAAAAATCTTTCAGATAGTTTCCGTCATAACCTGTACCAAAATAGGCTTTGCCTCCCACCTGAAATCCAACTGCAGAATAGCGTGCTGTACCAACAAAATCAGCTTTTTGCTCCCAAGTATTGGTGCTTGGATTGTATTCGTAAAAATCTTTTAATTTATTTGTTCCGTCGTAACCAAGACCCACATAACCTTTACCATTTAATTCAAATCCCGAAGCAGAACTTCTTTTTACACCTGTAAAATCGGCTTTTTGTTCCCAATAGTCACCCGTCGAGTTGTAGGCCCAAAGATCTTTTAGATATTCATCACCTGTATAGCCAGTTGTCACATATGCATAGGTGCCAATCACAAAGGAGGTTGCGCTGGATCTGGCAGGTCCATCAAATGAAGATTTTTTCACCCAGTTTCCTAGGATTTCTTCATCTTCTTCATTGCTGCAGCTAACAGATATTAGACCGATAATAAGTGTTGCGAATAATATTCCTTTTTTGAAACGATTCATAATGTAGTGTGTTTATTAATATTTGTATTTTATGCCAATATTTAAGATGTAGCCGTTATTTATGTTGAAATCAAAATTTGTAGTTCCATCACTGTTTTCTAATGTATATTTTTTATTAAAATCGTATCCTCCTTTTAAAGTGACGAACCAGTTCGTATCCATGTTTCTTTCGTATTCTAGTAATGAAGTCATTTGTGAAAAGCTTGCTTTTGAGGCTGTATTGTAATAGTCTATAGTTCGTGGGTAATCTAAATTGTAATATTTTCCATTAAAGCTGTTTGTTATGCTGAATTTATTTCGAATATTATTTGAGTAGGATATTTTTGAGTTTGGAAAACCAATTTCCATGTATGAGTCTCCATTAATTTGATGATAGAAAGAAAAAGAGGGCAGGATTTCAGGTTTGCCAAAAACAGTTGTTCTTCCTATTCCAATGTTAATTTTGTTTTTGGTATTTAGTTCATGACTGATGCCCAGATTGCCTAAAATAGAGAGGTCTTCAAAGTCAATAGTGTTTTCATAATTGAAGGTGGGTGTCATTTCAAAATTCAATTTTGTTTTCTCGCTAAGCTGATGTGATAGTTCAAAAGTGTTTTCGAAACTGTTATACTGATTCAGATTATTTTGTAAACCATAATTTTCTATTTGATAATTAACATCAGTTTTACTGTATTTGAATGTGTTTGTTATTTTAGTTTTAGTATTTATATTCCCAAAAACGCTAAGTCCAAACCCAGTCTCATTTATGGTTATTTCTTCTGTAGGTGCTGTTTTGATATTCAATTCGAGGGAAAAGCCATTTTGACCTAAGGCACTATAAATTGGTATCATAAACAGAATTGCTGTTAAAGTCTTTATTCTCATTATTTGTTTATTGGTCCAAAAGTATAAGTCCTGTTTATTTTAAAAAAAGAAGATATATAAGTGACCTGTTTATATAGACAGAATGGCAAATAATTGGGGTGAATCAGTAATCTCGACCCGAATGCTAATCATAGATGTTTTATTGCTTTTTATAGATGAAATAGGGATGACGGTATATGTTATTATGCCTTCTTAAAAGGGGTCTTATATATTTGTCCAAAAAAATATTTATGTACAAGAGATTCTTAGTGTTCTTTTTTGGTTTGGGTTTAATCTCGTGCAATTCGGATGCTGATGCGGGTGAGTTTGTTGTTGGAGCCGATTATTTAGCTGTTAATAATAAGGTGATTTTAATTGATACTGTCACTGTTGAAGTTGGGACAATTAATTTTGATTCTTTGGTTACCTCTAATAAAAGCAGAATTTTGGTTGGGAATTACGATGATCCGATTTTTGGAAAAGTCAAATCAGACAGTTATTTTCAACTGTCAACCGGAAACTATGCGCTTTATAATTTAAGCTCTGATACGGATGCAACCAATTATGTTTTCGACTCTATTGCCATGATTCTGAAATACGATAATTATTTTTATGGAGATACTACAAAAGTTCAGTCTTTGAGTATTCATCGGTTGACTCAAAATGTAAAGGCAGTTTCTGACGATGAGGATAATGTCAATTTTTACAATAACTCTACTTTGAGTTATGATGCGCAAAGTTTGGGAGACATCAGTTATGTACCGTATCCCAGGGGGAGGGATTCTATTAATATAAAGATGTCTAATGATTTTGGGAGTGATCTTTTTTTAAAGTTAAAAAAGCGGGAGTTAACAAATCTGGATGAGTTCACAGCATATTTGAAAGGGTTTGTACTGAAATCTACTTCGGGAGGTTCTTCTTCAGTAATTGGGTTTAATTCGTCTAGTGTAGTTCGGTTGTATTATTCCAAATATCAGGACGAGTCCGAAACATCTTTGGTAAAGAATTTTTCGATTTTGGATGCCACCAAACAATTCAATAATATATCGTTGGACAGAACTGGTACAATCATTCAAGATTTACCTGTTTCTACCAGTAAATTATCAAGTTTACAAACCGAAAATAAAGCTTTTATTCAATCAGGAACCGGAATGGCCTGTCGCATTGATTTTCCAAATATCAAGCAGTTGAAATACATTGCTGAAAAAGGAGCAATTGTAGATGCTGAATTAATAGTAAGACCAGTTAATAATTCCTATTCGGACACTTATCCTTTGGTGGACTCTTTACAGGTTTTTGTCAGTGATAAATTAAATAGAATTAAAGGATCATTATACAATTCTGAAGGGAATGTAATTTATGCGACACTGAATAAAGCAACAGATGAATTTAATGAAAATGTGGGGTACAAAATTCCTCTTGGATCTTTTTTGCAAAGTGAAATGGTAAAACAGTCGGACACGAAGTACTCTTTAATTCTTACGCTACCAAGTATTTCGAAGGCGGTCGACAGACTTGTCTTGGGAGACCAGAAAAATGCTGGAAATAAAGTGCAATTGAAAATTTATTACATTACTTATTAAATGAAAAATAAAATAATAGTTACAGGTTTGCTAGTCTTTATGTCGATCGCTTCCTTCTCACAAAGTATTTCCAGTTCCCCTTATTCTCTTTACGGTTTAGGGAGTTTATATGAGTCTGATTTTGGATTACTTCCCGCTATTGGTTCATCGGGGATGGCTTTACCTTCGGATCGATTCATCAACAATTTAAATCCGGCTTCTTTAGCGTTTATGTACAGGAATCATTTTTTGTTTGATGTGGGTGGTAAATCTATTTTAACAAGCTATGAAGATGATTCCAAAAAAGAAAGCAGGAAGAATTTTCAGTTTTCCCATATAGCATTTGCTTTTCCTATAACAGCGAAATCGGCTTTTAGTATGGCTTTAAAACCCTATTCGAGTTCAACTTTTAAAATATCTAATTTGACTATGCCAATTCAAGATAGTCAGGAAAGCTATGTTTTGGATGTTACTGGTTCTGGAGGATTAAATGACTTTGATGTTTCTTATGGTTATCGTGTCAATAATAAATTAGCTTTGGGACTTTCGACTTCTTTTCTTTTTGGAAACACTACAGATGATCGAAGTTATACGATTTCCAGTTCCGTTACTAATATCTTTAAAAAAACATATTATAGCGGGATAAGGCCTGTTCTTGGTGCTCAGTTTAAGGTTGATTCTACTTTTACGGTAGGAATGAAGTTAAAATCACCAACAAGAGTTCGTGCTACGAAAGAACAAACGGTTAGTTCTGTGAATACTTCTACCACTATAGTTGTTGAATCCGAACTTCAGTCAGAGACGGATGATTATTATATGCCTTCAGAATTTGGAATTGGATTCAGCAAGGTTTTTAAAAACAATTTAAATCTTACTTTTGATTATGAAAAAGCATTGTGGGAAAATACTAATCAGTCTGAATTATATGGAACTTTTGTCAATCAGGATAAGTTTGCTTTAGGTTTTTCTTTTAAAAAACAAAAAGCATATAGAAGTTATTTTGACCGAATTCAGTATGCTGCAGGTCTAAATTATGATACTGGTTATCTTGAAATTGATAATAAGAGGCTTGATAATAAATCAATCTCAGTAGGTCTTTCGCTTCCAATTGAAAATACATTTTCGGCATTAAATGTTACCTATTCATACGGGCAAAAAGGAAGAATCAGCAACAGTCTCATCAAGGAAAACTATCATAAGTTATCTCTTAATTTGTGCTTGGATGGAATCTGGTTCGTTAAACGTAAGATAGAGTAAATCAGAAATCTATTTCTTCTATTTTGTATTTGTTTTCTAAAATTTCGGATAATACTTTCGGATCTGAATTAGTATAAAAAATAGGAGTACTTTCTTCGGCTGTTGAAAAACCCACCTGATCTCTTAAGATGTTTTGAGTTTGTTTGGCAACGGCTTGACCAGAATCGATAATCTGGATATGTGGAGGAAGTATTTTTTTTATTTGCGGAATCAGATAAGGATAATGGCTGCATCCTAAAACAAGGTAATCTATGTTTGCTTCTATCATTGGAGTTAGATAGGAGTGAAGCAATTTTGACATTTCAGGTGAATTGATTTGTCCACTTTCAATTAGTGTTACCAGTCCGTGGCCTACCTGTTCAATGATTTTTGTGTCATGAAACATTTCAGTGGTTTTATTAAATAATTCACTGTTTAATGTTCCTTGTGTGGCAAGAATTCCTATTATTTGAGTTCTGGAATTAGTGGCAGCAGGTTTGATTGCCGGTTCGATACCGATAAAAGGGACGCTGTATTTAGATCTTAATTCCTGTATTGCATTTGTGGTCGCCGTATTACAGGCTATGACGATCAGTTTGCAATTCATCTTAAGCAGAAAATCAGTGTTTTTCATGCTTAAATCAATAATCTCTTGTTTTGATTTTTGACCGTAAGGAGCATTCCTGCTGTCGGCCAGGTAGATGGTTTTTTCATTGGGAAGGAGTTGATGGATTTCTTTCCAAATCGATGTTCCCCCAATGCCGGAGTCGAAAATTCCTATAGGTTGATTGTTGTTCATAGTAACAAAGTTACGTGCTAGAGATTAAATATCCTAAAAAATTATAATATGGCAAAAAAAAACTGCTCTATCCTGAATTTGGGATGAGCAGTTTTTTTTAAGGTAGTTTTATATTAAAAACCTAAATCTTTTTTTACATCAGCAGTCAAGTTTGGACCATCTGCAAGTAAAAGACTTGAACCATCAAGAACATATTGGAATCCTTTTGCTTTTCCTACTTTTTGAATAGAAGCTCTAACTTTTTCCATTAATGGTTTTACGATATCAGATTCTTTTTGTTGTAATTCTTTTTGAGCATTGTCTCTAAAGTCAACGATTCTTTTTTGCATGTCTTGAACTTCTTTAGAACGTTCTCCGTTTACTGCGTCTGTAACAGTTGTAGCCTCAGCTTCGTATTTTTTTAGTTTTGCTTGGTATTCTTCAACCATTTTTTTATAATCGGCATCATAAGTAGTGCTCAATTTTTCCAGTTGTTTTTGAGCATCTAACATTGCTGGCATTTTTGACATAATTTCACTTACGTCAACGTGAGCTGTTTTTGCTTGAGCAGTAATAGTTTGAGATGCTCCGAAAACAAGTATTGCAGCAATTAGTAAAGTTTTGATTTGTTTCATCGTGTTTAAAATATTTATTAATTAATTATTGTTTAGTATCTTGCTTTAATTGTTCTTCTTTTAACTTTTCTTCTTTTAATTTTTCTTCGTTTGCTTTTTTAAGAGCTTCTCTTTCTTCGAGCGTTTTTTTCTTTTTCTCCTCTAATGCTTTTTTACGTTCTTCTATGACTCTTTTTCGTTCCTCAAGTGTTTTCGCTCTTGCGTCAGCTTGTTCTTTTTTTGCTTGTTCTGAAGCCGTTTTTACAGAATCACTTTCTGGAGTCGCTGTTGTCGGAGTTGTTGTTTTAGAATCCTCTGTCGTTTTTGCAGTGGCAGAAACCGTGCCATTTTTTTTAGCTTCTCTTTCTGCTAACAGTTGCTTTCTTCTGTCTTCAAATTCTTTTTTCTTTTGTTCCTGAAGCAATTTTCTTTCTTCAAGGATTAGGTCTCTGGCTGCTTTCTTTGCATCTAAAGCTTTTTGTCTCTCTGCCAATGCAGGGTTTTCATCTATTGCATCTTCTGCATTTTCCTTCGCCTCTTCTTCTTTTAATTGTTTCTTAGATAGCTGTTCCCTTTTTTCGGTGCGGTTTAAAATACGTAGTACCTGATCGCTAATGTCAAATCTTTTTGCTGCAAAAAGCATGGTGAAATCCGAAGATTTATCAAATATGAAATCATATTTTTTAGTTTCTGCAATATCTTGAACGGCTGTAAATATTTGGTCTTGGATTGGTTTTGCCAAAGCTGATTTCTGGGTGATTAAATCACCGTAGGCACCAAACCTTTTTTGCTGATAGTCCAATCTTTCGTTTTCAAGAAACTTGATTTCAGTTTCCCTTTCATCAATAAGTTCTTTAGTCAGTAAGGGACTTTCTGCTTTTAAAGCCTCTTTCAGTTTATCTATTTCATTTTTTTTAGTTTCAATTTCTTGTTTCCATTTTTGTGCCTTTTGATCTAACTGGGTTTGGGCTTCTTTATAATCGGGTACATTCTCTAAAATGTATTCCATATCAATATAACCAACTTTGGTTCCCCTTGTTTGTGCCTGGGTTATAGTTCCTGTAATGGCGGCTAAAAATAGAAATAAAAATTGTTTTCTCATAACTTTAATGTATTAGAAAAATTTGTTTCAAATTTTAAAACTGTTGCCCAATGATAAAGTGGGTTTCCCAACCATTTGGAGTTGATGATTTCGTATTTGGTCCTGTTGGTAATCCATCAAATCCATAACCGAAATCAATTCCCAATAATCCAAAGGCAGGCATAAATACACGTAAGCCAGCTCCTGCAGAGCGATTTAATGAAAATGGGTTGTAATTTTTTAAAGTGTCAAAAGATGAACCTGCCTCTAAAAATGTTAACGCATAAATCGATGCTGATGCTTTTAATGTTATTGGATAGCGCATTTCTAATGAGAATTTGTTGAATACAGTGGCTCCAATTGGTTCTCCCGAAGTGTTTACCGGAGTCAAAGAATTATTTGGATATCCTCTTAATTGGATTGTTTCCCTTCCATCCATAGAATAATTCGCTAATCCATCTCCTCCTAAATAGAATCTCTCAAAAGGAACAATACCTCTGTCTTGATTATAGGCACCCATGAATCCAAATTCTGATAAAGTTCGGAGTACTAATTTACCATAAATTTTTGTATACCAGTCTGCTTTGAATTTAATTTTGTAATATTCTAGCCAGTTGAACTTCTTTTGGTCTACTAAAGCTGGATCTGCTGCAGCATCCTGATAGTTAGCAACACTATTTGGGTATGGATTTGAAGAAGTTGGAACAGCTTCTAAATAATCGCCTGCGTTTACTTGAACTCCATTGGATCCGGTGTATGTGGATCCTTTATAAACGTATTTATATTCCTCTTGATTTTCCAGGTCTGCATAATCAACTCCATTCATCAAAGAATATGGAGGTGTTAATTTTGCCGTTACATTAAACTCAGAACCGTATGTTGGGAAAATTGGATTAACTCCTTTATTGCTTCTTGTTAATCCTACCGTATAAGCTAAGTTTCTTGAAGCTCCATCTCCAAATGAAAATAATCCCGTATAATAGTTGTGTAAGTCATAATGTTGGTAACTCACGGATTGTGATAATACAAAATAATCATCTGGCACAGTAAGTCTTTTAGCTAGTCCTGCCGATATAGTCAAGATGTTAAAGCTTTTACTTTTATCCACTTTTTGAGTCACATAATTGTTTTCATATTGCTGACTGTAGGATAGAGATGAGCTGAATTGTACCGGTTTCTTTCCTCCAAACCATGGTTCTGAAAATGATAAACTATAGGTTTGAAAATAGGTACTGGCTTGTAATCGTAAAGACACTTTTTGACCGTCTCCCATTGGTAGCGGTTTATAAGCTTCTTTGTTAAACATATTTCTGGCCGAAAAATTGTTAAAGGACAATCCTAAGGTACCGATGAAACCGCCTCCACCGTAACCACCCTGAAGTTCTATTTGACTGGAGCCTTTTTCTACTAAATTGTATTCTATATCAACGGTTCCTGCACCTGCGTCCACATTTTTGAATTTTGGATCAATTGCCTCAGGATCAAAAAATCCTAGCTGACCGATCTCACGGATAGTTCTTACCAACTCTTCTTTGCTATATTTTTCGCCTGGTTTTGTTCTTAACTCTCTGTAGATGACATGATCGTTTGTTTTGTCGTTTCCAACTACGGTAATTTTGTTGAAATAAGCTATTGGACCTTCGGTAACTCTAATTTCAAAATCGATGGTGTCGTTGGCTGTTTTTACCTCAACGGCATTAATGTTAGAAAATAAATAACCATTGTTTTGATATAAATTAGTGATGTCTTCACCATCTGGTTTTGATTTATCAGCGATTCTTTTTTCTAATAAAACGCCATTGTAAATGTCACCTTTTTTAACACCTAGAACTCTGCCTAAACCTTCATCGGAATATACCGTATTACCTAAGAATTTAATGTCGCCAAAATAGTATCTGTTTCCTTCATTAACCTTTATTTTGATTGCTAAAGAGTTTTTTTCTTTGTTGTAAGCTACAGAATCTGAAAGAACTACTGCGTCTCTGTATCCTTTTTCTTTGTAAGCTTCAACTACTTTTTCTAAATCAGTTTTGTATTTGTCTTTAATGAATTTGGAGGCTTTTAGTACACGGAAGAAATTCTTCTGTTTAGTGTCTTTCATTGCACTTCTCAGGTTTTCATCAGTGAGTTTTACATTCCCCTCAAAATCAATATTGTCAATTTTTACTTTTGTACCCTTATCAACGGTAACAAGCATATTTACCTGATTTACAGTTGAAGTGTCGACAACGGTGTTGATGTTGACTTTGGTGTTGTAAAAACCGTCTTTCTTGTATTTATTTTCGATGTAATTTTTGGTAGTAGTAATTAGATTTTCGTTTACTACTTTATTTTTGGTAAGGTTGTTGTCCTTTATTAAGCCCTCTACTTTGCTTTTCTTAACGCCAACAAATTTCACCTCGTTTAATTTAGGTAATTCTTCCAGATTTAAATCCAGATAAATACTGTCATTCTCTACCTTGTTTACATAAAATGAAATTTCATTGAAAAGGCCAAGTTTACCAAGTTTCTTGATTGCGTTACTTATTTGTTCTCCGGGAATAGTGATTTCCTGACCTTTTTCAAGACCTGAAAAAGTAATAACAGTTTGTGTGTTGAAACTTATTTTGCCAATAACGTCTACGTTGGCAAGGATGTATTTTTTTCCTTGGTCGAAAGGAACTCTGTCTTGGGCTTTAATTTGAGAAAAACTTCCAAAAATCAATAGGGTAAGGACTATTTTTATGCTTTTATGTAACACTAAAAAATTATTTAATTTGTTCACTTGTTTTTCCAAATCTACGTTCTCTTTTTTGATAACTAACGATAGCCTCATATAAATCTTGTTCTTTAAAGTCTGGCCACAAGATGTCAGTAAAATATAATTCTGCATAGGCAATTTGCCATAGCAGAAAATTACTTATTCTATGTTCTCCACTGGTTCGTATTAATAAATCTACATCCGGTAAATTTTGCGTGTAAAGATGCTCATTTATAATTGAATCGTCAATAGACTCTATTGAAATTATATTATTTTTAACTTTATTACTGATGTTTCTGACAACATTTACAATTTCTTCCCTTGAACCATAACTTAAGGCTAGGGTTAGGGTTAATCGGGTATTGTTTTTGGTTTTATTCATAACATCTTGAAGCTCTTTTTGCGCTGATTTTGGCAATTTTTCTAAATTACCGATAGCATTCAATTTGATGTTATTGTTTTCCAGTGTGGTAAGTTCCTTTTTTAAAGAGTTGATTAGTACTCGCATTAAGGTTTCAACTTCGAGTTTTGGTCTGTTCCAGTTTTCGGTTGAGAATGCGTACAGTGTAAGGTATTCTATTCCTAATTTAGCACTTGCTTCGATGATTTTTTTTACAGATTTTGTTCCGTTTTCGTGACCAAAGGCTCTCAAAAAGCCTTTTTGTTTGGCCCAACGACCATTGCCATCCATAATAATGGCCAGATGTTTAGGTAATTTGGTCGTGTCTATAGTATTTAGTAAATCCATTTTTTATTCTGCGCAATAACAAGGTGTGTTTCCAAAGGTGTACGTTAGGGTAAGACCTGAAAAAACATACCAGTCATTATTATTTAAGTTTCCAAATCGTAAGTTCTCTAAATTATCATTCGTTGGGTTACTTCCGTCGATATCATCTGCAAAAGTATATCGGGCTCCAACTTCTAATCCTATAATAAAATTGGGGGTAATGTTTGATTTTATTCCCACAATCATTGGGATTGCAACAGTTCCATGATTAGAATCTGACTTTGTTACTCCATTTTCAATATACAAACTATCGTAGTGCACATAGCTTAATCCTGAAAATACATAAGGAGTAGTTTTATTTTTTGATTCATGAAGATTAAATTCGAAAAAATTAAATTCAAGACCGGCGGCGAGTTCTTTTATGTTGTTTTCAAACTGATATCCTCTTAGGTATCTTCCGGCTTCTTTAGAATCAAGGTCGTTCGCTGATATTTTTGATTGGGTATAAGAAAACCGATAAGCATGTCTCGGACTTTTATTCCATTTGTAAAGTATTCCCAGTGCCGGCTCGTTTGGTGCAATATAAGTGGTTGATCCAACATCTCCAATATAGTTACTTCCTCCAAGAAAGACACCGAACTCATGGATTTGAGCATTGAGGGTCATTAATGGGAATAAACATAATAATAAATTAAAAATTTTATTCATTTTACAGAGAATTGCGTGCAAATATAATAATTATCAATACCAATCAATGCCCATTAGGCTAAATGTGATGTTTTTTGAATAATGGGTCTCCCTGATTTAGGTTAAATGGGATTTAATAATAGCAAAACGGGAAAAAGAGGGGGAATCGTATAGAATGAATTTAAATATTAATCTAGTTTCTTTTGTCTTCTCCCCAAAGTAATTTGTTTCGGAGTGTTTTTAGGAATGTTTCTTCTGGGATTTCGACCATATTGATGTGAAAAGGGGTTTTTTTAACAATCAATATTGATTCATTCTTTACGGAAGCAATTCTGGAATCCAACGAAACTAAATATTGGTCATCTCTACCGGAAACACGGAGTCGAATTTCTGTTTCGTCAGGAATTACGAGCGGTCTGGCATTTAGATTGTGGGGAGCGATGGGAGTTATAACTAAACTTTTTACATCCGGTGTCAAAATAGGGCCACCGCAACTAAGAGAATAACCGGTAGATCCTGTTGGAGTGGATACGATAAGACCGTCAGCCCAATAGGAATTTAAAAATTCATCGTTTAGATAGGTTTCTATCGTAATCATTGAGGTGGTATCTTTTCGACTGACTGAGATTTCATTCATGGCAAAATTGATGTCGTCAAAAGCTTCGTTTTCGGGAGAACAAGACAAACTCAATAATGAACGTTCTGAGATTGTGAATTTTTTCTCTATTATGAACTGCATGAATTCTTCAATATTTTCTTTTTGAACCGTAGCTAAGAATCCTAATCGGCCTGCATTTATTCCTAAAATTGGGACTCCTGAATCTCGAACTAGCGTAGCAGCTCTTAAAATTGTTCCGTCACCACCGATGCTTATGAGCATGTCAAAACTGCCATTGAGTTCTGTGTGTGATGAGAATGTTTTGTATTCTTCGTGGATGATTCCTTTCTCATTTAGCATTTTTAGAAATTCTGCCTCAATAATCATCTCAACATTGTTCTTAGTAAAAAAAACAAAAATATCTTTTATAATTGGTTCTGTGCTTACAAGATAATACTGCCCGTATATAGCTACTTTCATCTGTGGTTTATTGATTAGCGGTCTAATAGTTTGTCTGTTCCAATGAAACAACGATTAAACTAGATGTTTAGGTATTTGTCCAAATAATCGGAACGTTCCTTTAAATTATTAATGTAATTGTCTTCGTGATGTTCCGATACAATCTCATAATTATACCTTCTGAAAGTTTGGATTATTTCATTCATGGCGCCCAAACTTACTTTAATTGTGATTTCGATGCTTTCGACATCAGAATCCGAAACAAATAAACCTAAAACTTTCCCATTATTGCTTTCTATAATTTGGGTAATTTGGCTCATCGAATAATCTAAAATGGCTTTTTTTATAATAATTATTCCTCCCGGTTCTTTTAGAAATGGAGTTTCATGAAAAAATTTCATAATGTCGGCTATTTCGTAATACCCTACATATTTATTGTTTTCATCTAAAACAGGAACTATATTGGTTTGGTTTTTTGCAAAAACTTCTAAAACGTCCAACCAAATTAAATTTGTTCGGGCGAAAAAATGTTCAAGCGTATATTTATAATCGCCAACTTTTTTATCTCCGTCAAAAGTTTCTAAATCATCGGTAGCAATGCTTCCAATATAGATTCCCTCTTCAACAACAGGAAAATGTGAAAAGTTCAGATCAATAAGAAAGTCTTGAGCAGCGGCGATAGTTTCCTGGCTGTCAATGGCTCTAAAATCATTGGTAATATAGTTCGCAATCTCTGTCATAAATCAATCCTCAATATTTCATGCAAAATAATCAAAAAAAGGCAAAAACTCCTAAGTTTTACTTTGTATTTTTGTCTCAATAAAATAGTTTTTCGAAAATCAATATCAGTTTATATGACAAAGTTAAGTGTAAATATCAATAAAATTGCAACTTTGCGAAATGCTCGCGGAGGAAATGTTCCCGATTTGTTAAAAGTAGCAACCGATATTCAAAAATTTGGCGGACAAGGAATCACCATTCATCCCAGACCTGATGAACGTCATATTCGCTATCAGGATGCCCGTGATCTAAAAGCCATTGTTTACACCGAGTATAATATCGAAGGAAATCCAGAGAAAAGTTTCATGGATTTAGTTCTCGAAATCAAACCGACACAAGTAACCCTTGTTCCGGATGCAGTTGATGCAATCACATCAAATGCGGGTTGGAATACAATTAAGCACGCAGATTATTTAACCGAAATTGTTCAGGAGTTCCAAAGAAATGGTATTCGCACTTCCATTTTTGTTGATCCGGTTCTCGAAATGATTGAAGGAGCAAAAAAAATAGGCACCGACAGAATTGAATTGTATACGGAATCTTATGCGCATCAATATGGTTTGGGCAATAAAAAAGGGATTGGACCCTACGTTGAGTCAGCAATTTTAGCCAATGAACTTGAATTGGGAATCAATGCCGGACACGATTTAAGTCTCGATAATATTCAGTTTTTCAATCAAAATATTCCAGGATTGTTGGAAGTTTCGATTGGACATGCGCTTATTTCAGAAGCTATTTATTTAGGTTTGGAAAATGTAATCAACATGTATTTGCAAAAATTAAAATAATTAGGGCGTAACCACAAGGGTCGGGCTATGCGTTACAAGTCCTCACAAAACTCCATTTATTCCGTTTTGTTCCGGGCTTTTCACTGCTATCCCTTACGCTCCAAACACAACAACTTCATGCTTTATTCAAAAATAGAAGGTTCAGGCAAACCGCTTTTAATTATTCACGGATTTCTAGGCATGTCCGACAATTGGAAAACTCTGGGTGCACAATTTGCGTCCGATGGTTTTCAGGTTCATTTACTCGATTTACGCAATCATGGCCGAAGTTTTCAGTCGGATGAATTTAGTTATGAATTAATGGCTCAGGATGTATTTGAATACTGCCAGTTCCATAAATTAGAAAAAATTAATATTATAGGACATTCTATGGGAGGAAAAGTAGCAATGCTTTTCGCAACCATGCATCCGGAATTGATAGATAAAGTGATTGTAGCTGATATTGGGCCCAAGTTTTATGCTCCCCATCATCAAGATATTCTTGCAGGATTAAATGCTGTTGATTTTTCAAAAAAACCCAGCCGCAACGAAGTCGAAGAAATTTTGTCGTCCTATATTTCAGATTTTGGAACTAGACAATTTCTGATGAAAAATTTGTATTGGAAAGAACCAGGACAATTGGCGTTCCGATTTAATTTGGACGTTTTCAATAAAAAAATTGACCAAATCGGAAAACAATTGGCGGCCGATTTAATTTCTGAAAAACCGACACTTTTTATCCGAGGCGGAAAATCCAATTATATTTTAGACAGCGATTTCGAAAATATCAAACGTCATTTCCCTAATGCGACTTTGGAGACGATTCCTAATGTTGGACATTGGCTTCATGCCGAAAACCCAACAATGTTTTATCAGTTGAGTAGTTCTTTTTTAAAGACAAATTAAAAATTATTAGATTTTTTACTACATTTAATAAATTTTAAAAATCAGATACTTATGAAATTATTAATTAGAATTCTTCTTACTGCCGCTTTGGTTTTGCTTATATCTAACTTTATGCCCGGAGTTCATGTTGATGGATTTACAACTTCTATTATAGTTGCCATGGTTCTGGGGTTGTTAAATATATTTATAAAGCCCATAATGGTATTGCTTACTTTGCCTTTTACGATAGTGACTTTCGGTCTGTTTTTATTAGTTATTAATGCCTTGATTATATTACTGTGTACAAAAATTGTGGGTGGATTTGTGGTAGATTCTTTCTGGACTGCCTTACTTTTTAGTGTTATCTTGTCCATTTTACAGTCTATTTTGTATGGAATAATTGGTGAGAAAAATTAAAAAACAACTATCCGTAATTTCCAATTAACAGTTTTATAACTAAAGTAAAATCGTTCTTTTTGTATCTTTATCCTTTTGAAAGTATTAAAAATGATCAAACAGGTTTATATATTGCTTCTTGTTTTATTTGGCGCTCTTATAGTGCCAAATAAAGTAGTTGCATGTGGTACTCAAACCGAAAAATCTTGTTGCAGTAAAAAATCTTCTTCGGAAGATGCCAATTGTAATAAAGACAATCATTCAAAAAATAAAAAGAACAACAGTTGTAATGGAAAATGCAATCACTCAACTTGTAGCTTTTCGACAACTCATTTCGGAATAGTTTCTCCTTTTAATTCCGATTTAAAACCAATCTTCGTTTGGTCTGAGAAACAAAGATTTCATTTTTCAGTAAACACTGTTTCTTCAGGGTTTCTTTCCATTTGGACTATTCCTAAAATAGGGTAAATTGTTTTTTTGACAGCCATAAAAGGGTCTTATTTAGAGTATATAAGCGCACTTTAAAAACACATTTTATCGTTAATTACAATTTGATCTTAGTAACATATCTGCTATTTCATAATTGTATACGATTAATTAAAATTTATTTAAACAATGGAAACAAGATTAAAAATAATGATGATAGCATTTACAATATTGTTATCATTCACTTCCTGCAATGCAAAAACAAAAAATACAGAAACAGAAATATCGGATCATTCATCGATGAATGTAGCGCAAGAAGTTTCACAACTGAAAGCAGTTTTTGATAATTATTTTATGTTGAAAGACGCCTTAGTGAAAAGTGATGGCAAAAAAGCTGCTGCAATGGCGAAAGACTTGTCATCATCATTAAATGGGGTAAAAATGGAAACTTTGAAAACAGAGGAACATTTAGTTTGGATGAAAGTGATGAAGGAGTTGAAAGAAGATGCCGGGCGTATTTCTGAAACAGAAGACATAAAGCGCCAACGGGATTATTTCTCAAGGCTTTCAAAAAATATGTACTCCTTAATAAAAGTATCAAAATTAGCCGAGCCGGTGTATTATAATAATTGTCCGATGGTTAATGGGGGCAAAGGAGCCAATTGGTTAAGTAAAGAGAGTGCTATCAAAAATCCATATTATGGATCACAAATGTTAAGTTGTGGTAAAACAATAGAAAAGATACAATAAGTATGAAGCTCTATATTAAAAATATGGTATGCGATCGTTGTAAAATGGTTGTGAAATCCGAATTAGAAAATATGGGAATTTTTCCTGTTTCAGTGGAATTGGGAGAAGTGGAATTAGCAGAAGATTTCAAAGGAAATGAGAAACAAGATTTTGAAAAAAAGTTACAATTGCTCGGGTTTGAATTGTTAGAGGATAAAACCACTATAACGGTCGAAAGAATTAAATGCCTCATTGTTGACTTGGTTCATCATCAGGATATAGAATTAAAAACGAATTTGTCAAACTATTTGTCTGAGCAATTTCTGCAGGATTATAACACATTGAGTAATTTATTTTCGGATGTTCATGGAGCAACAATTGAACATTATTTTATTTCACAGAAAATTGAAAAGGTAAAAGAGTTGTTGCTATATGACGAGTTAACATTGAGTGAGATTGCAATTAAATTAAATTATAGCGATGTGGCACATTTGAGTAATCAGTTTAAAAAAATAACTGGTTTTGCTCCTACTCATTTCAAAAGATTGAAGGAAAACAGGAGGCTACAAATTGATGGTTTATAAATTTTACAAATCATTTACAAAATTATACAATACCCAAAAAATAGAGGTATTGTACCTTTGAGTCATTAAAATGAAGTTTTAGTTTTAATATTTAAATTAATAAAAAAATGAAAAAAATACTTATCGTACTAAGCGTATTCTTAGCAGTAAATACAATGGTTTTAGCACAGGAAACAACAAAGCCTACTCAAAAAGAAGGTGAAAAAACAATGTACACCTGTCCGATGCATCCAAAAGAAATGAGTAGTAAAGAAGGGGAATGTGGCAAGTGTGGGATGAAAATGGTTAAAACAACGGAAGTAAAGTATAACCATGCAGTTAAAGGAAGTCAGGCCAGTAAAAAAGTTGTTACTAAATATGTTTGTGTAAATGATGGACAAACTTCAGATAAACCTGGCAAATGCCCTAAATGCGGAACTCCAATGAAAGAAGCTGGAAAGATGACCTATTCTTGTCCGATGCATCCAAAAGAAATGAGCGATAAACCCGGTAAATGCCCTAAATGCGGAATGGCGATGACTCCAAAAGATTCGGTCAAAAAAGAAGAAAATCACAAACATTAATCATGTATTTAAATCGGTTCCGTAAATTTTATAGAACCGATTTTTAATTTATGAAATCACCACTAACAACTTGTTTGTTGCAAACAGACACCAATAAATATAGAGCGATACCATATGTGACCGCTACAAAATGAATTATGCATTTATGAAACATAAATATACAATAACCGGAATGAGTTGTGACGGATGTCGTTCTAAGGTCGAAAAAACATTAAATGCCGTTGATGGGGTTGAAGCAAATGTTTCGTTACAGCCGCCAATGGCCGTTTTAACAATGGAAAACCATATTCCAACTGCTCAATTGCAGGAGGCACTAACAGCCATTGGAAAATATACAATAACAAATAGCAATGCTGCTGATGCAAATGAAGCAGTGGGTGAACCAATTGCGAAGTCATGTTGTGGGAATCCCGCTCATAATCATAAAACAGCCATTGTAATGCCGAGCAGTGCTCATGGCAAATACTATTGTCCCATGCATTGTGAAGGAGAAAAGGTATATGATAAACCGGGAAGTTGTCCGGTATGCGGAATGAATTTGGAAAAAGTCCCCGAATTGAGCGTCGCAAAAGTAATGTACACCTGTCCGATGCATCCCGAGGTAATCAAAGAAGGTCCCGGTTCCTGTCCCATTTGCGGAATGGATCTGGTGCCTATGGAGCCAACGGATACCGAAGAAAATAAGGTATACAAAGATTTGTGGCGAAAAATGAAAATAGCCCTTTTCTGCACAGTTCCAGTTTTCTTAATTGCCATGATTGAAATGATGCATAACAATCCATTATTGAAAGTAATGGATATAGAGAAATGGAATTGGGTGCAGTTACTGCTATCTCTTCCGGTAGTTTTCTATGCTGGCTGGATGTTTTTTGTTCGTGCCTGGAAATCTGTAATTACCTGGAATCTCAATATGTTTACGCTTATCGGGATTGGAACCGGTATCGCTTTTTTGTTTAGTATTTTCGGAATGTTTTTTCCTGATGTTTTTCCTGATGAATTCAGAACGAGCCATGGAACGATAGGTCTCTATTTTGAAGCGGCAACAGTCATATTGACCTTGGTTTTGTTAGGTCAGTTACTCGAAGCCAGAGCGCATAGCCAAACCAGTGGCGCCATCAAAGAATTATTGAAGTTAGCACCAACCGAAGCGACCTTGGTTGTTGATGGAAAAGACAAAGTGATATCTATTCACGACATCAAAAAGGGAGATTTGCTGCGGGTAAAACCAGGAGATAAAATTCCGGTCGATGGAAAAATAACGGATGGACAAAGTACAATAGATGAATCGATGATTACTGGTGAACCTATTCCTGTTGATAAAAAAATAGGGGACAGCATTAGTTCGGGAACTATAAACGGAAATAAATCCTTTGTGATGATTGCAGAGAAAGTAGGTTCGGAAACCTTGCTTTCGCAAATTATACAAATGGTAAACAATGCCAGCAGGTCTAAAGCACCTATTCAGAAACTGGCGGATAAAATTGCTAAATATTTTGTACCTATTGTAGTTTTTACTTCTGTTGTAACGTTTTTTGTATGGGCAAAATTCGGTCCGGAGCCGGCAATGGTTTATGGTTTCATTAATGCTATTGCGGTATTGATTATTGCCTGTCCCTGTGCATTGGGATTAGCCACTCCTATGTCGGTAATGGTAGGTGTCGGTAAAGGCGCCCAATCGGGAGTTTTGATAAAAAACGCCGAAGCATTGGAAGGGATGAATAAAGTGAATGTTTTGATTACTGATAAAACAGGAACCATCACCGAAGGAAAGCCATCCGTTGAAAAAGTATTCTCCTTAGAAAACGAAGACGATTCTCTATTGCAAAAAATAGCTTCCTTAAATCAGTATAGTGAACATCCTTTGGCACAGGCCGTAGTTAATTTTGCGAAAGCAAAGAATGTTTCATTAATTGAAGTCAAAGATTTTGAAGCTGTTGCCGGTAAAGGAGTTGTTGGGACTGTAAACAATGACAAAGTTGCACTCGGCAATAAAAAATTAATGGAGCAAGTGAATGCAGTTGTTTCTGAAGTGTTAGAGAATAAGATTATAGCAGAGCAAAAACTCGGGAAAACAGTTTCTTACATTGCTGTTAATGGAGTTGCCTTGGGATTTGTCTCTATATCGGATGCTATAAAAACAACAAGTTTAGAAGCTATAAAAGAATTGATGCGTCAAGGAGTTGAAGTGATCATGCTTACCGGTGACAATGAAAATACCGCAAAAGCAGTTGCATCAAGTTTGAACTTAAGTTCCTATAAAGCCGGTTGTTTACCCGAAGATAAACTCAAAGAAATTCAACGGCTGCAAGCTGAAGGGAAAATTGTTGCCATGGCCGGTGACGGAATAAACGATGCTCCGGCATTGGCGCAAGCTGATATTGGAATTGCAATGGGAACCGGAACCGATGTTGCGATTGAAAGTGCTAAAATCACTTTGGTAAAAGGCGATTTACAAGGAATAGTGAAAGCTAAAAATTTGAGTCATGCCGTGATGAAAAATATCAAACAAAATTTGTTTTTTGCTTTCTTTTACAATGTCTTGGGTATTCCAATTGCTGCGGGTGTTTTATATCCTGTTTTTGGGATTTTGCTTTCGCCAATGATTGCTGCTTTGGCTATGAGCTTCAGCTCTGTTTCGGTAATTGCAAATGCATTGCGATTGCGAAATTTAAAACTATAAAATGAAACTCAAATCAATAATCATAATCTTGTTTTTTACCTTACAGGCTGAGGCGCAAAAAGTCGTGCGCTACGATCTGTATGTAAAAGATACCATTGTGAATTTTACGGGTAAACCCAAAAGGGCGATTGCCGTGAATGGACAAATTCCGATGCCTACACTTACTTTTACCGAAGGGGATATCGCTGAGATTTATGTGCATAATGAATTGAATGAAGATACCTCTTTGCATTGGCATGGGATATTTTTGCCTAACCAATACGATGGTGTTCCTAATCTTACGCAAATGCCAATCAAGCCGCATACAACCCATAAATATACTTTTCCGATTATTCAAAACGGAACACATTGGTATCATAGTCATACGGGTTTGCAGGAACAAATTGGAATGTACGGTTCTATGATTTTAAATAAAAAAGCAGATAATCCAACTTTTAGAAAGGGAATAGATGATTTGCCGACGATTCCCGTTATTTTGAGTGAGTGGACGGATAGGAATCCTAAAAATGTACATCGGATGCTGCACAATGCAACGGACTGGTTTGCTATTCAAAAAGGTTCAACCCAAAGTTATACAGAAGCTATAAAAGAGGGACATTTTAAAACCAAACTGACCAATGAATGGAAGCGGATGAATGCGATGGACGTAAGTGATGTCTATTATGACACATTTTTAATCAATGGGAAAAAGGAATTAATGGCCCCGAATTTTAAGTCGGGAGATAAAGTCAGATTAAGAATTTCAAATGGGGGTGCATCAACCTATTTCTGGTTGACCTATGCGGGTGGAAAAATTACAGTTGTTGCCAATGACGGTAATGATGTCGAAGAGGTAGAAGTCGATCGATTAATTGTTCCTGTCTCCGAAACTTACGATGTGGTTGTAACCATTCCAGAGGACAAAAGTGCGTATGAATTTTTAGTTACTTCAGAGGACAGGACGAAATCGGTATCACTGTATTTAGGCGATGGTGCTAAGCAATTGATGAAGCCACTGCCTAAGTTGAACTATTTTGAAGGCATGAAAATGATGAACAGCATGATGAAGATGAATGGGGATTTGGATGATATGGGAATGCAGATGTCGCTCAACCAAATGGATATGAATACGGTAATGTATCCTGAAATTACAGGAAGTAATCAAAAGGGAGATGAGCATGAAAGTCACAATGCAAATGCTGATATCGTTACCTTGAATTATGCGATGCTCAAATCACCAACAAAAACAACATTGCCAAAAGACGCCCCTATAAAAGAATTACGGTTTGAATTATCGGGAAATATGAACCGCTATGTTTGGAGTTTGGATAATAAAGTGGTTTCGGAAACGGATAAGATTTTAATAAAAAAAGGCGAAAATGTACGTATCATTTTGCGTAATGGCTCTATGATGAGACATCCCATGCATTTGCATGGACATGACTTTCGCGTAATTAACGGGCAAGGGGATTATGCACCATTAAAAAATACGATTGATATTATGCCAATGGAAACGGATACACTGGAGTTTCATGCAAATGCAAGCGGTGACTGGTTTTTTCATTGTCATATTTTGTATCACATGATGGCTGGAATGGGAAGGGTTTTCAGTTATGAAAATTCTCCTGTGAATCCAGAGATTCCGAATCCGAAATTAGCGCGACGCAAATTGTTTGCAGATGACAGAGCTTTTCATTTGATGGCAGAGAATGATTTTGCAACCAATGGAAACGACGGGATGGCAATGCTGGGAAATACACGTTGGAGTATTGGAGCAGAATGGCGTTTGGGATATAATGGTCATCATGGTTACGAGACGGAAACACACATTGGAAGGTATCTTGGAAAAATGCAGTGGATTATGCCGTTTATTGGTTTCGACTGGAGGTACAGGAAAATGGAAGAGGGAGACATGGAAGAAAATCTTTTTGGTCAAACCAATACTAAAGATAATCGGGCGGTTTTCAGTGCGGGAATCGAATATACTTTGCCGATGCTCATCAAAGCACAAGCGGAGGTTTTTACCGATGGGAATTTCAGATTGCAATTCGAACGCATGGATATTCCGGTTTCTAAAAGATTGCGGATGAATTTAATGTGGAATACGGATAAAGAATACATGGCGGGTTTGCGCTATATCATTAAGAAAAATGTTGGAATTACAACCCATTATGATAGTGATATGGGGATGGGTTTTGGCGTGAATTTGAATTATTAAGTTAATTCTAAAAAAAAACTCAGATTGTTTAAAAAACACACTTATTTTGGTAGATGTTGATAATGAATTGATTGCAATTTGCAAGTTTAATACAGACTGTTTTTATTTGAAGGCTTTTGATTTTGCTATTGTGCAGCTCAAAAATAGTGCTATTTTTGCAGCCGCAATAAAAAAGCAGGGCCCGTTCGTCTATCGGTTAGGACGCATGGTTTTCATCCATGTAAGAGCGGTTCGATTCCGCTACGGGCTACATTTATAAATAGCAAACTTTAAAAGCCTCGAAAATTATTTTTCGAGGCTTTTTTTATCTATTTCAAAGTAAAGGCAAAGTCTCCCGACTTTGTGTTGAATCCTATCTGTCGGTAACATTTTACTCTTACGATTGTATTTGCTCATTATTGCGGGTACAAAGTCACAGATGTTTGGGCAGTGTATATGATAAATTTATTCTTTGGATTAATACTTTGCGGAGCTGGGTTTTTTGTAGTTTTGAAAAAAATATAGCGCTATGTTGCAACTTTCAGAAATCTGGATTTATCCTGTAAAATCATTGGGAGGAATTAAACTCCAACAAGCTCAAGTTACGGATCGCGGTTTGGAACACGACCGTCGATGGTTATTAGTTGATGAAAACGGATTGTTTCTGACGCAGCGGGAATACCCAAAATTGGCGCTTTTTCAACCCGAAATCGAAGGCGATTTCTTGACTATTACGCATCGGGAAAAAGTGGCAACGATTAAAATTCCACTCCATCAATCTTTTTCTGAATCTGTGGCAAAAATAAATGTGACTGTTTGGGATGATACGATTCAGGCTCATGAAGTAAGTCCGGATATTTCCCGTTGGTTTACACAATACGTTGGATTTCCTGTTCGATTGGTTTATATGCCGGATGAAAGTCATCGAAAAGTAGCGACTGAATATGCAGTTACGGAAAACGATATTAATTCTTTTTCAGATGGATATCCTTTTTTATTGATTGGTCAATCGTCATTAGATGATTTGAATTCCCGTCTAAAAGAATCGCTACCGATGAATCGGTTTAGACCAAATTTTGTTTTTACCGGCGGTAAAGCTTATGAAGAGGAATCTTGGAAGGAATTCACAATTGGAGGATTGACTTTTTTTGGAGTAAAGCCTTGCGCAAGATGTATAATGACAACGGTAGATCAAGAAAAAGGGGTGATTTCAGGAAAAGATCCTTTACTTACTTTGTCAAAATACAAGAAAGCAGGAAATAATGTGTTGTTTGGACAAAATTTGATTGGCCCCAAAGAAGGAAGTGTGCGTGTTGGAGATGAGGTAATTGCATTGGTTTCTGTTTGAGTTTAGTTTTCCCTTTAAGAGTATACTTTATAAGCCATATTCGTTGCCTATTGGAATACTTATAAAGTCGGGAGACTACTAAGAGTAACCCGACTTTTAATGTTGTTCTCGTTTTTAAAATACTTCGTTTAGCGTATTTACAGCTAATGAAATCAATCTTTTTTATGTTGTTCTGTGTGATTTTGATTTCCATTAATCGTATGATGTCCCACATTCATTCCGTTTGACATTCCGATCATAAAGGCGGTAATAATTAGCATAATTTTTCTTTTTGCCCAAAGAATAGGGCGTTTGGATTGCTCCAAACGTGGTTTGTTGTTGTGTTTATACATTTTGTAAATGATAAATGATTAGACATTTGTTATCATCTTTATGCATGGAATTGCATAAATGCGTAGAAAAGAAAATTTTCTAGGCTGTGTATAAACTTTTATAGGAGTTTCTTGAAGCAATCATATCATTTACAAAGAGGTGTTGGATTGTAAATGAACTTATTTTTTGATAAATCAGGGTTTGTAATTTTAGAAGAACCTGAATTTGAAGATTATAAATATCTTGAAATTTGAGGTATGTAGCACTAAATAGGAATGCGGTTTTTTCAGATGAATTTACCTGATTGAACGTATATAATTTCGAACCCTTATCGTTTAATTCTCTTCTTAGAATTAGGTTCGAGAATTGGTAATAGTCAGCTGAATTTGATTGAGAATCTAAAACACCATCATTCGCCATCAGGCCAAAAGCCAGAAAGAGTGAAATCAGATATTTTAAATACTTTGTCAATCTATTTAATTTGAATTAGCAATTTTAGTGATATGTAGTTCAATGTTCCTATCTTTCTTAGGATTTTGTGGTAAAAATACTATTTATTTTCGAATCATTATATTCAATCCAAGATTTCATTCTTCCGATATACATTTTCAGGTAATTTTCCGTCAAAAATATATTAGACCAATCAAATCGTTGCGATTGTACGCCAAGATAAAAAATCCAAATGGCGGCTCCGGCATCAGGAATCATTTGTATTTCTTCTTCGGATAGTGTTCTTATGCTTTGATAACCCTTTAAAAAACTTTGGATTTTTAGTTCGTATTCGTCTTTATTGACTTCGATATGGAACAGCTGTTTGCAAAAATAAGCAACATCAAAAATCAACAAGCCGTTTCCACAAAAATCAAAATCGAAAAGGGTTGCTTCGTTTGGGTCTTTAATGTTCATGTTGTCGTACCAAATATCCATATGAACAATTCCTTTTGGAACCTTTGCGAAATCAATTTTCTCAAAGGTTTTACTGATTTTCTCGCTTTGTTTTTTGATGAATTCCATTTCCGCTATTGTCTCCGGGAAATATTGCTTTGCATATTCATACGGCAATTGAATCAAGGTTTCTAGATTGTAATTGATGCGGTCAATACTTTTATTAGCCGTTATTGTGTGGATTTTTGCCATAAGCCAACCGATAGTGAAACAAGTGGCAGCATCCATGAATCGTATTTTTTCTCCTTCGGCAAAGGAGAAAAGTACGGCGTGTCGTATGCCTTCCGGCGCGTTTATATCTTGTATGTAATGGCCTTTTTTGTCTACAATAGGAAAAGAAATACTAATGTGATTTTCTTTTAGAAGATGCAACAAATTGATTTCTTCCTGGATTTGGGATTTAGAACGCCAGTTGTAAAAGTAAACACGCAATACATATTTTGTTTCGTTGTCAGAAATGAAATAAGTATGATTAATCCCTGTTCTAAACAATTGGCAAGTGCAGTTTTCGTTCAGGCCATATTTTTCTGTAACCAATTGTCCTAAGGCAGTGGCTGAAAGTGTCGAAGTTGTAACGGGAAAATGTGTCATTTTTTTAAAAATTGCGGGCTCGGATTGCAAATCTACATTATACATTGGTTTGCAAAGCACAGTCAACAATTAAATATTTTAAAGTCGGGAGAGCTAATGGTGTTTGTTGTCGATGAGATGGTGTAAGTGCGAATTTTATTTTCGTTCAATTCTGTCTAGCTTCATTTTGATGACTAAAATCGAATCAGGAGAAACATTGTCTGGGTATTCTTTTCTTTTTACAAGATAAGGAGGAGCGATTAGTTCTCGAATTTCGCCAACTTTCATTCCTCTTAATCCTTCATCTACCGCTTCGGTTGCTTGATTTCCGCCAATCAAAACTTTAACTGGCGAAGTGGAATTGTAATTTGAATATAAAACAGTTCCGTTTCTATAACTTGTTGTTTCATATATAAAAACGTGATCGCCTGCTTTAGCTCTAATTCCATTTCCCTTTTCTAAAACACGATAATTTAGACCTGATTTTGTCGAAACAATTCTATTCGAACAGCTAGTAAGTATTAAGAATAAAAATATTCTAGATAATAGTTTCATATGCAATTCTTTTAAGTTTAGTCCACTTACGACCAGAGGTTTACGACTAAATTAGCCTTAAATTTCGGATTAGCCAAAACTCCCAAATACAAAACCAACTTTCCATTAAGCCAATTGCCCAAATCCTATGCTGGCGCGAGCGTCCCGCTTGTGCCTATTATTTGAATCAATTTAAATCTATATCAAAATCGTTTGGTCCTTTGTTTATGGTTTTTTACAATATAATATTTTCAAGGGCACGAGCTGGACGCTCGCGCTAGCGGGGGAAATTGTATTCCTTTTTTATTGTTCATAGTTTTTAATGTTTACTTAATAAATCTATCAATGTTCCAAAAATAACTGGTAAAATCCAAAACGTAATCATCCCTAAAATATATGCACCGAGTGCTTTTAAATAGCTCGCCACTTTTTTCTTGTCAAAAAAATGTCCGATTGCCCAAGTACAATATGCAATGCCTATTATACCCGCAATTGTCATTATGTGAAAATGTGTCAGACCTTCTATGAGTACAAAAACGGAAAAAATTAACATTCCCATTCCCATAACAAAACAAAGCATTATCAAGATTTCGTAAAAGTTATAGTTGTACTTTCTAAAAAATAGTTTTAACCATAAAGCAATGAACACCCCCATCATAATGTTTGCATAGCCATAATGGTCTTGCACCCATTTTACGATTGAGCCTGTAGTAGACTTTATAGCTTCGTGATATTTTACATAGCCGTCTTCAATGTGGAAAAAGTGGGTAAAAAGTGTATAAATCAAAGAGGTTACAATTATGAAAATAATTGGCTTCACAAGTCGAGTTCTATTATGTGTAAAATAATTCCTAATGTTTTGTCCTGGATTTAGAATGAGTTCTCTGATTGTATATAAAATTCCACGTTCAAAATGTAAAACATGTTCAATTTCGTGCATTATGTAATGTCCGTCAATTCTTTTCAGTTCGGCTGGTTGTCCACAGTCTGGACAATACTTCGAGGCTAATTCTTTGTTGCAAGTTTTACAATTCATATTTTTTCTGTGAAATTTCTTTTGTTTGTGGTCGGTTGTATAATAGCAGCTAACTTGCGCATAGGTCTGATAGTATCCGACTTATTCAACCTAAATCGGGCTGCTTTGTCTGACTAGTACCAGTGTTTATTTACTTTCAAATATATAAATAAATTATTACAAATTATCAAGGAGATTTTTTATTGCTGAATACCTCCAGCCGCGTGAAGGACGGCAGTAGAGCTCTTTTATGGACTGCCTTTTTTGGGCAGGCGATAAAAAGCGGGAACGAACAGCCTGACCCGTAGTTTTTACGGAGGGACACGCCCAAATTATTTGCCTTTTCGGACCTGTGATTTTGTTAAATAACTGCCTAAAATTCAATCAAAAAGGTTAGGGAGTAAAATACTTGGTTGGCTAACAAAAATTTTATAATTTTGCAACCCAATTTTATTATGTAAATTAAAGAAGAAGATGGATATTAAAAGAGTAGCAATAGACGCTGTGAATGAAACAATTGTAATGACAGTTGTTCACATGGATTACAAAGGTCAAGTAGCAAAAAGAATAAACGAAAAAATGCCTTTGGCAACTGTTAAAGGATTTAGAAAAGGACAAGTACCTAAAGACCTTGTTGAAAAACAATACGGTAAAGCAATCAAACAAGAAGAAGTTAAGAAAGTGGTTGATTTAGCTTTAGAGCGTTTCGTGCAATCTGAAAGATTAAACCTTTTGGGAACTCCTCTTGCTAAAGAAAACGAAAATTTTGATTGGGATGCTGAAGAATTAGTATTCGAATACGAAATTGGTTTAGTGCCAAACTTCGAATTAGACTTAGATGCTAAAAACGATATCATTAAATATATAGTTACTGCTGACGATAAATTGATCGAAGGTCAAGTAGCCCGTATCCAAAAACAATTTGGTACAGCTATTCCTCAAGAAGTTGTTGAAGCTGGTTCTGATCTTACCGGAACTTTCTCTAACGAAGAAAAAGGAATCAATAATAAAACAACTTTCTCTTTAGATATTTTCAAAGATAAAGCGACTGCTGATAAATTCATCGGTAAAAAAGTAGGTGATGTAGTAACGGTAAACACAAAAGGTTTATTTGAAGATGATCATCAATTGATGGACTTCATGAAAGTAAGTCATGATGATGTTCACGGTTTAGATGTTGATGTTGATTTCACTATCGAAGCCATCACAACAGCTGAATTGGCTGAATTAAACCAAGAATTGTTCGACAAACTTTTTGGAGCAGGTGTTGTAGCTTCTCTTGAAGATTTGAAAGCAAAAATCAAAGAAGATGCTGAGTCTCAATTTGCTCAACAAGCAGACCAAAAATTATTAGGAGACGTTACTGAATTTTTAATCGAAAACACAAAATTCGATTTGCCAGCTGAATTCCTTAAAAAATGGTTGCAAACTGTTGGTGAGAAAAAATTGTCTGCTGAAGAGGCTGAAGTAGAATATGCACGTTCTGAAAAAGGATTGCGTTTTCAATTAATCGAAGGTAGGGCAATGGCTCAAAGTAACATTCAAATCACTTTTGAAGATTTGAAATCGTTTACTACGAACGCTATCAAACAACAAATGGCACAATTTGGACAAACAAATCCATCTGACGAGGAAGTTCAAGGAATTGTTGCTAGAGTTTTGTCTAACCAAGAAGAAGTAAAAAGACTTTCAGATCAAGTAGTAGCTGCTAAATTGTTAGAATTGTTCAAAGAAAAAGCAAATCCAACAACTAAAGAAGTTACTTACGAAGAATTTATTGCTGCTTCATACGGAGAATAAATTTCTTAGTCTGTAAGGTCATAAAGTCAAAAATTAAGAAGGGCAGAAATAGGATGAAAGAAAACTATTTCCCTGACGGTTTTTAAACTTTATGAATTTATTACAGATACGAAACAATAAAAAATAGTTATATTTGAGCGTCAGAAAAAATATTTTTTGACGCTCTTTTGTTTGATGCTTTGCATTATGTTTGAGCTACTTTCAGACTTTAGACTTTCAAACTTTTAAACTTAAAAAAATGAACTACGGTAAAGAATTTAAAAAATTTGCTACAAAGCACCAAGGAGTAAATGCAATGTATTACGATAAAATCGTAAGCGCAATGACTCCAACAAACATGACTCCATATATCATCGAAGAACGTCAACTGAATATTTCCCAATTAGACGTTTTTTCCAGACTGATGATGGACAGAATTATATTCTTGGGAACAGGAATTGATGACCAAATTGCAAATATCGTTCAGGCACAGTTATTATTCTTAGAAAGTGCCGATGCTTCAAAAGACATTCAGATTTATTTGAATTCTCCAGGAGGAAGTGTTTATGCAGGATTGGGAATTTATGACACTATGCAATACATCAAACCTGATGTAGCTACTATTTGTACAGGTATGGCTGCTTCTATGGGAGCGGTTCTTTTGTGTGCCGGAGCAGCAGGAAAACGTTCTGCTTTGCCACATTCAAGAGTAATGATTCACCAACCATCTGGAGGAGCACAAGGAGTTGCTACAGATATGGAAATCAACTTACGTGAAATGTTGAAATTGAAAGATGAGTTGTATAAAATTATCTCTCATCATTCAGGACAAACTTTCGAAAAAGTACATAATGACAGTGAGCGTGATTACTGGATGATTGCCGAGGAAGCAAAAGTGTACGGAATGATTGATGAAGTTTTAATAAGAGGATAATTTTTAAGTTTCAGAGTTACAAAGAAGCTACGTTTCAAAGGTAGCAACTTGTAGTTTTGAGGTTAAATATAAAGATTAAAAAAGAAGTTTTAGGTTAATAGATTTTCGGAGTCCTTTTAGCAGACTTTGTACCTGTGTACCTATGAATCTTTGTAACTAAATAAAAATGGCAAAAGTAGTATTAGAATGTTCGTTTTGTGGGAGGAAAAAGCCAGAGACCAATTTATTGATTGCTGGTATCAATGCACATATTTGTGATAAATGTATCGAACAGGCACACGGAATTGTTTTAGAAGAACTTAAATCCAGCGGAAGTTCAAAACTGGTTGGTGATTTGATTCTTAAAAAGCCAAAAGAAATCAGAGCGTTTTTGGATCAATATGTTATTGGCCAAGACCAAACTAAAAAAGTAATGTCGGTTGCGGTTTACAATCACTACAAACGTTTGATGCAACAGCAATTGGATGATGAGGTAGAGATTGAAAAAAGTAACATCATCATGGTGGGACAAACGGGAACAGGAAAAACATTAGTGGCTAAAACCATTGCCAAAATGTTGGATGTGCCTTTGGCTATCGTGGATGCTACAGTTCTTACTGAAGCTGGTTATGTGGGGGAAGATGTTGAAAGTATTTTGACACGTTTGCTTCAAGCTGCTGATTATGATGTAGCCAAAGCCGAAAGAGGAATTGTATTCATTGATGAAATCGATAAGATTGCCCGCAAAAGCGATAATCCATCGATTACACGTGATGTTTCCGGAGAAGGAGTGCAACAGGCCTTATTGAAATTATTGGAAGGAACTGTTGTGAACGTTCCTCCAAAAGGAGGGCGTAAACACCCGGACCAAAAATTTGTTGAGGTAAATACCCAGAATATCTTGTTTATAGCCGGTGGTGCATTTGATGGTGTGGAAAGAATTATCTCCAAACGATTGAATCGTCAAGCGGTGGGTTACAGTACTTCAAAAAATGTGGATAATATTGACAAAGACAATTTGTTGCAATACATTATCCCGAAAGACATCAAAGATTTTGGATTGATTCCTGAAATCATTGGTCGTCTACCAGTTTTGACACACATGGATCCTTTAGACAGAGAAACATTGCGTGCTATTTTGACACAACCTAAGAATGCCTTAATCAAACAATACGAAAAATTGTTTTTGATGGATGAGGTAGAATTCTCTATCACGGATGAAGCATTGGATTTTATTGTTGATAAAGCTTTAGAATACAAATTAGGAGCCCGTGGATTGCGTTCTTTATGCGAAGCTATCTTAACGGATGCCATGTATGAATTACCAAGTTCTGAGGATAAAACATTAGTAATCGATCGAGATTACGCCAAAGAAACCCTGAATAAAAATTTATTGAAGCGATTGGAAATTGCTTCTTAAGGATTGTTTTTTTGAAATAACAGAAACCTGCTCATTTACTTGAGCAGGTTTTTTTATTGAGTATTGCCGTTTGACAAGAAAAATGTCTGTCTGGGGCTTATTTGCAACTATAAATGTGATTGGGTAAACAACCAATTGTATCCAAAGGGTTCAGGAAGTTTAAGTTCCCATTTTCTCTTTGTGAAAAAACAGGGGATATTCTTTTTTATAAGCGATAGATTGCCGATTTTTGCCGATTGTAAATCAATATAAATAAAAATGGCATTAGAAGATAAAGAGATTATTTTGTTAAAAGTTTCTGGTCAGGATAAACCTGGAGTAACTGCTGGTTTAACATCCATATTGGCGACTTATGATGCCATTATTTTAGATATTGGTCAAGCCGATATTCACGATACGTTATCTTTAGGGATTTTATTTGAAATAAAAACGGGTTCTTCTTCTGCACCAGTTTTGAAAGATTTATTGTTTAAAGCGTATGAATTGGAGATTAAGGTTAAGTTTATTCCGATTACTATTCCGGATTACGAAAAATGGGTAAAAGCACAACGAAAGCAACGTTATATCATAAATGTTTTGGGCGAAACATTGACCGCTATGCAATTAGCGGCTGTGACCAAAATAATGTCGGACCAAAATTTGAATATTGATTCTATCATAAGATTAACGGGTAGGACTTCTGTAGTTGAAAAAGAAGAGTATCCCCGTTCTTGTGTACAATTATCCGTAACTGGAAATATTGTCGATAAAACCTTGATGACTGCCAGTTTTATGGAAATTTCCAGAACCTTAGATGTAGATATCTCTTTTCAAGAAGATAATATGTACAGAAGAAACAGACGTTTGGTTTGTTTTGATATGGATTCTACTTTAATTCAAACCGAAGTAATTGATGAATTAGCTGATTTGGCCGGTGTTGGTGAGCAAGTTAGAGCCATTACAGAATCGGCTATGAATGGTGAAATTGATTTTAGCGAAAGCTTCAAAAAACGTATGGCTTTGTTAGAAGGCTTGAGTGAAGAAGTATTGCAAAAAGTTGCTGAAAATCTACCCATAACAAAAGGGGCACATCGATTGATGAAGGCCTTAAAATATTACGGCTATAAAACCGCTATTTTATCTGGAGGATTCACCTACTTTGGGGATTATTTGCAAAAGGAGTTAGGGATTGATTATGTTTATGCGAATCAATTGGAGATTAAAGACGGTAAATTGACAGGTAAATATTTGGGTGAAATTGTTGATGGTCAAAAGAAAGCTGAATACTTAACAGCTATTGCCGAAAAAGAAGGTATACATATCAACCAAACTATTGCAGTGGGTGATGGTGCAAATGATTTGCCTATGCTGAACCTGGCTGGTTTAGGAATTGCTTTTCATGCCAAACCAACGGTTAAAGAAAATGCAGCTACTTCTATTTCCAGCCTAGGTCTCGACGGTGTTTTATACCTGTTGGGTTACCACGACAGACATATTGATATGATGGAAGAGTAGTAAATTCTGAAAACGATAGTAGAAAAACCTTAGTTCTTATTTGGAGCTAAGGTTTTTTTATACCTTAGAAAAAAATAATTGCAAACGATAAACGAATTTAAATTAGTCGTAACTTTAATATCCTAAATTTTAAAATGATACTATGATAACAGTTCAATGTGAAATAAATAAGTCGATTGAAAAAGTTTGGAAATTATGGACTTCTCCAGATCACATTATGCAATGGAATAATGCTTCTGATGATTGGTATACCCCACATGCCGAAAATGACTTAAGAGTAGGAGGGAAATTCAAGTATACCATGGCTTCAAGGGATGGCACGATGAGTTTTGATTTTGAAGGGGTGTATACCAATGTAGCAAACCATTCTTTAATAGAGTATAAACTTGCTGATAATAGAAAAGTAATTGTTACTTTTAAAAGTCAAGAGAACGGAGTTGTAGTTACAGAAAAATTTGATCCGGAAACAGAAAATTCCGAAGCTTTGCAGCAACAGGGTTGGCAGGCTATATTGGATAATTTTAAAAAATACGCTGAAAATATTTCTATTTAAACTGAAACAAAATGACAAAGCAAATATGGCTTAATCTCCCGGTAAAGGAGTTAACTAAATCAAAGGTTTTCTTTGCTAATATCGGATTTTCTTTTAACGAGCAGCACGATACGGAGCATTCCGCAGCTATGTTAGTAGGTGAAAAGAATTTTGTAGTGATGCTTTTTGAGGAATCAATGTTTGGTGGTTTTGTGCAAAATAAAATTACTGATACCAAATCAAGTTCTGAAGTTTTAATTTCAATTGATGCCGAGAGCAGGGAAGAAGTCGATGAATTAGCACAAAAAGTGATCGAAGCGGGAGGAACAGTTTTTGCCAAGCCTGCGGAGAATCAAGGATGGATGTATGGTTGCGGTTTTGCCGATTTAGATGGGCATCGATGGAATGCATTATTCATGGATTTTAGTAAATTGTCTAAATAATGAAAATATAAAATCATAATAATTCAAAAGCATAAATGCTGATGAAGAATGGAGAGACCAAAATTCCTATAAAAAAAACGGATATTATTAAATATGGAAATACTAGACTTTAAAATTGAAATTAATGCTCCAAAAGAAAAAGTATGGTCCGTTTTGTGGGATGACGAAACCTATAGAAAATGGACAACTGTTTTTTGCGAAGGGACTTATGCTGTAAGCGATTGGAAACAAGGCAGTAAAATACACTTTCTTTCGCCTAATGGGGAAGGAATGAATAGTGTTATCGATACGAAGATTGATAACGCGTATATAGCTTTTAAACATTTGAGTGAAATCAAAAATTTTGAGGTTATGCCTGTTGATGAAGCGACTAAAGAATGGACAGGGGCGATGGAAACGTATCGGCTGACCGAAGACAAAGGTGTTGCTGTTTTAGAGACTAAAATAGATGTCGTGGATAAGTATGTAGACTATTTTAAAACTACATTCCCTAAAGGTTTAGAAATGGTAAAGAAACTTTCGGAAGAATAGAATAATCAAATAATAAATTTAAAACTACAATTATGGCATCAATTAATCCTTATTTAATTTTTAATGGAAATTGCGAAGAAGCATTTCTATTTTACCAATCTGTATTTGGTGGTGAGTTTCCTTATGTGGGGAAGTTTAGTGATATGCCTGCGGGTGATACGAATCCTACGCTTTCGGAAGAAGATGCAAACAAAATTATGCACATAAGTTTGCCAATTGGTAAAGATTCGGTCTTAATGGGAAGTGACAGCAATTCGGCTAGCGGTGAAGTTGTTTTTGGCGCAAATATATCCATCTCTATCAATACTGAAAGTAAAGAAGAGGCAGACAGACTTTTTAATGGACTTTCTGCCGGTGGGAATCCATTCATGCCAATGAATAAAACGTTTTGGGGAGCTTATTTCGGAATGTTTGTAGATAAATTTGGAATCAATTGGATGGTGAATTTTGATGAAAAGTAAAAACAATAATTGCGGTCTATTCCAATAAATCGCAACCGTGTTTATCTCAGGGGAATATTTTTTTATTGGTGTTGAAATAAACGGCTGGGTTCTTTTTTATGCTCACCGATTTCGAATTTTGGAATGCTTTGCAAATTCCTCTTGCACCGCATCCCATTCTTTTTGGCCCGCAAGACCCCAGAAGAATTATTGTGATGAGGATATAAAGAGAATTTTTCATCTTTATTCGTTATATTGAAACTGCATACTTTTCAATTGCTCCAGATAATCGCGATGATTTGAAAGTCTCGGAATTTTATGTTGTCCGCCCAATTTGTCTTTGTCCTTTAGCCAGTCATAAAATAAATTTTCTCGGGCTACATTTATTACCAGTGGATTAAGAGTCATATTGTTGTAACGCTTCGCCTCGTAATCGGAATTTAGAGTTTGTAAGGTTTCATCAAGTATTTTTTGGAAAGTGCTAATATCTGCCGGTTTTTTCTTGAATTCTATTATCCATTCATGCGCACCCTTTTCTTTGCCTTTCATAAAAACGGGAGCTACCGTATAATCAACAACTTCAGTATGCGTGATTTTACAGGCCTTGGCAATAGCCTGATCTGTATTCTCAACCATTAATTCTTCTCCAAAAACATTAATATGATGTTTGGTTCTGCCTGTAACCCTAATTCGGTATGGACTCAATGAAGTAAAACGAACAGTGTCCCCAATCAGATATCGCCATAGACCAGAATTAGTCGTAATCACCAAAGCATAATTTTTGAAAAGTTCTACATCGGCCAAACGAATGGTTTTTTGATTGGGTGTTCCAAAAGTATCCATCGGGATGAATTCATAAAAAATACCGTAATCTAACATTAATAATAAATCACTGGAATTATTCAAATCCTGAATGGCGAAAAAACCTTCGGAAGCATTATATATTTCGTAATATTTGAAATCCTTTTTTGGGAGAATTTTTTGGTATTGTTCGCGGTAAGGTTCGAAATTTACGCCGCCATGAAAATAGACTTCCAAGTTGGGCCAGACTTCAAGTAGATTTCCTTTTCCGGTATCTTCCAAAACTTTGTTCATTAAAACCAATAGCCAAGATGGAACTCCTGCAAAACTGGTTACGTTTTCGTTTTTGGTTTCATTTATAATGGCAGCAATCTTGGTTTCCCATTCACTCATAAGTGAAATTTTGTTACTTGGTGTGCTGCTGAATTCTGCCCAAATAGGCATGTTTTCAATCAAAATGGCTGACAAATCACCAAAAAAAGTATTGTTGTCTTCGTATATTTGAGAACTTCCTCCGAGGCGAAGACTTTTTCCCAGAAACATTTCTGAGTCTTCATTATTGTTTAAATACATGCACAATAAATCCTTACTTCCTTTGTAATGGCAATCTTCTAATGCCTCATTACTCACTGGGATAAATTTACTTTTTGCATTGGTTGTCCCGCTTGATTTGGCAAACCATTTTATGGGAGTTTCCCAGAAAACATTCTGCTCTCCTTTTCGGGTTCGTTCAATCAAAGGTTGTAATTCTTCGTAGGAAGAAACAGGAACTCTTTCTGTGAAAGTTTGGTAGGAGTTTATCGATTCATAATCATATTGCTTGCCAATAGCGGTATTTTCTGATGCCCTGATTAAATTCATCAGCAATTCTTCCTGAACTTCATTTGGATATTTTAAAAAAAGTTCAATTTGGTGAATTCGTTGTTTCAGAACCCAAGATGCAAAAGAATTGATTATTGTTAGTGGCATTTTTAAATTAGGAGTTATGAATTATGGGTTATGAATGATAACTTTACCAAAAATAACAAATTTTGTTTAACTAGAAACGATAAACACGAAACTTTAAATATAATGACTTACGAAGGAGTACTTACAAAAATGCAAACGGAATTTGGTAATCCAATCCAATATTATCTGGTGTTTGAGAATAGTTTTTTGAATGTGAATCAATTGTTGGGTAAGGATCTGGAAATCAATTTTGTGGGTTTTCAATGTTTGAATTGCGCAAAAAAGAAAAAAATATTTCGTCAGGGATTTTGTTATGACTGTTTTTATTCAAGCCCAGCTGTAGGTGATTGGATCATGAAGCCCGAATTAAGTACTGCCCATCTAGGTATACAGGACAGGGATTTGGCTTATGAAGAAAAAGCACAGTTACAGCCTCATATTGTGTATTTGGCTTTGTCTAGTGAGATAAAAGTGGGGGTAACGAGGAAAACACAAATGCCGACCAGATGGATTGATCAGGGGGCTTCGCAGGCGATCTCTATTGTTGAAGTTCCCAATAGATATTTGGCTGGAATTACGGAGGTGGCACTAAAAAGTCATTATGCCGATAAAACTAATTGGCGAAAAATGTTGACCAACAATATTGAGCAGGTTGACCTGATAGCTGAAAGGCTCAAAGTCGAAAGTTTAATTCCAGCTGAAGTGCAGGAATATTTCTATTTACAGAAAAATGATTTGTACGAAATACAATATCCCGTTTTGGAATATCCAAAAAAAGTAAACAGTTTGAGCCTAGAAAAAACGCCTTCATTCGGTGGGAAATTAACAGGGGTTAAAGGTCAATATTTGTTGTTTGAAGACGGAACTGTTTTTAATATTCGGGGTTCCGAAGGATATGTGGTAAAAATAAATGTGTAAAAAAAAAGGCCTAAAAGTATTTCAACTTTTAGGCCTTTTTTAATGTGGAGGAATTTAAGGAGTAGTTGTTTTTGGCTCCTCAGTTTTTTTCTTCTTGAAGAAACCGTTAAGCACTTCACTCGCTTTAGTTTTTACAGCCTCAGTTGTTTGCTGTTTGGTAGTTGCTGCCGCTTTGGTAGTGTCTTTTGATTTGGTGTTTTTATTAATCAAATCAGTTAGGGCAGCTGTACCTTGTTTTGTGTATTTATCTTTTTGTTGTTTTACTAATTGATTGGTTAAATTAGTAACCGCACTTTTCATGTCTGTTGAAATTTTCGGATTCGTGAAACTTCCTGTCATTAAAGCATTTATTGGAATGTTTTCTAATTTGGCCGCATCAGCAGGGGACATTTTTGCAATAAATGCATTGGCTTCTGAACCTAAATATTTTGCAGGAACATCAAACTTCAAATTGTAATTCATGCTTTGGTCAAAACCATGCGTTCCGCCAATAGTTGCTTTTATATCTTGATATTTTATATCAAATGGTTTTACATTTACTTTTCCATCCTTGAAAGTAATCGCGGCTTTTAAATCATTTAGATTGATTTTGTTTACGTCGATGAATTTCAAATTAGAACCCAAGGCTGTTAGCAAAGTTGAGTTTTTAGAATTTATAGTCGTAGAAAGCAGTTGTCCCAACAAATCTCCTGATATTGTTTTTAAGTCGGGAGTTAGTTCTGTCGCATCAAGATTTCCGTTCAATTTAATGTTCGAATTTAATTTTCCATTAATGATTCCGGCTATCGGTGCGATTTTTTTCAACATATCCAATTGGGTGAATGATTGTGCTATATCCACTTGATTCAAATTCAAGTTCATATTGAAAACAGGTGTTTTTTCTTTTGTGGAAACGGCACCATTAACGCCAATTGTTCCTCCAAAAATGGAAGTCTTTACATTTTCTAATGTTACTTTTTCATCTTTGACAATCAGTTTTCCAGATACATCTTTCAATTTTAAATTGTCATATAAGACAGTATTGGCTTTGGCGGTTAATGTACAATTCAAGAAAGCAGGTATTTTCATCGCTTCAGCTTTTTTGGTTTCAGCTTTAGCAGGAACAGCTTCTCCTGAAGTCATAAAATCATCAACAGCCAATTGATTGGAACTCATATTGAAATTTCCTTTTAGCTCTTGGTTTTTAAACATAAAACCATAGAAATTTTCCAAAACACCGTTGATACTAATGTCACTTTTTCCAGTAGTAGCATCAAATTGTTTTAAATTTATTGTACTTGGATTAAATTGTACCAAGGCTTTGCTGATATTCATCGATTTATTGTTTTCATCAGTATATTTAAATCCTGATAAACTCATTGTACCAGCGTTTTTGATGTTTTGGTATTGACTTTTTTCTACTGAAGCCATGTCAAATTGAGTCGTTACATCTGCTTTTAAAATACCTGCTAAAGGTTTGTCTAATTTTATAGGATAGGCTTTTGAAAGGTTCCCGAGATTGATTGTTCCTTTTAACGCAGCATTTACAAAAGGATTTACAGTAATGTTTTTAATATTTGCTTTGGCATAAAAAACATCCTGATCGATTCGGAATGAAAGCTTGTCTAAATTGACATAGGTGTCATTCAAGATTCCTGTTTCGTTCACAATTTTAGTGTCAATTACAATATTCTGAACAGATTTTGGCAAGTTAGGATATTGAAAAGAAGCATTGTTTGAAGCGATTGCAATGTTGAATTTGGGAACCGTTGTATCTGTAAGCATTCCTTTGGCAAAACCCGCAACGGTAAAATCACCTGTTGTTTTTACACCGTCTAAACTCGAAGCATAAGCAGAAGGGATAAGTCCTAAAAAGTTCGTGAAAGCAGAGGTTGGAGTTTTGAATTTTAAATCATAGTTCTGACCCGCTTCGACCATTTGGATAAAGCCATCAAATTCTAATGGTAGTTGATTGATCAAAGCTTTGTTTTCTTTGAAGGTATATTTGCTTTTTTCCAAATCAATACCCAAAACAGCATCTAAAGTCAGTGAAACATTTTTCATGTAATTGACTTTATCCATGTCTAAAGAGACTTTAGCTGTTGACTGTGTTTTTAAATCCAGCTTTGAAGCCGTAAAATCACCTGTTCCTTCATGGTTTAGGCTGTCAATAACCATTTTTATTTTTGAACCTTCGTCAGTATAACGAAATGTGAAATTTTCGATTTTGTAATTTTGGATTTTTAAGGAAAGGGGTTTGCTTTTCTCGTCCTCTTTGGTATTTGTTTTGTCTTTTAAAGCAATATCAAAGTTTCCGATTCCATCTTTGTTAAAAATAATATTTATCAAACCGTTTTCAGAACTGATTCCTTCAATATTCAAAGCCTCTTCTTTTCCTTTGAAAAGTTCTTTGATACTCATTTGTAAATTTAATTCACCTAAGGAAACTAATGTGTCTCCTTCAAAAGGCGCTTTGTTGATGATGGCCAGGTTTTCTATGGAAACATTGGCATTGGGGAAATCTTTAAATAAACTTAAATCGGCATCAGCAAAACTAACTTTGGCGTCTACACTTTCATTGATTGCGTCGGCTATTTTAGCTTTGATTTGATCTTTAAAAAAATACGGAATGGCAAACAATGCCGTAACGAATAAAAGAAGTACGATTCCTGTGATTTTTAGAGCGTTCTTTAACATATATAGCTATTTGGGGGTTGAAATTTCAAAAAATAATAATATTGATTTTGTGCAAAAATAGGTTTTTATCTGAAAGCTGCTTTGTAATTTTTTCATAAAAAAATGTAAGAAAAATTATTTATTAGCTTGAAGTGGTTAAATAAAAAATCCGTTTAAGTGTTTACTGAAACGGATTTATGAGATTTAAAAAATTGTTTTATTGAATGGTAATATCAAAAGGCATCATTGCCTGAATTCCTTTTTGTGTTTGGATTTTTTTTATTTGTTCCATCATCCTATAGTTTTCTTCGCCAATTTCTTCTTTAATGAACGCTTCTTTTGATCGGGCAAAGGGAAGGCTTTCTAAAAAGTCATCAAAGTTTTTCTCGTATTCAGGATAGTCTTGAGTGCTGTAGTTTTTTGTTTTTCCTAAAACAGCAGCTTCTTTGATCGCATCATCCAAACCTCCTATTTTATCAACAAGTCCAATTTTTAAAGCATCTGCGCCGGTCCAAACTCTACCTTGTCCGATAGAATCCACTTCAGCAGCTGACATTTTTCGCCCATTGGCTACACGGGAAACAAACGTTTTGTAAACTTTTTCAACGCCTTCTTGGGTAACTGCTTTAAATTTTTCATCCAAAGGAAGAAATGGACTGTATCGAGCCGAATTTTCATGTGTTTTTACCTGTTCAACATGAATGCCTATTTTGGTCGTTAATTGACTAAGATTAGGTAGTATTCCAAATACACCTATTGATCCCGTAATAGTATTTTTTTCTGCAAAAATTTTATTGGCATTACAGGCAATGTAATATCCGCCAGAGGCAGCGTAATTTCCCATAGAAACCACAACAGGTTTTACTTTTTTGGTTAATTCTATTTCTCGCCAGATCAAATCAGAGGTTAAAGCATTTCCGCCGGGACTGTTGATGCGGAGTACAATTGCTTTTACATTTTCGTTTTTTCTTGCCTCGCGAAGGGAGCGACGCATGGAACCTTCTCCAATAACATTGACATCTCCTTCGCCACTGTGAATTTCGCCTTGAGCATAGATAATGGCAATTTCGTCGCTGGAATCTGTTATTAATGAAGTAGTAGCTACTTTTCTGGCGTAGTCGGCAATGGTTACTTTGTTGTAATCGTCCTTGCTGTCAACTTTTAATGCTTTTTTAATGGCGGCGTGATAAACATCTTCGTAAGCTATTATGTCTACTAATTTTTGCGCTTTTGCCATTTCTGGAGTTCTGGCCAAAAGACCATTTGCAATTTGATTTAATTTGGCTACAGACACATTTCTGCTTTTTGATATATCAGTAACAACAGAATTCCAAACCGAATTTAATAAAGTGGTAATTTGTTCTCTGTTGGCATCGCTCATTTTGTTGTCAAGGAAAGGTTCCACGGCACTTTTGTATTTTCCATGTCGTATCACTTCCATTTTTACACCAGACTTGTCCTGTAAATCTTTAAAAAACATAATTTCTGAAGATAATCCTTTAAAATCCATGTCTCCCACAGGATTCAAGTAAATCGGATTCGCAACAGAGTTTAAATAATATTCTTTTTGTGAATAGGAATTGGCGTAGGCCATTACAAATTTCCCGGAATTTTTAAAATCTTCCAAAGCATCACGAAGTGCTTTACTTTGAGCCATTCCTAATGAAGAACTGTTGTTTAGTATAGAAATTCCCTTGATGTTTTCATCAGTTTTTGCGGCTTCAATAGAATTAAGTACTTCTGAAAGGCCAATATGTTTTTTATCGGAAAAAATAGTTACCCAAGGATCTTTATATTTTCCGGCATAATCGTTTTTTATATCTTCTAAATTCAACTCGATTACTGAATTTTCTTTTGTCTCCAAACCTTCCGGTTCTCCTCCAAAGATGGCTCCAATAAGGATTATCCCAAAAAAGAACAACATCATAAAGACAAAAATACCAATAACGGTTGCTAAAACATTTCCTAAAAATTTCATGATTGTATTTTTTTTATAAGTAGCAAAATATGCTGATGTGTTACAGATTTATATTTTAAAAACACTAAACGTAGTTATCAACACAGGCTGCAAATATATTGCTAATTCTAAAATACTTTTAGTTAATTTGCATCTTATTATGAAATCACAACATCAGGTCGTTTTATCTATAGGCAGCAATCAAGGCAATCGTTTGGAAAATATCGAAAGATGTTTGCAATTGATTCATCTGGAAATTGGAACAGTAATTAGAGTTTCAAGATTATATGAAACACCGTCTTGGGGTTTTGATAGCGAAGCATTTTACAATTGTGCTTTAGTGTTGCACACTTTTAGTGCTCCAAATAAAATTCTGTCTCAGGTTCTAAAGATTGAAAAAAAAATGGGGCGAATTCGAACGGATGCGCAAGGATATCAGTCCAGAGTTATTGACATCGATTTGATTGTCTTTGATGATCAGGTTATAGATTCAGAAAAGCTTCAGGTTCCTCATCCTTTGATGCAAAACAGAAAATTTGTTTTACTGCCTATACAAGATTTAAATTTAAATTGGGTTCACCCTGTTTTAAATAAATCAATAGATGAGTTGCTGGAAATTACTCCTGATGCAAGTATTTGCAAAGTAGTCCGCAGTTTGAATAGCCCGATACAAAGTATTCCTTTAGAAAACTACAATTATATTGCTTTTGAAGGTAATATCGGAGCGGGGAAAACGACTTTGTCGATGAAGATTGCTGAAGATTTTAATGCCAAGACTGTTTTAGAAAGGTTTGCAGACAATCCTTTTTTGCCTAAATTTTATAAAGATCAAAACCGATATGCTTTTCCTTTAGAAATGTCTTTTCTGGCTGATCGATATAAACAATTATCAGATGATTTGGCGCAATTTGATTTATTTAAAGATTTTATTGTTGCAGACTATCATATTTTTAAATCATTGATTTTTGCAAAAATAACTTTGGCGGATGATGAGTATCGCCTTTATCGCAATTTGTTCGATATTATTTACAGAGAGATGCCCAGACCGGATTTATATATTTATCTGTATCAAAATTCAGAGCGGTTATTGCAAAATATAAAGAAAAGAGGCAGGAGCTACGAACAAGAAATTCCAGCCGATTATTTGGATAAAATTAATAATGGCTATCTTGATTATATTAAATCACAAACGGATTTGAATGTTTTGATAATCGATGTGTCCAATCGTGATTTTGTAAAAGACCACGAGGATTACCTTTATATTTTAGACGAAATTCAGAAAAAAATTAGTCAATAAAATTCAATTTAAATTATCTTTTCAAAGAAAAGTGACCTCTTTTTTCAGGACTATTGGCATCTAACTTTAAAACATACCAATAATCCGAAGACGGTAAAAGATTCTTGTTGTAGGTTCCGTCCCATGTTTGGTTTACCAGATTAAGTTTTGTAATGAACTTTCCGTATTGATCAAAAATGGTTACTTCAGCTTCCGGATAATTAATTAATCCTTCTACTTTCCAAGTGTCGTTGTAAGCATCATTGTTTGGCGTAAAAAACTTTGGGATAGATAGTACTATAAAGGTTTGTGTGTCGAAGGTGCAATAATTTATTTCTCTTACATAAGCAGTTTGGAGGCCGCCAGAAACATTGAAGAATACATTCGAAGATTGATAGTTAGTTCCGTCAATAGAATATTCAAAATAGGTTTGCGGATTGTTTAAGTGAACTGTGACGGTTGTTTCGTTAACATCTATCCTATTTATTTCGGGAACAGCGTGCTCTACTACGGTGGTTTTTTTTGTAATAGTACAGTTTTCGGGTGCTGGACTGGTTATATCTACGGTATAAGCTCCTGTGGCAGAAACGACAATTGTTTGTGTTGTTTCTCCGGTTGACCATAAATAGGACATGTTTGAAACATTTGCATCTAAAACAACTGTATTTGGGGGGCATAATGCTACTTGTTCATCTGTTACCGGAGGAAGTGGATAAATTTCGATTTTAAAAGGTGTTCTTTCAAGGGATATGCAGTCATTATTATTGGCTTCAGCATAAAAGGTTGTGTTTTCTGAAATTTGTGGAGTTATATAAAGTGATCCTGAGCTTAATAGTTGCCCGCCCGTAATTGTTGGAAACCAATTAATTATTCCTTCAGACGCATTTGCTTTTAGGAAAAAGATTCCTGAACCACAAACGGGTTGAGGAATCTCTACTGTGGTTATTGTGGGTGTATTGTTGACTTTTACTTCGACGGCTGTTCTTTTTGTTGAACAGCCAGCAATTGTGCTTTCTACATAATAGGTAATTGTGGAATTTAAAATTGGAGTTGTATAATTTGCTCCCGTTCCTAGTAGTTTTCCACCAAGTTCCGTATCATACCAATTTAATGTTCCTGCTGATGCTGTAGCTTGAAGAATACTGCTGCCTAAGTTGCATATTTCAGGCGCTATAGTGCTTGTAATTGAAAGGATAGTTAAAGAAGTACTAGTTGCTATGTGAGGAGATGTGTCTCCTGGCATACCGCCATATTCTACTATGTATCCTTTTGGATAGTTAAGATTTGCAGGGTCTTTTACTCCATAAAGATCTAAGTCATTCCAAGTTCCTTTTTGCCCATTGTTTGGATCTGTGATATAAGTATAATCTTCAACTCCAGGTTGTTTTATGAGCTCTTTTATTTTTCCATTGTCGGGTTCTTTATAGCTATTCCAGTAAGCAAAAGTTGTGGTGTAACCAGATTCAAGCCCATTCCAAAAAACGATCCCCTTTTCTGGACCTGATTGCCATTTCCATTCCCCCTCCTTTATTACGTCACTACCAGCTAACCAACCGTTTCCAGAGAGTTGTTCTCCGACGAATTTAGCCTCATCTAATGTAGTAACGGTTGCTAAGTATCCTTGCAGTCCAAAATAGGTGCTTGCCTCTGCTGCTCTTTTAGCATTTCCCCAGGAAACACCAGGATTCGAGACAAATTGATAATAATGTTTTGTTGAAGGAAGGTAATTTGCTTGTCCAAGAGTTATGGAGAAACTTCTAGTTCCTGAAGGTGTAGCTGAATTATTTTTAAATTCTATATCCTTGACAGCATTGATAAAATCAGTATAAGAAACGGGGCTTCCTGTAGGACTTGATAATGTGAGTTTTCCAGTTCCATTATTCCAGTTTGCAATCACAGATGGGTGGGAACCAGTTAAGATTAAGGTGTCCTCGCCATTTACGTATCCAGAAGCGATTTGGATAAAAATAGATTTACCACTATTGTTGCCAGGGTCATTAATTGTAAAGTCAGTTACAATTTTTATGCTAGTCTGTGGGCAATAGATTTGATTTCCAGTTGCATTAATTGTAAAGGACGCATTTTTAGCGGCTTTAAAAGTTCTATTTGTTCTTTGTTTGAATGAATTTTTGAATTCTTCTTTTGGAAGACAAACTGATTTGGTTGCAAATGACAAACTAAATTGTAATAATAAGAAAGCCAAAAATAGTTTAAATTTCATATCAAGATAATGTTTTTTATTTAGAAATATGAAATCTGTATTGGGTCTCATTTATTCTAATGTTAAATTTTTGACACCTTGATTCCGTATTATAAATATTAAACTGAATTATTCCGAATTTATTATTTTGAAAGAAAAATAGTGGTAAATTAATTTACAGAAAGGATATTTAAACAATTTAAAAGTTTATAGGAGTAGTGTTTTATAAAAGTAATTTTTATTTACCTCTTCAGTGAGAAATGACCTCTTTTTTCAGGACTATTGGCATCTATCTTTAAAACATACCAATAATCCGAAGACGGTAAAAGATTCTTGTTGTAGGTTCCGTCCCATGTTTGGTTTGCCAGATCAAGTTTTGTAATGAACTTTCCGTATTGATCAAAAATGGTTACTTCAGCTTCCGGATAATTAATTAATCCTTCTACTTTCCAAGTGTCATTGTAAGCATCGTTGTTTGGCGTAAAAAACTTAGGGACAATTAGCACAATAAAGGTTTGGGTATCGTAGCTGCATAAACTAACTTCTCTTACATAAGCAGTTTGGAGACCGCTTGGAACATTAAAGAATACATTCGAAGATTGATAGTTAAGTCCATCGACAGAATATTCAAAATATGTTTGTGGGTTGTTTAAGTAAATTACGACCGTAGTTTCGTTAACATCTACCCTGTTTATTTCAGGAACAGCATGTTCTATTACAGTGATTTTTTTTGTACTTGTGCAATTTTCGGGTGCCGGACTGGTTACATTTACGGTATAAGCTCCTGTGGCAGAAACGACAATTGTTTGTGTTGTTTCTCCGGTAGACCATAAATAAGACATGCCAGAAACTGAAGCGTCTAATGTTACTGTTCCAGCTTTGCATAAAACAACTTCCTGATCAGTTACAACAGGCGGAGTGTAAACAATTACATCTACAGGGATTCTATTTGGGGAAACGCAACCGTTATTGTTTGCCTCTGCATAATATGTGATGTTTTGACTAAGAGCTGGAGTTGTGAAACTGGTTCCTGTTCCTGCAATAGTTCCTCCGGTTAGAGAAGTATACCAGTTTATAACGCCAGCATCAGTTGTTGCTTGCAGCGTTACGGATCCAGCACCGCATCTTGATTGGGGAGTATTGGTGGACGTTACTGTGGGAATAGTGTAAATAGTTGCTGTGATGGGTGTTCTGGCTGTTGCGCAGCCAGCATCTACATAATAGATTGTAGTTGTTGCCAAGATAGGAGTGGTGAAGTCATTGCCGGTTGATAAGGGACTTCCGCCTGCTGCTACACCATACCAACTTATTGTTCCTCCTGTAGCGGTTGCTTTAAGTGTAATGGCTCCTGGTCCACAATTTGACGCTGGAGTTGTTGCTGTGATTTTAGGGATCGTAATGGTTGTACTTGCTGCGATTTGAAGAATTGGATCTCCAGGCATTCCGCCATATTCAACGACATAACCTTTGGGTTGGTAAGAACCACTAGCAGCTCCTGTATTGGTTAAATCATTCCAAGAACCTTTGATACCAACACCAGATTCTGTAATATGGGCATAATCTTCTTCTCCTAAATTGTTGGGTTCTCCATTGTTCCAAAAAGTAAAAGAAAAATTGTCTCCGGTTTCTGGGCCTGTCATCCATTTCCAGACTCCTTCGGTTTGTGAGTCGCTGCCACCAATCCATCCTGTTCCAGATGCTTGTTCGCCGATTAATTGCGCTTCGTCCAGAGCTAATACTGTAGCTAAATAGCCATTAATGCCGTAATAACTGCTTGCTTCTGCTGCAATTTTCGCATCAGTCCATGTTATGCCTATGTTGGGAATAAATTGATAATAATGTTGTGTTGAAGGCAAATAATTCGCCTGTCCAATGGTAATGGAGAAATTTCTAATTCCTGACGGTGATGTCGAAGAATTACTGAACTCGACATCTTTTATGGCTTCTACAAAGTCGGTGTAAGCCACTTTTGTTCCAAGAGTTGGACTCGATAGTTTTAGCTTTCCAGTTGTAATGTCCCAGCTTGTTGTTATTAATGGGTGTGATGCTGAATTTGTTAATGTTAATTTGTCTTGTCCGTTTACATAACCGGAAGAAATTTGAATGTAAATTGCATCAGTGCCAGGTTCGGCGGGATCATTTGTTATAGTAATTGATTCTACAATTTTTACCGAAGTGCCAGGGCAGTATATTTGGTTTCCGGTAGCTGTAATTACAGGAGGTGCTATAGCGACTGTAAATTTATTTTTAGTTTCAGAATGGGTAACTGGGGTAAAAGTTTGATGCGGAATAGTAATAGTGTCTTTTTTAATGGAATAAAATGGAATGATTGCGTAAGTCGCATTCGAAATAAATAAAAAGACTAAAGTTATTTTTAAAAAAGTATCTATTCTCATTTTATAAAAGTATTACTATTCTTGATTTGTTTTTTTATTTAGGCCAATTTAGTTTTTGAAACAAATCCCAGACTACAATGCCGGCACTTACCGAAATGTTCAAAGAATGTTTGGTTCCCAATTGAGGGATTTCGATTGAGCCATCACATATAGCAACAGCTTCTTGAGAAACACCGTGTACTTCGTTTCCAAACACCAGCGCATATTTTTTTCCTTTTTCAACTTCAAAGTTCTGTAGAAATATGGCGCTTTCCACTTGTTCAATAGCCAAGGTAATAACGTTCTCTTTTTTTAAGTTTTCTATTACTTGAAGAACATTCTCATTATGCTCCCAAGTAACTGTTTCTGTTGCGCCAAGAGCGGTTTTGTGTATTTCTTTGTTTGGAGGAGTTGCAGTGATGCCGCAGAGATATATTTTTTCAATTAAAAAGGCATCTGCTGTTCTGAATACAGATCCAATATTGTGCAGACTTCGAATGTCATCCAGTACCAAAATAAGAGGTGTTTTTTCTGATTTTTTGAACCCTTCTATAGATTTCCTGTCCAGCTCACTGTTTTCTAATTTTCTCATTCTTTTTAAATTATGCTTATAAAAAAAGCTTCCGAAATTGAAGGAAGCTTTTTTTGATATATTATTTTGGGAAACTAGCTTTTTTGAGCAGCACCATCTGCTAAAACAGTTCCTTTTATAGTAAGCGTTTTTGTTGCTTGTCCAGCTGCGTTAGAGGTTATAGTTACCGTTTTTGTAAATGGCCCAACTCTATCTGTAGCATATTTTACTCCAATAACTCCTTTTGCACCCGGCGCAATAGGTTCTTTTGGACTTGTAGGAACTGTGCAACCACATGAACCTTGAGCATTAGTAATGATTAATGGAGCGTTACCGTTGTTAGTAAAAACAAATTCACGTTTTCCATCTGAATTGTGAGCAATAGTCCCGTAATCAATAACTTCGTCAACAAAAACCATTCCGGCTCCGTTTACTTTTGCAGTAGCTGCTTTTGCAGTTGTAGTTTTTGCTTTTTTAGAAGTTTCTTGTGCGGTAGAAGATAAAACTCCTAGTACAAGTAGCATAGTTACTGTAATTATTTTTTTCATGATTGATTTAATTTTTAATTATTCACAAATCTATATAAAAAATAGAAATCTGATACTAAATTTTTCTTAAAAATATTTTAATTTTCGAAGACTTCGTTATTCGCTATAAAATATATAAATTCGCTGACACATTTTTTTTTCATTTATTAAATACAACAAATTTGGCAGCTAAAGATAAAGTAGTTAAGGAAACACCTTTAATGAAGCAATATAACGAAATTAAAAGGAAATATCCGGATGCTTGTTTGTTGTTTCGTGTAGGAGATTTTTATGAGACATTTGGAGAAGATGCGATAAGAGCTTCAAAAATATTGGGAATTGTCTTGACAAAACGCGGAGCCGGCTCTGAAACAGAGACAGCTTTGGCGGGTTTTCCACACCATTCTTTGAATACCTATTTACCAAAATTAGTTAAAGCCGGTCTTCGTGTTGCGATTTGCGATCAACTGGAAGATCCGAAAATGACCAAAACTATTGTAAAACGAGGTGTTACAGAACTTGTGACTCCAGGGGTTTCAATGAATGATGAGGTCTTGCAATCTAAAACGAATAATTTTTTAGCATCCATTTATTTTGCTAATAAATCAATAGGGATATCATTTCTGGATGTGTCAACGGGGGAATTTCTGACTGCGCAGGGGAATTCAGAATACATTGATAAATTACTTCAAAATTTTAATCCAAGTGAAGTTTTAATTCCAAAAAACAATAAGAGTGATTTCCGTGAAACTTTCGGAGACGATTATCACAGTTTTTATTTAGAAGACTGGATTTATAAAGAAGATTATGCTTTCGAAATCTTGACCAAACATTTTCAGACAGTTTCTCTAAAAGGATTTGGAATCGAAGAATTGAAAGAAGGAATTATTGCTTCAGGCGCTATTTTATATTATTTATCCGAAACGCAACATAATAGAGTGCAGCATATTACTGCTATTCAGCGTATTGCTGAAGATGCTTATGTGTGGATGGATCGCTTTACGATTCGAAATCTAGAATTGTACCATAGTTATAATCCTAATGCCGTTACGCTGCTGGATGTGATAGACAGGACGCTTTCGCCAATGGGTGGTCGTTTGCTAAAACGATGGTTGGCCTTGCCTTTGAAGGATAGTAATAAAATACAAAGCCGTCATCAGGTGGTTTCGTATTTGAAAGAAAATCAAGAAGTCTTAAAAAGTATCCAGTATCAAATTAAGCAAATTTCTGATTTAGAACGATTGATTTCCAAAATCGCGGCTGGAAAAGTATCTCCTCGTGAAGTTGTTTACCTTAAGGAATCTTTGGATGCAATTATTCCTATCAAGACTTTGGCTTTAGAGAGTCCGCAAGAAGCTGTAAAAGTAATCGGTGATAGTTTGCATAGTTGCGATTTGTTGCGGGATAAAATTAAAACTACTTTAAATCAAGATGCTCCAGTAGCTATTGCCAAAGGAAATGCGATTGCAAAAGGCATTAGTGAGGAGTTGGATGATTTGAGGGCGATATCGACTTCCGGAAAAGAATATTTGGAAGGAATTGAAAAAAGAGAATCAGAAAGAACTGGAATTTCATCTTTGAAAATATCATTTAATAATGTTTTTGGGTATTATATCGAAGTTCGAAATACACATAAAGATAAAGTTCCGCAGGAATGGATTCGAAAACAGACCTTGGTGAATGCAGAGCGATATATTACCGAGGAATTGAAGGAATATGAGACAAAAATCCTTGGCGCTGAAGAGAAAATCCATAAAATAGAACTGGATTTGTTTGAACAATTGGTCAGTTGGATTGCGACATATATCAAGCCAGTGCAGATGAATGCTAATTTGGTAGCGCAATTGGATTGTTTGTGTTCTTTTACGCAATTGGCTATTGAGAATAATTACATCTGTCCGGAAATTGACGATACCTTCGAATTGGAAATTAAAAACGGAAGGCATCCGGTTATTGAAAAACAATTGCCGGTTGGAACACCCTATATTGCCAATGATGTTTTTCTGGATAGAGAAACACAGCAGTTGATTATGATTACAGGGCCTAATATGTCTGGTAAGTCGGCTATTTTGCGTCAAACTGCCTTAATTGTGCTCTTGGCTCAAATGGGAAGTTTTGTTCCTGCAGACAGTGTTAGAATGGGAATAGTGGATAAAATATTCACCAGAGTTGGGGCTTCTGACAATATTTCGATGGGGGAATCAACATTTATGGTTGAAATGAACGAAACAGCCTCTATTTTGAATAATATTTCAGACAGAAGTTTAGTTTTGTTAGATGAAATAGGAAGGGGAACCAGCACCTATGACGGGATTTCGATTGCTTGGGCAATTGCAGAATTTTTACACGAACACCCCTCTAGGCCTAAAACACTATTCGCGACCCATTATCATGAGTTAAATGAAATGAGTGAATCGCTTTCCAGAATCCAGAATTATAATGTTGCTGTAAAGGAATTGAAAGAGACAGTGCTTTTTATTAGGAAATTAGTAAAAGGAGGTAGTGCACATAGTTTTGGGATACATGTTGCAAAGATGGCGGGAATGCCGCAGATAGTAATTTTAAAAGCACAAAAGCTGCTGAAGAAGCTGGAGAAAGATCATTCCAGCGATGCGTTAAACGGAATTAAAACGGCAAAGGATGAAATGCAAATGAGTTTCTTTAATTTAGATGATCCTTTATTGGAAGAGATCAAAGAAGAGATCTTAAATTTAGATATCAATACAATAACACCAATGGAAGCATTGATGAAGCTGAATGAAATCAAAAGAATGCTGACTAAAAAATAATTTTAATTTTAAAGTTTACGTTATCAGAAGATTAGAAATTATCTGTAAAATTTTTATAAAAAAGGCTTGTGTAATTGAATTAATGTACTAAATTTGCATCCGCAATACAGAACAAGTATCGCGGTTCTTTTTAAGAATTGAAAATGCGAAAATAGCTCAGTTGGTAGAGCGCGACCTTGCCAAGGTCGAGGTCGCGGGTTCGAGCCCCGTTTTTCGCTCCAACGCCATATAATGCTCGGATGGTGAAATTGGTAGACACGCTGGACTTAAAATCCAGTGAACAGCAATGTTCGTGCGGGTTCAAGTCCCGCTCTGAGTACTAAAACCTCTTCAATTGAAGAGGTTTTTTTTGTTTTAGAGTGTTTGGTTTTGGTGTGAATGCATATTCTGATGCTTTCGGTAATAATTATTCAATTTGTATTATAGACTAGATTATGGGAGCTTTTGTGATTAGTAAGCGATTCAATGATGAATATAAGTTTGTGTTCACTTCCAGAAAGGGGAAGACTATATTTACGAGTTTGAGTTATGAACTTAAATTTGAGTGTGAAGAGGATATTGAAAAATTCAAGCAGAATATTGAGTCTGCTGATTTTTTAAAGTTTAAATCTACTAATGGGAAGTTTTTTTTTAAACTGCTTTTAGGGGGAGATCATTTTGCGACCAGTAGAAAGTATACTACACAGTTGCGACTTCAGAAAGGGATTGATGAGATTGTTAAGTCTGCTTCTAAATCAGAGATCTTGGATTTTTCTGAGAATGATTTTATTTTTCCAGATTAAAGGATTTAGGGTAGGTTGGTGTAGTGGTAATTTGTTTGGCGGAGAAGATGTCTTTTTTTTGCTAAAATTAAAGCGCAAAAAAAAGCCGTAACACTAAGTGTAACGGCTTAAATTTTTTCTGTGTAATTTAGAATTACTTAGCAGCAGGAGCTTCAGCAGCAGGAGCAGCAGCAGCAGAGTCAACAGCAACAGCAGCAGTGTCAGCTACAACAGCAGCAGAATCAACAACTACAGCAGTAGTGTCAGCAGCTACAGCCTCTTCAGCAGGAGCGTCAGCTTTTTTACATGATACAACAGTTAATACAGCAACAGCAGCTAAACTTAAAAATACTTTTTTCATCTTACTTTATTATAAAAGGTTAATTATTAATTCGTGGCAAAGATATAAATTTTTTAATATGTAAAATATTTTTTTATTTTTTTTTTCAAAAATAATATTTTCACCGACGCCAAAACAATTCACAATTATCGTGCCAGTTAATTAGTGTAATTGATAAATATTTGACATTACTATTGTTTCTTTGTTTTTTGGTTGTTTTTGTTATTAAGGTTTTCTTTTCCAGTAAATTACTTTTTTTTAGGATGAACCAGTTTTAACTCATTTATCAGGTTTTTTGCTCCGGCATATTTATCTATAATGAAAAGAATGTATCGTGCATCGACCATAATGTTTCTACAAATGCTAGGATCGTAATAGATATCACTCATGGTTCCTTCCCAAACCCGGTCAAAATTAAGGCCTATTAAATTCCCTTTGGAGTCAATTGCCGGACTTCCCGAATTTCCTCCTGTTGTGTGATTCGTGCCAATAAAGCAAACGGGCATTTTGCCTTTTTCACCATATATACCATAATCTTTGGTTTTATATAGATCTATTAATTTTGCAGGGATATCAAATTCATAGTCTCCAGGGATGTATTTTTCCATCACACCGTCTAAATAGGTTATAGGCGAGTAAATTATACCGTCTTTAGGCTCGTATCCTTTTACTTTTCCGTAAGTAATCCTCAATGTGCTATTAGCATCCGGAAAAATTCGGCTTCCTTTATTTAATTCCAATTGTGCTTTCATATACGTACGTTGCAATGCTGTAATCTTTAAATTGATTTCGTCGTATTTTGGGGCAACTTCTTTCAGGTATTTGTCGGCTAATTCTTTTACAAATAGAAATCCATTGTCATTGTTCAAATTTGTGAGTACCGTCTGCGTGTCGCCGGTTAACAATTCTTTTAGGCCTGCGTAATTTAGTAGTTTAGATTTCGAATAAATTGCTGTGGCCAAATTTTTAGTGTCCACATTTGTCAAGCTTTGTGGTAAAAACTGTTTTGGTGATTTAGTGGCGTACAATTCGATCAATTGCTCAAAAACCTTTTCATCGACAGTAGCATTAAAATCTTTGTAGAAATCATTTAATCCGGTTATCAGATTGTTTTTTCGATCTGTAAAGGATTGCTCTCCTTTGGTTTTGTAAACTTGTTCCAGTTGGTACAATTTGTAGCCAACGCTTAATAATTCCGTGTTGACCTGTACAACTTCTGTGAAATAATCTCTGGCAGAGGCGTATGGAGCTATTTCTGCGTAGTTTTTTTCGAAATCAGCTAAAAGTGTTCCGTATTCATTTTCTTTGCCGGCTTTTACTATTTTTTGCTGAAAAGCTTTTTCAGATTCTCTCTTAATGGCAACGGCATTTGATTTTTTTAATCCTTGGGTTTCACCAATCCATTTTTTCCAATAATTGGCAATTCTGGCGTATTTCGCGGCATACTGAATTTTGATTGCATTGTCTTTTCTCATGAAACTATCAGCAACTTTCAATGCTTTGTCTCTTATTTCGATTTTTGCCGGATTTAGCTCCTTTGCAATTTGTTCAATCGCAACAGCTGGTAAATATTCATTCGTTTTTCCTGGATAACCAAAAACTAAAGTAAAATCATCTTGGGCTACGCCATCAAGTGAAATTGGTAAGAAGTGTTTTGGTGTATAAGGAACATTGTCTTTTGAATAAGCTGCCGGACGATTGTTTTTGTCAGCATAAATTCTGAATAATGAAAAATCACCGGTATGACGAGGCCAAACCCAGTTATCTGTATCGGAACCAAATTTCCCTACAGACGAAGGTGGAGCACCAACTAAACGGACATCTGTAAAGGTTTCTGTTACAAAAAGCATGTATTGATTGCCCTCGTAAAACGTTCGGATTTTGTTTTCCTGCCAGTTTTCCTTAGGTAAAGAATTGGTTAAGGAAGTGATGTTTTCCTGAATTTTCTTTTGTTTTTCTAATTCGGAAGTAAGTGAAGTAACTCCTTCTAAAACAGCAGTGGTCACATCTTCAATCTTGACAATGAAAGTGACTTTTAAATTCTCGTTAGGCAATTCGTCTTCCATTTTGTAAGCCCAGAAACCATCGGTCAGATAATCATGATCTACTGTAGAGTGCGATTGAATCTGTGAAAATCCACAGTGATGATTGGTTAAAATCAGTCCTTTTGGGGAAATTACTTCGGAGGTGCAACCACCATTAAAGTGCGGGACGGCATCTTTTAAACTCGATTGATTGACATCGTAAATGTCTTTTACCGACATTTTCATGCCTAAATCTTTCATTTCTTTTTCATTCATTCCGTTTAATAACGAAGGGATCCACATGCCGCCTTGCTGGGCCTGTGTTTGAATAACAAATAATAATAGGATTAATTTAAAAAATTTCATGATATTGAATTTAGGTTGTAATTTTTATCTGCTTTGTTGGGAAATGTAAAATACGGGATAAGATGCCATTTTTTACAGTTCGAATCTCAAACCGATCAGGGCTTGGCGATTTTAAATTGAATTATTCAAAATGTATTTAAGGATAATGGCAGTGGCTCCTTTGTTCATTTGGACGAAAGTTTCACACAAAAGTCCTTTTTCTTGTCGGAGGCTGTCGTCCAGGATTAGATTTCTGAATACTTTATTTAAATCTATGGCATTGGTAATAGAGATACAAGCTTCCATGTTTACGAGAGCTGTTGCTTCCGCAAAATGAGAATAGTTTGGTCCAATCACAATTGGAACGCCAAAAGTTGCCGGTTCCAGTAAATTATGGACACCGGGATTTCCAAAACCACCACCTACATAAGCAATATCGGCATAACTGTAGATTTTGGTTAAGATTCCTATTGTGTCAATAATGAAAACCTCGTAGTCGGCAAGATTCTTATTTTCTTTTTCCGTAAACAGTACTGTTTTTTTGGTGATGCTGTTTTGTAATTGTTGGATTTGTTCGGCTTTTATATTATGGGGCGCAATTATAAATTTTACATTCAATGTATTCGAATTAATAAAATCAACTAATAAATTCTCGTCTTTCGGCCAAGAACTTCCCACAACAATGGTTAATGTATTGTCTTTAAATTGAGAAATAAAATTTAAGGAATTATCTTTTTCTAAGATTGCGGCAACCCGATCAAATCGAGTGTCTCCCGAGACAGCTACATTTGTTTTGCCTAATCCCAGTAATAATTTTTTTGAATTTTCATTTTGTACAAAGAAATAATCAAAGGTGTTCAGTGCTTCTCTGTAAAAACCACCGTACCATTTGAAAAAAAGCTGATTTTCTCTAAGGATTCCCGAAATCAGATAGGTTTTTGTTTGTAGTTTCTTGAGTTCAGCTAAATAATTTGGCCAATATTCATATTTGATAAAAAACACCAAATCCGGATGAACGAGTTTTAAAAATTTTTGTGCGTTTTTTTTGGTGTCCAATGGCAGGTAGATTGTTACATCGGCAACGGTATTGTTTTTTCGTACTTCGTAACCGGAAGGGGAGAAGAAAGTGATTACAATTTTGTGCAAAGGAAACGCTTCTTTGATTTTTTCAATCACGGGTAGGCCTTGTTCGTATTCGCCTAAGGAAGCTGCGTGAAACCAGATTGTTTTGTCGGTTGGTTTTATTTTTTGTTCTAAAACTGGAAAAACAATCTTTCTGCCCTCTATGAATAATTTCATTTTTGGACTGAAAAGAGCTATGAGTTTTAGTAAAAAACCAGCAATTTGAACGATTAGATTATAAAGAAAAAGCATACTTGAAATTTTGTGGCTAAAATACGTTTTCTTTATATTAATTTGATTGGTTTAAACTCTTTAAATAACTATTTTTGTTCTGCATTTTTAGAAAGCATACGGGCATTTCCAAAACCTTAAACTTTCGAACTTTAAAGAAAAATTTCAATGAGAAAAATTCAAATGGTTGACTTAAAAAGTCAGTATGATAAAATAAAAGAAACCGTAAACACTTCCATTCAGGAAGTTTTGGACACCAATGCCTACATTAATGGACCTCAAGTTCATAAATTCCAAAAATCTTTAGAAGAATATCTGGGTGTAAAGCATGTAATTCCGTGTGCTAATGGAACTGATGCTTTGCAAATTGCCATGATGGGCTTAGGTTTGAAACCTGGCGATGAGGTAATCACTGCCGATTTTACTTTTGCTGCAACTGTTGAGGTTATTGCTTTATTGCAGTTGACACCAGTTTTAGTAGATGTTGATATGGTAAATATGAATATTTCTATCGAAGGAATCAAAAAAGCAATTACACCAAAAACCAAGGCTATTGTGCCGGTACATTTGTTTGGCCGTGCAGCTAATATGGAGGCTATTATGGCAATTGCCAAAGAACATAATTTATATGTTATTGAGGATAATGCGCAAGCGATTGGAGCCAATTATAAGTTTGCGGACGGAACTAAAAAGAAAGTTGGAGCTATCGGAAATGTAGGAGCTACTTCATTTTTTCCTTCCAAGAATTTAGGATGTTACGGTGATGGCGGGGCTATTTTTACTAATGATGATGCCTTAGCCCATACCTTGCGCGGAATCGTAAATCACGGAATGTACGAACGATATCACCATGATGTTGTAGGGGTGAATTCCCGTTTAGACAGTATTCAGGCGGCGGTTTTAAATGCTAAATTACCTTTGTTGGATGAATATAATAAAGCAAGACAGGATGCAGCCAGAAAATATACTGCTGCTTTCGAAGGACACAAAAATATTATAGCTCCGAGTATTTGTGATATTTGTGATTGTCATGTTTTTCACCAATATACTTTGAGAATTATTAATGGGGATAGAGATGGTTTAATGCAACATTTGTTAGACAAAGGCATTCCATGTGCTATTTATTACCCAATTCCGTTGCACTCGCAAAAAGCGTATATGGATACCCGTTACAAAGAAGAAGATTTTCCGGTTACGAACCAATTGGTAAAAGAAGTAATTTCGTTACCAATGCATACCGAATTAGATGACGAGCAAATAAAATTCATCACTGATAGTGTGTTAGAATTTTTAAATAAATAGTCTATTTCGATTGTTATTTAGTTAATCATCAACCCGATTAACGGACTTGGCAAATAAACAAATCAACATTAAATGAAAATATTAGTAACAGGCGGTTTGGGATTTATAGGATCTCATACAGTAGTGGAATTACAGAATGAAGGATTTGAAGTCATAGTTATAGATGATTTGTCGAATACATCACTGAATGTATTAGACGGGATTCAGAGTATTACAGGAAAAGTTCCCGCCTTCGAAAAGTTAGATTTGCGCGAAAAGGATAAAGTACAGGATTTTTTCATAAGACATCATGATATTTCAGGAGTAATACATTTCGCAGCTTCAAAAGCAGTTGGTGAAAGTGTAGAGAACCCGTTGCTGTATTATGAAAACAACATCAATACTTTAGTTTATATTTTACAAGGATTGCAACAAAAAGAGGATGCCAGTTTTATTTTCAGTTCTTCCTGTACGGTTTATGGTCAGGCCGAAAAAATGCCAATTACCGAAGATGCTCCTGTTCAGACGGCCATGTCTCCTTATGGGAACACCAAACAAATAGGAGAGGAAATCATTACAGATACGACCAAAGTAACTAATATCAATGCTATTTTGTTACGTTATTTCAATCCGATTGGAGCGCATCCGTCAACTGAAATTGGAGAATTGCCTATAGGTGTACCACAAAACTTAGTGCCGTTTATTACACAGACCGGAATTGGTTTGCGCAAAGAATTATCCGTTTATGGAGACGATTATCCAACTCCTGACGGTACTGCTGTTCGCGATTATATTCATGTAGTGGATTTGGCGAAAGCCCATGTTATTGCTTTGCAACGTTTGTTGAATAAAAAGAATGTATCTAAAGTGGAGACTTTTAATCTTGGAACTGGAACGGGAAGTTCTGTTTTGGATGTAATTCAAGCTTTTGAAAAAGTTAGCGGGCAAAAATTACCTTATAAAATTGTAGCGCGTAGAGAAGGAGATATTACTTCAGCTTACGCCAATACTGATAAAGCGAATACGGTCTTAGGTTGGAAAGCAGAATCCACTCTGGAAGACGCAATGGCCAGCGCCTGGAAATGGGAGCAGAAGATTCGTTCGTAGAAATATACTGTAGTGCATCTTTATAAACAAAATCCCAAAGTATCGAGTGATAGTTTGGGATTTTTTGTTGTGAAATTTAGTTTTAAATACTTTAAAAGCCTTATTTGAAATCGTTGCTGAGATAATTCAAACAAGGACTGACATCAAAATAAAAACCAGGAATGTTGTATTGATTTTCGTCTAATTTAAGATAATCATAATGCTCAATAAGACTTTGTTCTCCTCCAAAACTAAAACCTAACATGTTTAATAAATCATATTCGTTTGATGTGGTTATGACATAAAATGCTGTCTCTTTACTTATTCCGTCACCGGAACTCATTAACGCGGTCATTATTATATTCATTTTTACAATGACTTTTTCTAATTCGGTTTCTTTGTTAAGTTGTTTTAAGCAGTAGCTTTTATAGTTAAGAGTTCTTAAATCAAAGGGATTGTCGTATAGAATTAAGTCTGATAATTTAATTATTTCCTCATAATCTTCATTTGATAATTTTTCTTTATCTATTAAAGTTCTCAGTTTTTCTGAATGTTTGGAACTGGAATAAGGAGAATAATTTTTTTGAAATGTAAAGCCATAATATAAATGCCTTTTTTCTTCTAATGTCATGGTAGTATCAGCAGCATTAAATTTGTCAACTAATTTTGAATAGTAAAATTCAGATGTTTTTTGTTTGATTTCTGACTCTATCTTTTTATAGTCAGGAGCTTCAATTTTTGTTTCTTGAGAATAAATATTTATCCAATTGATAAATAAAACAATGAAGAGTATTTTTTTCATTTTTCAGAGATTTAAGAATAATTAAAAATATAAAAAAATCCTCACAAACATCTGCTTGTGAGGATTTTTAATTTATTTAAAATCTGAATATTGAGACTGAATACTATAAGCTAGTTAAGCATTAGCTGTTGCAGCTTCTTTGTCAATTTTTCCAATTAATCCGGCTAATACTTTTCCTGGACCAACTTCAGTGAATAAAGTAGCCCCGTCTTTAATCATTTGTTGTACAGATTGTGTCCATTTTACCGGAGCAGTCAATTGAATGATTAGGTTTTTCTTGATTTCGGATGGATCAGAAACTGCGCTTGCCGTTACATTTTGATATACTGGGCAAATAGGAGTAGAGAATGTTGTTGCTTCAATAGCAGCAGCTAATTCTTCACGAGCGGGCTCCATCATTGGAGAGTGAAAAGCTCCACCAACCGGTAATAATAAAGCACGTTTTGCACCTGCTGCTTTCATAGCTTCACAAGCTTTTTCTACCGCTGTAGTTTCTCCTGAAATTACTAATTGTCCTGGACAGTTATAATTGGCAGCTACTACAATTCCGTCAATTGAAGCACAAACTTCTTCAACTATATTGTCTGCTAATCCTAAAACTGCTGCCATGGTAGATGGTTTTATTTCACAAGCTTTTTGCATGGCCAAAGCTCTTTGCGAAACCAATTTTAGTCCGTCTTCAAAAGACAAGACGCCATTGGCAACTAAAGCTGAGAATTCACCCAAAGAATGTCCTGCCACCATTTCTGGTTTAAAGTCTTCTAGGGTTTTAGCTAAAATTACCGAATGTAAAAACACTGCCGGTTGAGTCACTTTAGTTTTTTTCAATTGCTCGGCTGTTCCTTCAAACATGATGTCTGTGATGCGGAAACCTAATATTTCATTAGCTTTCTCAAATAATTCTTTAGCTAAAGGAGAGTTTTCATATAAGTCTTTACCCATTCCTGTGAACTGTGCACCTTGACCTGGAAATACGTATGCTTTCATCTGTAGTTTTTTATTGTTGTTTATTTTATCAGATGGAACGCCCAAAGAGGTATTCCATATTTTTGATTTCAATTGGGTGCAAAAATACTATTTTTTTGGCATTTATTTGGAAAGATAAAAAACAGACATAAAAGCAAACCCCTATACTTCAAAATGAAATATAGGGGTTTGTCCTAAATTGACATCACTTTTATAAAATGATTTGTAACTACGCAGAAGGTGCTCAGGTTATAAAATGCTAATTTTATAAGGTTTAGGAGGACGATTCTAAAGAGGTAGAACAATACTGCTATCCGTTTAACCTTAACTTAGAATCTTAGCAACTTAGTATCTTAACATCTTAACTACTGTACTGAGTAGTTGTAATGATTTATTGTTTCAATAATTGTAATTCAATGTTTAGACGAACGTCATCACTTACCAAAACACCTCCGGTTTCTAAAGCAGAGTTCCAGTTCAATCCCCAATCTTTACGGTTTATTTTTCCTGAAATAATTAGTCCTGCTTTGGTGTTTCCCCAAGGATCGGTCATTAGTCCACTGAATTCTACTGGAAATTTTACAAATTTTTGTACTCCACGAATTCCTAAATCACCGGCCAATTCATAATTTTCATCATCTACTTTAGAGAATGAAGAGGCTTTGAATGTTAATTTTGGATGGTTTTCAGCGTCAAAAAAGTCAGCACTTTTTAAGTGATTGTCTCTGTCTGCATTTCGAGTATCAATAGAATTGATATCAGCTGAAAATTCGATAGCTGCATTTTCGAAAGAATCCCCTTCGGTACTGATTGTTGCATCGTATTTTCCAAAATTACCGGATACATTAGTAAACATCATGTGTTTTACTTTAAAACCTATCTCTGAGTGTGTTGGGTCTATTGCCCATTTTGTTGTTGTCATAATTTTAATTTGTTGTAATTTGTTGTTTTTATAGTATGTTATAAGTTTCTCTTTTTTTCTGATTATTAAAATTGCATTGGAACTTCCATCAATAAAAATTCGGCATCAGAGGTAGCTTTTATTTTTACAGAATCGATATCCCAGATTCCAAAACCATCACGAGTGTTAAGTTCTTGGTCGTTTACAGCGATGTCACCTTTAAGAACAAACACGTATAAACCATTTCCTTTTTTCTTGATTGTATAAGGTAGTTCGATATTTTTATCAAATTTTCCTAAATGGAACCAAGCATCTTGGTGAATCGCAACACCGCCGTCTTCTGGCTTTGGTGAAACAATCTGTTGCAATTGATTGTGTCTTTCTTCTTCTTTTAGGGTAATTTGATCATAACGAGGACTAACATTTTTTTCATTTGGGAACACCCATATTTGCAAAAATTTTACTTCTTTGTCCTTGTTTTTGTTGTATTCACTGTGTTGTACTCCAGTCCCTGCACTCATTATTTGGATATCCCCTTTCTTGATTACAGTTTTGTTTCCCATGCTGTCTTGGTGTTCCAAATCCCCTTCAAGAGGAATGCTTATGATTTCCATATTGGCATGAGGGTGTGTGCCAAATCCCATTCCGGCCGATACAGTATCGTCATTTAGGACTCTTAAGGCTCCGAAGTTCATACGTTCCGGATTGTGATAGTTTGCAAAACTAAAAGTGTGATGACTGTTTAACCAACCATGATTGGCATGACCGCGAGTATTGGCTTTATGTAATACGATATTTTTCATAATTTTTGAATTTGTGTTTTGAATGTGATTAAATCCTATTGTTTCTGCTTCGTTAGTTGATAGTTTGTTGGCTATTGCGCTTCCGGTAATTACGGCACTTGTTCCGAGTAAGCTTCTTTTAATAAAATCTTTTCGATTCATAACTGTTATTTTGGTGATACAAAGATATAACTGATTGACTTGTAATGTACTTAACCTAGATTAAGAAATGAAAATAATGAAATTGGGAGCTAATTGGCTGTTGCGTTTACGCTAATTATGGCCCTCGTTTCCAGTAAACTTTTTCTACTAATTATTTTTCGATTCATAACTGTTATTTTGATGGTACAAAGATACAGCCGGTCGATTTGGAATCTACTTAACCTAGATTAAGAAATAAAAAACCCGACAGATTTTGTAGATCTGTCGGGTTTAAGTGGAATAAGGAATTTTTTATTTTTTGAGTAACCTTGCTTTCATTTTACTGAAAAATTCTGGAGTTACACCTATATAGGAAGCGATTTGTTTTTGAGGAAGGCAATTGACTAATTCTTTATATTTTTTGGTAAACTTGTCATATCGCGCTTCTGCGGTAAAACTCAAGTTGTCAATTAAACGTTGCTGATTGGCTACGAGTGAGTTTTCGATAAGAATTCTGAAGAAACGTTCCATTTTTGGAATGGTATTGTACAACTGTTCTTGGTTTTCTTTTGATAAAAGAATCACTTCAGCATCTTCATTTACCTCAATGTATAATTGTCCCGGACGTTGAGAAAGATAACTGTACATGTCAGCAATCCACCAACCGGGGCAGGCAAAACTCATTACATGTTCTACGCCATTTTCATCAATCGTGTAACTGCGTAAAATACCTTTGGTAACAAAAAAAGAATAGGTACAAACTTCAGCCTCTTTTAGCAGAATGGTTTTAGCTTTATAGGTTTTGGTTTCTGTTAACGATAAAAAAAGTGTCTGTTCTTCCGGAGTCAGTGAGACATGTTTAGCAATATTTTCAAGAATTAAATTCACAGACTAATTTTTAGGAAGTAATTTAAAAGACGTCGCTTTGAATCGATTGTCGGTTACTTCTCCAACGACTTCTGCTTTTCTGATGGCAGCGCAAAAACCGTCTTCGGCATGTGCATCACCATGGGAATCGATAGAACTGCCATCAACAAAATAAGTTTTTCCATCTATTCGAATGGCCAATTCGCAGCCGTGTCCTTCCATTCCAAATTGACATTGTCCGCAGGAAGCTTCTACAATTTGAGATTTAGGTTGCTCTTTTTTATCTTGTGCATTTGTTGTTATTGCTGTCAATATGAATAACAGGTATAGTAGCTTTTTCATGTTCTAAGAAATTAGTTTTGCTAAGATAACTGTTTTTATGGGGAGCTGTAAAATTTTTAGATGGAATAATTTTTAAACATATAAATCCATAATAATCGCGAAAATCGAATGTTAAAAGAAGATAAGGCGATAATTGTACCTGCAATAATAGGGATCATTCTCAAATCGAATGTTTCTTTAAAGAATAAATGAGCAATTAGATATGTTGCAATTCCTTGTGCTACCGTTAAACCGTAATTTACATACATGGCTCCGAAGAAATAGCCCGGTTCTTTTTCAAATTTATAATTGCAATGCGAACAATATGCATTCATTTTAGGAAATCCAAGATTGAAGAAAATGTTTTTTTCATTAAAAACTTTACCTTCGTGACAATGAGGGCAGTCGTTATTTAGGATGTGGACGATGGCGTGTGACATTTTAATAATTTTTTCCAAAGGTATTTCATATTGGTTTCCTGAATGTTTTCTATATTCGCTAATTATAGCACAATAAAGACATTGGGTGAAGTATGAAAAAATATCCTATTTACAATATTCAACGGTTTAACGATAGTGCAGTGAATAGTGATTTGTATATTAATACTTTTAAAAATCATTTAATCAATCACAGTTTTGTTGAAGAGCCGCATCGGCACAATTCGTATGTACTGGTATTTTTTACCAATGGTTCCGGAACACATGAAATTGATTTTACAACGTTTCATATTCAAGCGGGGAGTATGTTTTTTTTACAGCCCGGACAAATGCATCATTGGAATTTATCAGACGATATTGAAGGGTTTGTTATTTTCTATTCTCAGGAAATGTATAATCTTTATTTTGGTCAAAAAAGTATTGATGAGTATCCTTTTTATTCTTCTGTAAACAACAAACCCGAAATGGTTTTTGATCAAGCCGAATCAAAAGCAATAGTTCCTTATTTTGATAGTATGATTTCTGAAATTAGAGGAAATAAAATGTTGAAACAGGATAAGATTATGAATCTTTTGGATATTATTCATATTGAGATTGCCCGAAAATATAATGTAACCCATCTTTATGAAGCACATTCGTATAATGTGAAAATTAAGGACTTTGAAGTGCTTTTAGAAGGGTATTTTAAAACACAAAAACTGCCCTCTTTTTATGCTTCACGGCTTCATATTACGTTAAAGCATTTGAACAGAATATGCAACGAGATCCTGAAAAAGACCACAACCGAAGTGATAATCGATCGGGTTATTCTCGAAACTAAGCGAATGTTGATGGATAAAAAATTGACTGTAAACGAAATCGCCACAGCTGTAGGCTATGACGATTATTCTTATTTTACACGATTATTCAAAAAGCATGTTGGAATGACGCCGACCGCTTTCCGGATTTCTAAACAATAATTAGGAATTGACAGTTACGAGGGAAGCAGCTTTTTTGGCTCTTTCAACAATTTCTTCAATTGGAGTTTCTAAAGTGTCATGTGCTAAAGCCACTCCCATTCTTCGATAAGGTCTTGAGCTGGGTTTTCCAAAGATTCTAAAATCAGTTTTGGATAAAGCAGCTATATTTTCAATTCCGAAATAAGTAGGATTTGTTGAATGTTCCGAAGCTAAAATAACAGCACTCGCTCCGGCTTTTTCTAATATGATTTCTGAAATGGGTAAACTTAAAATCGCACGTAAATGCAATTCGAATTCGTTGAAATTTTGTGTTCCTGCCAACGTCACCATTCCGGTGTCATGGGGCCTTGGCGATAATTCTGAGAAATAAACGCCATCATCAGCTAAGAAAAATTCAACTCCAAAAAGTCCTGCGCCGCCCAAAGCTTCGGTAACTTTTTCGGCCATGTCTTGTGCTTCATATAAATCTTTGTCGGAAATTCGGGCAGGTTGCCAGCTTTCCTGGTAGTCTCCACGTTCTTGACGATGGCCAATCGGTGCACAAAACAGAGTTGGGTTGTTGTTTTGAGCAATAGTTAGCAAGGTAATTTCTGAATTGAATTTTACAAAAGCTTCTACGATTACTTCTACAACGTCTCCACGAGAACCTTCAACGGCGTAATTCCACGCTTTTTCAATATCAGCTTCTGTTTTGATAGTGGATTGTCCTTTTCCAGAGGAAGACATTAATGGCTTTACCACACATGGAATTCCAACTTCCAATACTGCTTTTTGCAATTCTTCAGCTGTGGTGGCATAACGGTAATTGGCGGTTTTTAATCCTAATTCCTTTGCGGCCAAATCACGTATTGCTTTTCTGTTCATGGTAAAATTGGCAGCTTTTGCCGAAGGGACTACTGTGATGCCTTGCTTTTCGTATTCGTAAAAACGTTCGGTACGAATCGCTTCTATTTCCGGAACAATAAAATCGGGTTTGTGTTTAGCTACTATTCGGTCTAGGGCTTCTCCGTCGAGCATATTGATAACTTCAAATTCGTGGGCGACTTGCATGGCCGGTGCATTTTCGTAACTGTCAACTGCAATGATGGTTTGTCCGATTCGTTGCGCAGCGATTACAAATTCCTTTCCTAATTCGCCTGAGCCTAGTAGTAGTATTTTCATGTTTCAATTTGTTAGGGACAGCTCGCGAGCTGTCCGTACTGGATTTTTTTGTGTGCGGGATTATGGTCACGCCCAAATTTAAGAAAAAAACCGATGGCTTTATTTTATAAGCCATCGGTTTTGGTAGGTATTAATCTTCCTCAATTTCAAATTCGGCATCTTTTTCCCAAATTTCCATTTCACAAGGTTTGCAATTGAATTTCAATTTGTATTCTAATTCTCCTTGTTTTAACACCAATGGTTCTTTTAGTTTGGTTTCCATGGTATCTCTGTGGTATTTAGGACATTTTTCCAATTCGTATTTGATGCAATATTTAGTGGTCATTACACGGGATTTTCCTGGATCCCATTGCAATTCAAATGCTTTTTCAATTTCGGTAACACCGTGTCGTTCGTAAAATTTACGTGCAATCTTGTTGGAAACATTGTACATGAAATCCAATTTGGTTTCCGGATATGGATGTGATGTTTTTACGATTTGATGTTCTTCACGTTTGTAATTGGTCAAACGAATTTCTGACAATTGCTCATAAACGGTTCTGCGCATTTCGTTGATTTTAGAAATAGGAAGGAACCAGTTTTCTGAGAACATCACATTGATTTCATCAGCAGTATAAGGCGTAAAACCTGTTTTGGCCAATTGTGTTTTGATATTTTCGGTAATAGACTGATTGTTTTTGGTTTGTTCTTTAGCGTGGACCAAATGAACGGTACTCACATTGCCATCTTCATCGGTAGCTATTAATTCAAAACCAGTTTCGTTTTCGGTCAACAATAAGGTAGTGCTTATTTTTCTCACAGCACTGTCTTCCCGTTCCACGATTTTAATGAAAGCGGCGTCATTGTTGCGATAAATGAAGGTTCCCGGAGCAATTTCTTTCAGGACGTTTGGGTAAGCCAAACCATTTTCAACTTTGTTTACATAAATACCATCAGCTTCATTGTTTTCGTTGATAAAACAAAGTCCATCACCATTGTTCAATAAATGCCCGTTTTCTATTTCATATGAATTTCCGATGGTTTTGATCAGTTTTCCAATGTATTGTCCTTTAGATTTTGGACTTTCCCACGAACCAATTGAGCTGTGACGTTCATTAACGAAATAATCGGTATAACCACGGTTAAAGGTGCGATTTAAAGCTGAATCAAAAGTATATGTACATTTACCCGAAGAAGCTTTGGTGTATTTATCGTTGCCTTCCAGAAAAGCTTCCAGTTTTTGACGTAAGTAAGAAACGTTGTTTTTTACATAGACGATATCTTTTAGACGGCCTTCAATTTTGAAGGAGCAAATTCCGGCTTCTATTAGATTTGGAATTTGGTCAGAAACGTCAAAATCTTTAATAGAAAGCAAGTGACTGTTTTTGATTAAAGTATCGCCATGACCATCGATTAAGTTGTATGGCAAGCGGCAATTTTGTGCACAGGAACCTCGGTTGGCAGAACGCTCGCCATTGGCCACGCTCATATAGCAGTTTCCGCTGAATGATACGCACAACGCACCGGTCACAAAGAACTCCAATTCGACATCTGAAGCATCACTTATTTCTTTGATTTGGTGCAAGTTCAATTCACGGGCGAGTACCACACGTTTAATTCCTGCATCAGCGAGAAACTTAATTTTATCGGCATCCCTGTTGTTGGCTTGTGTACTGGCGTGCAACACGATGGGAGGTAACTCCATTTCCATGATTGCCATGTCTTGTATGATGAGTGCATCAACACCTATATGGTACAATTCCCAAATCATCTGGCGACAAGTTTCGAGTTCGTTGTCGTAAAGAATGGTATTGATTACTACAAATACTTGGGCGTTGTATAAATGGGCATATTTTACTAATTCGGCTACGTCTTCAATCGAGTTGGTAGCGTTAGAACGCGCACCGAATTGTGGCGCACCAATATAAACTGCATCGGCACCACTGTTGATGGCTGCCATACCGTGAATCAAATCTTTTGCCGGAGCAAGTATTTCTATCTTTTTTTTCATCTGTCGCTGATGATAATTTATTTATTTCTAAAACTTTAGGATTTTTGGCTTTCGCCTAAAAAAGTTTGCAAAGTTCTTATAAATTATCCGAGTTTTCTAATTCAGGCATGGATTTTTTGGAAATAACTGTGTTAAAAGAAAAAACGATAATTAAAATGGATTAAGTGCCGTTGAAGTTTTCTTTCTGTTTTTGTGGTTTGAAACAATTATTGTAATTAATAAGCGTAGGGACAGCTCGCGAGTTGTTCCTACTAAATTTGTTATAAACTTTGTCCGAAAGTGAGTAAGTTATTGTCAGGATCGAGTATCGAAAATTCCTTTTGTCTCCAAGGTTTGATTTGCAAATGTCCTGATGGATGAATGCTTACATTGTGGTTTAACAAAGTTCGATACAATTGGTCGATGTTGTCGGTACGAATGTATACTTGACCATAATTTTCTTTTGGATCAATTGTTGCAAATTCAAAAAAATGAATTTGAATACTGTCTTTTTGAACCATTAAATAACCGTCAAAATCTGCGCTGCCAAATTCTTCGAAACCTAATTGATTAACATAAAAATCACGTGTAATTGTTTTGTTACGCATGGGTAGTTTGGGGTTAATGTCGGTCAGCATATTGATTTTGATTTTAATTATTGAATACGAATCAAATATAAGAATAATGGGATTTGTTTTTATGCGGAGGGACAACGCGGGAGTTGTCCTTGCAAATTGCGTTAGTATGGAGTGTGGGTGTGGTAAAAAAAAAGTTTAAAGTTCAAAGTAATGAAACTTTGAACCTTAAACTTTATATAATAAACCTTAAGTGTTTTTTGTTTTATGCAGGAACTTCAGTTAATGTAACCGCGTCTTTGATTCTGCGTAATGCTTCTTTTAGTAATTCTTCGCTGGTAGCATAAGAAAAACGAATACAGTTTGGATTACCAAAAGCATCACCAGTTACGGTAGCTACATTGGCTTCGGCCAAAAGGTACATAGAGAAATCATTGGCATCCTTAATAACTGTACCTCTCAATGTTTTTCCAAAGAAAGAAGATACATCTGGAAATACGTAGAATGCTCCTTCTGGAACATTGATTTTGATTCCTGGAATTTCTTTCAATAATCCAACCACTAAATCTCTACGGCTATGGAAAGCATCAACCATGTGTTTCAATACACTTGGATCTGCATCAACGGCAGTAATGGTAGCGCGTTGTGCAATACTGTTTGCACCACTGGTTACTTGTCCTTGAATTTTTGTACACGCTTTAGCAATAAATTCTGGAGCGCCGATATATCCAATTCTCCATCCTGTCATAGCGAAAGCTTTTGCTACACCATTTACAGTAATTGTTCTGTCAAGCATTCCTGGAATTGAACCGATACTGCAAAAAGTTCCTGAGAAATTGATATGTTCATAGATTTCGTCGGCAACAACAAAAATGTTTGGATGTTTTTCCAATACTTTAGCCAATGCAGTTAATTCTTCTCTGTTGTAAACAGATCCACTTGGGTTACAAGGAGAACTGAACCACATCATTTTTGTTTTTGGTGTGATAGCTGCTTCTAATTGTTCTGGTGTGATTTTGAAATCCGTATCTACAGAAGTTGGAACTTCTACAGGTACACCACCTGATAATTTTACGATTTCAAAATAAGAAACCCAGTATGGTGCAGGTAAAATTACTTCGTCACCATCGTTTAACATCACTTGAGCAATGTTGTATAAAGATTGTTTAGCTCCTGTTGAAACTACAATTTGAGATGGTTTGTAATCTAAACCATTGTCTCTTTTGAATTTTCTGCAAATTGCTTCTTTTAAATCACCATATCCTTCAACTGGAGAATAAGTGCTGTAGTTTTCATCGATAGCTTTTTTTGCTGCTTCTTTGATGAAGTCTGGTGTATTGAAATCAGGTTCACCTAAGCTTAAACTGATAATGTCTTTTCCTTGTGCTTTTAATTCTCTAGCTAAAGCAGCCATAGCTAATGTTTGCGACGTAGACAGATTGTTAATTCTGTCTGAAAGTAGATTGTTCATTAAATTTGTGTTGAATACCCCGAGTTTCCAATTGGAAAGTAGGGGAGGTTAATTATTGTTTTTTAGTTTTTTAATGTTTTATAGCGATATACTGTAGTACATCTTGATTTTTATATAAGCTCCGGTTTCATTCCCAAATCTTTTAAATGTTTGAAATGTGCTACAACGGCAGATCTCATCGTTTTGTATTCGTAATAGGGTAAGTTGCATTCTTTAGCGGTTTCTTTTACAATTTTTGCAATTTTACCGTAATGAATGTGACTGATATTTGGGAAAATATGGTGCTCAATTTGGTGATTTAAACCGCCTGTATACCAATTGACAAGTTTGTTTTTTGGCGCAAAATTGGTTGTGGTGAACAATTGGTGAATAGCCCAAGTGTTTTCGATTTCTCCATTTTCATTTGGAACAGGATTAGTTGTTTCTTCAACTACGTGTGCTAATTGAAAAACAACACTCAATATAAGTCCGGCAGTGTAATGCATAACAAAGAAACCAATAAGTACTTTCCACCATGTGATTCCAATAACTATAGGTAACACAATCCAAATAGAAACGTAGATTATTTTTGTGATGATTAGCGTAGTCCAAAGTATTTTTGGGCTTTTTGGTTCTCCATAGGATAATTTTCTTTTCAGATAATTTCTCATTTGCTTAAAATCGGTAGTGATAGCCCAATTGAAAGTTAATAAACCATATAAAAAAACGGAGTAATAGTGTTGAAAGCGATGGAAACTATGCCATTTTGCTTCTTTTGTAAATCGGATGATTCTTCCGGCATCAAGATCCTCATCATGTCCTGGAATGTTGGTGTAGGTGTGGTGCAAAACATTATGTTGCACTTGCCAATTGTGTACATTTCCTGCCAAAACATAAATAGAGCCGCCCATGATTTTATTTACCCAACTTTTATTGGAATAAGATCCGTGGTTCCCATCATGCATTACATTCATTCCAACTCCGGCCATACCGATTCCGATGACGATTGTTAAGAGTAAATGTGCCCAAAAAGGCATGTCAAGTGTAAGGATTAAAAAGTAAGGTGCCAGAAAAACGGTGAATAGAATTATTGCTTTTAAATGCAATTTCCAATTTCCTGTTTTTTGGATATTGTTTTCTTTGAAATAGCTGTTTACCCGTGAGTTAAGCGTTCTGAAAAATTTCAGATTATCTTGCTTTGCAAATGTAGGTGAGGTGTTGATCATATATTTTTTTAATAATCCCCAAAGATAATTATTATAAATTTTCAATATGCAAAATTGAGTTAAATATTTCAAAGGGAAAAAGAGTACTTTTGTTAAAAAAATAGCGTAATGGACGAGATTCTTAAGTATTTTCCTAATTTGACTGATATTCAGAAAGATCAGTTCCAAAAGTTGGATTTTTTATATCATGATTGGAATGAAAAAATAAATGTTATTTCCAGAAAAGATATTGATGCTTTGTATACGAAGCACATTTTGCATTCGTTGGGAATTGCAAAAATTATAAATTTTGAACCGGGTACTTATGTTTTAGACGTGGGTACTGGTGGTGGATTTCCAGGAATTCCGTTGGCGATTCTTTTTCCGGAAACCCGTTTTTATTTAATAGATGTTATTGCCAAGAAAATAAAAGTGGTTCAGGCTGTTGCAGATGCCTTGGAATTAAAAAATGTGAAAGCAGAACAAATACGTGCCGAAAATGTAAAAGGTGATTTTGATTTTATTGTAAGTAGGGCGGTGACTAATATGCCGGATTTTGTTTCTTGGGTCAAGGGTAAAATTAAAAAACAACAGAAACACGAATTAAAAAACGGTATTCTTTACCTTAAAGGTGGTGATTTGACCGAGGAGCTAAAGGATTTTCCGAAAGCAACACAATATGATTTAGCTGATTTCTTTGAAGATGAATTCTTTGAGACTAAAAAAGTAGTGCATTTGCCGTTGAAATTTACGGTATAAATCCGGTCTATTATATAAATTCTTAACGTTAAAACAATTCAAAATTAAATGATAAACAAAGTGCGATCATTGTGCTTTTTGTTGTTGCTGTTTTTAACAGCTAATATAAATGCGCAAGACTCTGAAGTAGGAAATTGGTTTATGTATGTTGGTAACCAAAAAATAAATAATCGATTTAATTGGCATAACGAAGTGCAATATCGAAACTATAATTTCATAGGGGATCTCGAGCAACTGCTTATAAGAACCGGTTTGGGTTACAATTTGTCTGAAAATAATAATAATGTGTTGCTTGGATATGCTTACATTCATTCAGAACCTTATGTGCAAGGAACCAATGATAAGTTAAAAACGGATGAACACAGAATCTTTCAGCAATTTATAACGAAACAAAAGTTCGGAAGAGTAAATTTTCAACACCGATATCGTTTTGAACAACGATTTATTGAAGATGATTTTAAAATGCGTTTGCGTTATTTCCTCTCTTTGAATATTCCTCTAAACAAAAAAAGTTTGGAGAAAAATGCTGTTTATGCTTCGGCGTATAACGAAATTTTCATCAATACAGAAGGAAATTATTTTGATAGAGATCGTATTTATGGAGGTGTTGGATATTGTTTAAGCGAAAATTTTAAAGTTGAGGCTGGTGTAATGGCACAAATTTTACCAGACAGGAGTAGGACTCAATTTCAAATTATGATTTTCAATAATTTGCCTTTTTAAATTTTAATATTGAAAAAAAACAAAACCCACAAGAATTCAAAAATAATTTGATTCTTGTGGGTTTTTTAATAGTTCTACTTTTTATATCTAAACTTAGAAAAGTATTATCCTAAAAATGGATATCTGTAATTTTCTGGAGTAACAAAGGTTTCTTTGATAGTTCTTGGAGAAACCCAACGCAACAAGTTCAATACAGATCCTGCTTTGTCATTAGTTCCTGAAGCTCTTGCTCCACCGAAAGGTTGTTGACCAACAACGGCTCCTGTAGGTTTGTCGTTAATGTAGAAATTACCAGCAGCATTTTCTAATGCTTTCATAGCGTATTCAATAGCATAACGATCCTGACTTAAAACAGCTCCTGTCAATGCGTACTCAGAAGTTGAATCAACCAAAGCTAAAGTTTCTTCCCATTTAGCATCTTCGTAAACATAAATAGTCAATACTGGTCCGAATAATTCGGTTTCCATTGTAGAGTATTTAGGATTGGTAGTTACGATAACTGTAGGCTCAATAAAATAACCAACAGATTTGTCGTAATTTCCTCCGGCAATAATTTCAGCATCAGCATCTTTTTTAGCCTGATCTATAAAACTAGCCAGTTTGTCAAACGAAACTTCTGAAATTACAGAAGAAACAAAATTTGTTGTGTCTCCTGGTGATCCCATTTTCATTGAAGCCAAATCAGCCACTAATAACTGTTTTACTTCAGGCCAGATTGATTGCGGGATGTATGCTCTTGAGGCAGCAGAACATTTTTGTCCTTGGTATTCGAAAGCTCCTCTTGAAAGTGCCGTAGCAACTTGAGCAGGAATTGCTGATGAATGTGCCACTACGAAATCTTTACCTCCAGTTTCACCTACGATTCTTGGGTATGTTTTGTAATTGCTGATGTTGTGACCGATTTTTCCCCAGATGTCATTAAATACACGAGTTGATCCTGTAAAGTGGATTCCGGCAAAGTCACGACTTGCAAGAAGTGTTTCTGAAATCATTGCTGAATCACCATTAACTACATTGATTACACCATCTGGTAAACCTGCTTTTTTGAAAACTTCCACAATTACATTCGCAGAGTAAACTTGTGTAGCACTTGGTTTCCAAATGACAACGTTACCCATTAATGCTGGAGCAGCTGGTAAATTACCTGCGATTGCCGTAAAGTTAAACGGGGTAATGGCATATATAAAACCTTCAAGAGGTCTGTGTTCTAATCTATTCCAAACTCCTTCTGAAGAAGCTGGTTGCTCAGCATAAATTTGAGCCATGAATTGCGCATTAAAACGCAAGAAATCTATAAATTCACAAGCAGCATCAATTTCAGCCTGGTGTACTGTTTTTGCCTGAGCAATCATAGTGGCAGCATTTATCTTTGCACGGTAAGGTCCAGCAAGTAATTCAGCAGCTTTTAAAAAGATTGAAGCTCTGTGCTCCCAAGATAAATTAGCCCATTTCTTTTTGGCTTCTAAAGCCGTAGCAATAGCTTTTTCAACATGTTCTTTTGTGGCTTCATGATAATGTCCAACTACATGTTTGTGGTCGAAAGGAGGGTTGATCGGTTTGGTGTTTCCTGTACGGATTTCTTCTCCACCAATGTATAAAGGAACATCTACGGTTTCACTGTACATTTTTTTGAAAGTGGCTAGAACTTCTTCTCTTTCCGGACTTCCGGGAGCGTAGGACTTAACGGGTTCGTTAAACGCTTTAGGGATGTTGTAAATTCCTTTTGGCATATCGAATGGATTTTAATTGTAATTAAAAATAAAACTCAGTAAATCAAATAATTTGACGCAAAAATACGACGATATTTTAAAATATTGTTATTTTTAACAAAATTTAAGTCAAATTAATTTAAAGCAAAAGGGGCGCTCAATCTGAAAGTAGGTACAATAACTTTGAAGGTTTTTGTAGTAGTAAAATTAACCATATCAAAATGTCCTTTCATGGCACCGTGAGGAGATGATAATAAACAGCCAGAACTGTAAATGTGAAATTCGCCAGGTTTTAAAACTGGTTTTTTGCCAATTACGCCTTCGCCATCAACCACTTCTAAATCATTAAGGGAGTCGTAAATTTCCCAATGTCTCGAAGTTAATTGAACGGAATCCTTGCTGTGATTTTCGATTTTAATTTCATAACTAAAGGCAAAATGAATTCTGTAGTTTTTGAAGTAAGTGCCTTCAAAACTAGTCAAAACGGAAATTTTTATACCTCTTGTTATTTGAGAAACCATATTAAAGTATTAAATATGTGTTTAATATGGACAAATTTACAAAAAATTGATTTCGTTCAGTCAATTTTTAGAATGTTTTTTTTAATTGGTGATATTTAATGAGTTTGCGGTTCCTTTTCCAATCACCCTGTCGTATCGGTCGTTATTTTCCTTGTAATAAACAAGAACAGTATATTCATTTTCAGTTTGGTAGAAATTTCCGTCAATAGCATTTTCGAAGTCAATATTTCCTTTGTCGTCTGCTATTGTATATTGAAAATTTGTAGTCCCTTGTTTTATTAAAACTGCTTTTTCAAAAATTGCTTTTTCAGAATTATAATCCATTTTGTATTCTGAACTGAGGCTGTAATTATTAAAATTCCCGGTAATATAGATGTTTTTATTCATTCTAAAAGTTGGAGCGGAAAGACTAAAATAGACCCATGCATAATCGGCTTCAATATCACTGTTTTCTGCGTTCAAGTTGCGAGCCGCAAAATTACCATTAATGTCTTCGGTGACTGAATACGGGAAATTAGCTCTGGCATTATTTGTATATAATCGTGAATTATACAGCGATTCGTTGTAGTCAACTCGTGCTACATTATTATTGGCTGCCCGGAGGTCTTTGTTGTCAAAAAACAAAAATTCATTTCCTGCCCAAAATTGAGTTTGTGTCTCATATTTGTAAATTAGATCGTTCCCAATTGTGTATTGGGGAGGGATATTCTTGATTTCAGTTGCAAATTGTCCGTTTTGAAGCAAGACTACCTTTACGTTTTTTATGGGGTTCTGGAAATTAAAGGCATTCGTTTTTATAATAAATTCCAGATTGTGTTTGGATTCCAAATAGCGAACCGTTCGTGGTCTTTTTACTTGAATGAGAACGACAGCAGGATTTTCATAGAGAATAAATTTTCTTGAAAAAACAACTTCTTTGTCTTCGTTTAAAACTTTCAGAATATAATTACCACTTATACGTAATTTGGTGTACTCATTAGGGATTGATAAGGTATAGTGGGAATAGGTCTGCAAGGTATTGAAGGAATTTGAATAGTCCTGAATTCGCTGGGTATCAAAACCTTGTAAATAGTCGCTTTTTGGGATATCTGAAGGAATCCAATTGTAATCACAATGGGTTATTTCGTAGTAGTAATTCGCTTCATTGCCAAACAGGTCATCAAATTCCAACTGAAAGCCATCTCCAAAAGGAAAAATTGGATTGACATTTTCGTTGTTTTGTACAAAAGTGACTGTCTTGATGTTATAGGGTGGAGTAACCTCATTTTGCACTTGGGCAGAAACTGAAGTGATGAGGAAAAGAAACATTATTTTTCGAAAAAAAGAAATCGGCATAATGGTCTAATTATAATAATGTAAATATAACGAATTATGCCGCTCTATCGTATCTAAAAAAAACGATTCTATTTGAAACAAACAGGAATGATTTCGCCTTTTGCCAAACAGTATTTTTCTACCAATTCTGGAGCTATTTTGTTGGTGTAATCTTCTTCGACAACTTTAAAACCAATACTTCTTAGTTTGTCAAAATAATCGTAACCATAAATACGAACATGATCATACTGGCCGAAGATTTTGGCGCGTTCTTTCTGGTCTGTAATACTGTCGTCAGCAAAAGTTACAGCTCTGGATAATTCCTGTGGAATTTGTAAAATCGCCATACCTCCTGGTTTTAACACTCTGTATAATTCTTGCATCGCTTTGGTGTCATCCGGAATGTGTTCTAAAACGTGGTTGCATAGAATAACATCGTATTGATTATCTTCGAAAGGCAAATTGCATATATCTGCTTTTACATCGGCCAAAGGAGAAAATAAATCTGTTGTGGTATAATCCAGATTTTTTTGATTTCGAAACAATTTATAGAAAGCTTGTTCTGGCGCAAAATGCAATACTTTCTTTTTTTCTTTTGACGTAAAAAAATCGGTTTTGTCATTTAGATATAACCATAACAAACGGTGTCTTTCTAAGGAGAGAGTACTTGGAGAAAGCACATTGTTTCTTTGGGTTCCATAACCGTAAGGTAGGAACATTCGAAAACTCTTTCCATCGATAGGGTCGGTGAATGTATTTCCTTTTAGTGCCAGTGCAAGAACTGGACGTGCCACGTAGCTTAGACGAATAAGAATAGGACGCGGAATAGTATTGAGTACAAGTTTAAAGAGTTTTTTCATTATAGAACTAAAGGTGTTTTTCTAAATTCATCCTCTTCGTTACTCACAATTCCTAATGCTTTATAGATATACCCGAAAGTAGATAAGATTTCAGGCTTCCCATCAATAATGGCTACGTCGTGTTCGAAATGTGCACTTGGTTTGCCATCAGCCGTAAGGATTGTCCAGCCGTCTTTTAATTGTTTGATGTTTCTTGTTCCCATGTTAATCATCGGTTCAATAGCTACAACCATTCCTTCTACCAAAAGTTTTCCGCGGCCACGTTTTCCGTAGTTTGGCATTTCAGGATCTTCATGCATTTTTTGTCCAACACCGTGCCCTACTAATTCACGAACGACACCATACCCATGTGCTTCAGTATATTTTTGAATAGCACTTCCTACATCTTCAACACGATTTCCAGCTTTTAATTCACGTATACCAACGTATAATGATTCTTTGGTTACCTGCAATAGTTTTTTTACTTCTGGAGCAACTTCTCCAATTTCAAATGAATAAGCGTGATCTCCATGATATCCGTTTTTATAAGCACCACAGTCTACTGATATTACATCTCCGCTCTCTAGCGGTTTGTTGTTTGGAATTCCATGAACCACTTGTGCATTTGGACTCATGCAAAGGGAATTTGGAAATCCGTATAGACCAAGAAAACTTGGTTCAGCACCGTGATCACGAATGAATTCTTCGGCTAATTTGTCTAAATATAAAGTGGTTACTCCTTCTTTGATTTCAGAAGCAATCATTCCTAATGTTTTTGATACGATTAATGCACTTTCTCGCATTAATTCTATTTCTTCACGTGATTTTACAATAATCATAATTTCGAATTTTCAGTTTGCAAAAGTACAATTTTACCAGAACTTTTAATAGCAAATATTTGTTAATAAAAAAGTTGCCTTATTTGCAGATATAAAATAGATTTTCTAAAAGTACTATCAGGAAACTACATGGAAGCTAAATTGGTTTATTTTGCTTTGTATGGTGTTTTTTCAATGTTTTTTCGCAAAATTTTGCTTCAATATTTAGATAAAATTGAGAATATTTTAAAGAAAAGTATTTTTGAAGTATCTTTATAAAGATTTAATTAAATGATTTTTATGGGTAAATATGTAACAGCAGAAGAGGCGGTAAAAATTGTAAAATCAAATGACAGGATCTATGTCCAGGCGGCTGGAGCAACTCCAACAATTTTAACTAATGCGCTTACAGAAAGAGCTTCAGAATTAAGAAATGTTGAGATTTGTCATTTGCATACCGAAGGACCGGCGGCTTACGCTAATCCCGAATTGGCTGAGAGTTTTCATGTAAATTCTTTTTTCATTGGTAAAAACGTGCGGCATACTTTAGCGGCCGGAAATGGTTCTTATACTCCTGTTTTTTTGAGTGAATTACCACGTTTGTTCCGAAAAAAAGTTTTGCCTTTGGATGTAGTTTTTATTCATGTGTCTCCTCCGGATATTCATGGATATTGTTCTCTTGGTGTTGCTGTAGAGGCTTCCATAGCGGCTATAGAAAGTGCTAGAATCGTGATTGCTCAAGTGAATCCTCAAATGCCAAGAACTTTTGGAGACGGGATTCTTCATATTTATGAAATTGATTACTTAGTTGATGTGGAAATGTCAATCTATGAGAAAGAAGAAGATGTTATTTCTCCGGTAGAAGCAAAAATAGGAAGTTTTGTTGCCTCTTTAATTGAAGATGAAAGCACCTTGCAGTTAGGGATTGGTTCTATTCCTAATGCCGCTTTAGCTAATTTAACGAATCATAAAAATCTGGGATTGCACACTGAAATGTTTTCAGATGGTGTTATTGATTTGATTTTGAAAAATGTTATCAATTGTAATTACAAGGGAGTGTCCAGAGGAAGAGTTTTAGCTACTTTTATGCTTGGTTCAAAAAAGTTGTATGATTTTGCTAATGACAATCCTTTTATTGAATTAAAAGAATCGTCCTATGTTAATGATACTGCAAAGATCAGAAAGAATCCTAAGATGGTAGCTGTCAATTCAGCTATTGAAGTTGATGTTACAGGACAAGTATGTGCTGATTCGATAGGGAGTAATATGTATTCGGGTGTAGGAGGGCAAATGGATTTTATTCGAGGAGCTTCTTTGAGTGAAGGTGGAAAAGCTATAATTGCATTGCCTTCAATAACTAAAAATGGAGACAGCAGAATTGTTCCTTTTTTAAAACAAGGTGCTGGTGTGGTTTCTACTCGTTCTCATGTTCAATATATAATTACAGAAAACGGCATTGCTGATTTATATGGAAAAACACTAAAACAACGTGCGGTTGAGATGGTAAAAATTGCTCATCCGAATCATCAGGAATGGATTGAAAAAACCTACTTTGATTTAGCAAACACTCTTAAATAAAAAAAAGCGCCAATCAGGCGCTTTTTTTACGTTTTAAAGTAACGAATGGCAGGTCATTGCTGCGGGTTTCTCGATTCCCATTAATTCTAAAATTGTAGGGGCAATATCACCTAAAACTCCGTCATGTATTTCTTTTAAATCTTTGTCTACCAAAATAATAGGCACCGGATTTGTAGTGTGAGCTGTATTTGGGCTTCCGTCAGGATTAATCATAGTTTCACAATTTCCGTGATCGGCAATTACTATAGTTGTATAATTATGAGCCAACGCAGCGGTAATAACTTTTTCGGTGCATTTGTCAACTGCTTCGCAAGCTTGTATAGCGGCACTCATGATTCCGGTGTGTCCCACCATATCTCCATTGGCGAAATTCAAGCAAACAAAATCAACTTCTTCTTTTTCAAGTTCTGGAACTAAGGCATCAGCCAGTTCAAAAGCACTCATTTCCGGTTTTAAATCGTAAGTGGCAACTTTCGGAGAGTTTCTCAAAATTCTTGTTTCTCCTTCAAAAGGAGTTTCTCTTCCTCCCGAAAAGAAAAAAGTAACGTGAGGATACTTCTCTGTTTCAGCAATACGAATTTGTTTTTTATGTGCTTTTTCTAAAACTTCACCCAGAGTTTCTGTAATGTTGTCTTTGTTGTAAACCACTTTTACATTTTCATAGGTTTCGTCGTAATTCGTAAGGGTAACATAATACAAATTCAGTTTATGCATGTTTTCCTCATGAAAATCTTTTTGCGAAAGCGCTTCTGTCAATTCACGGCCTCTGTCTGTTCTGAAATTGAAGAATATAACAACATCATCTTCTTGGATAGTTGCAAGAGGCTTGTCGTTTTCATCCACCATTACCAATGGGTGAATAAATTCATCGGTAACATCATTTTTGTAGCTTTCTTTAATAGAGGCAACTGCGTTTTTAGAATGTGTTCCAGTTCCGTTTACGACTAAATCATAGGCAAGTTTTACTCTTTCCCAACGTTTGTCACGGTCCATTGCATAATAACGGCCGATTACAGAAGCTATTTTTACAGAAGTATTAGCGATATAATTTTCTAAATCCTGAATGTATTTTTTTCCGGATTTTGGGTCAACGTCACGTCCATCAGTAAAGGCATGAACGAAAACATCTTTCAATCCGTATTGTTGAGTGGCATCTATTAATCCTCTTAAATGAGAAGTATGAGAGTGGACACCGCCATCAGAAACCAAACCTAAAAAATGTACTTTTTTGTTGTTTTCTTTTGCGTATGTAAAAGCATCAATCAGAACTTGTTCTTTTATTAAAGTGTTATTGGCTACAGCCAAATTTATTTTGGCTAAATCCTGATAAACAATTCGGCCTGCACCTAAATTCATGTGTCCCACTTCACTGTTTCCCATTTGGCCTTCAGGTAAACCTACATTCAAGCCATCTGTACGAAGTTGGGCGCTCGGATAATTTTTATAAAGACTGTTTATGAACGGAACATTTGCATTATCTATTGCGGAAACTTTCGGGTCCGGAGATTTTCCCCAACCGTCTAGTATCATAAGAATTACTTTTTTATTCATGGTAATTTTTTTACGCAAAGATAAAGAATTTCGAAAAAAAAATGTTCTAGTCAAAACCACTATTATATATATTTAAGTGAACAGAACCATTAAATAATAATTCTATTATATTAAGCTATTTTTTTAGAAATAATGCCTATAAAAAATAATTTTTTACCTGATTGTAGTCTATAAAATAGCGAACACTTATTGATAAAGTATGGCCTAAGGCATCATTATTAAGCAAATTGGTGACATTTTGATCGAATTTTTTATTGATGGTGCTTTCATAGTTTGAAGCAATGTTTCGATACAAAACAGAGACTTGACTTCCGGGAGCAAACCACCAGGAATACGATAGGTCGAAATTCCAAGAGTAATAACTGGAGTCTTTGTTTTCTGAATAAGTCATGTTATCTGTAAGTCTTCCGTTTTGTTCCAAAGACAAAAAGTTTTTGTTTTCGGCATAAGACCAATATTGGCGTGCCGAAAGATCAAAATTCATTTTACTGTTGATAGAATATTTACCGGAAAAGGTATTAGAATAGGTTATTACGTTTCTGTTGGCGAAGATAATAGCGTTTTCGGTTGCAGGATTCAGGTCTTCGTCGATGCTGTCAACAAATCCTTTATCATTGTTAAGCCTGGAAAAATAGAAATTATAATTCAGGGAAAATTTATCGCTAAAACGATATCTCGGACCAAGAGAAAACTCATAAGAAGTCCTTCCTGACTCATTCAGTTTCTCATAACCCGGATTAAAATCGATGGCAAATTTGTTGTTGTAATTGGAGGAGATATAAAACCAGCCGGCATATCTGGTAGGTTTGATCACATATCTGTTTTCTGCTCTTGGTTCGTAATAATCGTATTTTTCGAAAGGATCAACATTAATTCCAAAACCAAAAAAGTGATTCTTCTTAGTTTCAAGATTCACATTTACATTGAAATTGTTACTTTGAATTTTTCCTGTTTCTTTTTGAAATTGAAAGTAAGTGTTATAATTAACCCTAAAGCTGTTGAAATACTTTGTTGGGTTCAGAATTCTGTAATTGGCATTGCCGTACAGGCTATAATAATTGGTTTCGAAATTAATTCCTAGATCATTGTTGTCGAAATCTTTCGTGTACAAATCGCCTCCCACAGTGTATCTGTATTTTCCGGAAGTTTCAGAAAATTTTAAAGTAGTAGCAATTCCTTTTTTATCCTCAATATCATTTACGTAACTGTATTTAAAATCGCCTGCGAGATTATAGGTGTTCTTTTTGGTGTTTAAATCCCAAACCAAGGCTGATACATTTCCATCACGAAAATTTCCGTTGCGTATCACATTGGTGTTTACAAAAGCAATTGATGAATTTTTTCGAAAGCGCTGATCTAAAACTAAGACATTGTAATTAGCCAAAGGCTCGAGCAATTCCCTTCTGGTTTCTTGTGTGTCGGAATTCAGGAAGGTAGCATAGGTTTTTTCGGTAACTGCGTTTAGAATTCCAATGCCTAAGCCGTCTTTGGTTCTGCCCGAAACTTTTAGGGCATTGATGAGGTTGACATTTGCGGGATTGTCTATTATTTCTTCATTATCTGCAGCTGTCGGATATTTGGAAGGGTTTCCTCCAATTCTTCTAGTGTAAAGCAAATTTCCTTTGCTGAATAAATCAGTTCCTTCAGTGAAGAACGGCCTATTTTCGTTGAATTGCTGTTCAAAGGGACCTAAATTCAGGATTTTCTCGTCGTATTTTGTTTGTCCAAAATCGGGAACTAAAATCGCATCCAAAGTAAATGCATCATTGATTCCGTATTTTACATCCAACCCGCCTTTAAGAGTTCCATACGTTTTTTGATGGCCATTAGCATTTAAATAAAAAGAAGAATAGGGCAAAAGGAAAAGACGAATAGGAGGTTTGATGTTTTCAATTCCCTCGATCGTTCCGTTTTGTTGGGTAAATGTTCCAATTTTTGAATCAATATAATTCCATGAATATTTTTGACGGTCCCGTCTTATTTCCCTAAAGAAATTGAGTCCCCAAGTTTGTTTTTTCTCAGCGGAGAAACGCAAAGCAGCATAAGGAATTCTCATTTCTACAATCCAGCCTTTATCTGTAATTACAGCTTTACTTTTCCAGACAGCATCCCAAGAGTAATCTTCGCCGTTTGCATCTGTTGCCATGCAATCAGCTTGTCCGTCTGCTGCATTTACAAAAAACTGAAAATTTTGTTGTCCGTCATTAAAGCCATTAAGGAATACGCCAAAGAAATCTGAGGTTCCAAATTCGTCCCTTTTTGTGATTTCTTTCAAAATTTTGTTGGGCTCATTGTCATATAATAGTGCTCCAATATAAATAGCGTCATTGTCATAAATTACTTTAACATCTGTTTTTTTGTTTTCTGGAATTGGTTTTCCGTTGTCAGGTGAAAACATGATGAAATCTGTGGCTACAGGAACTGATTCCCATGCTTTTTCATCTAACTTTCCGTCAATCAAGATATTTTCCGAAATGAATTTGGTTTGTAGTGTTTTTTTTTGGCTATAGCCAAATAATGAAAATAGAACGACACTTATAAAAAGTATTTTTCTCATACGATTTTTGTTTGATTTTGATGATTGATGAAAGCTATAAAAAATATAGTCGAGGAAATAGACTCTTAATTTTTGTGTTTGTTACAGTTTTTCGATAAAAATTGGTGTTTCTGTAAATTCAAAAAGTCAACAGATTGAAAAAGACTGTTTTTTAGTTGTTGTTATTAAGAAGATTTTTTTTCAGAATTTATTTTTCACAACATTATAGTCAATAAAATAGCGAACGCTTACAGATAAAATATTGGTCAAGTTGTTGTTTAGAACATTGTGAATATTGGTAGATAGATCTTTTTCTACAATATCTGTTCTTTCTAAGGCATAGTTGCGGTACAAAAATACTAATTCACTTCCGGGAGCAAACCACCAAGAGTAGGATAAGTCAAAATTCCAAGAGTTGAAATTCCGGTCTTTATTTTCGGAGTACTCGTTATTTGGAAGTAAATAGCCGTCGTCTTGTAAGGTGAAGAATTCATGATTTTTAGAATAAGACCAATAATAACGAGCTGTTAAATTTAGAGTCATTTTGTTGTTGAGGGCATATTTGCCGGTAAAATCATTTTGAAATATTTCGCGGTTACGTTCAGCAAAGATGATTCCTGTGTCATTTGTATCTACCCATCCACGGTCATTTTTTTTATTGGTATAATCTAACGCATAGGCTAAAGAAAATTTGTCGTTGAATCTGTATTTTGGACTTGCGTAAGTACCATAAGTAATTCTTCCGTCTTCGTCAAACTTTGTAAAAGAAGGCGTGATGTCAAATGTTAGAGGGTGATTTCTATTGGATTCAATTCCAAAATAGGAAGCGATTCTTTTAGGTATGTAAACATATCTGTTGTATTCGCGAGGTTCATAAAAGTCAAAGGTTTCAAAGGGACTTAATACCAAGGCGAATTCAAAATAATTATTACTGAGTGAGGTTGCTTTGAAAACTGTTTTGTACCATGCTTCCTGTTTTTTGCTGGTTGTGTTTTGAATTTCCAAGTTCAGTTCCTGTTCTACTTTGAAAGTATTGAATACAGATGTTGGATTTAATATTCGGTAACTTCCATTGGCCATGAAATTATGGTAATTAGTGTAAAAAATAATTCCTAAATCATTAATGTCATAATTCTCAGAAATATATTTTCCACTCAGAAAATAGCGGTACTTCCCACTTGTTTTTTCAAAATTTAAAGCGGTTTTGTATCCATTATAATCTTCCAGCGTATTGATGTGGCTAAATTTAAAATCACCATATAAACTATAGGTATTTGCTTTTGTATTTAAATCAAATAATAGGGCAGAAACATTAGCGTCCCTAAAATTCCCGTTTCTAATGGTGTTGGTGTTTACAAATGAAACCGAGGAATTTTGGTTAAAACGTTGGTCTAAAACAAAAACATTGTAATTGACTAAGGGTTCTATAACTTCTTTTCGGTTTTCATTTGTTAGGTTGTCATGAATAGTGGCGTAGGTTTTCTCGGTCACAGCGTTTAAAAATCCGATTCCCAATCCTTTTTTGGTACGGCCGGATATTTTTATAGCATTAATCATATCAACACTACTAGGGTAATTCGTTACTTCTTCGGTTTCTGTTAGCTCGGGTTCCGTGGTTGGCGCGCCGCCAATTCTTCGGGAATAAAATAAACCGCCTTTGGTGAATAAATCAATACCTTCTGTAAAAAAAGGCCTGTTCTCTTCCAGCTGTTGTTCGAATGGTTCCAGATTTAGAATAGCATTATCAAATTTGGTTTGTCCAAAATCTGGAACTAAAATAGCGTCAAGTGTAAACGAATCGTTTATTCCGTATTTGATGTCCAAACCAGCCTTAAAAGTAGTAACCGATCCAATATCGCTTTTTTGATAATATAAAGAGGAGTAGGGGATAAAGAAAAGTCGGGTAGGAGTGTTGATGTCTTCAATTCCTTCAAGAATCCCTGCTTGTGGAATTACAGCGCCGATTTTTGTGTCAACGCGATTCCAGGTATATTTTTGAACATCCCTTTTTATCTCACGCATAAAATTCAAACCCCAAGTTTGTTTTTTAGTATCAGAAAATCGTAAAGCGGCATACGGTATTTTCATTTCCACGACCCAACCCAAATCAGTAAGAGTTGCTTCACTATCCCAGATTGCGTCCCAAGTAAAGTCTTCATAATCTTCTGTTGCCAGACAGTCCATTTGAACTCCTGATGCACTCACAAAAAATCTAAAATCCTGTTGGCCGTCATTGTATCCGTTTATATAAACTGCGAAATGATCGGAAACACCAAAAACGTCTCGATTTGTGATTTCTTTTTGGATTTTATCGGGTTCATTGTCATGTAAAATGGCAGCTATATAAATTGCATCATTGTCATAAAGAATTTTTACGTCTGTTTTTTTGTTAATGTCAATCGGCTTGCCGTTATCAGGTTCAAACATGATAAAGTCGGTTGCTGTATCGGCTGATTCCCAGGATGTTTCGTTGATTTTTCCATCAATGATGATGTTTTCTGTAGTAGATTTCGCCTTAATGGTTTTTTTTTGTCCAAAAGTGCTATAACTAAGGAAAATAAAAAAAAACGAAACTAAAACACCAAATTTGGGCATATATTAAGATTGAGGATAGGCAAAAATAACAAAATTAACATTAAAAGTGATGAATTTGTAATTTATTTGACTTTGTCTGAAATGTTAAATTGTATTAAAATTGTATTAAAAATGGTTCTTTATTGATTTTTGGTTTTTTTCTCAGGCTCTAGTTTTTCTATTTTTGTAATCCCAAGATTAATGTATAACCTAAATATAATCAATGATTTATAGTATTTTACCAACCCTGTTGTTTTCCTTGTTTTCTTTTTCTTCAAGTAAAACTTTTATTTCAGATTCTAAAAATAGCAATCCTGTTGAGATTGTAAAAGAGGTGAAGCCTAATTTGGATTCTACTGTTGAAATGGTTTATAATAATTTACATTCCAATCAATATGTATTACCTAAATTGGAAAGTTTTTCTAAAGCTCTCAAAGGATATTATGCGCTAAAAGAAAAAGGCTTAATCAAGAAAAATATTTTGACGTTGGTTGACTTCAGTTTGTCTTCCAATATCAAAAGACTTTGGGTTATCGATTTAGCTACAAATACTATTTTATTTCAATCTCTTGTGGCTCACGGAAGAAATACCGGAGAGGAATTCGCGAACAGTTTTTCGAATGCTGCACAATCTTTCAAAAGCAGTGTAGGATTTTATGCTACAGGTGAAATATATAATGGTAAACATGGGATGTCATTAAAATTGGATGGATTAGAAAAAGGTATTAATGATAATGCAAGAAATAGAGGAGTAGTGATTCATGCTGCAAATTATGTTTCCGATGCATTTATTAGAAACAATAAAAGATTAGGAAGAAGTCAAGGATGTCCGGCACTTCCTGAAGAATTATCTAAAGGTATCATTAGTGTTATAAAAGAAAAATCCTGTTTGTTTATTTACCATCCTTCGGTAAAGTCACAATTTGCCTCTTAGATTCGCAGGAGAATATTAATAATTATAAAAGCTAATTCTGAAAGGGATTGGCTTTTATTTTTTTAAACATGACAAAATGTTCTCCAACTTCTTTTATCTCAAATGAGGAGCCGATTTTTTGATAATTCATTTTTTCATAAAAACCGGTTGCTTCAGTTCGGGCATTAAACCAAATTAAATCAGAATCATTATCAAGACAGTATTTTTCGGAATGCTCGACAAGACTTGCACCAAGACCTTTCTTTTGATGCTCATTCAAAACGGCCATGCCGCGAATTTGAAATTGTTTTTCTTCAGAAAACAACTTGTTTTTTGCTTCGAATATTGAAATGACACCAATAAGTTTATTTTCATCAAATAGACCAAAATGGGTTGTTGTTTCTAAATCGTCCCCTTCAAAATGACAACTTTCTATTGGTTTTTCGCTTCGAAGAACGGGATGTCTTACGGGAAATGTTTCAATCGCACTGATTTTTTTGATGCTTTGCATTATTTTTTATATTTTTTTTTTGGAGTGAATAAAGGTATAATATTTTAAGTATAAATTCTTTATCTATCGGTGATGCTTTGTTTGAAAAGATTGTAGAGCGGTCGGTCTGTTATTTTTTTTAAAAAAACTTGCATCGAAGCAAACTTATTATTTATATTTGCACCGTTGTTAATGCGAAAGTAGCTCAGTTGGTAGAGCTCCAGCCTTCCAAGCTGGTTGTCGCGAGTTCGAGCCTCGTCTTTCGCTCTATAGTCTCATTTTTTTGGAGATTTTTTATTGATTTTTTTATGCGAAAGTAGCTCAGTTGGTAGAGCTCCAGCCTTCCAAGCTGGTTGTCGCGAGTTCGAGCCTCGTCTTTCGCTCTTAAAAAAAACCTCAAACTTTCGTTTGAGGTTTTTTGTTTTATTAATGTGTTCTGTTATTTTAAAAAACTCAAATCAGTTCCGCTTTCTATTTCTTCAGGTGTTTGATTTTGTCTAAAAAGTCTGGCTGTCAAGCTTCCTTTTAAAATAATCTTTTCTCCTTTTACATCAAGCCAACTTCCTTCTCTTAATCCTAAAACAGGAACAGAATTAAAAGCGTGGAATTCCTTTATTCTTGTTTCTCTCGTTTCACCCATGTGTGTGGATTGATCATCGGGATCCAAATAATGGGGATTAAGGTTAAAAGGAAGCAATCCTAATGTTTGAAAACTAGGTGGATAAATAATAGGCATGTCGTTTGTAGTTTGCATGGTCAGTCCGCAAATATTGCTACCGGCACTTGTTCCTAAATAAGGAGTTCCGTTTTTTACTGTTTCGGCCAGAACATCCATAAGTTGGTTTTTGTACAATTGGGTAACCAGTAAAAAAGTGTTGCCGCCTCCGGTAAATATTCCTTCTGCATTTTTAATAGCGGTTGCTGGATTTTCAAATTCATGAATTCCTTTTACATTAATATTTATTTTAGCGAAAGCCGATGCCACTTTTGACGTATATTCTTCATGAGTAATACCTCCGGACCTTGCGTAAGGAATGAAAAGTATTGTTTTGCAGTCTTGAAAATGTTGTTGCAGTTCAGGTAATAAGTAGTCTAAGTAGTCTCCTCCATGCAGTGTGGAGGTACTGGCGATAATAATATTTTTCATGTTAGTTTGGATAAAAATATGATGGGTTAAAGGTATAAAATTGTATTTTTTAATTAACATATTTTTACCAAGTCCTTAGTAATTAATTTGGATGGTCCTAGGATACTTTTACAGAATGTTCCGGACGTAAGAATTGATTGTATAAAGATGATTAGAGTTGTTTGCTTTTTGTTTATTTTGGTTGCAACCAAGGTTGTGGCTCAAGAGGCTGTTCCCTATGAATTGAAAGGAAAAGTAAACGCCAATATGTTGAATCTTGATGGTATTTACATTGTAAATTTAAGAACAGAAAAGACTGCTGTTACAGAAGAGGAGGGATATTTTTCAGTATCAGCTGCAATTGGTGATACATTACTGTTTTCTGCGGTTCAGTTTAAAAGTATTAAAGTAGCTTTGACTAAAGAACATTTTGAAAGCGAGTTATTCTTGGTGAAAATGGAACCGATCATGAATAAATTAAAGGAAGTTATTATTCGGAGGTATGATAATATCAATTCGGTGGCTTTGGGGATCGTTCCAAAAGGACAAAAAACATATACACCTGCAGAGCGGAAACTGAAAACAGCCACAAGTATTGATGCTACTGCAAATGCCGGAACAATGGCAGGAGGTTCAATTTCTGCAGATCCTTTGATTAATCTTCTCTCGGGGAGATCTGCCATGCTCAGAAAAGAATTGGAAGTTGAGAAGAAAGAGTTTTATATGGTATTGTTAGAGGAGATGTTCGATACAGACCATTTTGTAAATAAGTTGAAGATTCCGTTGGCTTATGTGAAAGGATTTGAATATTTTGCAGTCGAAAACGATAAGTTTACTAAAATATTGAATGTAAAGAATAAAACCACAGTTGAATTTTTATTAGGTGAGCTAGCTACAAAATATAACGAAATGATTGCCTGTGAAAATTAATTATACACTATCTCTTTTTTTGTTTTTATTATCCCAGATTATTTTGGGGCAAACCGTGAATGAAAAACAAGTTCATGGGAAAATAAGTGCTGATACCACTGCAGTTGAAGGCATAAATATTGTTAATTCTGCCACAAATAAAGCTACAATTTCAGATAAAAATGGGTTCTTCTCCTTATTTGTAAAAGAAGGCGATATTTTGGTGTTTTCTGCTGTAAATCTTGTAACTTTACGTAAGGAAGTGGCTAAACAAGATTTGATTGGAGATGTATTTCAAATTCAAATGACACCTAAAAGCATTCCGCTCAAGGAAGTTGTAATTAATGAATATCCACAAATAACTGCCGAAAACTTAGGGATAATTCCTTATGGCCAAAAGAAATATACTCCGGCAGAAAGGAAATTATACACAGCGACTTCGGGGAATGGTATAGATGGTTTGCTGAATACAATTTCTGGGCGTAAAGCCATGCTTAAAAAAGAAATTGTGGTCGAAAAGAAAGAGCAATTGTTAGTGAAAATTGAAAATCTTTTTGAAGAAAAATATTATATCGAAACACTCAAAATCAAGGTTGATTACATTAGAGACTTTCAATATTATTGTATTGAAGATGCTAATATGGCTTCTGCATTATGGTCTAAAAATAAGACACTGACCATGTTTTTAATTACAGGATTAGCTCAGAAGTATAACCAAATAATTAACAATGAAAACTAAAGTCGTAATTCTTTTTTTATTGTTTTTTGCTCAATTTAGTTTTGGACAAATTGGGTTGAGAAAAAATTTGCACGGTCAAGTGGTAAATGATTCGTTGCGTGTAGATAATGGGTATGTTTTTAATATCAATGCAAAAACCAGAACATATATAGGCTCTGACGGTTTCTTCGATATATCGGCAAAGGCCAAAGATACTTTGCTTATCTCCAGTTTAGCATTTAAATCTAAAAGAGTAATTCTGACGCAGGAAAATTTGAGTTTTCCGTTATTGGTTGTGAAATTGCAGTTATTTGAAAATAAATTGAGTGAGGTTGTTATTCCAAACAGAAAAGACTTAAATCCAATTCCTGCTAATACGCAAGGAGTAGTAGATAGAGAATATTTTGATGATTCAAAATCATCACCTAAAAACACTACAATGCATCCCCATAGTATTGAAAACGGAATGGATTTTGTCCGAATTTTCAAAGATGTTTCTAAATTATTTAAAAAACAATCACCTGAAGTTATCGCACGTCAGGATTTTCAGGAGTACGCCACGAACTCTTTAGAGCCTTATTTTTTTACCGATATATTAAAGCTACGGGATGATGAAATTGGGCTTTTCCTTATCTTTTGTGAAATTGATCCTAAGTCCAAAACACTCATGAATCCTGAGGATAAATTCCAACTAATCGATTTTTTGATTACAAAAAACGATGAGTTTAAAAGAATTACTACTTTTGAAAAATGAAAAAAACAATCCTTTATCTCTTTTTGGGCTTATTATTTTTAACGGTTTCTTCCTTTGATTTTCATAAGTTTTATGTGGCAGTTTATCAAGTCAATTATGCTTCTGAAAAGAAAATGCTCCAGATAACTTCCCGTATTTTTGTTGATGACCTGAACAAAGCAATTGAAAAAAAATACCACAAGAAAGCCTTCTTGGCGACCGAAAAAGAGTCTCCGGAAGATATCGTTTTGCTTAAAAAGTATCTAGCGGAAAATCTTATTTTCAAAGTGAACGGACAAAACAAAACTGTCAATTTTTTAAGTAAAGAAATGGAGGGTGATGTACTGATCTGTTATTCCAGCATAAAGGAAATTGCTAAAATAAATTCGCTTGAAGTTCAGAATTTTATTTTGGCAGACTGGAATTCGGAACAGCAAAATATCATGCATTTTTCAGTATTAGGAGAGAAAAGAAGTGTGCTTTTTACTGCATTTAAGCGAAGTGAAATGTTAAAATATTGATTAATACGAAGAAATTTGTTAGAAATTATTATTTTCACCCGCTCAAATAATTGGTATTCTGTAATAAATATGAAAAAAATCTCTCTACTGTTAATTCTTCCGACAATTTTATTCGCTCAGGAGAAATCGCCTTCAGTTGCTCCAAAGCAATCCGGAAAATACGATACTAATAAATTTAGCCAAATGTATGATTTATTGGCAACGCCCAATATGTTTCGTACAGCATCTGGAGCTCCGGGGCCAGCTTATTATCAACAACAGGCTGATTATAAGATGGATGTAGAGTTGGATGATAAAAATTCAAGATTAAGCGGTTCTGAAACGATTACCTATTATAATAATTCTCCTGATAGTTTAGAGTATTTATGGGTACAGTTGGACCAGAATCAAGCGGCTAAAAATTCACAATCACCATTGGCTGAAAGTGAAAAAATAGAACAGGTTTTACCTGTTGAAAAATTTGCAGACGAGTATTTGAAACAGGGGTTGGAGCGTGGTTTTAATATAGAATACGTAAAAGATGCTAAAGGGAATCCTTTGTCATACAGTGTTAACCAAACTATGATGCGTATTAATTTACCAGTACCAATGAAGCCAGGTACAAGCCTTTCCTTTTCTATTAAATGGTGGTATAATATCAATAATTACCAAAAAGGCGGAGGTCGTTCGGGTTATGAATTATTCGAAAAAGAAGGAAATAAATTGTATGTGATAGCCCAGTTTTTTCCAAGAATGGCCGTTTATAATGATGTTGAAGGTTGGCAAAATATGCAATTTTGGGGAAGCGGAGAATTTGCTTTGCCTTTTGGAAATTACGATGTAAATATTACGGTTCCGGCGGATCATGTGATGGAAGCAACCGGGGAATTGATGAATAGAAGTGAGGTGTTTACGCCAGCTCAGTTAAAAAGATATGAGTTAGCACAAAAATCATTTGACAAACCAGTGGTTGTTGTAACTCAGGAAGAAGCAGAGGCTAGCGAAAAAGGCTTTTCGGAAAAGAAAAAAACCTGGAAGTATAGTGCCAAAAATGTAAGGGATTTTGGAATTGCTACATCACGAAAGTTTATTTTTGATGCTATGGCAGTTAAATTGAGTACTAAAACAGTGATGGCAACTTCTTTGTATCCTAAAGAAAGTAATCCGCTTTGGGGTGAATATTCTACCAAAACTGTTGCGCATACGCTAAAAAGTTATTCAGAACATACCTTTGACTATCCTTATCCAAAAGCAGTATCTGTTTCGGCTGAAGACCAAGGAATGGAATATCCTATGATTTGTTGGAATTACGGTCGTCCTGATGAAAATGGAGTGACCAGTGACAGAATAAAACATGGAATGATGAGTGTAATCATACATGAAGTAGGGCATAATTTTTTTCCTATGATTGTGAATTCTGATGAGCGTCAATGGACTTGGATGGATGAAGGATTAAATTCATTCATGGAATACATGGCTGAGCAGGAATTAGATGCTAATTATCCGTCAAACAGAGGACCAGCCAAAAACATTGTGCCTTACATGAGTGGGGATCAGAAATTTTTGGAACCTATAATGTCTAATTCAGAAAGTATCGTGCAATTTGGTAATAACTCTTACGGAAAACCCGCTGCCGGACTCAATATTCTAAGAGAAACTATCATGGGAAGAGAGTTGTTCGATCATGCTTTTAAAGTGTATGCTAACAGATGGAAATTTAAACATCCTACACCGGAAGATTTTTTCAGAACTATGGAAGATGCTTCTGCAGTTGATTTGGATTGGTTTTTCAGAGGTTGGTTTTATTCAACGGATTTTGTGGATATTGGTATAGAAGAAGTAAAACAATATTATGTTTCTGAAAATCCAACCGCAGAATTGAAAAATGTAAAAGTGAGAAAAGGTCGTTTTGGACAGGAAAAAGGTCCTTTTGTTTATTTGATACCTGATAATAGTACGGAATTAGCAGCAGATAAAAAAAGGCCTCTACAGCTTGATGAGGTTAAGTCTCTTTCTGATTATGTCAATCAAAATCTTTCGACAGAGGAAAAAGCAAGCCTAAAGTCACCAAAATATTTCTATGAAGTTGCTTTCAATAAACCGGGAGGGATGCTAATGCCAATTCTTGTTGAACTTACTTACGAGGATGGAACAAAAGAAAATTTTAAATATCCTGCGCAAATTTGGAGAAAAAATAATGATGTAGCCAGAAAGGTATTTGCGACAGCGAAGCCAATTAAAAAAATACAAATTGATCCAAAATTAGAAACAGCTGATATTGATGTGACCAATAATACTTGGCCGAAAGAAGAAGTTAAATCTAAATTTGATTAAAGAAATAAAAAAAAATAAAGACTCATTTTGAGTCTTTATTTTTTTTAAGAAAAAATTAAAAAACTGGGATTCAAAATTTGATATCTTTGTCTCCAAGAAAAAACGGAAATTATGTTTGGTATAGGAGGAGGTGAATTAATTTTTATCATGTTTATTGTATTGATGCTTTTTGGTTCTGATAAAGTGCCGGAAATTGCTCGTACGATGGGAAAAGCGATGGCGCAGTTAAAAAACGCCACCAATGATATAAAAAATGAAATTCAAAAAGAAGCGGATGCAAGTGGTTTTGATCAAAAAACTTTGACCGATTTGACGGGTAATATTACGTCCGAAATTAATAAAGCCAAGGACAGTTTATTGGGAGATACATCTGCCTTCACTGATATTCCGAGTACGTTTTCTTCAGAAATCAACAAAACTAAAGAAAGTCTTTTGGGAGATACGACAACTCAAATTGCTAAGGCAACGGAAGAAATTGACGAAATTACTGGTCCTATAAAACGTCAGATGTAATGATAGAAAAATTACTGGCGTTCGATACCCAATTATTTGTTTATCTCAACGGTTTGGGTTCCGAAACTTTTGACGGTTTCTGGCTATACATCACTAAACAATCCCATTGGGTTCCTCTTTTTTTACTTTTGTTGTATCTGATTTATAAAAAATTAGGAACGAAACAAACCTTGTATTTACTGCTTTTTATAGCTGTTCTGTTAACGGTTACAGACCAAACTACCAATTTATTCAAGAATGGATTTCAAAGGTTGCGTCCGTGCAATAATCCAGAAATAAAGTCTTTTATTCGAATTGTTCAAGACCGAGATTCTTATAGTTTTTTTTCTGGTCATGCCGCAAATAGCATGGCAGTAACGATGTTTTTATATTTAAATCTAAAACGTTATTTCAAATTCCTGGGGTTTCTTTTTTTATGGCCTTTAATCTTTGCTTATAGCCGAATTTATCTGGGATTGCATTATCCGTTAGATATTATTTCAGGTTACTTATGTGGGGCTCTTTTCGGATTTTTAATGTACAAAGGGTATAAACTAGCACAAAAAAAATATTTTCCACAATAATTATTTGAAGCTGTTTCCTGCTATCCACTCTATTTATTGTATTCTTCCTTCGTGAAAATTACGATAAAAAAGTATGCCTTCGGGGCTCGGGGCGGGAACTCATTTCTAGAAAATATTCTTTTTTTAAGTCGCCACGATCTGTCTTCTTAAAGTACTCGGCTTACAGTTAATCCGTCACGAATAGGTAACAAAACGGTTTCAACTCGAGGATCGTTTTTCAATCGCAGATTGTATTCTAATAATACTTTTGTGCTCACATCATTCTTTTGTAAAGGTTCCAGGACTTTGCCACTCCACAATACATTATCAGATAAGATAATACCGCCTTTAGTCATTTTTGGAACCATCAACTCAAAATAGTTGAGGTAATTCTCCTTGTCGGCATCAATGAAAACCAAGTCAAATTTCAGGTCTAAAGTCGGAATGATATCCGTTGCATTTCCCAAATGCTGTATAATTTGTTTTCCCCAAGGTGATTTGTCAAAATGTTTTCGTTGAAAATTAACCAATTCTTCTTTGATGTCAATTGTGTGTAGTTGTCCATTTCCCTGCATTCCTTCGCACAAACATAATGCGGAATAACCTGTATACGTTCCTATTTCAAGAATGTTTACCGGACGAATCAGTTTTGATAACATGCTTAAAACGCGTCCTTGAAAATGGCCACTAAGCATTCTGGGAAGTAAAATTTTCTGATAGGTTTCTTTGTTTAAAGCGGCTAAATGTTCAGGTTCCTTTTCAGAATGTTGTTCGATATAATCTTCTAAGTCTTGGGAAATGAAATGCATTTTTTTTTATATTTTCAATTGCAAGCAAAGTTACCAAATTCAGAGTCAAAATCGAGTTTGCAGTTCTAATTTTGTTTAATTCGTAGCTAATTATAATTGAAAAGACAGGGATATAAAAAAAGGTCTAGTACTTTTCTTTTGAAAAGTACTAGACCTAATAAATATAATCTACTTGTAGTTATTTTAATGAATTAGAATGAAATTGCTGCTTCAAATACCAGACCGTTGAATTTACCACCATAGAAGTTGTTAGCATTTCCAGTTGGTACGTTTCCTACGAATTGTGTGTAGTTTTTATAGTTTTGATTTACGTAATCTAATTTTGCTACAATGTTTTTAGTCATGAACCAACCAATACTTGATTCAAATCTGTCTACAGTAACTTTTTTTGCATCAGCATTAGATAATTTTCCAGATACAGTATTGTATTTTCCTGCGATATAGAATTGTTCTTTTTTTCCAAATCTGTAAACAATATCTCCTGCATATTGGTCAGCTGTACGTTTGTCATCAACACCTGCTTTATCACCTCCTGAAGCTAATTCTATTGTTCCAAAGAATTCAAGACCTTTGTATTTTACAAATGGGTTGATCATGTAAGAAGTAGCCCAGTTTTTGAAGTTAGGGTTGTAAGTAGCTTCTGGAGTAGAAGTTGAATTATAACTAGTAGCAACATCAACACCGTTATTTTTATAAGCAACATTGTTTAATACACCCCAGAAACCAAATCCTGATCTAGAAGAAGCATATAAGTTTGAGTTACCCAAGTTTGCATTATGGTAATATGAACCTGTAATTCTTACTCTCAAATCTTCGTTAAGTTGTTTGTCATAACCAAGTTTAGCTAAGATTGTAGGGCTAACTCCTGTATTTGGATTTGGAGTAGCAGCAGTAGTATTTGGGAAAGTAACTTCTTGAGTACCTTGATTTAAGTTGCCGTTTGTTGCCCCCAACATACTTACCAATCCGTTTCTGTTATAATATACTTCGATTCCCATCTCAGTAGTGAACGAATTCATGATGTTGTTTCCAACAAATGCATTTCTAAGTGTGCTACCGTTGTCAGAACTTTTAAAGTGAGCATCCCCGAAGTTGTTCTCCATTTGCCCGATTTTAATTGTAGCGTATTTCATGATTCCTGCAAGGAAGTCTTTTTTAATGAAGTCTAGCTTGTCAATTTGTAAATATCCACCTCTTGCATAAGTGTCATTATGGTGTCTAGAAGCTAAATAAATATCTAGGTTTACTCTTACACCATCAAACAACTGAGCTCCAATAGTCATATCAGCAGCGGGAAGGACAAAATTATTTTCAGTATTCATTAATCGATATCCAGTAATTTGTGAAGGTGCAGCAAAAGTTTTAGGTTGGTCGTTGAACGAATTTATTGCTTGGAAATCCATATTGAATGCACCTCCTAAGTCAACACTGAGTCCTTTGAACTCTCTGTCGTCTTTTTGTACATCAAAAACGTTGATTCCGTCTTTACTTCTTGGAATTTGATTTTGCATATCGCCGAAGGTTACTTGGGCGTTTGCGGCAGCCATAGATGTTAGTGCTGTAACTAAGAGGTAAAATCTTTTCATGATTAGTTATTTTTATTTGAAATTAATATTGAATTTTATTGTAAGGTCGTTTCCGGTTTTGATGGTTCCTAACAGAGCCGTTGGTGATTTCATTCCAAACTCCGTGAATGTAATTTTGTTGGTTCCTTGTAGAGAAACAATGCCGTTAGTAACAGTAGTTTTTACTTGTGTTTTTAAGTCTTTACTTACTCCTGCAATTGTATACGTTCCAATTAGGTTCCAAGTTGATTCATTTACTTTTTCAGCTGACTTTAGGACATATTTAATGCTTTTGAATTTTTTGGTTTTCAAAGTTTCGTAAGCCACTTTATCCATGCTTGTTTTTTCGCTTTTTATGCTTTCTGATAAAAGAGTTACTGTGATGGCATTGATCTCTGTTAATTTTGAATCAGTAACAGTGAAATTTGCTGTTCCCGTTCCAGAGTTGGATTTCATTTCCCAATCATGTAGTGTTGATGTACCAAATACAGAAAAGTTTTGTTTTGTGTCTAAGGAATAACTTTTTTGAGCATTTGCGGATGATACTGTTCCTAAGAATATTATCGTTAAAAGGAATGATTTAATTATTGTTGATTTCATTACATTATTTATTTATTAGTAATCAGTTTGAAATAATTTTTGGTTTGCAATCCATTTTTTAATACTAATTGCTGTATTAATATGAGACAAATTTATCCCCATTGAACGAAATAATACATGATAAAAGTCATTGTTAAAGTTTTATTAAAGTTGTTATTTAATAAAGGATATGGGAGAATTAGAGGTGAAAAGTTGTGTTCTTTAGCTATTTTAAAATAAAATCGCATAAAAAAACCGTTTATGTTTTGCGATAAATAATTATAAAGCTAATTAAGTGTAAAAAACACAACTGTGTTAAAAATGTATTGTGCTTGAATTTTATGAATTGTAGGAAAGGAAATTCAAAGATTATTTTTTATTTCTCTTAGTTGTGTAGGATTTTAATTGCAGTTGAATAATCTAAATCCTAGTGTCATTTTTTTTTCGAATTATTGAGAGAAAATAAAGAGTGAATTATTGTTACAAATAATGGGTATTTGATAATAATAGTTAAATTATTAACAAACAAAAAGAAGTGAATTCACTTAAAAAAATGATTTCACTTCTTAGCCTTTAAATTGGAGTGCTTATTTTATCCAAATAATTCCTTGCTTTTTTTGTCTTTAATTATCACTGTCGTTTTTTAAAGCCTCAATAGTTTTGCTGGGCTCTATTGCAGTATTGTTATTGATGTTTGTTAAAGCAGGCTTGTTGGTTATTGTTTTTTATCTTTATTGGAATAGTCAGATTCGCTAATTTCATCATTTGAAACCAGTATAGGAGTTAAGTCATAAAGCGATGCAACTTGTTCTCGTGTCAAAGCGATATCATAGATTTTTAAATCATCAATATCTGCATTGATACTTATCAATGTGTTTGCTTTTCCTATTTTGAAAACAGATCCTAGTGTGTTGCGGTTAGTTCCTTTAAATGATTTTAGTAATATGCCATTTCTATAAATGCTTGAAACATTGCCATCATAAGTAAATGTATAGTTGTACCAAGTGTTTTCCACTAGCGTCGCTGTTGTAATTAGATCATGAGAAGCTCCCCAGCCCGCGATGCAAAGGTCAGAAGAAGCAGAATAGGCTTCTTGATGGATTAATCCGCAGTACTTAGCGTTTAAAGGTGAGCCGTATCCCCATATGTAGTTTGCTTCTGTAATGTCATTAAATTTGACCCAAATAGAAACTGTTCTAGGGGAATTTCCTTGCGGTAAGTTTCCAATATTTGCTTCTAAGGATTCATTAATTAGTCGTATTGCTCCCTTTGGATTCCCAGTCTTGTCCACTACATATTTGGCGGTTCCGTTGAAAGTTGCAGTTTTTGTTTTGTTTACCAGACTGCCATTAAAATTGAAATCTTGTACTGGAGTTTGGGAGTAGGAGTTTAAAAAACAATAAAGAAATAATAAGACTAATTTTTTTCTCATAATTAATTAAGCATAAATAGAAATTGGGGGCGTCAAATACTTTGAATAATCTGTGAATGTATATTATTTTTGAAAGAGGTGAAAATTATACCGATGAACAGCTCTGTTTATCGTTTAAAGTCGTATTCTGAATAAATTCTTATTTTTTTTGCCATAGTTATATGCTTTAATGTAAGTGAAATTGGGTGCTTTTTAATTGAATTTAGAGAAAGATATTTTAAGAAATTGAAGGTTTCGATAAATACTTAGTAAATTTGCAGCATGCAAATCGAGAAAAAAGACATACGAGCCTTATCTAAAGAACAATTACGAGATTTTTTTGTCGCCAATGGAGACAAAGCGTTCCGTGGTAACCAAGTTTATGAATGGTTGTGGAGTAAAGGTGCACATAGTTTTGATGATATGACTAATGTGGCCAAAGCAACTCGTGCTATGCTCGAAGATCATTTTGTTATCAATCACATAAAAGTGGACACGATGCAACGAAGTGAAGACGGCACAGTAAAGAATGCGGTACGTCTACACGATGGTTTGGTAGTGGAATCTGTTTTAATACCAACAGAAACAAGGACTACTGCTTGTGTTTCGAGCCAAGTAGGTTGCAGTTTGGATTGTAATTTTTGCGCTACAGCGAGATTGAAAAGAATGCGAAATCTAGAGCCAGCAGAAATTTATGATCAAGTAGTTGCTATTGATAAAGAAAGTCGTTTGTATTATAATCATCCGCTTTCGAATATTGTATTCATGGGAATGGGAGAACCTCTTATGAATTATAACAATGTCTTAAAAGCTATTGAGATGATTACTTCTCCGGAAGGTTTAGGAATGTCTCCGAAACGAATTATGGTATCGACTTCAGGTGTGCCAAAAATGATTAAGAAATTGGCAGATGATGAAGTAAAATTCAAACTCGCCGTTTCGTTGCACTCAGCAATTGATGAAATCCGTTCCAGAATTATGCCTTTTAGTGAAAATTTTCCTTTGGCAGATTTACGTGAAGCGTTGGAATATTGGTACAGAAAAACCAAAAGCAAAGTGTCTTATGAATATGTGGTTTGGAAAGGGATCAATGATAATAAAGCTTCTATTGATGCTTTGGTTAAATTTTGTAAATATGTTCCTTGCAAAGTTAATTTGATAGAATACAATCCAATTGATGATGGTGAATTTCAACAAGCTTCTGAAGAATCCATAAATGCTTACATAAAAGCACTGGAAGCTAGTGGTATTGTAGTAAAAGTACGCAGAAGTAGAGGTAAAGATATTGATGCGGCTTGTGGGCAATTAGCAAATAAAGAAGCTTAATCAAACTTCGTTGAGTGAAAATAAAATTCAAAACAACATTGTGGATTTGTAAGATTGTGTGGTAATATTGTATATTTGAAAACTAAATGAATATTACTTCTCAAATAAAACAGCCCATCTTTGACGAAATGGAACTTTTTGAAAAAAAGTTCTACGAGTCGATGACTTCTAAAGTGGCCTTGTTAAATAGAATCACTTACTATATTGTGAATCGAAAAGGAAAACAAATGCGTCCGATGTTTGTTTTTTTAACAGCAAAAATGGTTTCTGGTGGTACTATAAATGAAAGAACTTATCGTGGTGCCAGTGTTATTGAATTGATTCATACTGCAACTTTAGTGCATGATGATGTGGTAGATGATAGTAATCGTAGAAGAGGTTTTTTCTCTATTAATGCACTTTGGAAGAATAAAATTGCGGTTTTGGTTGGTGATTATTTACTTTCAAAAGGACTTCTGCTTTCAATAGATAATGGTGATTTTGACTTGTTGAGGATTATTTCTGTTGCTGTTCGTGAAATGAGCGAAGGGGAATTACTTCAAATAGAAAAAGCCCGCAGATTAGATATTACAGAAGAGGTTTACTACGAAATTATACGTAAAAAGACAGCTACCCTTATCGCTGCCTGTTGTGCCCTTGGCGCAAAATCAGTCATTGAAGATGATACTCAGGTGGAGAATATGCGAAAATTCGGCGAACTCATCGGAATGGCTTTTCAAATTAAAGATGATTTGTTCGATTATACTGAAGAAGCCATTGGTAAACCTACTGGGATAGACATCAAAGAACAGAAAATGACTTTGCCTCTTATTCATGTTTTAAATACGTGTACCCCAAAAGAGAAAAGCTGGCTTATCAATTCTATAAAAAACCACAACAAAGACAAAAAACGTGTCAAAGAAGTTATTGCCTTTGTGAAAAACAATAATGGATTGTCTTATGCCGAAAAAAAGATGGTTCAATTCCAGAAAGAAGCACTTTCAATTTTGGATAATTACCCGAAGTCCGAATTTAAAGATGCACTGATTTTAATGGTGAATTATGTTATTGAAAGAAAAAAGTAATTTTTTATAAAAATAATTTCCTTTCGTTACCCTTTGATTTTATTGTCTTTTTTCATTTTTTAAATTTTAAAAATGAAAAAAATGTTTTTGTGATGCAACCTTTTTGCATTGTGAATCGTCTATGCTTATAGAAATCAGATTCATGATTAGAAATCAATTGGAATTATAATCGAAAATATTGAAATGGAATATTGGCATCTAAATAATTTATGAAAGTAATTAACTTACATCAAAAGGAAAACCAAACAATCCAGTTGGCTGTCGAAGGTAATCGACAAGCGCAACAAAAGATTTATAGTCAGTTTTCTCCGAAAATGCTAAGTGTTTGTCGTCAATATATCAAAGACATTCACCAGGCTGAAGATGTAATGATTACCGCTTTTATGAAAGTATTTGTTAATCTCAAAAACTTTGAACAGAAAGGAAGTTTTGAGGGTTGGATCAGACGAATAATGGTGAATGAATGTATTTCTTTTATCAGAGTCCAGAAAAAAGTAAAGTATTTGGAAGACGAAGTATACTTTGAAGAAAATTTCAATCCTATTGAGAGCCAGTTTTCTGTAGAAAATATTCAGTTTCTGATTGATGGTTTGCCAGATGGTTATAAAATGGTTTTCAATTTATATGCTATTGAAGGATACAAGCATCATGAAATTGCAAGTATGTTGGGCATAAATGAAGGAACATCAAAATCACAATTATCTCACGCCAGAAAAATGCTGCAACAGCAGATTAATACCTTTAAAAAACACAATAATGGAACCGAATAAACTTGAAAAGCTATTTGCTGAAAAACTGGAAAGTAGGGAGATTAAGCCATCTGAGGGAGCTTGGGACAGATTAGATGCTATGTTGACTGTTGTTGAAAAGCCAAAACCAAAACGAAAATTTGGGTGGTTGTATTTTGCGGCAAGTGTTGTAGGTCTTTTGTTGATAGGGACAGTTTTTTTTAATCAAAAAGACAGTGTAGTAGTGGATCCGTCAAATAAAATAGTCATTGGAAATTCAATTGCGCCTAAGGAACTAAAAGCTGCGTCCTCAGATCCCCTAAATGGAGAGTTAAGCCACGGTGAAACTAAAGATTCCGCACTAGCCCAAAAGGCAATTGTGAAAAATAGTCAAATTCCAGCTTCAAATAAAGAATCATTAGTCACTAATAATAATAATCAAAATCAAGTAGCAGAAGTTTCAATCAGCAATCAAAAAACAGAACAAAAATCAATTTTATCTACAACCAATGCTGTTTCAGTTGACGAACTGTTAGTATCGGTTGAAAATCCGTCAAAGAGCGAAAAACAATCAAATCAAAAACCGAGTATAGAAGTAAATGCAAATAATTTGCTTTCTCAGGTAGACGGTGAATTAGAGCTTACTTTTAGAGAAAAAGTAATTAATAAAGTCAATAAAAATTACCAAACTGTAAAAGTGGCTTTGTCTAACAGAAACAATCAGGAATAAATCATCAATCAAATTTAAATCAACAATCATGAGAAATTTTACAATTTACTTAGCGGCTTTATTTTGTCTTTTTGCAAGCAAAATGTTAAGTCAGGAAACCTTTGAAGAAAAAGCAAAAAAGATTGCTTTAAACATTGAAAATATTACAAAAGAAGAAAAAGAGGCATTGAAATTAGAAGTGGAAGCGGTTAATAATCAATTGCAAAACGGTACTATTACTCAAGAAGAAGCTGATAACAAAAAGAAAGTATTGGCCGAAGCCAGAGCAATTAACATTGAGTCTAGAGTTGCTAAAGAGCAAGAAAAATTAAAAGATTTAGTCCAAGAGAAGGTTGATGGAAAAATTAGTGAGAATGATTCCATAAAAGTAGATAGAAGAAAGTCTATTACGGTATATTTTAATGATAAAGAATGTAAAAGCGAAAAAAGAATGAAATCGGAAAAAAGAACAACTACCCAGTTTGTTTTTGCAGCCGGTTTAAATAATCTGATGGCTGATGGCGATTTAAAAGATGCTGATTATGATTTTATAGGGTCGCATTTCTACGAATGGGGATTTACCTTCAACACCAGATTAGCCAAAAAGCATAATTTACTGCATGCCAAATATGGGTTTTCTTTGATGTATAACAATCTTCGTCCAACGGATAATAGAAAATTTGTAGTAAATGGGGATCAGACGAATCTTGAAGAAAGTGCAATTCATTTGGATGATTCTCGTTTTAGAAACGTATATTTTGTGGCTCCGGTGCATTTAGAATTCGATTTTTCGGGAAGTGAAACCAAAGATGATAAGCAATATTTCAGAACGCATAAAAGTTTTCGAGTTGGTATGGGAGGATATGCTGGTATTAATGTTAAATCAAAACAAAAACTGCATTATCAGGACAACGATTACAAAGCGGAAGAAAAAGTAAAAGGAGATTTTAATGTCAATAATTTCATTTACGGTTTAAGTTCTTATGTTGGCTATAAAGCAATTAGTCTGTATGTGAAATATGATTTAAATCCTTTGTTTCAAAACAATGTGATTGATGAGAATAATATTTCATATGGACTTAGATTTGATTTTAATTAAGAATTATTTGAGTTAGTATTATACTTTGGGAAGCGTTTTGAAAGAAGCGCTTTTTTTATTTTAGATATCGAAATATCAACTTTGATTTGTGTATTTTTGCACACTTTCATTTACTAAATATTTTATTCAAATTGATTTCAAAAGCCACTATAGATACTGTTTTCGAAACTGCTCGTGTTGAGGAGGTTATTGGTGATTTTGTACAATTAAAAAGAGCGGGAAGTAACTTTAAAGGGTTGAGTCCTTTCTCTGATGAACGTTCTCCGTCGTTTATGGTTTCGCCTGCCAAAGGGATTTGGAAAGATTTTAGTTCTGGAAAAGGAGGGAATGCTGTGGCTTTTTTGATGGAACACTCGCATTTTACCTATCCGGAAGCCATTCGATTTTTGGCCAAGAAATACAATATAGAAATCGAGGAAACAGAGCAAACTGATGAGGAAAAAGCCAATACCGATGTTCGCGAAAGTATGTATTTGGTTTCTGAATTTGCCAAAGATTATTTCCACAATACACTTTTACATTCTGAAGAAGGTAAAGCCATTGGTCTTTCTTATTTCAAAGAGAGAGGTTTTACAGGGGAAACCATAAAGAAATTTGCCCTAGGTTATTCGCCGGAAGGTTGGGATGTTTTTACCAAAGAAGCTTTGGGTAAGGGATATAAATTAGAATTCCTGGAAAGTACGGGTTTGACAATTCCAAAGGATGACAGACCCTTTGATCGATTCAAGGGGCGTGTTATGTTCCCTATACAAAGTATGTCAGGAAGAGTGTTGGGTTTTGGTGGAAGGATTTTAACAAATGATAAAAAAGCAGCAAAATACCTGAATTCCCCAGAAAGCGAAATTTACCATAAAAGTAAAGTGCTGTATGGGATTTTTCAGGCTAAGCAAGCTATTGCTAAACTTAATAATTGCTATTTAGTTGAAGGATATACTGATGTTATTCAGTTTAATCAATCCGGAATTGAGAACGTTGTCGCTTCTTCAGGAACTGCTTTAACTCCTGATCAAATTCGATTGGTCAATAGGTTAACCAAAAATATAACGGTTCTTTTTGATGGAGATGCTGCCGGATTGAGAGCTTCTATTCGAGGAATCGACTTGATTCTGGAAGAAGGGATGAATGTCAAAGTATGTACTTTTCCTGATGGTGACGATCCGGACAGTTTTGCAAAAAAAACGACTTATGATGATTTAGTTGCTTATTTGGAGAATAATGCGAAAGATTTTATTCAGTTCAAAGCTTCGCTTTTGATGAATGAGGCTAAGAATGATCCTATAAAGAAAGCAGATTTGATTCGGGATATGGTGTTGAGTATTTCTAAAATACCAGATAGGATTCAAAGGGAAATATATATTCAGGAATGTTCCCGAATTATGGATATTTCGGAGCAAGTACTGGTGAGTACTTTGGCACAATTGGTGAAAAAAGATGTTGCTGAGGTTGGTAAAAAACAAAAGCAGGAGCAAAAAGCATTTGAAATTGTAAAAAATGAAAGCCCAGTCCAATCTGAAAAAGTCGATGTGCTTTATCGTCTGGAACGAAAAATCATTGAAATTCTTTTGTTATATGGGAATAAAAATGAAGAATTCGAAGATGTGCTTTTAAGAACAAATGAAGAAGGGGAAATTGAGCATTTTGTTGAAAAGAAAGAATACAAAGTATATCAAAGAATCTATTTGAGTTTGCAGGAAGATGAGGTTGAATTAGCAAATCCGTTGTTTAGAGATATATTCAATGGGCTAATTAATTATTATCTTCAAAATGAAGATTTTGGAATTGAGCAATATTTAATGCATTTACCTTCTGATTTTGCTCAGGAAGTGACCGATATTTTGATGGAAGATGAAAGACTTTCTCTGCATAACTGGGAAGGACAGAATATTTTTCCAAAAGGCAAGAGTGAAACTATAAGTCAATATGTGTCTGAAACGATACTTACGTTGCGTTGGTTCTTGGTAGATAAAATAATCGAAGAATTAAAAAGCTCTATATCATCTGAGCCGGATTCAGATAATACAGAGCCTTTATCAATGGCGATGGATTATTACAAACTTATTAATTCTTTTTCGAAAAAATTAGGAAGGGTAATGTCTCGTTACCATTAAACAATTTCAAGTGTTTTGGCTTTATTTACCAAATCCACAAGATTAGTAACATTCAGTTTTGTCAGTAATCTTAACTTGTAAGTACTGATCGTTTTCTCATTAAGTTTTAAGATTTCAGCAATTTCGTGGTTCTTTTTGCCGTCACTTAAATAACGTAAAACTTCAACTTCGCGATTAGATAGCTTGCGATACAATCGTTCGCTTTTGCTTTGTTTTGCGATTAAAGCCAAGTTTTTCTTGACCGTTTCGTTCATGATTATTTTTCCTTGGTGCACTTTAATAATCGATAAGCCTAAAGTTTCCAGTTTTTCTGTTTTATGCACAAAACCAGAAACTCCGGCTTTGATGGCATTTGGTGCATAAATTTGTTCTGAAAGACCACTGAAAATAATGATTTTGGTTTTTGGGAAATTCTTCAAGAGTGATTTCACTTCAAAAATACTGGAAAGACCTTCCAGTTCCAAGTCTAGTACTAATACATCAATATCCTTGGTAAGGAGTATGTCCCTAACCATCAAAAAGTTACCAACATTGGCAACAATTGAAATGTCTGCATGATCTTTAAAGTAAGATTTTACTCCAAAATGCACAACGGGATAATTATCGGCTATACATACTTTAATCATAATTTAAATTTTTTAAGAATTGTTTTTGTTTTTTTTGGAACAGTAAAATTAATAAAAAAATTCTGTAAATAATTGCAAATCAGTCTAAAATATAATTACTTTAATGAATTAGGAAGTAAACAAACAGGAATTGGATTCATTTTGTGCTGGTTTACAGTGTTTAATCGTCTATAAGTTTCGAAAACGACTTTTTCTCTTCCTGAGAAATCGTCTGCGGATTTTCCTTTATCATCCTCTAGCATGGCCCATTCTAATTCGTCATAACTGGCTCCCAATTGATCCTCATCAGTTCTTTCATCGCCAAAAAGACCGTCAGTTGGTGCTGCATTTAAAATAGTATCCGGCACTTTTAAATAGGCGCCTAAAAGAAATACTTCTGATTTCATCAAATCGGCAATTGGACTTAAATCAACTCCACCATCACCATATTTTGTGTAAAAACCAACACCAAAATCTTCGACTTTGTTCCCTGTTCCAGCAACCAATAATCCATAAATGCCGGCGAAATAATATAAAGTTGTCATTCGCAAACGGGCTCGGGTATTAGCTAAGGACAATCCTAGTCTGCAGGAGTCTGTATCTGCGGGTACTATTTTTTTAAAATCATCAAATACAGAAGTTAAGTTGGCTTCTGTACTTGTTACATTTGGAAATCTTTTTTTTAATTGTTCGATATGTTCTCTTCCTCGACATACATGACTTTCTGCTTGATGTATAGGCATTTCTACGCACAGAACTTTTAGTCCGGTTTGAGCGCATAAGGTAGAAGTGACTGCAGAATCAACCCCTCCTGAAATTCCCACAACAAAACCATTCACTTTTGCGTTTTCAGCGTAAGTTTTTAACCAATTTACAATGTGAGCGTTCGCTTTTTCAACTTGAAGAATACTTTTTTTAGTCATAATAGTTTAGGTATTAAAAAGCAGGAATGTATATTTGCAAAATCAATTCGTAGTGTGTTCGTTTTCCTGGTACTTTGGAAACAAATTTAATTAATAAATATGAAAATATATCTGTTTTCTGTAGCCTTTTGTTTATTTTTCCTGTCATGTGACAAGAAAACTGCCGTAGAAAAAGCGGTCACAGAAATTCCTTTAGAAATAAAAATAGAGCGGTTCGATAAAATATTTTTTGAAACTCCTGCCAAAGATTTGCCTAAAGTCAAAAAAGAGTACCCATTTTTTTTTCCGGAGGGGACTGATGACAGTGTTTGGTTGAATAAATTGCAAGATCCGATTTGGAGGGAATTATATACTGAAGTAGAAAAAAAGTATTCTGATATTGAACCAGTGAAAAGTGAACTTACTTCGCTTTTTAAACATATTAAATACTATTTTCCAGAAACTAAAACTCCAAAAGTAATTACCATTATTTCTGAGATGGATTATAACAATAAGGCTATTTATGCGGATAGTTTGGTTATTATTTCTCTTGAATTGTATTTGGGGAAAGGACATAAATTTTATCAATTTCCAAATTATATAAAGCAGAATTTTGAGGAAAAGCAAATGATGCCAGATATTGTTACCAGTTTTTCGACAAAAAAAATAGCGCCAATTACGGATAAGCATTTTCTTAGTGAAATGATTTATTTTGGGAAAGAATTGTATTTGAAAGATTTACTGCTGCCGGAGTATAGTGATGCTGATAAAATGGGGTATACACCCGAACAAATCAAATGGTGTCAGGAAAATGAGAGTTATATATGGCGTTATTTTTTAGAGAATGAAATGTTATATAGTGATGACCAGAAATTAATTCCGAGATTTATTAATCCGGCTCCTTTTTCTAAATTTTATCTGGAAATTGATAATGAGTCGCCTGGCCGGGTTGGTGCTTGGATAGGATGGCAAATGGTTCGGTCTTATATGAAGAATAATGATGTACCTTTGTCTGATTTATTAAAAATCAATGCAAAAGAATTGTTTGAGAAGTCAAAATATAAACCCAAAAAATAATGTCAGATAAAAACACATCAGAAATAAAATTTATAGTAGAATTAGATCAAAATCGCGTTCCCGAAAAATTAATGTGGACTGCTGCGGATGGCGGAGTTGAGAAAGAAGAAGCAAAAGCTATAATGTTGTCTATTTGGGATAGTAAAGTAAAAGAGACTATGCGTATTGATTTATGGACAAAAGATATGCCGGTTGATGAGATGAAGATATTCTTTCATCAAACTTTGGTTGCGATGTCAGACACTTTTAATCGTGCTACCAACGACGAAAAAATGGCGGATACCATGAAAGATTTTTGTGATTATTTTGCCGAAAAATTAGAACTTAAAAAATAGATTAGTTTAAGTTTTTTAAAAATAAGAAATCCCAAAACATTGTTTTGGGATTTCTTATTTTATTGAAAGAGTATATTTTATTTTTCTAAAATTGACTATTGTTTTTGAAAACTTCCTGGTTTACCTCGTCAATATAGTTTAAAACAGCATCTTTTCCGATTCCTTCTGTTGCAGATGTCACAAAATAATGGGGCATTTCGGCCCAGTTATTAGCAAACATTTTCTTTTTGTAAGCAGCAATGTGAGAATCAATTTTTACCTTACTGATTTTATCGGCTTTGGTAAAAATGATGCAAAAAGGAATTTCACTTTCGCCCATGTAAGACATAAATTCAATATCAATGTTTTGTGCCTCATGGCGAATGTCAATTAAAACAAAAGCGCAAACCAGTTGTTCTCTTGTTTCAAAATAGTCAGTGATAAATTGCTGAAAAATTGATTTTGTTTTTTTTGAAACTTTCGCATAACCATAACCCGGTAAATCAACTAAAAACCAATTATTGTTAATCAAAAAATGATTGATCAATTGAGTTTTTCCTGGTCTTCCGGAGGTTTTAGCCAGATTCTTATGGTTTGTCAACATATTTATCAATGAAGACTTACCGACATTAGATCTGCCTATAAAAGCATATTCTGGCAAAAAGTCTTTGGGACATTTGTCAACTTGAGAATTGCTTATGATGAATTCGGCAGTATTAATTTTCATGATTGCTGGGTGTGAATTTATTCTTTTTCAGAACGAACTTGTAAATGTGTTTTAGTTAGCCAGTCTTCCAATAGACGATTAAACTCTTCAGGCTGCTCCATCATGGCGGCATGACCGCATTTGTCAATCCAGTACAGTGAGGAGTTAGGTAGCAGTTTATTGAATTCTTCTGCAACTTCCGGAGGAGTAACTTTGTCATTTTTTCCCCAAATGATGCAAGTTTGAACATGCATTTTTGGTAAATCTTTGGCCATATTGTGACGAATGGCGCTTTTGGCAATGGTTAATGTTTTTATCAATTTTATACGATCATTTACGGTAGCGTAAACTTCGTCTATTAACTCAGGAGTAGCTATTTTCGGGTCGTAAAATACATCTTCAGCTTTTTTCTTGATGTATTCATAATCTCCTCTTTTAGGATAGCTGTCCCCCATAGCACTTTCATATAAACCTGAACTTCCTGTGATCACTAGTCCGGCTACTTTTTCAGGGTACATTTTGGTGTGGTATAAAGCAATGTGACCTCCTAAAGAATTTCCTAAAAGAATGACCCTGTCGAGTCCTTTGAATGTGATAAAGTTCTTTACATAAATAGCAAAACTTTTCACATTTGTTTTTAAAATGTTTTGTGTGTAAATAGGTAAATCAGGGATAATTATTTTATATCCTTTGTTAGAAAAATAACTGGCAACAGCGTCAAAATTACTTAATCCTCCCATCAAGCCGTGAAGTATCACTATCGGAATTCCTTCTCCTGCTTCATAATAGCTGTATTTGCCTTCTTTTTTATAGTGTTTTTCCATGTATTCTAGTCCAAAATTTCAATTTCGACAAATATAGGATTTAATAAATTAAAATAAATTTTTGTAGGTATTTTTTAACACGAACATCGGTATTTATTTGGATAATGGTAAGATTCAGGGTTTTGTTTTGTCTTAAAAATCTTCATTTTAAATTATAAATTATTAGGGTTCAGATTCTTGTTTAATGTTAAGAAATTGATGTGTTTTCGGTTTAATATTAACATTCTTGCAAGGAAATCTAAAAACAGCTAACGTCCTGATTGTCCAAAAATTAAGGGTTTTTATTCGAAAGTGGGTAAACTTATCAACAAAGTGGTATATAGTGGTAAATTGTGGTAATAAATTTTATATTTTTGCTCTATACCTTTTAATATATTTTTCTTGAATACAATTGTAGGGACATATGAGTGTAAAGTCGATGCTAAAGGGAGGCTATTGTTGCCTTCACCTTTAAAAAAGCAGTTGGCCTTGTCTCTTCAAGACGGTTTTGTTTTGAAGCGTTCCGTTTTTCAATCTTGTTTGGAATTGTATCCAATGCAAGAGTGGAATTTGATGATGCAAAAAATTAATAAGCTGAATCGATTTGTAAAAAAGAACAATGATTTTATCAGAAGATTTACCGCAGGTGTAAAAGTGGTTGAAATAGATGCTTTGGGTAGATTGTTGGTTCCTAAGGATTTAGTTTCTTTTGCTAGTATAAGTAAGGATGTGGTTTTTTCTTCCGCAGTTAATATAGTGGAGATTTGGGATAAAGATCTTTATGAGAAATCGATAAGTGGAGAGGATATGGATTTTGCGGATTTGGCTGAGGAAGTAATGGGTAATATAAATGACGACGACAATGGAATATCATAATCCGGTTTTACTGAAAGAATCTGTTGATGGTTTAAATATTAGGCCTGACGGAATTTATGTAGATGTAACTTTTGGTGGCGGTGGACATTCAAAAGAAATTTTGAAAAGATTAGGGCCAAATGGTAAATTGTTTGCTTTTGATCAGGATGAAGATGCGTTAGCTAATGCGTTGCCAGATGAAAGATTTACACTTATTAATGAAAATTTCAGATATATAAAAAGGTTTTTGCGTTTTTATGGAGTGAAAAGTGTGGATGGAATTTTGGCAGATTTAGGTGTTTCATCACATCAGTTTGATGTGGCTGAAAGAGGTTTTTCTACGCGATTTGATGCTGAATTGGATATGCGAATGAGTCAGAAGAATGATTTGAATGCTTATAAAGTAGTTAATGAATATGATGATGCCAATTTAAGAAGAGTGTTTTTGGATTATGGAGAATTAAAAAATGCGCCAGCAATTGCGAGAGTTATTATTGAAGCAAGAGAAAAGTCTCCAATCAAAAATACGGAGCAATTGAAATTGGTTTTAGGGCGATTTTTGCCTGCGCATAAAAGCCATAAGATTTTAGCTCAAATGTATCAGGCGATCCGAATTGAAGTTAATCAGGAAATGGATGTTTTGAAAGAGTTTTTGGAACAGTCATTAGAAGTTTTGAGTCCGGGTGGAAGATTGAGTGTGATATCTTATCATTCCTTAGAGGATAGATTGGTAAAAAGATTTATTAAAAACGGCATGTTTGAGGGTGAGCCTGAGCGTGATTTTTTTGGTAATTTTTCTGTTCCTTTCAAAACAGTAGGGAAACTGATTGTGCCAAATAACGAGGAAATAAAAGTGAATAATAGAGCACGTAGCGCAAAATTAAGAATAGCTGAAAAGATATAATTAAGGGAAATGAAAAACGGAGTGTATAGTCTATTGAAAGCTAGATTTCTTATCGATGATGATGCGATAAAAAATTGGCGTTTTATCGTGTTTGTTATTCTTCTTGCAATCATCATGATTGCCAATACGCAACGATATGAACAAAAGGTCTTTAAAATAGCAGAGTTGACAAATCAGGTAAAAGAATTGCGTTCGGAATTTGTTGACAGGCGTTCGGAATTAATGAAATTAAAAATGGAGTCCACTGTTGCTAATAAAATGCTTGAAAAGCAGATTTTTCCATCGACAGTTCCTCCAGTAAAAATAAAAGTAAAAAAAGAAGAAGAGGAAAACCTTTTTAAAAAAATATGGCAGTAGAAGATAAACATATATCCTACAGAATTTATCTGGTTGCTTTTGCTATCTTTTTGATGGCTATTGCGATTGCTGTAAAATTGACCAATATTCAATGGGTTGAGGGGGATTATTATAGAAAATTAGCCAAAGAAAGAACCGTTAGAAATTTTGTTATTCCTGCTAATAAAGGGAATATCTATTCAGCAGACGGAAGTCTTTTGGCAACATCAATACCGAATTATGAAATACGTTTTGATGCTGTTACTCCAAAATCGGAAGCTTTTGAGAAAAACGTAAAAGCATTAGCGGATTCGTTGTCGTCGGTTTTGGAAAAACCTTCTAATTTTTTCGAAAATGAGTTGAGAAAAGCTCGAGCTAACAAAAACAGGTATTATTTAGTCGCCCGTAATTTAAGTTATACCCAATATATGAAAATAAAAGGATTTCCTTTATTTAATATGGGCGCGTATAAAGGTGGAATTATCATTGAGCAGGAAACTGTGAGAGAGAATCCTATCGGGAAAATAGCGGAGAGAACAATTGGTTATATTGGATTTGATGCTTACGGGCATGAAAACCCAGTGGGTATTGAAGGTGCTTTTGGGAAATACCTTAACGGTAAAGACGGGAAGATATTAAAACAAAAAATTGCTAAAGGTCAGTGGAAACCTATACGGGATATCAATGAAGTTGATCCTCAGGATGGGTATGATATTATATCAACAATTGATGTTTATATTCAGGATATAGCACACCATGCTTTGTTAAAACAGTTAGAACTTTATCAAGCTGATCACGGCTGTGTTGTTGTTATGGAGACGAACACAGGACATGTTAAAGCAATTTCTAATTTAGGAAGAGACGAGAAATCTGGAATGTATTCTGAAAGATTAAATTATGCTGTTGGTGAGTCGCATGAGCCGGGTTCTACTTATAAATTAGCAGATTTAATGGCGCTTCTGGAAGATAAAAAAGCGGATACCAGTGATGTCTATGACAGTAAAGGCGGGGTTGTTGTTTATTCTGGAAAAAAAGTACGTGATTCACACGAAGGTGGTTATGGAAAAGTTTCTTTGGCCAGAGGTTTCGAACTTTCGTCCAATACCGTTATGGTGCAGGCTGTTTACAATAGTTATAAAAATGAACCTTCAAAATTTGTTAATCACCTTAATGATTTTGGTTTGAACAAATCTTTAGGGCTCCCTATTAAAGGGGAAGGAAAACCATTTGTTCCTCAGCCAAGCGACAAACACTGGTCGAATATCTCGTTGCCTTGGATGGCTTTTGGGTATGGTGTTCATATTACTCCATTACAGACATTAACTTTTTATAATGCTGTTGCAAATAATGGGGAAATGGTTAAACCTCAATTTGTTTCTGAAATTAAAGAATGGAATACAACCATTAAGAAATTTGATAAGGAAGTATTGAATCCAAGAATCTGTTCGCAGGGAACTATTTTGAAGTTGAAAGCGGTTTTAGAAAATGTTGTTAAAAAAGGAACAGCGTCAAAATTGTATTCTAAAGATTTTTCTATGGCAGGCAAAACAGGAACGGCTGCGGTGAATTATAGTAAAGACGGAGGGGCTGGTAAGTACTATGCTTCCTCATTTGTTGGTTATTTTCCAGCGGATCATCCTAAATATTCTTGTATAGTTGTGGTTCATAAGCCAAACACTGCAAATAATAATTATTATGGGGCTGACGTTGCAGGTCCAGTTTTCAAGCGTATTGCGCAAAAGATTTTTACGGATGCGCCTTCGACAAATGAAATAAAGAATTTGAACCGAAAAATACAAAAACAAGATAAAAATTACGATACCTATTTTGTTAAATCCCAAAAGAAAGTAAAATCAATCCCTAATGTAAAAGGGATGGCGGGTATGGATGCTATTGCATTATTGGAAAACATGGGCATGAAAGTAAAAGCGGTAGGCGTAGGGAAGGTTAAGAAGCAATCGCTTCAGGCAGGACAAAACTTAGTAAAAAACACAACTATATTATTAGAATTATCGTGAGTATACTAAAAGACATATTATACAAAGTAGCAATCGAAGCGGTAAAAGGTTCGACTGAAATTACCATTAACAAAATGGATTTTGATTCTAGAAAAATTGAAAAAAATGATGTTTTTGTTGCCATTCGAGGTTCAGTGTCTGACGGACATGATTATATTGAAAAAGCCATTCAGCTTGGGGCTGTCGCAATTGTTTGTGACGTACTCCCTGAATCGTTAGTTGATGGAGTGACCTACATTCAGGTAAAAGACACTAATAAAGCGCTAGCTTTTATGGCCGCAAATTATTTTGGTAATCCTTCAGAGAGTTTAAAATTAGTTGGTATTACTGGGACTAACGGTAAAACAACCATTGCGTCTTTATTATATCAATTGTTTAAAAAGGCTGGTCATAAAGTGGGCTTGTTATCAACAGTGAAAATTTTGGTTGACGATGTAGAATACAAAGCAACACACACAACGCCGGATTCAATTACAATTAACCACTACTTGTCAGCAATGATTGATGCTGGAGTTGAGTATTGTTTTATGGAAGTGAGTTCTCATGGAATTCATCAAAAACGTACAGAAGCTTTGCATTTTGCAGGTGGTGTGTTTACTAATTTATCGCACGATCATTTAGATTATCACGCTTCTTTTGCGGAATATAGAGATGTTAAAAAATCATTTTTCGATAATTTGCCTAAATCAGCTTTTGCCTTATCTAATATTGATGACAAAAATGGACAGGTGATGTTGCAAAACACAATAGCTAAAAAACTGACCTATGCGCTTAAATCATACGCTGATTATAAAGCACAAATTTTGGAAAGTCAATTATCCGGTTTGTTGTTAAAGATAAACGGAAATGAAGTTTGGGTGAAATTGATTGGGACTTTCAATGCTTATAATTTATTGGCAATCTACGGAACGGCGGTTGAATTAGGGATGGAGAGTCTGGAAGTACTCCGTTTGTTGTCTGATTTAGAAAGTGTCTCAGGGCGTTTTCAATATATTGTTTCCAATAGTAATATTACTGCCATCGTTGATTATGCACATACACCGGATGCATTAGAAAACGTGCTAAAAACGATAAACGATATTCGTACAAAAAACGAACAGTTAATCACGGTTGTGGGTTGCGGGGGTAACAGAGATAAATCCAAACGTCCTATTATGGGTGGGATTGCATCTGAATTAAGTGATAAAGCTATTATTACTTCTGATAATCCAAGAGACGAAGAACCAGAGGTTATTATTAATGAGATGGAGCAAGGTGTTGCACCTCAGAATTTTAAGAAAATATTGACTATAACAGATAGAAAGCAAGCCATAAAGACCGCTTGCCAATTGGCGCAGCCAAACGATATCATATTAATTGCTGGTAAAGGTCATGAGACATATCAGGAAATTAAAGGAATTCGTCATGATTTTGACGATATGAAAATTGTAAAAGAAATATTAGACCAACTCCATAAATAGAAAAATATGCTATATTATTTATTTGAATATTTAAACAAAACACTGGATGTGTCAGGGACTGGCGTCTTTCAATACATCACATTTAGGTCAGCATTAGCTTTAATGCTTTCCTTGCTGTTGTCTACCATTTATGGAAAAAGGATTATTAGTTTTTTACGTAATCAACAAGTAGGAGAAACGGTTCGTGAGCTTGGTTTGGCAGGTCAAAACGAGAAAGCTGGAACACCAACTATGGGAGGCTTAATCATCATATTTGCCACTCTTATTCCAGTTCTGCTTTTTGCAAAATTGCACAATATTTACATTGTATTATTGATTGTTACTACTTTGTGGATGGGGACTATTGGTTTTATTGATGATTATATTAAGATTTTCAAGAAAGATAAACAAGGTTTGAAAGGGATCTTTAAAGTAATTGGGCAAGTTGGTTTGGGATTAATCGTAGGGTCGGTACTATATTTTAGCCCGGCGGTTACGGTACGAAAAGATACTGCTAAGGTGGATATTTTTAAAGCGCCTACAGAAAGTGTAATTATTCAGGCTCCAATTGAAGAAAAATCGACAGCGACCACTATTCCTTTCTTTAAAAATAATGAGTTAGATTATGCTAAAGCCTTAGCATGGACGGGTGAAGGATATGAAAAATGGGCATGGTTGATTTTTATACCTGTTGTTATTTTTATTATCACAGCAGTTTCTAATGGGGCTAATTTAACAGATGGAATTGACGGATTGGCTGCAGGTACTTCCGCAGTGTCGGTTCTGGCGTTGGGGATATTTACCTTCGTGTCCGGAAATATCATTTTTTCAAATTATTTGAATATCATGTATATCCCTAATTCAGGAGAAATGACCGTTTTTATTTCCGCTTTTGTAGGTTCATTAATTGGATTTCTTTGGTACAATTCTTATCCCGCATCTGTTTTTATGGGAGATACCGGTAGTTTAACAATAGGTGGAATTATTGCGGTATTAGCTATTGCTGTTCGAAAAGAATTGTTAATCCCCCTTTTATGCGGAATATTTCTTGTTGAAAATTTCTCAGTGATCTTACAGGTTAGTTATTTTAAATATACTAAAAAACGTTTTGGAGAAGGACGAAGAATATTTTTGATGTCGCCATTGCATCACCACTATCAGAAAAAAGGGTATCACGAAAGTAAAATCGTTACTCGATTCTGGATTGTAGCTATCATGTTAGCCATATTATCAATTGTTACTCTAAAATTAAGATAGTATGAGATTAGTTGTTTTAGGCGGCGGGGAAAGTGGAGTTGGAACTGCTATTCTTGGTAAAGAAAAAGGATATGATGTATTTGTGTCTGATTTTGGAAAGATAAAGGAAAATTACAAACAAGTTCTTACTGATAATAAAATAGCTTGGGAAGAAGAAAAGCATACCGAAGATTTGATTCTGAATGCTGATGTAGTAATGAAAAGCCCTGGTATTCCAGAAAAAGCAGCAATTGTAAAAAAGCTTATTGAAAAAAGAATACCGGTTATTTCAGAAATTGAGTTTGCTGCTCCGTTTACAGAAGCTATTACAATCGGGATTACTGGAAGTAACGGAAAAACCACTACCACAATGCTAACCTACCATTTGTTGCAGTCGGCAGGTTTGAATGTTGGATTGGGAGGTAATATAGGAAAGAGTTTTGCCTGGCAGGTCGCAGAAAACAAATTTGATTCGTATGTCCTGGAGTTAAGCAGTTTTCAATTAGATGGAATCATAAATTACAAACCGCATATTGCAATCATTACAAATATAAGTCCAGATCATTTAGATCGTTACGATTATAATTATCAAAATTATATTGATTCAAAGTTTAGAGTAACCATGAATCAGACGGAAGAAGATTATCTTATTTATGATGCAGATGATGAGGCTATCGCCGAATGGTTGAAAAATAATAAAACAAAAGCAAAATTAATTCCTTTTTCATTGAAAGAAACGTTCAGCGAAGGAGCTTATATAAAAGACAACAAAATGGAAGTAAAGATCAATCAAGAAGAGTTAACAATGGAGACAGAGCACATTGCCTTGGAAGGAAAACATAATATGAAAAATGCCATGGCAGCAACATCTGTAGCAAAATTGATGCAAATAAGAAATGCGACAATACGTGAAAGTTTATCGAATTTTCAAGGTGTGGAGCATCGTTTAGAAAAAGTATTGAAAATACAAAATGTACAATACATCAATGACTCAAAGGCGACCAATGTGAACGCTACTTTTTTTGCTTTGGATAGTATGAACACACCTACAGTTTGGATTGTTGGTGGGGTTGATAAAGGAAATGATTACAATGAATTAATGTCGTTGGTACGTGAAAAAGTGAAAGCGATTATTTGTCTTGGTGTCGATAATAGAAAAATTATAGATGTTTTCGGAAACGTTGTGGATATCATGGTTGAAGTTACGGATATGAACGATGCGGTACGTATGGCACAACGATTAACAGAAAAAGGAGATACAGTGTTGTTGTCGCCAGCTTGTGCCAGTTTTGATTTGTTCGAAAACTATGAAGACAGAGGAAAACAATTTAAACAAGCAGTTCATAACTTATAGAAAGCCAATTGTTAAAGTTGCTCAACATTGAACTTTAAACAAGAAAAACTTTAAACAAAATATAAAATGAAACAACTAATAAACAATCTAAAAGGGGATAAAGGCATTTGGTCATTTGTGGCCTTATTAGGCTTGTTTTCCTTTATGCCTGTTTTTAGTGCCAGTAGTAATTTAGCCTATTTAGGTCATGGAACCGGGAATACTTTGGGTTATTTGGTGAAACATCTAGCGCATATTTGTATTGGTTTTTTGATTATTTATTGGGTTCATAAAGTACCGTATCATTATTTCAGGGCGATATCCAGAGTAGGCTTGCCTGTTGTCTGGATATTGTTGGCTTATACTTTGATTAAAGGAACTGTTATAGCTGGAGCAAATGCCAGTCGTTGGATAAAGGTGCCATTTATTGGAATAACATTTCAAACATCAACATTAGCAGCAGTGGTGTTGTTTATATTTGTTGCCCGTTATTTATCGAAAACCAGAGAAGAACCAATAACATTCAAGTCGTCCTTCTTGGAGCTTTGGTTGCCTGTATTTATAACTTTGATGTTTATTTTACCTGCCAATTTTTCGACAACTGCTCTTATTTTCTCAATGATTTTAATGTTAACTTTTATTGGGAAATATCCATTAAAATATATTGCTACTATTGTAGGTTCGGGAATAGTATTTTTAGCTTTTTTTATTTTGCTTTCAAAGGCTTTTCCAGATTCAAAATTTTTTAGTAGAGTTGGGACTTGGGGCAGTAGAATAGAAAATTTTACAACAGACAAGCCGGATGAAGATGATTATCAGATTGAAAAAGCTAAAATCGCAATTGCTTCTGGGAAAATTTATGGATTGGGTCCGGGCAAAAGTGTTCAGAAGAATTTTTTACCACAATCATCTTCCGATTTTATCTTTGCTATTATTGTTGAAGAGTACGGACTTATAGGTGGTTTAGGTGTGCTTGGTTTGTATTTGTTATTGTTATTTCGATTTGTAATTGCATCGCATAAGGCGAATACATTGTTTGGCAAATTAGTCGTCATTGGATTGGGTTTTCCAATTATTTTTCAGGCGATGATTAATATGGCAGTCGCAGTTGAGTTGTTGCCAGTCACAGGACAGACATTGCCGCTTATTAGTAGCGGAGGAAGTTCGATCTGGATTACCTGCTTTGCACTTGGTATCATTATAAGTGTAACAAAAAAAGAGGAAGAAATAGCTCAAGAATTAAAGGAAAAAGAAATTAGAGACATAGCGCTTCAGAAACTAATTGATAAACAATTGGAAGAGGATACCGTGACAGAGGAGGAGTATTCAATTGTAGATAATACGGAGAATCCTATGCACGCAGTTTTGAATAAATAATTAGCTCTGGAAAGAAAAAAGAATAGTACGAATAAGTATATTTTGTAAAAACATAGCAACTAAAAAAAATGGGGAAATACAAATTCATATTAAGCGGTGGTGGTACAGGGGGACATATCTATCCGGCAATTGCTATTGCCAATGAATTAAAATCTCGTTTTCCTGATGCAGAAATCCTTTTTGTGGGTGCCAAAGATAAAATGGAAATGCAAAAAGTGCCTCAAGCAGGATATCCTATAAAGGGACTTTGGATTGCCGGTTTGCAAAGAAGACTAACGCTTGATAATGCGCTTTTTCCAGTGAAGCTAATGGCGAGTTTGTGGGAGTCCAGAAAAATTGTTAAGAGATTTAAACCCGATGCTGTTATTGGGACCGGTGGTTTTGCGAGTGGCCCTTTGTTGCAGGTGGCCAACGCTATGAATATCCCGACGGTTATTCAGGAGCAAAATTCATATCCAGGAATAACTAATAAATTGTTAAGTAAGAAAGCGAATGCCATTTGTGTGGCTTATGAAAATTTAGAACGCTTTTTCCCGGCTGATAAAATAATTTTAACTGGAAATCCTGTGCGTCAGGATTTAATTGATATTGAGAGTAAAAGAACGGAAGCTATTTCTTATTTTAAATTAGATTCCAATAAAAAAACAATTTTGGTGCTTGGAGGAAGTCTTGGTGCCAGAAGGATTAATCAATTAATCGAAAAGGAACTGGAGAAAATGCTTTCCCAAAATGTTCAGGTGATTTGGCAATGTGGGAAATTTTATATTGAAGAATATAAAAAATACAACCAGCCCAATGTACAGGTGATGGCATTTATCGAACGAATGGATTTAGTGTATGCAGCAGCAGATATAGTTATTTCGCGTGCCGGTGCTTCTTCTGTTTCGGAATTATGTATTGTTGGAAAACCCGTGATTTTTATTCCTTCGCCGAATGTTGCCGAAGATCATCAAACTAAAAATGCGCAAGCAATTGTAGATAAGAAAGGGGCTATTTTGCTTAAGGAATCGGAGCTTGATTCGCAATTTAGTCTTGTTTTTGAAGCTTTGATTAAAGATGGAGGAAAACAAAAACAGTTAAGCGAGCATATAAAACAATTGGCTATGCCTGGAGCAACCAAACAGATTGTTGACGAAATTGTAAAGTTAATCAGTTAGAAAGAGAGAATAGATAAAAGACATACAAAATGAACTTAAATCAAATACATAACGTCTATTTCATTGGAATTGGAGGTATCGGAATGAGTGCTTTGGCTCGTTATTTTAAAAATATCGGAAAGCAGGTTTCTGGCTACGATAAAACCCCTTCAATGCTGACGAATGAGTTAATTGAAGGAGGGATCTCAATTCATTTTGAAGATAGTATTGGTTTGATACCAAAGGACTTTTATGTTGAAAACACATTGGTAATTATTACACCAGCTGTTCCGGTAACTCATTCGGAATGGAATTATTTCTTGGAGCGTGATTATCAGGTTAAAAAAAGAGCTGAAGTGTTAGGAATAATTACAGATGATACATTTTGTTTCGCTGTAGCTGGAACACATGGTAAAACTACAACATCCAGTATTTTAGGTCATGTTTTGTATGAAAGTGGTGCTGATGTTACTGCTTTTGTAGGCGGGATTGTTGAAAATTATAATTCGAATTTGATAGGAAGCGGAAAAACTGTTACCGTTGTGGAGGCCGATGAATTTGATCGTTCATTCTTGCATTTGCATCCAGATATTGCCTGTATTACTTCAATGGATGCAGATCATTTAGATATTTATGGTACCAGCGACGCTATCGAAGCCTCGTTTGTTGAATTTGCAAATAAAGTAGAAGATAAAAGCAAACTGTTTATTACGAAAGAGTTGCCGATTGAAGGTCTTACTTGTGCTGTAAATGAAGAAGCTGTTTTTAAGGCTTTTAATGTTAGAATTGAAAAATCCAGCTATGTTTTTGATGTTCAGTCTCCAAATGAAATAATAAAGGATTTACAATTTGGTTTACCAGGAAGACACAATTTGATGAATGCTCTGATGGCTATCGCAATGGCAAAAACTTACGGCACCCCGACCGAGGCCATTGCAAAAGCCATAGCATCATTTAAGGGGATAAGAAGAAGATTCTCGTATCAAATAAAAACGGATGATTTGGTTTATATTGATGATTACGCACATCACCCTACCGAAATAAATGCGGTACACCAAGCAGTAAGTGAATTATATCCAAATCAAAAAGTATTGGCGGTTTTTCAGCCACATTTATTTAGTAGAACGAAAGATTTTGCTGATGATTTTGCAAAAAGCTTGTCTTTATTTGACGAAGTTCTTTTGCTGGATATTTATCCCGCGCGTGAATTACCTATGGAGGGTATAACTTCGCAATGGTTAATGGATAAAATGACTAATAAAAATAAAAAACTGGTATCTAAAAGCGATTTAATTACGTCAATTTTAGGTAGTGATGCATCCGTAATTGTTACGATAGGAGCAGGAGATTTGGGTGAATTAGTTCCATTCATAAAAAAAGCTTTAAATGAAACTATTTAATTGGACAAATATTCGATTAATTCTCATGTTTGGATTAGTGATTTTCCTGTTTTCGTTTACGTCAAATCGAAATAAAAGCAGAAAATTAACCAAATCTGTAGTGGTTTTTGTTGATGATAATGCTCCATTTGTTAAACAGGAAACGGTTAATAAATTGTTAATAGAAAATAAAAGGGATGCATCAGACATTGAAAAAGATAAATTAGATTTGAATAAGGTAGAGAAATCCATAGACGCACATGAGATGATTGAAAAATCAGATGTTTTTGTGAGTATAGATGGCGTTCTGAAAGCAGTTGTGAAACAAAAGACTCCTATAGCGAGATTTGTTGATGGGGAGAGCTCTTTTTATATTGATTACGAGGGGAATAAAATGCCTTTGTCAACTAACTTTACAGCTAGAGTTCCACTTGTTTCTGGGGTGATAAATAAAAAAAATAACGAAGATTTAGCTAGATTATTTCGTACGATCTATGACGATGATTTTTTGAAAAAAAATATCATTGGTGTTCAAATTATGCCGAATGGAAGCTTGAAAATGCTGAATAGAAATTTTAGTTTCCAAATTGATTTTGGTAGAATCATCAATGTGGAGCGAAAATTTAAAAATTATAAAGCTTTTTTTCAAAAAACAGTTTTGGATAGTTCGTTGTATAAATATAGTAAAATAGATCTCCGGTTTACGGAACAAGTAGTTTGCACTAAATAATAGAAAATGGAAAAAGAGAATATTGCAGTAGGTCTAGATATTGGGACAACCAAAATAGTTGCTTTAGTAGGCAAAAAAAATGAGTATGGTAAACTAGAGATTTTGGGTGTTGGTAAATCCAAAAGCTTAGGTGTGGCGAGAGGTGTTGTTAATAATATTACGCAAACAATACAATCTATTCAACAAGCAATTCAGGAAGCTGAAAATAATTCGGGTTATAAAATAAAAGATGTTGTTGTAGGAATTGCGGGTCAGCACATTCGTAGTATTCAACATACAGATTACATTAGTAGAAGCAATCCTGAAGAAGTAATCGGCGGGAAAGATATTCAACTGTTAATTGATCAGGTAAATAAATTGGCAATGTTGCCTGGAGAAGAAATTATACATGTGTTGCCACAAGAATTTAAAATCGATGGCCAAACCGAAATAAAAGAGCCAATCGGAATGTATGGCGGAAGATTAGAATCTAGCTTTCATGTTGTGGTGGGTCAGGCTTCGTCGATTAGAAATGTTGGAAGATGTATTCAGAGTTCGGGTATAGAATTATCAGGGTTGACTTTGGAGCCATTAGCTTCAGCTGATGCGGTTTTGAGTCAGGAAGAAAAAGAGGCTGGTGTAGTGCTTATTGATATCGGAGGTGGAACAACCGACTTAGCTATTTTTAAAGATGGTATTATTCGTCATACAGCAGTAATTCCTTTTGGTGGTAATGTCATTACAGATGATATCAAAGAAGGATGTTCAATAATAGAAAAACAAGCCGAATTATTGAAAGTTAAATTTGGTTCTGCCTGGCCGGGAGAAAATAAAGATAATGAGATTGTTTCAATACCAGGTTTAAGAGGAAGAGAGCCAAAAGAAATTTCGTTAAAGAATCTGTCAAAAATTATTCACGCTCGCGTTGTTGAAATAGTTGAGCAGGTTTTTACCGAAGTAAAAGCATATGGACATGAAGATCCTAGAAAGAAATTAATAGCCGGAATTGTTCTTACAGGAGGAGGTGCTCAATTAAAGCATATAAAACAGTTGGTTGAATATATCACTGGAATGGACACCAGAATTGGATATCCGAATGAGCATTTAGCGGGAAATTCAGACGAAGAGATATCTAGCCCTTTATATGCTACAGCAGTAGGATTAGTGATGAACAGTATTGAGAATAAAACACAAAGTGCTGTGAAGATGGAAGTGGTAGAGGCTCCAAAAGCAGTAGTTTATAGAGCTCCGGTTGTTCTTAATGAGGAGGCAGAAGAGACAAGAGATGAAGTGGAGCAAGTAGCTCAAGGCTATGGTAAAAAAGAAGAATCCACTGAAACAAAAATAAGAAGATCGTTTTTCGATCGTTATGTAGATAAGATTAAAGATTTTTTAGATAACGCAGAATAGTATTATCAGGAATAAAAAGTTGTCGGTTCTCCTTTTTGCCCCGAGCCTAAAGAGAAATAAAAAATTAATAATAAACAAGAATTTCAAAAAAACCATATTATGACAAGCAACTCAGAATTTGGAAGTATTTCATTTGATTTACCAAAAAACCAATCAAATGTAATCAAAGTTATTGGTGTAGGTGGTGGTGGTAGTAATGCCATCAATCATATGTTTAAACAAGGAATCAAAGGCGTGGATTTTATTGTTTGTAATACAGATTCCCAGGCTTTACAAAACAGTTCTGTGCCAAATAAAATTCAGTTGGGAGTAAATTTAACTGAAGGACTTGGTGCTGGTGCAAATCCAGATGTTGGACAGCAGTCTGCTATTGAAAGCATTGCTGATATCGAAAAAATGTTGGACCGCAACACAAAAATGGTTTTCATCACCGCAGGAATGGGTGGAGGAACAGGAACAGGTGCTGCGCCGGTAATTGCTCAGCTTGCCAAAGAAAGAGAAATTCTTACCGTTGGGATTGTTACAATTCCTTTCCTGTTTGAAGGTAAAGTACGTCAAGAGCAAGCGCTTTTGGGTATTGAAAAATTACGTAAACAGGTCGATTCCCTTATTGTTATTAATAATAATAAACTAAGGGAAGTATATGGAAATTTGGGTTTCAAAGCCGGATTTTCAAAAGCGGATGAAGTTTTGGCTACAGCCTCAAGAGGTATTGCTGAAGTAATAACACATCACTATACTCAAAATATCGATTTAAGAGATGCTAAGACAGTTTTGTCTAATAGTGGAACTGCTATTATGGGTTCATCTGTCTCTTCAGGTGAAAACAGAGCAAAAGAGGCAATTATTGCTGCTTTAGATTCTCCATTATTGAATGATAATAAAATCACTGGTGCCAAAAACGTATTGTTGCTTATCGTTTCTGGATCTAATGAAATTACTTTGGATGAAATTGGAGAAATCAATGATCATATACAATCTGAGGCAGGTTACAATGCTAATATTATCATGGGGGTTGGTGAAGATGAAACCCTTGGTGATGCAATTGCTGTAACTATAATTGCTACAGGTTTTGATATTGAGCAACAAAATGAAATTGTTAATACAGAGCCTAAGAAAATTATACATACGTTAGAAGACGAGCAAAAGAGCGTTCATAACTTATCAGCCAAAACGGTTACTGCATTTGATTTGAATAGTGAAACGCAAGTGTCAAGTTCAAGTGAAAGAGTTGTTTTTGAATTATTGGATGATACTGTTCCGGTTCCAGAACCAGCAAAAGAAGTGCCTGTAATTAACAAAGAAGAATTAATGGTAATGTCTGAATTTATAAAAAATCTAGACGTGACTTTTGAAATTGTTTCACCAATTACTGATATTGATTTTACGATAACAGCTCCAGAAGTAGTTAATACTCCAGAAGTAAAAGCAGTGCAACCAAAAGCTGTTGAAAGACAAGAACAGACTACTTTCTCTTTTGATTTGCCACTTTTCAAAGCAGAACCAGTAATAGAGAAAAAGGTTGAAGAGAATAAGGTTTTGTTTGAACTGACTAACGAAACACGTGATATCAAAGTAAATGAAGCTGTTCAGTTTGTTCCGGTAACGGAATTGACAGATAAAGGAATCATTAAATATTCGCTGGAAGAATATATGGAATTGGAGCAAGATTTTACAGCGTCCAAACCAGTAGAAAAACCGGTAGAGGTAATTCCTGCTGAGTTGAATATTACAATGAAGAGAGTAGAAGAATCTACGCCAGCACCGTCTAGTTTTGAGAATGTTTCTCCAATGGAAATGACTATTGAAGAGACGTTGAAGCTAAGAGCTGATGAAAGAAGAAAAAAACTCAAAGAATTCAATTATAAGTTTCATAATAATGTTTCTAAAATTGATGAGTATGAAAAAGAACCTGCTTATAAAAGATTGGGAATAGATATTTCAAATAATCAGACAAATAACACGAATTCGAGAATTTCTGTGGGAACAGACAGCAACAATGATCTACAGTTGCGTTCCAACAACTCGTATTTGCATGACAATGTAGATTAACTAACTAAAACCAAAATGAGATAGCCCGAAAATGTAATTTTATTTTCGGGTTATTTTTTTTACCAATGCGAAGGAACCCAGTAATCTTTTGTTAATTCCAGTAAAAATTTCTAAATTTGTGGGCCTTAATCCAGCTGTCGTTTCAAGCTTTTTCTATAAAATGCTTTTTTCTAAGCACTTAAAAGAGCTTCTAAAGTCGCTTTTTAAGTTCAAGAAAAAATACATTTTCTCTTAAAAAGGCTTTCCACTACCATCTGGGGCAAAACAAACCGACAAATTAACGAATAACATAACAATAATGAGTTTATCAGTACAAATCATGGACGAAATGAAAACCGCCATGAGAGCCAAAGATACAGTTGCATTAGAAGCTTTAAGAGCTATTAAATCAGAAATCTTATTGGCGCAAACAGCTTCTGGATCAAAAGAAGAAATTACTGCAGATGAAGAAATTAAATTGCTTCAAAAATTGGTAAAATCACGTAAGGATAGCGCCAGAATTTTTACAGAACAAAACCGTATGGATTTGGCTGAACCAGAATTGGCACAGATAGCGGTTATTGAGAAATTCTTACCTGCACAATTAAGTGAAGCAGAAGTAGAAGCTGTAGTTGCTAAAATTATTGCAGAAACGGGTGCCTTAGGCATTGCTTCAATGGGTAAAGTAATGGGCTTGGCATCTGCACAATTGGGTGGTACTGCCGAAGGAAAAACCATTTCTACAATAGTAAAAAAATTATTGGCTTAATGAAAAAGAAATAGACTGCTGATTAACATTTTTAAATCTAAATTCGTTAATCAACAATCTAACATTATACTGACTGCGTAGTTCAACTGGATAGAATATCAGATTTCGACTCTGAGGGTTGCAGGTTCGAACCCTGCCGTGGTCACGAATTAATAAAACAGGATAAATGAAAACATTTTTCATTTATCCTGTTTCGTTTTTAAGACCATGCTTTCTTGAGCAGGAAGACTTTGTGAATCCCGCTATCATCGGTATTATTTCAAATACTTCAAAATTATTTCAAGTAAACTTGATTATTTTGAAGCATTTTTGTTTTAAAAGAATACTTTTGTAATAGCCCCAAGTCAATTTTAACCTACTTTGTAAATATGCCATTTCAATTTTTTGTTTTAGTATTTTTTGTTGTACTCTTTCTTTTAATCATTATTTATAGAGTTGTAGAACCAGTCTACATGCTCTTTTATAATAAACCTCTTTACATTTATTGGTACCCTTTTCCAAAGAAACTAAAGATAAATGAACTGCAATTTTTAGAAAGTAGTTTTCCTTTTTATAGTAAGCTTTCCGCTAAAAGAAAAATCTATTTTGAACATAGAACGAAGGAGTTTATTTCAAACTATCAGTTTTTAGGCAATGAAATTGTTGTGACTGAGCAGATGAAAATTCTGATTGCAGGAACCTATGTTATGTTGACTTTTGGGATGAGAGATTATCTTACGGTTTTGTTTGATAAAATAATTATTTATCCTTCCAATTATTATTCTATTATAAACGAGAGGTATCATAAGGGAGAGTTCAATCCCAGATTGAAAGCTGTAGTTTTTTCGTGGGAAGACTTTTTATTAGGACTTGAGGCCTCAAGTGATAATATTAACCTTGGTTTACATGAGTTTTCACATGTTCTGCATTTTCATTGTTTAAAAAGTAATGATCCCAGCGCAGTAATTTTTTATGACGAATTTAATAAAGTAGTTAAATATTATAGCGACCAGTATTTAAATAATGAGTTGCATGAGAAAGGATACTTCCGGTTATATGCATATGAAAACCAATTTGAATTTTTATCTGTAGTTTTAGAACATTTTTTTGAGACGCCTCATATTTTTAAAAAAGAGCATCCTGAACTCTATGAAAATGTTTATTCCATGATTAATTTTAAAGAGGAATATTTAAGTTAAAACGATGGTACTATTTCATGATTTGCTTGAAGGCTTTATGCTCTTCGTTAGATAAAAAGATTCTATTGAGCTTTATTTGGAATGATTATTTGGTCTATTAAACATACCGATAAAATCCTAAATACTTCCTGATAAACATCATGTTTTTCATTGTTTTTATCAAATAACTTTGAATATAATCTAAAGTTAGAAGTTATGAAACACAGAGTACCAGTGTCAACGATAATGACCAAGAATGTAATAAAATTGAATCTTACTGACGATTTGACTAGAGCTGAGCTACTATTTAAACAAAATAAAATTAGGCATATTCCGGTTGTAAATGGCAGTAAAATAGTAGGGATGTTAAGTTATACCGATTTATTGAGAATCTCTTTTGTAGATGCTGTTGATGATGATGCAGAGATTGTTGATACGACAGTGTATAATATGTTTACAGTAGAGCAGGTGATGGCTAAAAAGTTGGTCACGGTTAGTCCGGAAACAACTATAAAAGAAACAGCTGAAATTCTGTCCAAAAAAGAATTTCACGCTTTGCCAGTTTGTTTGGGTGACTTGTTGGTAGGAATTGTAACAACAACTGATCTTATAAAATATTTAATAGATCAATATAAATAGAGAATAAAAAAAAGTCCCAATTGGGACTTTTTTGTTCTTATAATAATGTTGTGATTTTTTTTAAATCGGCAATCGTTACTGTTGGATTTTCTGCTTTAAAAACAAAGCTTCCTGCGACTAGTACATCGGCTCCGGCTTGTACTAACTGTACCGCATTTTTATTAGTAACTCCTCCATCAATTTCTATAATTGTTGCTGCACCTTTGCGGGTGATTAAAGCTTTCAGTTTTTCAATTTTTGAATAGGTATTCTCGATGAAAGATTGTCCTCCAAAACCTGGATTTACACTCATAATACAAACCAAATCAATATCATTGATTACGTCTTCTAATAACTCAATATTAGTGTGAGGATTAATTGCTACTCCAGCTTTCATTCCTTCGGCTTTGATGGCCTGTAAGGTTCTGTGAAGGTGTGGGCAAGCTTCATAGTGAACAGACAGAATGTTCGCTCCTAAATCAGCAAACGTCTTAATATATCTGTCTGGATCAACGATCATCAAGTGAACGTCGATAGTTTTTTTTGCATGTCTGTTGATGGCTTCCAAAACTGGCATTCCAAAAGAAATATTTGGAACAAAAACACCGTCCATGATATCAATGTGAAACCAATCGGCTTCGCTGTTGTTGATCATTTCAATGTCTCGTTGTAGGTTTGCAAAATCGGCAGCAAGAACTGACGGTGCAATAAGTGTATTCTTCATTGTGAGAGGTTGTGTTGTTTTTGCAAAATTAGTTTATTTCTGGACCAATGCAAAAGTTTTTTTGGGAAGGGAAAACTCGTCTGTTGTCCGCAGACAGCGTAAGGGATTGAAGTGGAAATCCTTTTTATTTTTTTAAATAAAAAGATTGTAGCGCAAAGCCTGACCCGCAGTTTTTACGGAGGGTTACGCCCGGATGATTTAAAACAGGAATAGGTTCAAGAGAATCTGAAATGAATTTGGATTAAAAAATAAAACTCCGGTAATCAGCCGGAGTTTCAATCATCAATCAAAAAACGAACAGTTAATCAGACTGTTGTTTGCTTTAATATAGTATAAAGCCAAAACTCATAATGTCTGTAAAGGTTTACGCTTTATAACTTTATGAGTTTTGACTTTATGACTATTAGCCTAAATAGGTTTTTAGTATTTTACTTCTTGAAGTGTGTTTCAATCTACGGATAGCTTTTTCCTTGATTTGACGCACACGCTCACGAGTTAGGTCGAAAGTTTCTCCAATTTCTTCTAATGTCATTGGATGTTGATCTCCTAAACCAAAGTATAAACGAACAACATCAGCCTCTCTTGGAGTTAATGTCTCTAAAGAGCGTTCGATTTCGGTACGTAGGGATTCGTGAATTAATTCTCTGTCTGGATTTGGAGATTCACCAGAACGCAAAACATCGTAAAGGTTAGAATCTTCTCCTTCTACAAGAGGGGCATCCATTGATAAGTGACGACCAGAGTTTTTCATGCTCTCTTTTACGTCATTTACGGTCATGTCTAATTCTTTTGCAATTTCCTCAGCAGATGGTGGACGCTCGTTAGATTGCTCTAGCAAAGCGTACATTTTGTTGATTTTGTTGATAGAACCAATTTTGTTCAAAGGCAAACGAACGATACGTGATTGTTCTGCCAAAGCTTGTAAAATTGATTGACGAATCCACCAAACGGCATACGAGATGAATTTGAAACCACGGGTTTCATCAAAACGTTGTGCTGCTTTTATCAATCCTAAATTTCCTTCATTAATCAAATCGGGAAGTGTTAAACCTTGATTTTGGTATTGTTTGGCTACCGAAACCACGAAACGTAAATTGGCTTTAGTTAATTTTTCCAAGGCTCTTTGGTCCCCGGCTTTAATCTTCTGAGCTAATTCTACCTCTTCGTCAGCGGTAATAAGGTCAACTTTTCCAATTTCTTGTAAATATTTGTCTAATGAAGCAGTTTCACGATTGGTAACCTGCTTGGTGATTTTAAGTTGTCTCATGTTTTTGTCTCCTCAATTTTTAAGTGTACAAGTGGTTATACGTATGGAGTTGTCAAAAAGTTACAACTGTTTTAAAAATAATTTTACTTCACCTCAATTATTTCTTTATGTGATATTGGAATTCCTTTATCAGTGAAACCTTCTAATACTATTTCGAATGTTCCTGTTATATCTGAAGCATAAAATGAAATTGTTTTTTTTCTGTTGTCTAATGTTAATTCAGGTAACCACAGTAATTGGTTTCTGTAGTCTGGAATTCTTTCATATTTAGTGCCATTAGAATAATCAGGTTGGAAATATACTTTTTTAATTACAGGTTTTGAAATAGTCGTTTTTAAGATATGATCACCGTTCATTTTACTTATAAAATCATTGTTTTTTGTAGTAATACTAATTATACCATTAAAGGCCTTAGGACCGTAATAGTAAATACCAGGGACAATACTGATTTTATAAATGTTTTCAGTTTTGTAATCAAATAGCTCAGTAGCATTTTGTATTAGTAATCCGTCAACTAATACCAAAGAGGGTTCTGGAATTTCTTCTGTTATGAAATTAGTATCTCTTAAGTGTAACGTATAATTATTCTCTTTCTGTTTGAAATACATTTCCGCGACAACTTCTATAATTGTTTCTTTTAAGGTCGGAAATCTTGTATAATTGTCAAGAATATACTCTTTAGCGTTTGGGTCAAAAAAGGAGTCAGGAATTGTTCTTTTTGCTATACTGTCAGTTTTTTTATTTTGGTAAGCATTTTCAATTTGACTGGCAGTGGATCTTTCTTGAATACTATTTTTCATGTCTGGGGTTAATTCCAGATATGAAATAAGGGGTAGCAGAGAATGATCGACGGTGCGGGGTTTGTCTAATTTTATATAAAAATTTTCACGGTCATCATCTGTGATTTGTAGAACGATGTCTGAATTGTAGTAGGCTTTGTCAATATTAAAAATGAATTTTCCGGATTGATTTGTTTTTGCTATTTTAAAAGCATAGGAGTTTCCGGGAATTGAAAATGCTACGGTTTTATTAGCAACTGTATTTGACTCTTTTTTAGAAACCACCATACCTGTAATCATCTCTCCGCGAAGTTCGGGAAGAATAATTTCATTTTCGTTACTAGATAATTCATTAATAGTTTGAGAGTGATTAGTTACATACTCTTTTGCATGTAGTTGTGGTTTTCGAATTAAGTCTTCTACCTTTCTTACAGACAAAGAATAATTTCCAATCTCAGACAAAGATTCAATTTGTAAAGTGATTTGTTCTCGGTTAGAAAATGTTTTTTTGTTTAGATTTAGGGTTACATCTTTATTCTTAAATGTGCTTCCTTCTATTAGATTATTTTCTTTTCTAATATTTTCTTTTGGTGAGGAAGTTATATTCGATACTGAGTTAGTGCCGTTTTTTTCGTAATTCTGGAAAGGATTTATTATTGCAATATCCAGTTGAAAAATTTCTGAAACAGGCATGTTTAGCATCCAATGGGAGTAGGCTATTAGTTTATAGTTACCTGTCTTGATTGTTGTTGGTACAAAAAAATCTCCCTGACCAGTTCCGTTTTCTAAAAAAAGTTTGTGTGTAAAAACATTTTCTTTGTTACTGTCAATGAGTTCAATATAGGCAATTTTACTAATTTGGCTTAGTTTGTTGTTTACGCGATTTAGACAATACAATTTGTAATACAATGTCTCTCCCGTTACAAATGTTGTAGCATTTGTATGAATAAAGATATTTTCACCTGTTGATGTTGTTATATTTTTATTCTCATTTAAAGAGTTGCTTTTTTGGGCTATAGCAAATGGTTTATTTGCAATTAGAAAAGCTAAAACGAAGAGGTATTTTAATTTATCCAAAATGGTGGTTTTATGTTAGAAGAAAAACTGGTGCAATCTCCACATGGAGTTGGAAACCAATGGTAATAATTAGTGATGTCTTTATAGAAATAGACGTACGTATTATGTTCCAAGGCATACATTATATCAGTGCCACTACATGCGTCACTTGGTCCAAAACAAAAAAGTAATTGTTCTTCTTTGCATTCCGTGTAATATGGAGGTCTTCCTTCACCCGGAAACAAATCAGCATAGTTGAAAAACATTCTTTTTGATGAAACTGAAGATACTTCAAAAAAACCCACTACTTTTTCGTTCGAATTAGTCTCTGATTTTAAATTTCCATAAAAAAAGCCAGGTTGATTTTGCGATAAAATGCCTTCTGTCCCTGATAACTCTCTTAATGTTTTGTAAAAAGTATGGGCAGCTAAACTTTGCACATATTGTCGAACTAAAATACTATAACGATGCGAAATGATGTAATCTTGGTCGCTAATAAACCGAATAGGAAAATGGACACGGTCTTCACTAAAGCCAGCTGTATTTGTTAGAATAATATCGACGGAATTTTTTGTACTATAGCAGGTTTGCGCTTCTTCCGTCCTTGGAACCACTGCTATTTCTTCTGGCCCAGTAATAATAGCTTTTTCTGGTACCCATTTAGGAGCAATTATTTTGTAGGTTTCTTCATATTCATACCTGTAATATTTTGAGGAGTTTTGTGGATCATAACTGTTTACATTAATTTGAACCCCTCTTTCTCCGCCAATAGTAGTAACGGTTGGAATTATACTTTCTATTTCGGTTTCAGTAGGCAATATCTCATTTGAAGAAGTGTAGGATTTGCCATCTTTTGTAATAATTTTTAGATTGTATTCCTTGTTAGGTTCAGCTTTAAATTCTATAGCGGAAACATACATGTCGGACTGTTCTTCGAATTCAAATCGGTTACCTGCATTGTCTGTAACGTAGACTTCTGCTCCGGATTCGAATGTTGGCCCATCTTCTTCAAAACGATATGTCTTTGAAATTTTTATTTGTTGTTTTTTTAATTCGTTTGTTATAGTGGCTTCCACAACCAGCGCTTCTTCAAAAGTATTGGTTTGTAGGATATATTGCTCGGTACAACCAGCTATAATAAAGCTGAATAGTAGTAAATATGTAATTTTATTGAAAAATATTTTTTTCATCGCTCTAAAATTTAAAATTATAAGTAACAGTTGGAATCGGAATAGAAAATATGGATGTTTTGTAAGCTTTTATTTCACCATTATCTGTTACAAAATAAACAGAGTAAGGATTGTTTCTGCCAAGAACATTATAAATTGATATATTCCAAAAACTATGTGCTAACTTTTTTATTTTATGATTTCCTTCAATGTTTACACCTATATCCAAGCGATAGTAATCGGGGATGCGGTATTTGTTGCGGTCACTGTATAATGTGTATTCAGCATTTCCATATGTGTAAGTACCAATAGGGTAAGTAATAGGCCTTCCTGTTTGGTATATAAAATTTGTAGACAAACTGTAACGTTTGGTGAATTTGTAATTTAGGATTGCACTCAGATCATGAGGTTTGTCAAAATTGGTAGGGAAATAGTCTCCATTATTAACTTTTTCATCATTAAATTGGCTATCCAGTTTCAGAAATGTCCGTGAATAAGTATATCCTAGCCAGCCATTTAATCTACCGATTTGTTTTTTTAGTAAAAATTCAATTCCATAGGCTTTTCCTTCCCCTTGTAAAAGTTCTGTTTCGATATTTTCGTTTAATAGTAACTGGGCGCCAACTTTATAATCCAGTATGTTGCTTGATTTTTTATAATATCCTTCTACACTGAGTTCTAGTATATCATTATTCAGGGTTTTATAAAATCCTAATGAATACTGATGAGCGGATTGAGGTTTTATGTTTAAATCTGAAAGTTTCCAGGTGTCTGTGGGCGATTGTGTTGTATTACTTGAAAGCAAATGAATGTATTGATATGTTTTATCGTAGCCTCCTTTAATGGAGAAATCGTCACTCAATAAATATCGTATCGCTATACGTGGTTCTATGCCACCGTATGTTTTAACAACTTCATTGTTGCCATAATTTTTTACTTCTATAACAGTTGCATCGTTTTTTGGTAGACCGCTTTCATAGATTTTTTGTGTTGACTCTCCCAAAGAAGAAAAGGTAGAAAATCTTAAACCGAAGTCAATTGATAATTTTTCACTTACTTTAAAATCATCGGAGATGTAAACTGCTGATTCCAGTCCTTTTTCGTTTTCTATGTTTATTGGGGTTAATAGAGATTCTGGTTTTGTCGGATTTAGATAACCGGGTTCAATATGATAAAGTTTGCTTGAGAGGCCGTAATTAATTTTATGCTTAGTATTAAACAGATAATTGAACTTCATCATAAATTGAGTTTCATTTATTTCATAACCAAAATCAAATGAGTTTAATCCTTCAGTTTGATAATCAATATTAAATTTATACTTACTATTGGTAAAAATGAATGCTCCTTTGTTTTTTTCATTAAAAGTATGATCCCATTTTAATGAAGCCAGTCTGTTGCTATAGGAATACAATGAATCGGAGGTTATACTAAAATCATCATGGCTGTAGTAAACTGAAGATTCGATAGCATTGTTTTTATTAAATTTATGATTGTATTTAATAATTCCATCATAAAAAGAAGCTTGGCTATTTTTTAACGACTCTTCATCCAGACTTTTTAAAATCCAATTAGAATAAGAAGCTCTGCCTCCTGCCAATAAACTTGATTTGCCTTTTACTATTGGGGTTTCGATGGTGATATTGCTCATCACAGGACCAATTCCTCCTTCTCCGGAGAGTTTTTCAGTATTTCCATTTTTAGATGTTACGTCAAAAACCGAAGACAATCTTCCTCCGAATTCTGCCGGAATACTACCTTTGTAAATAATTGCTTTACGTGTGGTGTAGGGGTTGACAGCCGAGAAAAAACCTAAGAAGTGGGAAGGATTATACAGTACTGCATTGTCTAAAAGGATTAAGTTTTGATCCTCTTTTCCTCCACGAACATTAAAACCTGCCGATCCTTCTCCAGCAGTTTTAATACCCGGTAAAGTAGTGGCAACTTTGAATATATCTCGTTCGCCTAATACCAAAGGAATGTTTTTTATTCCCTCAATATCAATTGTTGTTACTCCTGAAATGGTAGTTTTGGTAATTTCATTTTTCTTTCCTTTTACTATTACTTCATCAAGTGAGTTTATGTTCTCAGCAATACGAAAATCAAGATTTCCGTTGTTATACATCATGATGGTTTTTGTTGTCTTTTTATGATTAAAGGATTCTGTTTCTATAACATTTACACCGGAAGGAATTTGTAAAGTATAATAGCCTTTGTTGTTAGTTACTGTACTTATGGCTTTGTTTTGTACTTTTATAATAATGTCTGATATTGGTTCTCCTGTTTTTGCATTCTTTATGTAGCCTGAAAGTGTGTATGATTTTGCTTCGGCGTTTTTAGTTTCTTTGCCAATTAGAGTTATAGTTTCATTTGTTTTCGAAACTGGGTCTTTTGTTGTCGTGTATTCTTGTTGAAATATTGGTTTTTCCGTTGCTTTATTTTGTTCTTTGTCTTGATTATTAACTACGGAGGAGCCAAAGTAATTTTCGGATAATTTGTTGTGAATAACACTGTTTTTAGTTAGTATTATTTTGTTTTTGTCTATGTAAAAGTTGAGATTAGTGTTAGTGAAGATGTCTTCTAAAATAACTTCAACTGGCATTTCTCTATAACTTCCTGAAATTAGTTCGTTTTCAGTTTCTAACCATTCATTATCAAAATAAAATCTATAGTTTGTTGATTTTTCAATATTTTGTAAGACAGTTTTTCTGTTAATATCTTTGAATTCCAATGATATTTTATCGTTTTTTTCTTGAGCTTGAAGCAAAAGTTGAAAAGTTAAAAAAATTATTGTTAGTATAAATTTTTTCATTCGTTCTTAATTAGAGTCGTTTTGGATAAAAGTGTTAATTTGTTTCATCAAGTTTTCTAAGAATTGTTTTTTATCCGTTTTTTCTAATTTTTTATTCATGAAGTAATGGTCGTTGATTTTGTTTTTATATTGAGGGAAGATTGTGGTGATTTCTTTTTTGGTATCGATCTTATAAAATGAGTCTTTATAGTTTAAAACAAAGTCTTTTTTTTCTTCAAATTCATAATAAGCTGTTTCGTTATTCATCACTTTTTTCTTCTCCTTACGATATTTAACATAAAATATGAATTTTTCTCCAATTGGAATTTCTTCATAAAAACCATTAATAGATTCAGGTAATGGTGATTTACTGTAACTTAAATTGATGAAATTTTTTCCGTTTATTGAAAAGAAAGCCGTTTTTTCTTTAATAAGATTTAAGCCCATATGATTGTATTCACCGTATGGTTTTAATACCAATATGTCTCTGTGGATATCATATTTAAGATTGACGTCATAATATAGCTGACCATCATACTCAACATTGCCGCTACTGAATGCATCAGCGATGTAATAGTTGTTAGTCTTGTTTAACGTTTGATATGGATTGACATGGAGGGTGCCGTTGTTTATTCCTAAATTTTCTTTTCCAACGGTGTTGTCAAACCATTCGTAAAGATTACTCTTTGAATTTGTTTGACTATGAACAATCGTGTGACAAGAGAGGGTAATTAGGTAGAATAGTAGCGCACAGTAAGACGGAATGTGTAATTTCATTTTGTAGTTTTATTCTGAATTTAAGGATAAAAATACAGAAATTATTGACATAAAAAGCATTAATTAAACAAATTTTAAAAAAAATGTTTAATTTTTGTTTTTAGAAGGTGCTTTTTATGTAATCTCTAAAATTTTAAAAATAATTTAAATAAAATGAAAAACCCCAATTCAAATACATGAATTGGGGTTTCCTATGAATAAACCTTTAGTAAACTAAGATCTGATTACTCTTTTTTCTCCTCACGTGGAGGTCTTGGCAAAAGTGCTTTTCTTGACACTTTTTCTTTTCTGGTTTTAGGATCAACACCAAGATATTTAACTTGGAATACATCACCCATTTTAACTACGTCAGAAACATTTTCTGTACGCTCCCAAGCCAATTCTGATACGTGAAGCAATACTTCGTTTCCTGGTGCTGCCGTATATTCTACAACTGCTCCAAAGTCAAGCATTTTTATTACTTTCACTTCGTATGCTTCTCCAACTTGTGGTTTGAAAGTTAATGAGTCGATTTTGCGTAAAACAGCTTCAATTCCATCAGGATTTGTCCCAAGAATTTCAACAACACCTTGCTCATCCACCTCGTTGATAACAATAGTTGTTCCTGTAGCTTTTTGTAATTCTTGAATTACTTTTCCACCAGGTCCAATCAACGCACCAATAAAGTTTCCAGGAATGGTTACGGTAATGATTTTCGGAGCATGTTTTTTAACTGTTTGTCTTGGTGTAGCCATAACATCAGTTATTTTTCCAAGGATATGCAAACGACCATCACGAGCTTGAGCTAATGCTTCTTCCATGATGTTATAGGCTAATCCTTCGATTTTAATATCCATTTGACAAGCTGTAATCCCATCAGCAGTTCCGGTTACTTTAAAGTCCATGTCTCCCAAGTGATCTTCGTCACCTAAGATGTCAGACAATACAGCAAATCTGTCTCCGTCAGTAATTAGTCCCATGGCAATACCAGAAACTGGTTTAATCATTTGGATACCTGCATCTAATAAAGATAATGTACCGGCACATACTGTAGCCATAGAAGAAGAACCATTAGATTCCAATACTTCAGATACAATACGGATAGTGTAAGGACAATCGGCAGGGATCATGTTTTTCAAAGCACGTTGTGCTAAGTTTCCGTGACCAACTTCTCTTCTTGAAGTTCCTCTTAGAGGTTTTGCTTCTCCAGTTGAGAATGGAGGGAAATTATAGTGTAAGTAGAATTTTTCTTCTCCTTGTTCAGATGGAGAGTCAATTTGGTTTGCTTCTCTAGATGTTCCTAAAGTTGCTGTTGCCAATGCTTGAGTTTCTCCACGTGTAAAGATTGCAGAACCGTGAACAGATGGCAAATAATCTACTTCAGCCCAGATTGGTCTGATTTCAGTAGTTTTTCTTCCGTCTAAACGTAAACCTAAATCTAAGATTACATTACGAACTGCTTCTTTTTGTGTTTTGTAGAAGTATTTTCCAACTAAATCACCGTTTTCAGCTAATTCCTCTTCTGTAAATAAAGATTTTACTACTTCTTTAACGTCAGCAAATTGAGCTGTTCTTTCGTGTTTCGCTGTTCCTTCTTTTGCAATAGCGTAACATAAATCGTAAGAAGCGGATTTTACTTTATCATAAATAGCTTGGTCTTCTTTCTCTTCTTCGTACGTTCTCATTTCTTTTTTACCAAAAGCAACTTGCAAACGTTCTTGAGCTTCAATTTGTACTTTAATGGCTTCGTGAGCAAACTTAATTGCTTCTACCATTTCTTTTTCTGAGATTTCTTTCATCTCTCCTTCTACCATGGCGATAGAGTCTTTTGAAGCACCAATCATCATGTCGATATCAGATAATTCTAATTGAGCACGACTTGGGTTGATGATGAATTTTCCGTCAATTCGTGCTACACGAACTTCTGAAATTAAAGTTGAAAAAGGTAAATCTGAAACCGCTAAAGCAGCTGAAGCAGCCAGACCTGCTAATGCATCAGGCATAACATTTTCATCATGAGACATTAACTGAATCATTACTTGTGTTTCTGCGTGATAATCATCTGGGAAAAGTGGACGTAAAACACGGTCAACTAATCTCATAGTTAAAACTTCGCTATCGCTTGGTCTTGCTTCTCTTTTGAAAAATCCACCAGGAAAACGACCTGCTGCTGCAAATTTTTCACGGTAATCTACCGTTAATGGTAAAAAGTCCACTCCCGGACTAGCTTTTCTGGCAGAAACTACTGTTGCAAGCAACATAGAGTCTCCCATTTGTACTACTACAGAACCATCAGCTTGTTTAGCTAATTTTCCTGTCTCGATTGAGATGCTTCTGCCATCTCCTAAATCGATAATTTCTCTTGAAACTTTTGGAATCATAAATTTTGATATTGATTAAACAATGGGTTTTAGTTGTGTTGTAGTTGTTGTTGTGCGTAGTTAATGCCTAAAACCCAATGAAAAACCAAACTTTTTTTTGCCTCCAGCCTTAGTAGGAGCTAGAGGAATTCTTTAAATAGTAAAAACAAAAAGAGGCACTTTCGCACCTCTTTAGTATATTGATTATTTTCTAATACCCAATACTTTAATAATCTCACGATATCTGTTGATCTCTGTTTTCTTCAAGTAATCCAACAAAGCTCTTCTTTTACCTACTAGCAATACTAATGAACGCTCTGTGTTGTAATCATGACGATTTTTTTTCAAGTGCTCAGTTAAATGGCTAATTCTGTAAGTGAATAACGCGATTTGACCTTCTGCAGAACCAGTGTTTTCTGCTTTTCCTCCGTGTTTAGCGAAGATTTCTTCTTTAATCTCTTTAGTTAAATACATTCCAATATTTTTTTAATGATTTTTATGTATGTCAGACAGCTATTGTAAGACGGCTGCAAAAGTAGAAAATAATTATGAATTATGAATTATGAATTATGAATTATTTTGAATCAGTATATAACTTTGCAATTTCCTGATTTACAAACTCTAAAAATTGTTCGTCGGCTTCAGTAAAAGGATTTAGCACATGACTGTCAATATCTATTTGACCTATATTTTCGCCGTTTACAAATAAAGGAACAACAATTTCAGATTTTACTGTAAAACTGCATGCAATGTAATTGTCTTGTGCCGCTACATCCGGAACCACAAAGTTTTCATTGGAAACAGCTACTTGTCCGCATATTCCTTTTCCAAATGGAATTACAGTATGGTCTGTTTCTGCACCTACATAAGGCCCCAGATGAAGGGTCTTGGTGGCTTGATTGGCAAAATAAAAACCTACCCAATTGTAATATTCGACGTTCTCGTTTAGAAGCTTGCAAATATTCAATAGTTTTTCGTCTCTGGATAGTGTTGTATTTGAGGTGATTTCTGTTACTTTTGGTTGTAATTCCTGAAATGTCATATTTTTTGTTTTATGCAAAAGTATCTAAAGCCATTTTTAAAAATTATATAAATTTGTTAAAAAATAGATTTTGAAAAAATATTTTATTCGCTATAAACCGTTTTTGTTTTTTCTTGGTACTTTTTTTTTGGTGTATATTGCGCTTACCCTTTTGTATCAAGGCTATCTTAATAGTTTTGTAGAAAACAAAATGGATTCGATTACTAAAATGGTGGCTCTAAATACGGAACAGCTACTTCGTTTATTTGATGCTGAAGCAAAAGTTGTTGAAGATGAATCGGGTCTTTTTTTCAAGTTATTCTATCAACAGAATTATTTGGCCCGAATTATTGAAGGTTGCAACGCTGTAAGTGTTATTATTTTGTTTATTTCTTTTGTAGTTGCCTTTTCAGGAAAATTAAAAGCTACTTTGTTTTTTGTTTTTGGAGGAAGTGTCCTGATTTATGTTTTAAATATCGTACGCATAGTGTTTTTAACTATTTTGATGATGCGCTTTCCGGAACAGGAGCATTTTCTGCATGGAGTTGTTTTTCCGTTGTTTATTTATGGTGTGGTTTTTATTTTATGGGTCATTTGGGTGAATAAATTTTCTAAGTATGCGAAATAAATTACGTCAGAATATCTGGAGAATTCTTCTTTTTTTAGTGTTTGTATTTCTTTTGGCTTTAGTTCGTGCTTTTGAAGATGAATTGTTTTATGATCCCTTTTTAGCATATTTTAAAAAAGATTTTAATTCCTTGCCATTACCAAAATACGATGCTGTGAAGTTGTTTTTTGGGCTGCTGTTCCGATATGGTTTGAATACGGTTTTCTCATTAGGAATTCTTTATATTCTTTTTAAAGATGTTGATATTATTCGGTTCACTTCTGTTTTATACGGTTTTTTCTTTTTGGTTTTAATTAGTCTCTTTTTTTTAATTATTTATTTTTATGAAGAACATAATAATTTGATGCTCTTCTATGTTCGGCGTTTTTTAATTCAGCCCATTTTTGTGATCGTTTTTGTTCCGGCATTTTATTATCAAAAACAAAATAAATAGTCTGTTTTTTGTATCTTTAAAGGAAGTTTTGATTGTGTTATTTATCAAACAGCTGAGACATGAAAATAGTAAAGCATTCCGGAAATATTGTTGATTTTAATCCCGAAAAACTTAAAAATTCGCTTTTGAAGTCAGGAGCGAGTAATCAAGTGGTGGAGAATATTTTGCAATCTATCAAAAGTCAAATCTACGAAGGTATTAGTACGAAGCAAATTTATAAAATGGCTTTTGCGCTTTTAAAAAAAACAGCCAACGCTCATGCAGCGCGTTATAATTTAAGAGAAGCGATACGATTATTGGGGCCTGCCGGTTTTTTCTTTGAAAAATATATAGCCCGTATTTTTGCGTCCGATCATTATCAGACAGTAACTAACTTAATTTTACAAGGTAAGTGCGTTTCACACGAAATTGATGTATTGGTCAAAAAGAACAATGCCATAGCTATGGTAGAATGTAAATACCATGCGGGTAGAGATGCTGCTTCTGATGTGAAAGTCCCAATGTATATTTTGTCTCGCTTTAATGATTTAAAAGAAAGGCATCATCCTATTTTTAGTATTAAAGATACAGTTTCTAAATGTTGGATTGTTACCAATAATAGATTTACAGAAGACGCAATCAGTTTTGCAAAATGTTCAAGTTTGAGTTTATTGAGTTGGAATTATCCTGAGGGTAATAATTTAAAAACCAAAAATGACTTTGAATGTCTTTATCCGGTAACCTGCTTAACGACATTGTCTATTTCTGAAAAAGAAAAGTTGTTGATTTTGGATGTTATTTTAGCAAAAGAGTTAATCAATAATTCTGAGAGTCTTGGGAAAATTGGATTGAGTTCTATTCGTATAAAAAATGTAATGAGAGAGGCTTCGGAGTTGTGTAAGTGTATATAATGAAGAATCCTGTTTAATTGGTTCTAACTTATACTATATAATTATGAAAGTAAAATTCATTGGTGGCGCAGGAACTGTTACCGGTTCTAAAACCTTGATAGAAAGTAACGGAATTCGGATATTGATAGATTGTGGATTATTTCAGGGGATTAAACCTTTGAGAGAACTCAATTGGGAACCTTTGCCAATTCTTCCTTCAACTATAGATTTTGTATTACTTACCCATGGTCATTTAGATCATTGTGGTTGGTTGCCCAGATTGGTCAGTCAGGGTTTTAAAGGAAAAATATATTGTACCAGTCCCACAAAAGATATTTCGAAATTAATCCTTTTGGATAGTGCTAAAATTCAAGAAGAAGAAGCTCGTCTTGCTAACGAAGGAAAATTTTCCAAACATAAAGTAGCTGAGCCGCTGTATACAGTTGATCAGGCCAAAGAAGTTTTTCCGTTTTTTAGGGTAATTAAAACGAATGAACCAATTTCTCTGGATGCTGAAATTTCGGCAGTTTTTGTTAATGCAGGGCATATCTTGGGTGCTTGTAGTATTGAGTTGAAACTTGAAAATAAGATTTTGTTTTTTTCTGGAGATATCGGACGTGATAATGATGTTTTGATGTATCCGCCCACCAAGCCAAAAAAAGCAGATTATGTTTTTTTAGAAAGCACATATGGCAATCGTCTGCATCCTGATACGGATACGAAATTAGAATTGGAAACATTTATTAACAATACAGTCGATAAAGGAGGGACAGTTATAATCCCAAGTTTTGCAGTTGAACGGGCGCAAACGATTATGTATTTGCTGTGGCAGCTCAGGGAAGAAGGGAGGATTCCTAATATTTCTTATATAATTGATACGCCTATGGGGATTAATGCGTTGGATATTTTTTCTGTTAATAAAAAGTGGCATAAGTTATCATTGTCAGATTGCGAGGCAATGAGTAAAATGTTTATTTTGGTTTCGGATTATCAGGAAACAATTAACGTGATTTTTGATGAACATCCAAAGGTGGTTATTGCGGCAAGTGGGATGGTAACCGGAGGACGTGTTTTGAGTTATTTAGAACATTATATTGGTTTGCCGGAAACAACAGTAATTATTGTTGGCTATCAAGCGGAAGGAACGCGAGGAAGGAAGTTATTAGAAGGAGCCAAGGAGATAAAGATTCGTGGAAAATATTATCCAGTTGTAGCAAATATACTTGAAATACAAGGGTTGTCTGCTCATGGGGATCAAAAGGATTTAATCAATTGGCTTTCTGAATTAGAAGAGAAACCTAAAAAGGTTTTTTTAGTTCATGGAGAGAATCAGCCGGCAGATGAGCTTCGGATAAAAATTCAAGAGAAGTTTGGTTTTGATTGTTGTGTTCCATTAATGGGTCAGGAATTTGAGTTGTAATTTTAACATGAATTTGAATTGTAGATTTGAATAATTTATTATTTTAGCGACATGAATATCAAAAAATGCACTAGTTTATTTTTAGTTTTTCTATTATTGGTTTCCAATGTAGGAATGGCTTTTAATGTTCATTATTGTGGAGATCAAATTGCTTCTGTTTCCCTTAATTCAGAAGTGACTCCTGTTGTTTCTGAAAAGAAATGTTGCGACAAATTTGTTTCTGAAAAGGAACCTTGTTGTAAAGACAAAGAAGTTAAGTTCGAAAAAAAATCAGATACAGCAATTGTAAAAGTTTTTTCATTTGAGCCTCATACTACTTTTTTAATTCCGGAAAAACAAACTGTAGAAGCGCCTTTGGTAGTTGATGGACCAAGCCCTGCCGATACAGCTTTCTTCTATTATTGTGATGCAAATGTCTTACCGCTTTTTAAGCTGTACAGCCAATATATTTTCTACGCCTAATTTTAATGTTTTTATAAAAGCCAAACCATTTTTTGTGGTTTGAACCTACTTTTTACAAACATTAAAATCTTTTATATGCAAAAAATAACAATGCTTATTGTTATGGCTTTGCTTTCTATTTCTGTTTTTTCTCAAGAAAATATAAATGAAGAAAAACTAAATGAAGTCAAAGTCGTCAAAAAGCGAAAAGGAATTCAAAAATCCTATACTGTTACTGGTAATACAACAATTATAACCAGTAAAGAATTACTTAAGGCAGCTTGTTGTAATCTGGCCGAGAGTTTTGAAACCAATCCGTCCATAGATGTCAATTTTTCAGATGCTTTAACGGGGACAAAACAAATCAAAATGCTGGGATTGACCAGTCCATATTTGATGATTACCGAAGAAAATATACCGTCTGTCCGTGGAGCTTCTCAGGCTTATGGGTTGTCATTTACGCCTGGAACCTGGGTCGAGAGTATCCAAATTACAAAAGGGGCGGGAAGTGTTGTGAATGGTTATGAAAGTATTTCTGGTCAAATCAACACTGAATTGTTGAAGCCTATAAATGACATTCCTTTTTTTCTGAATGCTTATGGTTCGACTGATTCTCGTTTTGAATTGAATACACATTTCAATAAAAAATTATCGGATAAATGGAGTACGAGTCTGTTTGCGCACGGGAATACACGTGTTTCTAAAACCGACATGAATAATGATGGTTTTTTAGATAATCCATTGGCTAAGCAAATCAATGTTCTTAACAGATACCAATATTACAATCCTGAAAAAGGCTGGGTTAGTTTCATTAATTTTCGTTATATGAATGATGAAAAACAAACCGGAGAGTTGGACTTTGATCCAGATACGGATAAAGGAACGACTAATTATTGGGGTTCGGAAATCAATACGGAACGACTGGATATTTCCACAAAAATTGGATATGTATTCAAAGATATGCCGTATCAGAGTATTGGTTTTCAAAATGCTTTTGACAGTCATAATCAACAGTCATATTTTGGTTTGAATCAGTATAATATCAAGCAAAGCAGTTTTTATTCAAATTTGATTTTCAATTCGATTATCAATAACACTATGAATAAATTTGCCGCAGGGTTAAATTTCACATATGATAAATACCAGGAATTTATTAATGTAAATGATTTTAGCAGAATTGATAATTCTGTTGGTGCTTTTTTCGAATACACCTATGATAACAGCGATAATTTTAGTGTGATTCTCGGAGGAAGGGTTGACAATCATAATCGTTTAGGGACATTTGTAACGCCGAGATTGCACATGAGGTACAATCCATGGGAGAAAGCCGTATTGCGTTTTTCTGCAGGAAGAGGAAAGCGAAGTGCAAATATTTTTGCCGAAAACCAACAGCTTTTTGCCAGTTCCAGAAACTTCGATATTTTAGATACTAGCGGAAAAATCTATGGGCTGAATCCTGAAATTGCCTGGAATTATGGGTTGAGTTTTACGCAAGCTTTTATGCTATTTGGAAAAAGTGCTGATATTGGATTTGATTTGTATCGCACCGATTTTCAAAATCAAGCTGTTGTAGATTTGATGCAAAGTCCACAACAGGTTTTGTTTTATAACTTGGACGGAAAATCCTATGCGAATAGTTTACAATTGGAGTTCAATTATGAATTAGTGAAACATTTTAATTTTCGTTCGGCTTATAAATTTTATGATATTCAAACGGATTATTTATCCGGAACATTTCAAAGACCATTACAGGCCAAACATCGTTTTTTTGGAAATTTAGAATATGAAACTCATATTGGTGATAAAGGGAAGCAATGGAAATTTGATTACACCTTCAATTGGATTGGTCAACAACAATTACCAAATACATCGACTAATCCAGTGAATGATAGGTTACCGGAGTTTTCGCCTTCCTATTCTTTAATGAATGCACAAATTACAAGAACTTTTTCTTCCACATTTGAAGTGTATATTGGTGGAGAGAATATTGGGAATTATAAGCAAGAAAAAGCTATTCTTGGTTCTGATGATCCTTTTGGACCCAATTTTGATGCTTCAATTGTATATGCGCCAGTTTTTGGCCAGATGTATTACGCTGGATTACGATTTAAAATAAAATAAGAATTAATAAAAAATAATATCAATGAATATCAATAATATAATTATAGCACTATTAGTAACTTTTGTGGGTTTTTCGACTCATGCGCAAGAGAGAAAAAATAAAAATGCCAAGTACACTTTTGAGGTAAATGGCAATTGTGAACAATGTCAAAAACGAATTCAAAAAGCGGCCTTTTCTGTTGATGGAGTGAAATCAGCGGTTTGGAATATAGAAACACATCAATTGAGTTTGATTCTAAATGAAGAAAAATGTTCTCCGTTGGATGTGAAAAGAGCTATTGCAAAAGTGGGACATGATACCGATCAAGTAAAGGCCACAGATGCCGATTATGAAAAGTTACACCATTGTTGCTTGTATGAAAGACAATAATTTGAAAGCCCAAAATTTATTTTTTGGGCTTTTATTTTTTCTTAGTATGATAAAGTTGTTATTGAGATGCGAAATCTTAGTTTTTCGATTTAATTAAAGTTCTTTCGTGCGTTAATTAAACTTTAAAAAGCAACAATAAATTGTGGTTAAGGTAAATTATTATTACTTTCACACGATTACAAATTAAATTACAAATCACTTTATGAATAATTTTGATTGGACACAATTACTTAATCCGGAATTTTACATTACTTTAAACGTTGGAGGTATTCAAATAGGTTTATATATTGTTTTATTTATAGTTTTTGCAGAGACAGGGCTTTTTGCAGGTTTTTTTCTACCTGGCGATAGTTTGCTTTTCCTTGCAGGAATTTACAGCCGTGATTTAATTGAGAACATGGTGTCTATTGAAAGTGATTTTATAAATGTTGTTTTGTTGTCTGTTTTAGTTGCTATTGCTGGAATTATCGGTAATACAGTTGGTTATTGGTTTGGAGCAAAGAGTGGATATTATTTATTTAAAAAAGAAGACACTTTTTGGTTTAAGAAGAAGTATTTGTTGCAATCGAAAGATTTCTTCGAAAAGTACGGAGGAAAAGCTATTATTTTTGCTCGTTTTTTGCCTATTTTCAGAACTTTTGCACCAATTGTAGCAGGTATCGTATCTATGGATAAACAAAAATTTATGTTTTATAATGTTTTGAGTTCTTTTTTATGGTCTTTTATCTTAATCTTTTCAGGACATTATTTATATGGTGTTTTTCTAGGATTTGGAATCGATTTAAAAGAGCATATAGAATTTATTGTAATTGGTATAGTATTGATATCTACATTGCCTGTTTTATTTAAATTGATTAAGAAAAGACCAGTAGAAAAAATATAAGTATAAAAAATAAAAATATAAGTATAAAAAAATGCCCCAAAATTTTGGGGCATTTTTATTGTAATATAGATGAGTATTTTACATCATTCCTGGCATACCGCCACCCATTGGGTTTCCGCCGGCATTTTCTTCTTTAATGTCAATTAAAGCACATTCTGTAGTTAATATCATTCCAGCAACTGATGCCGCATTTTCCAATGCTACACGTGTTACTTTTTTAGGATCGATAATACCTGCTTTAAGCATATCAACATATTCGTCTGTTTTAGCATTGTATCCAAAATCACCTGAACCTTCAGCCACTTTTGCTACAACTACAGAACCTTCAAGACCCGCATTTTCAACAATTGTTCTCAAAGGAGCTTCAACTGCACGAGATACGATTTGAATTCCTGTTGCTTCATCGGCATTGTCTGCAATTACAGTGCTTAGTGCGTTTTTAGCTCTTAATAGTGCTACACCACCACCGGCAACAATTCCTTCTTCAACAGCAGCACGTGTAGCATGAAGTGCATCATCAACACGGTCTTTTTTCTCTTTCATTTCAACTTCAGAAGCAGCACCAACGTAAAGAACAGCTACACCTCCGGCTAATTTAGCCAAACGCTCTTGTAACTTTTCTTTATCATAATCAGAAGTCGTTGTTTCCATTTGACCTTTGATTTGGTTTACACGATTTTTGATAGTATCAGCATCACCAGCTCCGCTTACAATAGTTGTGTTGTCTTTGTCGATTGTTACTCTTTTTGCAGTACCCAACATTTCGATTGTTGTGTTTTCTAAAGTGTACCCTCTTTCTTCAGAGATAACAGTTCCTCCGGTTAAGATGGCAATATCTTCTAGCATTGCTTTTCTTCTGTCTCCAAAACCAGGTGCTTTTACAGCAGCAATTTTTAATGCACCACGTAATTTGTTTACCACCAAAGTAGATAAAGCTTCACCGTCAACATCTTCTGCAATAATCAATAATGGTTTTCCTGATTGTGCAACCGGTTCTAAAACGGGTAGTAATTCTTTTAAAGAAGAAACTTTTTTGTCATACAAAAGGATGTATGGGCTTTCTAATTCTGCTTCCATTTTTTCAGGATTGGTAACAAAATAAGGTGAAAGATATCCTCGGTCAAATTGCATTCCTTCCACAACATCTACATAAGTATCAGTTCCTTTAGCTTCTTCAACAGTGATAACTCCTTCTTTTCCTACTTTTGCGAAAGCAGCAGCAATCAGTTCACCGATTACTTCGTCATTATTAGCAGAAATGGAAGCAATTTGTTTTATTTTCTCAGAATCACTTCCTACTACTTTAGATTGTTTTGCTAGGTCAGCTACGATTGTTTCAACAGCTTTGTCTATTCCTCTTTTTAAATCCATCGGATTAGCACCTGCAGCAACGTTTTTTAAACCTTCTTTTACGATAGCTTGTGCCAATACTGTAGCAGTAGTTGTTCCGTCACCGGCTAAGTCATTGGTTTTTGAAGCCACTTCTTTAACCATTTGTGCTCCCATGTTTTCTAATGGGTCTTTCAATTCAATTTCTTTAGCAACAGTAACACCATCTTTAGTTACGTTTGGTCCTCCAAAAGCTTTTCCGATAATTACGTTACGACCTTTTGGTCCTAAAGTTACTTTTACAGCATTTGCCAATGCATCAACGCCGCGTTTTAAACCGTCGCGTGCTTCAATATCAAATTTTATATCTTTTGCCATTTTTATTTTTATTTGTTAATTCGTTTGTTGATTTACTTTGATTTTAGATAATTGCTAAAATATCGTCTTCTCTCATTATCAAATAATCCTTACCCTCTAGTTTTAATTCTGTACCGGCATATTTTCCGTAAAGAACGGTATCACCAACTTTCACAGTCATTGTGTGGTCTTTTGTGCCATTTCCTACAGCAACAACAGTTCCTTTTTGTGGTTTTTCTTTAGCGGTATCTGGAATAAAAATCCCTGACGCAGTTTTAGTTTCAGCAGCTACTGGTTCAATAAGAACACGGTCTGAAAGAGGTTTAATGTTTAAAGCCATGATTTTATGTTTTTTTATATTTTTAAATGATTGCAAACGAGATTTCAGAAATTGTGCCACCCTATGAAAACTGACAATTTTTCCTAAAAAAAATGCCAGCTTTGACAGGCTGGCATCATTGTATAAGGGTAAAAATTATTTCGCTGGAGTTGTTGCACCAGGTGTGTTTTGAACTGGAGCTACAGGAGCAGTAGTTTCTGTTTTTTCAATAATTTTTGAATCGGTATCGCTTAATGAACCTGTGAAACTTAAACTTGAAAGCAATATAAGAGCAATAAGTATAGTTGCTAATGTCCAAGTACTTTTATCTAAAAAGTCAGTTGTTTTTTGTACTCCACCCAACATTTGAGATCCGCCTATTGCAGAAGATAATCCGCCACCTTTAGGGTTTTGAACCATTATTACTACGATCAATAGAAAACAAACTATTGTTATTAAAACTAAAAAAATTGAAAATGTGCTCATTGTTTAATTATTGTTATTTTGTTGTAAAATCTTAATGTCTGAAATATGGTTTGCAAAGAAACTACTTTTTTCTGGATATTTCAAAATTAATATTTCATATGCTTGAATTGCTTTTTGATATTTTTTTTGTTCCAAATAAACCCTAGCTAAAGTTTCAGTCATTAAATAAGAATTATCATCATTATTTATATTGAATGTCGGTGTTGGGATTGGTCCTTGCTTTATAGGTGAAATCTTAGGGCTGGTTTCAATAAATTTGTCAATTAATTCCGCTTTTTTCTTTTTGGTCTCATCAATTGGCAATGGTTCAACTATTTTTTCAGGCTCTGGTTTTCGTTCTATAGGTTGTGTTCTGGATAGTTGAAGCCATTCTTGGAAAGAATGTTGTTCGTTTTTTGAAAAATCCAAAGGCTTTCCAATTTCCAGTTTTTCTTCAGCAATTTTGGTGTTTTCATCAGCTTCTGAAGTAGAAGACTCTTTGATGGAGGTAAGAATAGATTGCTCTAACTTGTTTATGGGTTCCGTTTTTTCTTGGCTAAGAACTATTTCGCTGTCAACTACATTAATGTCAAGAAGTTCTGATATTTTTTTATCATAATATCCTTTTTGAATGGCAGTAAATGAATCTGAAGTGATAAAATCAAATAAAACCGTTCTGTCAGCAGTATGCGCTGCAGTAACTTTTAATGCAAAATTATACTTGAAACTATTTTGGTTATATAGTCCTTTTAAACGCAATGCCCGTGCACTTTGAAAATAAGGAAACTCGTCCAGTACATTTCCTAAAGCTTCGGTTTGCTTTTCGGTTATTGTGTCTGGCTTGTTAATTAAGTAAGTATAATCAGTTATGTTCATAATGAGGTATTCGTTTATTTGGTTATTCGTTTATTTGTTCTCCGATTAACCGAATCAAACAAATAACCGAATCAACACTTTATTTACCATTTTGCCAATGATTCATTAAAGATATCCTGTGTTATTCTCTCAAATATTTCTTTCAACGCACTGTCTAAAGTAGCACCTACAAGTTGTTGTGCGGCTGGATAATCATAATAAAACTCAAATGTTTTCTGAAAATCATCAGCCTCTTTGTTTTTATTGGTAAACCGGACATTAACTCGAATTTTTAAACGGTTTTGAGAAGCTTGCTGATCGGCTGTTGCGGTCATTGGGCTTATTCTGTAGTCGACAATTTCTCCTTCGTAAACTAAATCGGCTCCATTAGTAACTAAATTCAAATTGGTTTGATTCTGAATTAAATCTTGAAGCTCCAACGTAAATCTTCTGTCAATTCCTGGTTCGATTAAGTCTGCATTATTCTGAAAGAAATTTACCTGAAAAGTTTTAGCGTCAATTTTTCCTGTTCCTGTAAAGTTGTAAACCGAACAACTCGACAATGTAAAAACGGTAAGGATTGAAAGAATGTATTTTATTTGTTTCATTTTAGTTTTAAAAAAATCAAAGATATTATTTAATTATTATCCATCATTCGTCTATGATAGTTTATTTGTCCCAGATGATATGCCAAGTGCGTGCTCAGATGAATCAATAAATATTCGGTCGATGTTTTTTTTTCAAAAACTAAAACTGGATATTCTTTTTTTAAGTCCTCTTCCGTTATTTTATGAAGTGCGTTTTCAATCATTATAATGGTTTCCTCAATGGATTTAATCAATTCCTTTTTAGGGATATTTTTTTGAGAAAATTCAAGCGCTCTATTTCTTATATAATTTGTTTTGCCAATTTCAGCACCAATGTAGGTGTTTAGGTTGCCTATTAAATGTAGGGTTAAATTTCCTGCCGAATTTGTTATTCCTTTTTCAACGAGCCAAATCGTATTTTCATTTTCATACAATTCAATTTCAGATTTTAATTTTGTAAGGTCTCTGTTGAAAAGGGTTTTTAATGTGTTTATGATCATTGGCTTGTTTTAATTACAAATCAAATTGTTTAATTTTTCGATATAAAGTTCTTTCGGAAATCCCTAATTCATCTGCTGCCGCCTTACGTTTTCCTTTGTTTTTCTCTAGTGACTTCTTAATCATTTCGATTTCTTTTTGTTCTAAACGCAAAGTTTCCTCTTCTTCTTCAACTGTTTCGGCAAACAGAAAGTTATCATCTTGGTCCTGATAATCTCCTTGACTGTTTTGCGGTGATGCTATTAAAGTCGCTCTTGGTTCCTCTTCGAATTCTATTTCGCTGTCGCCTTCTTTTGAACCGTATATTTTCTTGATTAAATTCTGATTGGTTTCCTGAACTTTGGAACTTCCGTTTTGCATCAATTCTAAAGTCAGTTTCTTTAAATCATGTAAATCACTTTTCATGTCAAAAAGAACTTTGTACAGAATTTCTCTTTCGGTATTAAAATCACTATCGCTTTTCTTGTCTTTTATTACGGATGGCAAATTGCTTCCTTCCATAGGTAAATATGATTGTAAAGTTGCTGCCGAAATATCGCGATTGGTTTCTAAAACGGAAAGTTGTTCTGCTACGTTTCGTAACTGACGGATGTTTCCGCTCCAACGGAATTTTTGCAGTAGTTCTACAGCGCCTTCATCCAATTTTAATGGAGGCATTTTGTATTTATGAGCAAAATCAGAGGCGAATTTTCTAAATAATAAGTGGATGTCATCTTTTCGTTCACGCAATGGAGGTAAAGTAATATCTACAGTGCTTAAACGATAATACAAATCTTCACGGAATTTACCTTTTTCGATAGCGTTAAATAAATTCACATTGGTTGCAGCCACGATACGTACATTGGTTTTTTGTACTTGAGAAGATCCTACTTTTATAAATTCTCCGTTTTCCAGAACACGAAGTAATCGCACTTGGGTGGTCAATGGTAATTCACCTACTTCATCCAAGAAAATAGTACCGCCATCGGCCACTTCAAAATAGCCTTCACGAGTACTGGTGGCACCTGTAAAAGCTCCTTTTTCATGTCCGAAAAGTTCACTGTCAATCGTTCCTTCCGGAATCGCTCCACAGTTCACGGCAATGTACTTTCCGTGTTTTCTGTGTGAAAGCGAATGGATGATTTTTGGAATACTTTCTTTCCCAACACCACTTTCTCCAATGACCAAAACTGAAATGTCAGTAGGAGCGACCTGAATCGCTTTTTCTATGGCACGATTAAGCTTCGGATCATTCCCGATAATCTCAAATCGTTGTTTTATAGCTTGAACTGTTTCCATGTTTTTATGTTTAAAGTTTTCTTGTTTAAGATTTATAGTTATCATGAGAACTTTAAATCTTAAACTTTAAACTTTTCTAATTTAAAATATTCTATTCGCAATAATTTGTTATTCTGGTTTTGCAAGAGTGTCTTTCAATGGAGCTGCTTTTTCAACTTTATGTTTTGGAAAATAAGTTCTAATGATATAAAACGTAGCGCCAAATCCAACGATAAAAGCAATCAAACCAATTATTATGTTTTTTTTAGACATTTGTTCTAAATTTTTTTAATTCATATCACTTAATCCAACTGCTTCTCCTTTTAAAGTTCCGCTGGTACAAGAAGTGATTTTTACATTCACAAAATCACCTATTTTATAATCTTCTTTTGGGAAAACTACTGTAATGCTTTGTGAATTTCTTCCTGAAAATTCGTCTTTAGATTTCTTTGAAAATTTCTCTACCAAAACTTCCACGATTTGGCCAATGAATTCCTCAGAACGTGACCAAGCATGTTTTTGTTGTAAATCAACAATTTCCTGCAATCTTCGGGCTTTGGTTTCTTCAGGTACATCATCTTCCATTTTTCTTCCGGCCAAAGTTCCAGGACGTTCTGAATAGGAGTACATATAACCGAAATTATATTTTACATATTCCATTAAACTCAAAGTGTCCTGATGATCTTCTTCGGTTTCTGTTGGGAAACCAGAAATCATGTCTTGTGAGATGGAGCTATTGGGTATAATCGATCTGATTTTGTCGATCAGAGTCATATATTCTTCACGCGTATGCAAACGGTTCATTGCTGTAAGGATTCTGTTGCTTCCTGACTGGACTGGCAAATGAATATGTTTACAAATATTAGGATGTTTGGCAATCACATGCAAAATACTTTCATGCATATCTTGTGGATTGGAAGTCGAAAAGCGAATACGCATCTTCGGAAAACCAACCGCTACCATTTCCAGCAGTTGGTCAAAGTCAACTGCAGTTGCTTTCTGCATTTCGGTAGCATTCTCGAAATCTTTTTTCAAACCGCCGCCGTACCATAGGTAGCTGTCGACATTCTGACCCAAAAGTGTAATCTCCTTGAACCCTTTGCCCCACAAATCCTGAATTTCATTCATGATACTTTGCGGTTCACGGCTGCGTTCACGTCCACGGGTAAAAGGTACCACGCAAAACGTACACATGTTATCGCATCCACGTGTGATAGAAACTAAAGCGGTAATTCCGTTGCTCATTAATCTCACGGGAGAAATATCTCCATAGGTTTCGTCTTTCGACAAGATCACGTTAATTGCATCACGACCTTCTTCAACTTCGCTCAATAAATTAGGTAAGTCTTTATAGGCATCAGGACCAACAACCAGATCCACAATTTTTTCTTCTTCCAGAAATTGGCTTTTCAAACGTTCGGCCATGCAACCTAAAACACCTACTTTCATCTTTGGATTAATGCGTTTCACAGCATTATATTTTTCCAAACGTTTGCGAATGGTTTGTTCAGCTTTGTCTCGTATAGAACAAGTGTTGACAAGAACCAAATCAGCTTCTTCCAGAGTTTGGGTTGTATTGAATCCGTTTTCAGATAAAATGGAAGCCACAATTTCACTGTCCGAAAAATTCATCGCGCAGCCGTAACTTTCTATAAACAGTTTTTTAGTATTCTCAGGTTTATTCTCTAAAACAAGACTTTCACCTTGTTTGCTTTCTTCAATAATCTTTTCCATCATGTATAGTCAAAGCGCAAAGATAAAGCAATTTCAATAAATATGACAAGATGTCAGATTAAGAATTAACAATGTTTTGTGTTTTTATTTCTTAAATAAAAAAAGCGCTCTTCCATTTCTAAAAGAGCACTTAGAGGAAACAAACCAAAAGCTATTTATATAAAAAATCAGAACAATGCCACTCCAAGTTGCACTCTGGCAATTTTAAGGGTAGGATTCCACATTGCTACTGCAGAAACCGGTAATTTGTAATGTAAAACAGTAATGTTTTTAGAGGCTTTGATTCCGGTATTTACAATGTCAAAGTTGCTGTTTGGTTCATTAGTATATAAATGGGACTTTCCATCAAGAGCAAATCCAGCTCCCAGATAAGCGTCCAAAGCAATTTTTTTATTTTCCAATAAAGGATATCCTAATTCCACATAAGTCGAATATCTGTTTTTATAATCCAGATTTGAAATTAATTCGCGGTCATTTCCATAAAGTATAATATCAGCTTCTATTCGTAAAGGAAACTCCTTTGGAAATTGGTAGGAAGTTCTAAAATCAATGATGTGCGTAGTTGTTTTTCTATCGTAATTAAATACTTCTGGTTTTTCAACATTTGTAGTGTTGAATAAATCCCAAAGTCCTATTGAAAAGCCGCTACTTTGATATTGAATGTAATAATCAATTTCTTTATAGTTACCGTCAAATCCGTTTCCGCCCCAAACACCTATTGTTAAGTTTTGTTTTTTGTCTAAAGCATAATGGATATTTCCCATGGAGGTCATGCTGCCGTTTATGACTAATCCTCTCCAAAGGTGGCTTGTTTTTATTTCCACATTAAAGTCTAAACGGCTTGGTTTTGCTGCTTCTGTAGGGGCTGAAACGCTATCGGAAACCGTTGTTTTTTGAGCGTATCCAGCTAACCCTATAATTGTGATTAAAGAGGAAAAAAATAAATTTTTCATGATTTATTGTATGTTTTATAAGTGAGGTTAGAGCAGTACCAGATATAAAGCAGCTGCTAAACTGGACCCTATTATTGGGCCAACAATCGGAATCCAGGCATAACCCCAGTCGCTACTTCCTTTTATCGGCAAGAGGGCATGCATGATTCGCGGGCCTAAGTCTCTCGCTGGATTTATAGCGTATCCAGTTGTTCCTCCTAAAGACAAACCAATTGTCCACACTAAAATAGATACAGGCAGTGCTCCCATAGTTCCTAAGCCAATTGTAGCTCCGGCATCAGAGGAGATGGTAAGTTCGGGACCTGAAATATAAAAAATCACAAAAATTAATACAAAAGTGGCAATGATTTCACTAATAAGATTCGAAGAAGCTTTTCTGATGGCCGGTCCTGTAGAAAAACAAGCTAATTTTCCGGCTTCGTCTTCCGTTGCGGCAAAGTGATCTTTATGAGATAACCATACTAAAAATGCTCCTAACATCGCGCCGATTAGTTGGGCAATAACATAGGTAGGAACTTGGTTCCAGGCGAATTTACCGATTAGGGCTAAACCAAGTGTTACAATTGGATTTAAATGAGCTCCACTAATGGGGCCTGCGACGGTGACGCCTACAAAAACGGCAAATGCCCAGGCTGTACTGATGACTATCCAGCCTGAATTATTTCCTTTAGTTCCTTTAAGAACTACATTTGCAACTACTCCGTTGCCTAATAGAATCATCAGCATCGTACCGAGGATTTCTGCAATAAATGGGGTCATATCTTAATATTTTGTAATTTATACTTTATTCCTCAGTCCAGTTTGAAGCACGTCCTACGGCTTTATCCCAGTTTTTTACTAATTTATTTACTTCTATTTCGGGCATTTCTGCCAAAAATACACGGTCTATAGACCATTGCTGCTGTAAATCATCTACGCTTTTCCAATATCCAACGGCTAATCCAGCTAGGTAGGCTGCTCCTAAAGCAGTTGTTTCTAATGTTTTTGGTCGGATTACATTAAAACCAAATAAGTCTGATTGAAATTGCATCAGCAAATTATTGGCAACGGCACCACCATCGACTCTTAATTCTTTTCCTTTTTTGCCAAAATCAGCTTCCATTGCTTTAACTAGGTCATAAACTTGGTAAGCGATTCCTTCTAGAGTGGCACGGGCAATATGAGCATTTGTAGTACCTCTTGTAATACCTACAATTGCACCTCTGGCATATTGATCCCAATGTGGCGCACCTAAACCGGTTAGTGCAGGAACAAAATAAATTCCGCCATTGTCAGGTACACTTTGCGCTAAGATTTCGATTTCTTCGGCAGAATCAATCATTTTTGCACCATCTCGCAGCCATTGTACAGCCGCTCCTCCTACAAAGACACTTCCTTCTAAAGCGTAAGTTGTTTTTCCGTCGATTTTCCAAGCCACCGTTGTCAATAAATTATTTGTGGAATAAACCGGTTTGTCCCCAGTATTCATTAACATGAAGCAACCGGTTCCGTATGTGTTTTTAACCATTCCGGGTTCTGTGCAAAGTTGACCGAAAAGAGCTGCTTGTTGATCACCTGCAACTCCCGAAATTGGAATTTTTGTAGAGAATAAGGTAGTGCAAGTTTCTCCGTAAATTTCACTGCTTTGTTTGATTTCAGGCAACATAGATTTTGGAATATTGAATAATTCCAGTAGTTCATCATCCCATTCTAAAGTATGGATATTCAATAGTAAAGTTCGGCTGGCATTAGAAACGTCTGTCATAAACATTTTGCCACGGGTAAGTTTCCAAATTAACCAAGTGTCTACCGTTCCAAAGCATAGTTTTCCTTGTTCTGCTTTTTCGCGGGCGCCTTCTACATTGTCTAATATCCATTTTACTTTTGTGCCGGAAAAATAAGCATCTAAGATTAGACCTGTCTTTTTCTTGATCATGTCAGTATATCCTTGTGCTTTTAATTCGTCACAATATTTTGCAGTTCTACGATCTTGCCATACAATTGCGTTGTAAATAGGTTCGCTTGTTTCTCTGTCCCAAACAATAGTAGTTTCTCGTTGATTGGTAATCCCAATGGCTGCTATTTCTTTGCCGGAAATCCCAACTTTTGCTATTACTTCGGCGGCTACGCTAATTTGAGAGGACCAAATTTCGTTTGGATCGTGTTCGACCCAACCTGGTTTTGGAAATATTTGTTCAAAAGGTTTTTGGGAGAGGCTTACAATTTCTCCGTCATGGTTAAAAACGATTGCTCTGGATGAGGTGGTTCCCTGGTCCAGTGCTAAAATTAATTTGTTTTGCATGGTTATATAATAGAGTTAATGAATTTTATTGAAATTCGGTCAAAAGGAATCCGTTTGCAAGTGTTTTGAATTCGGATACTTGTTTTTTAATCCAGGCTTCGTCATATCCCAGTTCTTTAGCTAGTAATTTAGCCACTTTTTCTGAAGAGGCTATAGCTGCAGGTGCGTCTAGAAACAATAAACGAACACGTCTTGCCAGAATGTCGTCTATGGTTCTGGCCATTTCATAACGGATGGACCACGCTACTTCTGCCATGGTATATTCATAGTTTGGATGTAGTTTTTCTTTTAATTCGACTTCGCTATTTTGTAATTCTAATATTTTGGGAATATCAGATCCGTAAATGTATAAATGGTTTTCTCGGTCTAAAGTATTCGTTACTTTGTTTCCATGAATGGCAATGTGCTCTGTTTTACATTCTTTTTTGGGCAAGTGACGCACCGTAATTGCTTTGTCTATAATGTCTTCAGCAATTTTTCTGTAAGTAGTCCATTTTCCTCCGGTTATAGTTATTAATCCTGTATCAGAAACAATTATTTTATGACTTCTGGAAACTTCCTTGGTACTTTTTCCTTCTTCTTTTGGTGCTGCCAAAGGACGCAAGCCGGCAAAAACGGAAAGGACATCAGATCTTGTTGGTTTTTTTACCAAGAATCGTTGTGCGGTTTCTAAAACAAATTCAATTTCGCTTTCTAATGCGATGGGTTCTAAACTGTGTTTTTTGATCAAAGTATCCGTAGTTCCAACCACAATTTTATTATGCCAAGGCACGGCGAATAAAACTCTTCCATCGCTTGTTTTTGGAATCATTAGGGCATGGTCACTGGGCAAGAAAGATTTGTCGAAAACAAGGTGAATTCCTTGACTTGGAACAATGTATTTTTTATACACGGTGTCGTTTAGTTTCATTATGGCATTGGTGAAAACACCTGTTGCGTTGATAATTGCGGTTCCTTTTATATCGTAAGTCTCTCCAGATTCTTGGTCTTCTACCTGAACGCCGGTCACCTGATTCGTATCGTCTTTTAATAAATTGATTACTTTGGTATAGTTTATAAGACAAGCTCCTTTTTCTACTGCGGTTTGTGCTAAGTTAATGGCTAAACGAGAATCATCAAACTGTCCGTCGTGATAGATTACACCACTTACTAAACCTTTTGTTTCAACAGTAGGTAGTAACTCAATAGTTTTTTTCTTTGAAATGTATTTTGATCGCCCCAAGCTTAATCGTCCGGCTAGTAAGTCGTAAATAGTGAGTCCGATAGTATAGAAATAACCACCCCACCAGTTATAATTTGGGATTACAAAAGATTGGTTTTTAACTAAATGACCTGCATTTTGCGCCATTAAACCTCTTTCTTTTAATGCTTCTTTTACTAGAGAAACGTCTCCTTGTTCTAAATAACGCACGCCGCCATGAACTAATTTGGTACTTCTGCTGGAAGTTCCCTTAGCAAAATCTACTGCTTCAACCAAAATTGTTTTGTAACCTCTACTTGCTGCGTCTAGTGCTGTACCCAGTCCGCTTGCACCACCGCCAATTATAATTACATCCCATTCTTTGGTTTTGTTTAATTTTGATAATTGCTCTGAACGTTTCATAATGTATTGTTTTTAATGTATTTTTAATAACATTGATTTCGAATAGCAAACTTAATGAAACTAAACGAAACCAAAAAGATAAATTGAATTTATTTTTATTTTTGTCTTTTTTTGTATCTTTAACCATTATAAACCTTAATATTAAAGACGTTGTATGACTATTATTAATAAAAGACAAGAGGATATACTGAATGAATTGAATAAAAAGGGATATGTGAATGTCATTGATTTATGTGAAACTCATAATGTTTCAACCGTAACAATTCGAAAGGATCTGAACTTTTTGGAGAATGAAAAATTATTGCATCGTACGCATGGAGGTGCCAGTAAGCAACCCATTTATGCTTTTGAAAGGGATGTTAATGATAAAGAAGGATTGCAGGTTGAACAAAAACAACAAATAGCAAAAGAAGCTTTAAAATATATTAGCGATTACGATTATATTATATTAGGTTCGGGTTCGAATATTCATTATTTGTCCAGAATTATTACGGGTTTTCAGAAGTTAACAGTGATTACGCCTTCATTAAAGGTGTCTTTAGAGCTTACTATATAAGGGGTATAACCAAAAGTATATAAATACATAATATAAAAAAGGTCGAAAAAGCCAATAAAATAAAGGGATTAC
>NZ_JBDLZY010000007.1:0-320972 GCF_040049085.1 Flavobacterium maritimum
AAGATACAATTGCTAAAAATGCACAATATTTAATTGATAGCGAAAGCTTTATTAAAACAGAATAGCTGATGAAACTGATAAAAAAAATTAGTATCCTATTTATAGTATTTGCAACATTAATAGCATGTAATACTAAAAACAAGGAAGATCATAGCAAACATGCTACAAAAGAAAGTGTTTACTATACGTGCGCTATGGATCCGCAGATAAAGGAAAATAAACCGGGAAAATGCCCAATTTGCCACATGGAGTTAACGCCAATAAAAAATGACGAATCAGCGGCTAACGAAATAGCCCTGAGCGAACAACAAATAATACTGGGAAACATCACTACGCAAGCTATAGCAGAATCAGGAAATAATTTAGAAGAAACCTATACAGGCGTTTTAACGATTAACCAGGAAAAAGTTAAAACTATATCCTCAAGGGCGATGGGAAGAATCGAAAAGCTATATTTTAAAACTATAGGGGATTATATTAATAAAAACGAGGCGGTTTATCAATTATACAGCGAAGATATCGCCATAGCCAAACAAGATTATTTCACAGCCTATAAACAGGTCGCAATGCCCGGTGATTTTGGAAAAAATGCTAAGACTATGCTGCATGCGGCCAAACAGAAACTGCTTTTCTTTGGCTTATCGAACAACCAAATTGAAAACATAAAAGCGAGTAGCGAAGTTTCTCCTTACACTACTTTCTACAGTAGTTCCAGTGGGTATGTTACCGAAATAGCAGCCACAGAAGGTAGCTATATCATGGAAGGTTTGGGAATACTTAAATTGGCAGATTTAAATAGTCTTTGGCTTGAAGCACAAGTAAATGTAAATTATGCAAAAAGCTTAAAAATTGGACAAAATGCAAAAATTTCATTTACAGACTATCCCGATAAAACAATAAATGCCAAAGTTGCATTTATTAATCCGGAAATAAATCCAGACACCAGACTGCTTTTAATTCGGATGGAAGTACCTAATCCGAACTTACTCCTAAAACCAGGTATGCAGGCAATCGCAAAATTATCCCAACCTAATGTGAAAGGATTATTTATTCCAACCGATGCTGTTATCAGAGAACAACATGCCACTTATATATGGATTGAAAAAAGACAAGGTGTATTTGAAAACCAAATGGTCGAAACAGGAATTGAAGTCAACAACATGGTCGAAATTAAATCGGAACTAGATGCAACTAAAAAAGTGGTCATCACTGGGGCTTATGCCATAAATAGCGAATACAAACTTCGCAAAGGAACAAATCCTATGGAAGGACACGATATGTAATACTTTAAAAACTTTATAATAAAAAACTAAAAATAAAAACCAAAACGGTTTAAAAACTACGTTAAATAGCTTTTAATATTCTTGTCCAGCATGATTTCACTTTGTTTGAACTAGGGTATTCTAGGTGCTTTAGCACTGATTTTTAGATTTTTATAGTAATAGATTTCTCGAATCGTCAAACAATCTAACAATCTAACCGTCAATTTAATGTACCTTTGCAAAAAATTTAAATGCAAATGACAACTTTCGAGCAATTCAATCTTCCTAAATCTGTACAAAAAGCAATCGACGAATTAGGGTTTGTAACGCCTACTCCTATACAAGAAAAATCTTTTGCTGTAATCATGTCGGGACGTGACATGATGGGAATCGCTCAAACCGGAACCGGTAAAACATTTGCCTACCTATTACCTTTATTAAAGTTATATAAATTCACTAATACCAATACACCAAAAATTGTTGTTCTTGTCCCTACCCGTGAATTAGTAGTTCAAGTAGTGGAGGAAGTGGAAAAACTGACAAAATACATGTCGGTTAAAACACTTGGGATTTATGGTGGCGTGAATATAAACACTCAAAAAAAAGCAGTCTATGAAGGTGTTGACATCTTGGTAGGAACACCTGGCCGAACTATGGATTTGGCTTTGGATGCTGTAGTTCGTTTTGATGAAACACAAAAACTGGTTATTGATGAGTTTGATGAAATGCTCAATTTAGGATTCCGAACTCAATTAACGGCACTTTTGGCCATGATGAAAACCAAGCGTCAAAATATTCTTTTTTCAGCCACCATGACTGATGAAGTGGATGCCGTTTTAAATGACTTTTTTGATTATCCGGAAGAAGTAACTTTAGCCAATTCAGGAACACCTTTGGAAAACATCAAACAAATTACTTACAACGTTCCTAATTTTAACACCAAAGTTAATCTGTTAAAACATTTATTAGAAACTAACGAAGACATGAGTCGCGTTTTGGTTTTTGTAAACAACAAGAAGATCTCTGATATGCTTCACACCCGCATAGAAGAGGATTTTGAAGGTCAGTTTGGGGTAATCCACTCTAATAAATCCCAAAACTATCGTTTGAGTACCATGGCTGAGTTCCAAGAAGGAAACTTACGTGGTTTGATCACGACAGATATTATGGCGAGAGGATTGGATATTTCAAATATTACCCACGTTATCAACTTTGAAATGCCGGAATTACCGGAATTGTACATGCATAGAATTGGTAGAACCGGTCGTGCTGATGCAACAGGAACTGCCATAAGCTTTATCGCTCCTCGTGAAGAAGAGTCTAAAGTAGAAGTAGAAGTTTTAATGAATTTGGAGCTAGATACCGAACCTTTCCCAGAAAATGTTGAAATTTCCGCAAAATTAATCGAACCTGAAAAAGACAGACAGCCGATTAAATTCCTGATGAAGAAAGTCAAATTAGATGGCGATGGTGCTTTTCATGAAAAAGATAAAAAGAACAAAAAAATCAATTTGGGAGGTCCTTCCAAGACAAAAAAGAAAACACACGGTTCTGTCAATCGAAACATGCTAAAAACCAGAGACAAAAAGAGAAAGGACAAGAATAAATAGTATTCAGTCTCCGTTTTAAAAATGAATAAATATTAAAAAGGCTAAAAATGAAATTTCGTTTTTAGCCTTTTTTAATTTATCGGATTGGAGGGTATTATTTATTTGGAGCGAAGACCAAACAAACCGGTGAGCACAAAGCGATTCTTTTCCCAGTATCTGTAAGCCCTCCAGTAGTTTTATCTCTTTTAAAAATCACCACATCGTTTGTATATTGATGCGCTACCAAAAGAAAATTACCTGTTGGATCAATCACAAAATTTCTAGGCCCTTTCCCCAAAGTACTTGTTCGCCCTTTGGCTTCTAATTTTCCGTTTTTTAGAATTTTAAAAATCGAAATATCATTGGCTTCACCTCTATTTGTTGCATATAAAAATTTACCGTCAGGTGAAATATGAATATCCGCAGAACTTAAAGTTCCTTTAAAATCTTTGGCTAAGATGGTGGTTTCATCAATCTTTTTCAATATTCCTTTTGAATACTTAAAAACAGTCAAGGTACCGTCTAATTCCTGCAATACATATACAAATTTCCCGTCTTTGCTAAAGGCAAGATGTCTGGGCCCGCTTCCTGATTTTACGGCTACACTGTCTTTAGGCTTTAATATTTCATTCGCCGAATTTGGATTGTATTCGTAAGAGTATACTTTGTCATTGCCTAAATCATTCGACAAAATAAATTTTCTGTCTGGCGAAAAATGAACCATATGAACATGTGGCCCTTCTTGTCTTTGAGCATTAATTCCTTTTCCATAATGTTGAACTACCTGTTTCGCTTCGGTAAGACTACCATCACTATTTTTACCAAAAACGGATATATTTCCTCCTGAATAATTCGCAACAATTACATTTTTGTCATCATTGATAATATAACAAGGATCCGCTCCTTTGGCACTTTGTTTATTAATGAAGTCCAGTTTTCCACTTGTGGCATCAAATCCAAAAGAACTTACCGTACTTTCGGCACCATTTTCATTTACAGAATAAACAATTTTATTATCCGTTGAAAGCGTTAAATAACTTGGGTTTATGCTTTTTTCAGTCGCGTTTTTAAAATTAAAATCAGCTGTATTCGTATCAAAATCATAGACATAAATTCCTTTACTGTCACAACTGTTGGTGTAGGTTCCAATAAGTAAATTGAATTTTTCGGTTTGTGCTTGCACGCTTGGGAAGATTGAAATTAAAAGAAGAATTAAAATTCTGTTTTTCATAATGCTGTATTTTTCTAGGAAAGCTAAAATACATAATATATTTATAAAGAGACTCAATTGTTTTTACCGTCGAAAATTTATAACAACTTCCTCAGAAACTGTCAGCAAATTTGTATTTTTGAATGCTAAAATTCACTGAACTTCGTTGAAATTAAAATCTGGTGAAGTAAACTATACATTCGAATGCATTTTAAACATCCCGAAATTTTATACTTTCTGTTCTTATTGATTGTTCCAATTTTGGTTCATTTATTTCAATTACGTCGTTTCAAAAAAGAATATTTCACCAATGTTCGTTTCCTAAAACAGCTTTCTATTCAAACCAGAAAGAGCTCCAAAATCAAAAAATGGTTGCTGCTTGCCTGTCGTTTATTGTTGCTGGCTTGCATTATTATTGCCTTTGCCCAGCCTTTTTTTGATGCCAAAGACAGTAAAAACGCCTCTAACGAAATGTACATTGTTCTAGACAATTCCTTTAGTATGCAAGCCAAAGGCAAAAAAGGAGAATTACTAAAACGTGCGGTTCAGGAACTACTTGAAGAAACTCCTGAAAACACCACTTTTTCATTATTGACCAACTCAGAAAACTATTGGAATACCGATATAAAATCGGTTCAAAACTCGCTGCAAAATCTAAAATACAGTGCAACACCTTTTCAGCTAGACCACATAATGGCTAAAATAAATGCACATAAATCCCCTTTCAAAAAAGACATTGTAATTATTACTGATGCAGTAGGACTTGACCAAAAACAATTAAAAAGCATCCATCCGGAAAACCTAACGTATTTTATCATTCCGAAAGCGGAACAAAAAAACAATATTTCAATTGACAGTGTTTTTATTCACCAGACTCTCGATAATTTCTATGAAATAACCGTTGACTTATCCGGTTATGGTGATGATTTAAAACCGGTACCTGTAGCCTTATATAACGAAGAAAAACTTATTGCCAAGACAATTGTACCTATCGAAAGCAAGAAAAAAAGTATCAATTTCACGATTCCAAAACAAACATTTCACGGTTATGTTTCTATTGTTGACAATGGCTTAGGATACGACAACAACTTATATTTCAGCATTTCTAAAACAAAAAAGATTAATGTCCTGAGTATTGGTGAACCCGAGAAAAGCAATTTCCTTTCCCGAATTTACACCCATGACGAATTCAACTTCAACAACTTTACCCTAAGCGCATTAGACTACAACAGTCTGGAAACACAAGATGCCATATTATTGAATGAATTAGACGAAATTCCTCTGGCATTGCAAACGACCTTAAAATCATTTGTGGCAAAAGGCGGAAATTTAGTTATTATTCCTTCCTTAAAAACTTCCATTTCCGATATGAATTCTTTTCTCGCGAATTTTGGAAATATCCAATTCAAATCATTGGAAAACAAAGAAAAGCTTATTACCAAAATTAACTTTAATCACCCGCTTTTTAATGGTGTTTTCGAAAATAAAATCACCAATTTCCAATACCCGAAAACAAAAAATTCATTTACGCTAGCCAGCTCCAGTCCCGCCATTTTATCCTACGAGGACCAGAGCATTTTCCTGACGTCAATACGAAGTTTGAATTCGTCTGTTGCTGTTTTTTCGGGACCAGTTAATATCGCTAATTCAAACTTTCAACAATCGCCTTTGATCGTTCCTGTTTTTTTTAAATTGGCAGTAATAAATCAAAATACAGGAATAAAGGCCATAACAATTGGGAACAACAATCCCTTTTTCATAGACGCCTTGCTATCAAAAGACGACATCTTGACCATTAAAGGCGCAGAAGAACAATTTATCCCGGTACAGCAAATTTTGAACAATAAAGTAAAAATGGTTTTCAATGATTATCCGGAACAAGCTGGTAATTACAGTATTTACAATAAAAAAGAACGATTAGAAAACATCAGTTTCAATTACAACCGAAGTGAAAGTAATTTGGCTTTAGCCAATGAAGATGCCGTTTCCGATTATAAAACAATCGAATCTGTATCGGCCGTATTTGATACCTTACAAACCAACAGAACTGACAATCAAATTTGGAAATGGTTTCTTATCTTTGCACTGTTATTTTTGGTAACAGAAATGGCAATTATACGATTCGTAAAATAGAACGAAAGTCCAATAATTAAAAACACATCATGAAAATAATCATCCGAGAAGCAAAAATTATCGATCCTAAAAGTCCTTTTCACAACAAGACTGCTGATATTTTAATTGTAGATGGTTTTATAAAAAAAATAGGAACAACACTTCCAAATACTGAAAATGCTGAAGAAGTAAAACTCCCAAATCTTCATGTTTCCCAAGGATGGTTTGACAGCAGCGTTTCGCTTGGAGAACCAGGTTTTGAAGACCGAGAAACCATTGCAAACGGACTGGATGTAGCAGCAAAAAGTGGTTTTACTGCCATCGCTTTACAGCCCAACTCCTTCCCAGTTATCGACAATCAGTCCCAAGTAAATTTTGTTGTAAACAAAGCCAATGGATTTGCTACTCAACTTTTCCCAATAGGCGCTTTGACAAAAGAAAGCGAAGGAAAAGATATGGCTGAATTATACGATATGAAAAAAGCTGGTGCGGTAGCTTTTGGAGATTACAATAAAAGTCTTGACAATGCCAATTTGCTAAAAATAGCCTTGCAATACGTTCAGGATTTTGACGGCTTAGTCATTGCGTTTGCACAAGATGATAAAATAAAAGGAAATGGAGTTGCCAATGAAGGTATCGTCTCCACAAGATTAGGTTTAAAAGGAATTCCGAATCTGGCCGAGGAATTACAAATAGCAAGAAACCTGTTTTTACTGGAATATACTGGAGGCAAATTGCACATTCCTACAATTTCTACTGCAAAATCAGTACAACTAATCAAAGAAGCTAAAGCAAAAGGGCTAAACGTAAGTTGCAGTGTTGCCGTACATCATTTGGTATTAACAGATTCAACATTAGAAGGATTTGACACCCGCTATAAAGTTTCTCCTCCATTACGAACAGAAGCAGACAGACAGGCATTGATTGAAGGTGTTTTAAATGGCACTATCGATATGATTACCACTGACCATAATCCGATAGATATCGAACATAAAAAAATGGAATTTGATACCGCCAAAAATGGAACCATAGGACTGGAAAGTGCTTTTGGAGCTTTAATGAGTGTATTGCCAACAGAAACTATAGTCGAAAAACTGACTGCCGGTAAAGCAACTTTTGGTATCGAAGCCCAAATAATTGAGGAAGGTGCCAAAGCAAATATTACCTTATTTAATCCTGAAGACAGCAGTATTTTCTCGAATGCATCGATTTTGTCAAAATCAAAAAACTCTGCTTTTCTAGGGGTGGAAATGAAAGGAAAAGTATATGGAATTGTGAATCAAGATCAACTGATTCTAAAAAAATAAAACATGAACAACACTATGGAAACCGGAAAAACTACCGCAATCATAAGCTATCTGACCATCATTGGAGCCATTATTGCGATATTTATGAATTTAGAAAAGAAAAACACTTTTGCTGCATTTCATATTCGTCAGGCCTTAGGCATATTTGTTTCCTTTTTTCTGATTGGATACTTTATAGGTTACTTTGACAGTTGGATGATTTCTTCAGCCTTTTATGTTTTCTATTTTATTCTTTGGATTTATGGCTTTTTAGGAGCCTTGCAAGGAGAGATGAAACTGATTCCATTATTAGGAGAGCAATTTCAAAAAATATTTAAAAATATCTAATAGCAAACATGAATTTATCCTTAGAATACCTCATCAGAGAACCAAAAATAAAACAAGACAAAAACCCTCTTTTACTTTTACTTCACGGTTATGGCAGCAACGAAGCTGATTTGTTTTCGTTTGCGTCTGAACTTCCGGATGAATATTATATCATTTCAGCCCGTGCCCCTTATGACTTACAATACGGAAGCTATGCGTGGTATGCTATTAATTTTGATGCCGATCAGAACAAATTTTCAGATCACGAACAAGCTAAAATTTCACGGGATCTGATTGCTCAGTTTATTGATGAATTAATCGAAACATACCCTATTGATACAGACGACATCACTTTACTTGGTTTCAGTCAAGGTTCGATTCTAAGTTATGCCGTAGCGCTTTCACATCCTGAAAAAATCAAAAGAGTCATTGCATTAAGCGGCTATGTGAGTGAACCTATTTTAGAAGAAAATTATAGAAATAATGATTTTTCAAATCTGGGTATTTTCGCTTCTCACGGAACTGTAGATCAGGTAATCCCGGTAGAATGGGCCAGAAAAACAAAACCTTTCCTGGACAACTTAGGTATCGAGTCTACTTATAAAGAATATCCCGTAGGCCATGGTGTTGCACCACAAAATTTCTATGATTTTAAAAACTGGCTTATTGAAAATTAGTATTCCGTATTCAGTCGCAGTATACAATCAAATTATGATTTGAAAACTGCGACTGAAAACAAATACTTTATTTTTGATACAATAAAGACTGATTGACTTCAAAAGAAATACTTTCATCCTCATTAACGAAGTATTTCAATAAAACTTCTCCCCAGATTTCACCATCACTATAATCGGCAATAATCCATCTGTGGTTAAGAATTTTCACCTTATTGATGATAAATTTATTGGCTCCTATTTGATCTTGCCCTACATAAGGATTCCCTTTAGGATTGTTATTATAATCCATCAGTTTTTCTGTAACGTATGGAATTAATTTTTCATATTGAATTATTTTTTCAGAACCCCCAGACTCAAAATAATTTTGGGCATTTTCATTTCGTTCCAAAGAAAAATAATTGGCATCGGCTAATTTAGCAGTAACTGAATTCAAACTGTCTTTAAGTTTAGTGGTTACTTTTTTATATCTGTCTTGCTCAAAAGTCACCTCTTTACTCAAGAACATATAAGTAAAAATAGTCATCAGTATGGAAAGAATAAAAAGATAGAGCAGTAACGATTTTTTCATTTTTGTTGATTTAAATTGTAATTTCTAGATTATCATAGGCCACATAAACATTTTCGGGAAGCTTTTTTTGTATCTCTTCGTGAAAACCAAAATGATGACTGATATGAGTCAGATAAGCCTTTTCTGGGCGCACCAAATTTATAAAATCTAATGCTTCTTCCAAATTAAAATGGGTGGCATGACATTCCTCCCTTAAAGCATTTATAACCAATACTTTTAGGTTTTTCAATTTACCAATTTCTTTTTCCTCAATGGTTTTCACATCTGTTAAATAGGCAAAATCATCAATTCTATAACCAAAAACCTGTAAATCACCATGCATAACATTAATAGGAATAGCTATTTTATTCCCTAGCGGAAAAGGTTGATCGTTGACTACTTCGATTGTTTTTACAGATGGAGCTCCCGGATAGCGATTAACTGTTTCAAAAACATAATCGAAACGTCGTTTTAAATTATCAATTACCCTTTGATGAGCAAAGATTGGCATCTCTCCTTGCCTGAAATTAAATGGTCGAATATCATCTAATCCGGCAGTATGATCTGCATGTTCATGTGTAAATAGAATTCCTTCCACTTTTTTACAATCGGCAGTCAACATTTGTTGCCTGAAATCGGGACCGCAATCGATTACGAAAGAATGATTTTCCCAATAAACCCAAACTGATACTCGGAGTCTTTTATCCTTATTATCAGTACTTTTACAAACTGGATGATCGCTCCCTATAATAGGAATTCCTTGCGACGTACCAGTACCTAAAAAATATACGTTCAATTGCTTCTGTTTTTTTTACAAAAATAGGGTTAAATATCTTTCATGAGAAGCCTATTTAGTTAACTTTGTAACATAATTAGCCATATTTAAAACAAAATGGGTACTGAAATAAAACTAAAAGGTGACAAAGTCATCGCACAAATTCCTTCTATAAAAGATAAGGCGCTCCGTATCAATTTGAATGAAAATATCTATGGTACGTTTGCTGAAATCGGTGCTGGACAAGAAACGGTTAGACATTTCTTCAGAGCAGGAGGTTCTTCTGGTACTATTGCAAAAGCAATGTCTGCCTACGACAAAGACTTTAGTGATGCCATTTATGGTGTTGAAGAAGACGGCCGCTATGTAACTGAAAGCAGATTAAAGAAAATGCTTTCTCACGAAGTTGACATAATGGAACAGCGTTTAAACAGGGAAAAACACCCGAATAAAATGTTCTTAGTTATGCCAATACGGTTGCCACAATCGATTTTGCCAAACAGTTTAAAGGCCATGGTTGGGTTGGTATTCGTTTTCAAATAGAACCTGACGAAGATTACAACGAAATCATCATCCACATTCGATTCAAGGAAACAGATTCGAAATTGCAACAAGAGACTCTTGGTATTCTTGGTGTGAATTTGATTTATGGTGCTTTCTACAAATACAACGATGCAAAGAAATTATTGCGTTATTTATATGATCATTTAGAGAAAGATCAACTGGAGATTGACACCATCAATTTCTCAGGTCCACGTTTTGCCGATGTTGACAACCGTTTGATGAGTTTACAACTCGTGAAAAACGGAATGACCGATGCCGTAATGTTTAATCCTGAAGGCAAAAACATTCTTCCTGCATCGATTTTATACAAAAAGAACATTCTTGCCTTTAGAGGTAGCTTCCGTCCCGTTACAAAAGTAAATATGGACATGTATGAGAAGTCCTTAAAAATGTTTTTGAACGAAAATAAAGTAGAAGTTGATAATACACTTGTGGTATTTGAAATCACACTTTCGAATTTGCGTTCTGATGGAGAAATTGACGAAAGAGATTTTATGGATCGAGCCGAATTACTTTGTTCATTAGGACAAACAGTAATGATCTCGAACTTCCAGGAATATTATAAAGTGGTTGAATATTTTGCCAACTATACTAAAGCACGTATGGGATTAGCCATGGGTGTCAACAACTTGGTAGACATCTTCGATGAGAAATATTACCGCCATTTGAGTGGTGGTATTTTGGAAGCTTTTGGAAAGTTATTCTATCGTGACATGAAAGTATTTTTATACCCGATGTTAGGAGATAATGGTGAAATTATCACTTCTGATAATCTAAAAGTGCATCCAAGAATGAAAGAATTATATAAATTCTTCAAATTCAATGGAAAAGTGGTTGACATCGTTGACTATAATCCGGAAATCTTGAAGGTATTCTCTCGTGAAGTCCTAAAAATGATTAGCAAAGGAAAACCAGGTTGGGAAGAAATGCTTCCTTCCGGTGTAGCAGAAATCATTAAAGAGCACCGCCTTTTTGGTTACGAACCAAGCAATTTTATGAAACTAAGTAAATAATATTTTAGTATTCTGTGTTCAGTCACAGTGCTCAGAAAGAAAAAAGCCTAAAAAGAATGTATATTCTTTTTAGGCTTTTTTCTTTTTTACAATTTATCCCAATAATTTTATAAAATAGTCCATTTTATCAGTTTGAGCGAGTCGAGAATCATTCGTACCTCTTGACTAAGCTCGATGTGACAAAAACAAGATTGGACTATATTGTGCTAGCTAATCCTAAAAATGAGAGCACTAAAACTGGAACTGATTACTGAATTTTTATTTTAATATTTGATCAGCGTGTTCTTTGGTTTTCACGTCAGTGATTACGTTGTCAATAATTCCGTTTTCATTGATTACAAATGTCGTTCTGTGAATACCATCGTATTCTTTTCCCATGAATTTTTTAGGTCCCCAAACTCCAAAAGCATTAATTACGGATTTATCTTCATCAGCCAATAATGGAAAAGGGAATTCGTACTTGTCTTTGAACTTAGCTTGTGCTTTTTGACTATCGGCACTTACACCTAAAAGCTCATAATTATTAGCCTGAAAGCGTTCAAAATTATCCCTCAAATCACATGCCTCGGCGGTGCATCCGGGTGTATTTGCTTTTGGATAAAAGAAAACAACTAATTTTTTTCCTTTATAATCAGTTAATTGATGTACTTTTCCGTCTTGATCAGGGCTTGAAAAATTGGGCGCCTGGTCTCCTATTTTTAATGGTGTCATTATTTTGATTATTTAGACTGTTTGATTACTCGATTATTAGTATTCCTTAATGCCCCAGATTAAAGTGAAAACCCCGGAATTTTTATGGCTATTTTTTCTTGTAAGGACAAAGCGACCAAAGGAAGCTCTTGTAATTACTTAGAAAAAAAGGTACTAAAAATGAGGAGTTGCAACGAAAAGCTGGATTAGGCACATAATAGAAATTATACTATTTTTACTCTTTATAAAAATACAAAAATGAATAAACAGGAACGTGTAACATTTGTTATAAATACGTTAAAAGAATTATATCCGACAATTCCTATTCCGCTTGACCATAAAGATCCTTATACTTTATTGATTGCGGTTTTACTTTCGGCTCAATGTACTGATGTTCGCGTGAATCAGATCACTCCAATCTTATTTGCGAAGGCCGACAATCCATATGATATGGTAAAAATGTCTGTGGAAGAAATACGGGAAATCATCAAACCTTGTGGCTTATCACCGATGAAGTCGAAAGGCATTCATGGTTTATCACAAATTTTAATTGATAAACACGGAGGAAAAGTGCCTCAAAGTTTTGAGAGTCTGGAAGAACTACCGGCTGTTGGCCATAAAACGGCAAGCGTTGTGATGTCACAAGCTTTTGGAGTTCCCGCCTTTCCTGTGGATACGCATATTCATCGATTGATGTATCGTTGGAATTTGACTAATGGAAAAAATGTGGTGCAAACGGAAAAAGATGCTAAACGACTTTTCCCTGAAGAAATATGGAACGATTTACATCTTCAAATTATCTGGTATGGAAGAGAATATTCCCCAGCGCGAGGTTGGGATTTAGAAAAAGATATCATTACCAGAACAATTGGACGAAAAGCAGTTTTAGAAACCTTTAATAACAAATAGGTTCTTTAAAAAACACTAAATTTCACTAATCTTTAGGATGAATTAGTGAAATTTAGCATTTTTAAATCATAAACCAAAAGCGAGTTTTTGGTTCAAAAACATCCGACAATTGGAGTGGGCTGTTTTAATTAGCAATAATTTCGAAACTGTTATTCTCAGTTTTAATGACTTTTAAAGCTTTAGAATAATTTAATAAAAAAGAGACAACTTCCTTTTTTGGTTTCATTTTCTTAGTAACTAATGATTTTTTGGAGTAAGTTTTTGCCATATTATAATCAGTTAAGATTTATAATATAACGTAGTTATCAACCAAATATTATTAATTCGTTAAAATAATTTGATGTTTATCGATAACTTTTCTCATATTCATCAATGCGTAACGCATTCTACCTAAGGCTGTATTGATGCTTACTCCTGTTAACTCTGAAATTTCCTTAAAACTCATATCCTGATACATTCTCATAACCAAAACTTCTTTTTGATCAGCAGGAAGTTCTTCTATGAGTCTTTTCAAATCTTTTTCAACTTGCTCCGAAATAATTTTATTCTCAATGGTAAGGGTACTATCGGTCATTATTGAAAAAATAGAAAACTCCTCTGTTTCTCTGAACATCGGCATTTTTTTAGTTTTTCTGTAATGGTCAACAATCAGATTGTGGGAAATTCTCATGACCCACGGCAAAAATTTACCTTCTTCGTTGTACGCGTTAGACTTTAAAGTTTTAATAACTTTAATAAAAGTGTCTTGAAAAATGTCATTTGAAATATCTCTATCAGAAATCTTAGAGTAAATAAATCCGAAAATTTTTGATTCGTGTTTTTTGATTAATAAAGCTAAGGCATTTTCATTTCCTGCAATATAATCTTTAACCAACAAATCATCTGTAAGTTCAATAGTAGCCATAATAATACTTTTTAGTTTAGTTCAAAATTTGGGGGGCAATTTTTTCTAAAAAAGTAGTTTTTGGATATAGGCAGTTCGCTTTATAGGTTAATTAAGATTTCAAATTTAACAAATAATTATTAAAGGAAGCAAATAAAATCAATAAAATTTGACAACTTCGACAAAAAAAACATTTAAATTAAGTTATTTTAACAAAATAAAATATTGACAAAAAAAGGCCAAAATCCAGCATAAAGATCTGAAAAACAAATATTCGGTGGGTTTTAGAAAAAAGAAGCGACATTAATTTTCCTTGCAACAAAATTGCTGCCACTTCTTTTAGTGTGTACTCGGAGAAGTACATTTATACTCTTATTGATAGACTTTAATATAATCTACAGTAAAGTCTTGAGGAAAAACGCTGTCATCAACGGCGGGACCTCCAAAATTCCCTCCGATTGCCACATTTAAAATAAAATAGAATGGCTTATCAAATGGCCATGTATTCTCATTTTTAATCTCAGGTTGAAAAGTGTATACTAATACATCGTCCACAAAAAAATCCATTTTATCTTTTGTCCAATCGACGGCATAAACATGGAAACCTTCTTCAATATTTGGAAAATTGGTTTTTTTCGTATTAGTAGTATTTCCATGACTATCTTGTGTATGTAAAGTCGTAAATACTGTATGAGGCTCTTTTCCTATATATTCTAAAATATCTATTTCACCACATTTTGGCCAACCTACCTGACTAATATTTTGACCTAACATCCAAAATGCCGGCCAAATTCCATGACCAATGGGTAGTTTTGCTCTTGCTTCCAATCGACCATATTGAAATACTTTTTTATCTTTGGTCGTTATTTTGGCGGAAGTATAGACACTCCCTTCTTTCTTTGCATGAATAACCAGATTTCCATCTTTAATTTCATGGTTATTCCTAGTATAAATCTGTCGCTCATTATTCCCCCAACCACATAGATTAGGGCAACCATCACCCAGCTCGAAGTTCCAAACCGATTCGTCCAAGGTTGGTTTATTAAAATTTTCTTCCCAAACCAATTTTCGTTTGGTTTGTTGTGCCAAACAAAGGTTTCCGATACATAATAGAATTAAAAGTTTCTTCATTTTGAATTAATTAATAAATTGAAAATTATCTTCTAAAGTGGTGGCTGAACTTCCTCCGATAAAAACTTTGAAATCTCCCGATTCTGCTTCCCATTTGGCATTGGCGGTGAAATATTGAATTGTTTTTTCATCAATTGTAAAAGTAATCTTTTTAGTTTCATCAGGCTGCAATTCGATCATCTCAAACCCTTTCAATTCTTTGACAGGTCTTGTTATGCTTCCGATTAAATCTCTGATATACATTTGAACAACCTCTTTTCCAGTTACTTTTCCAGTGTTTTTTATCTGTACGGAGACTTCTATTTTTCCTTCTTTAGCAAAAGATTTTGACGACAATTGTAAATCCGAATACTCAAATTTAGAGTAACTCAATCCATGTCCAAATGGATACAAGGGAGTATTTTTCTCATCGATATAATGAGACCAGAACACACTTTCAGCTTCGGTCATAACTGGCCGACCCGTATTTTTATAATTGTAATACATCGGTAATTGGCCTACATTTCTTGGAAAAGTCATAGGCAATTTCCCGCTTGGATTGTAATCCCCGTACAAGACTTGCGCAATAGCATTACCGCTTTGTGTTCCTAATTGCCAGGCTTCCACGATGGCAGGAATATGTTCATCCGCCCAAGGAATGGCTAGAGGGCGTCCATTGTTTAAAACCAAAACAAGATTCCCATTGACTTTAAATATTTCTTCCAATAATTCTTGTTGAACACCCGGCAAACCGATATCAGATCTGCTTCTTCCCTCTCCCGATTGCAAACCGTGCTCCCCTAAAACCATTATAACGACATCTGCCTTTTTTGCCACAGCAATAGCTTCTGCAAATTCTGATTTATCTGTCGTATTAATTTTAGTCTCCCAAATAAACTGTGTTCTTCCCACAGCTACATCAGCCCCTTTTGCATAAGTAATCTGATTACCTTTGTAGTTTTGCATTCCTTCGAGAACTGAAATGGCAGAATTATCATCTGCAGCGATTCGCCAACTTCCTAACGGACTCGTTTTATCATTTGCCAATGCTCCAATTATTGCAATTTTTTGACCTGATTTTTTAAGAGGCAATATCTCCTTTTCATTTTTCAGCAGCACAATTGATTTTTTGGCTACATCCAAAACACCTTCTTGAAACTCAGTTTTTCCGACAGTTTCTCTTTCTCTATTTTCATCGCAATATCTATAAGGATCGTCAAATAAACCCAATTCAAATTTTACTTTCAAAATCCTTTTCGCAGCATCATCTATATCACTTTCTTTTACTTTGCCTTCTTTGACCAATGCAACCAGATGTTCTACATAAGCACTAGATTCCATATCCATATCAGAGCCGGCATTAATTGCTATCTCGGCAGCATGCTTGCTGTCTTTCGCATAACCGTGTGCAATCATTTCATTGATAGACCCCCAATCCGAAACCACAAAACCGTCAAACTTCCATTCGCCTTTTAATATTTGCCTTTGCAAATAAGGATTTCCGGTTGCAGGAACTCCGTTCAGTTCATTAAAGGAATTCATAAACGTTCTCACGCCAGCGTCAACAGCTGCTTTGAAAGGAGGAAAAATGGTGTTTTGCAAAGTGGTTTCACTCATATCCACTGTATTATAATCCCTGCCTGATTCAGCAAAAGCGTATCCTGCAAAATGTTTGGCGCAGGCCAAAATAGTATTATTAGCGGCTAAATCATCCCCCTGAAAACCTTGTACACGGGCAACAGCAATTTTACTTCCTAAAAAAGGATCCTCACCGGCGCCTTCCATGACACGTCCCCAACGGGCATCTCGCGAAACATCAACCATGGGAGCAAAAGTCCAATTGAGCCCAACCGCCGACGCTTCTTCTGCAGCAATTGCGGCTGATTTTTTTATTGCCTCCAAATCCCAGCTCGCCGCCTCAGCCAGTGGAATAGGACTAATTGTCTTATAGCCATGTATGACATCAAAACCGAAAATTAAGGGAATGCCCAATCGCGTTTCTTCAACTGCAATTTTTTGTAATGCCTTCACGTCTTTCACCCCTTTTACGTTGAGCATTGATCCTACCAATCCTTTTTTCAGATCCTCATATTTTTTGGCCGCCTGACCTTCTTTTGGTGTCGGCCCAGTGATATCCCAAAATCCGTTGTATTGGTTAAGTTGTCCAACTTTTTCTTCTAAAGTCATTAGCTTAAAAACCGAATCTACTCTTGTTTCCAAAGGATTTCTTTGGACAGCAGAAACAGATGGATTTATAATTTTGCTACTGCAGGCAACAAATACAAAAGCAGTTATGGCGAATGATGTAAACAGGAACTTATTTCTCATTTGTCTCATTTTTTATACTTTAAATTAAAAGGCCGGTAAAAGAACCGACCTTCTAATTCTAGTTGAATTTATAAATAGTATTATTGATAAACCCTTACATAATCAATCTCCATAGAAGATTGTGTAAAAGCAGGATCAATTGTTCCGCCGAAAGTTCCTCCCATTGCCACATTTAAAATCAAGAAAAAATCTTTATTAAATGGTACAGTGTTATCATTGGCAAAAGAATGAAACAAATTATCATCCACATAAAACTTTACTGAAGCAGGACTCCAAACCGTTTTATACACATGGAATTCGGAAGATGCATTAGCGATAGTGGTAGTTCCAGTACTAGGATTCCCACCTGAATGACCTGGATAATGCAGAGTTCCATGAATAACATTTGGATCATTTCCTTTGTGTTCCATGAAATCAATTTCTCCGCAAGCGGGCCAAACATTCGTATTATAATCAGCGCCCAAAGACCATATCGCTGGCCATGTTCCACCGCCGGATGGTAATTTGGCTTTCACTTCAATTTTACCATATGTGAATTCATATTTACCCTCTGTTTTTAATCTGGCAGAAGTATAACTGGAACCGTCTTTTTTGGCGGTGATCTTTAGACTTCCACCTTCTACGATTACATTGTTAGCACTGTTGGTGTAGGTTTGCGCTTCGCTATTACCCCAACCCCCTGCACCAAGGTCATATCCCCATTTAGCAGCATCAGGAGCACCATCGGTATTAAACTCATCAGCCCAAACTAAATTAGTGTAATCTGTATCTGGAGTTTGATTTGGAGGTGTTGTCGTAAAAATATGGTACCAAGCCAATGCAGGGTTTCCACCCATAACTGCCCTAACAACCATTCTGTTCTCGGTAATAGATAATATTTCATAAGAGCTTTGCCCTATGTAATACCCCATAAAACCACCATCAGCTATATTGATCATTGTTCCTCTTGTTTGAGTTAAATGCTCTGGATTAGCCATTACTACGGACTCAGAAGGACTTAATGTAACTGTTTTTTGACCTGAAGTACTATAATCCAGACAAGAATCATCACTACCGGAACCTCCTCCAACACTTAGAAAAGCAGCATTAAAGAATGTTCGTCCGCCGTTATCCAATTCATATTTTAGTTGTCCGCCACTTAATGTAAAAGTCAATACATTATCATACAAACAACTGCTACTTGGTGATCCTGCTTTTTCGAAAGGAACTGCCTGGTACCAAAATCCAAAATAATTCTGACTGGCATCGGCACTATTCGGACCAACACCTAGATGACCTGGTTCTGATGCTGCCCAATACCATTTTTTAGAAGAACCTCCAGTTAAAAATTCAACTGCTTCAGCATCCTCAAAATTACTCAAGACGGTAACTTCTAAAGTTGTATTTGTTGTCACACCTCCTTTTCCGGAAGCGATAACCGTTACCGTATAAGTATTTAATCCCGGTTTAGTAAAACGTTTTTCAACACTCCCATTTGGTGCGTTCTCAGAAGTACCATCGGAAAAAATATACTTGTATGAAATGGCATTATCCGCCGTACTCGTGAATTTAATTTTCCCTGAGCCATCTCCGTCAGGAAAATCTGTTGATTGACCAACGATTTCTGTTGTCACTTCAAGGTTTGTTGGTGCGTCTATTGATCCAAAAGAAAAATTATCTTCCTGACAGTTGACCATCAAAAGAAGGACAAAAATGGATACTATATTTATAATTATTTTTTTCATGTTCCTTTTTTTTAGTTGGATTGTTTAATATCATCAAAGTAATAGGTCGATCCTGTACCATTTACTCCGAAATCTGGAAATAGAATCACTCTATCATACAAATTAGCTGTATTAAAAGCAGCCGAACTGGTAAGATCAAATGTTACTACTTGCCATGCGTTGGCAACTGTTGTAGTTCCTTCGACTTCTACAAAAACAGTTGGATTCCCATTTCCGTCTTTTGGAGAAGTTGAAACTTCCATTTTGTATAATATTTTGGCACCTACTTTTGGAGACCAAACAGTAACATTTACTTTTGTTCCTTTTGTGAAATCAACGGCAGCATCTAAATTCAAACTGGCCCCAGCCCATACTTGCGCTCCTGATGGTTTTTCGATTTTAACTACAGTATTAGATACATTGGCTCCGGACTTATCTGGATTTGCAACAACAGCGGCTGGTATAGGCCCAAAACTGGCATCCCCAAAACCATTCCATGTATAGGTCAAAGTACTGGATTCAAAATCAATAGGCAATTGGATTAATTGCGAAGGCGCTTTATAAAAATAAATATTATCTACAAAAGCACTTCCACCTGCCCAAGGAGTTCCAACCAATTTCAGTTGAAAAATATCGGCAACTGTTAATCCTTGACTGGTAAATGCTGAAATCGGAATGTCAAGACTTGTCCATTGGTTGCCAACAAGATCTTTCACAACCGGTTTTTCGCCATTGGTTAAACTGATTAGAGAAGTTTCAATTTTAGCTAAATCAGCTGTCCAAACATCCATATGAAGATACTCCATATTAGAAACATCTACCGAAGTACCGTCTGCCAATGCAATTCCTTGGTAACTCAAGTTGATATAATTCAACATTTTATCACCATTCAAATCAAATTCAGCCCAGCTGCTACCTTGACCTGCTTGCCCCCAATCAGGGAAGTAATTGGTACCTGGAACATCTATGTACTTTGAACTATAAATTGAAATCACATCTGCTGCCTGTCTATTTGGTGGTGTTGGAGCTGATGTATTCGGTTTATTAACAAGAGTTACCGTAAAATCCTCTGTGTATTCCGTTGTTTTAATGGCAGCACTTTTTGAAACCACTCGAATGGTATAGACTCCTGCCTCTTGATAAACGTATGACACCGATTCCCCATTGTTTACTGAAATAGGATCCGGATTAGCTGCTTCTCCAAAATACACATCGTAAAATAAAGCAAAATCAGCAGTTGCGGTAACTGTTACTTTTTTGGATACAGCCAAATCATTTGTAATGACTACTTCTAAATTTTCTGGTGCTCTAAAAGAAACAACTACTTCTTGAGTAACTTCTGTTCTTTTTCCGTTCAATGTTGTCCCTACAATTTTTGCCTGATAAACACCTTCCGCATACACATGTGAAGTCGTATCTCCGGGATTTACATAAGCCGGTTCTGTAGTTCCGTCTCCAAAATAAATTTCATATCGGGTAACTCCTTCGCCTCGGGGCAAAAAGGTAACATTCCCAGAATTATCCTGGGTAACCGTAGTCAAGGCGGAAATGTTTGTTGGAGCACCTATCGCATCCAAATTGATGTCACTATTCTCATCTGAACAACCAATAAAGATTGTTAAAACAAAAAGACTTATTATTAATTTTAATTTTTTCATAACTGTTTTTTTAATATCCAGGGTTTTGCGCCCAATTTCCATTTGCGAATTGAATTTCTTCGATTGGAATAGGGAATAATTCATTTTTGCCAGCGATAAATCCATCAATTTCCTGAGCAGCTTTACCTGTTCTCACCAAATCAAAGAAACGATGCCCTTCACCAACCAATTCCACTCTTCTTTCTGCCCAAATAAAATCAGTTAAGGCAGCTCCAGAAGCAGAAATATCATGGTTATTATCTCCAAAGGCACGTCTGCGTACTTCGTTTAGATATACTCTGGCTTTGTTGTCATCCAATCCGCTTCGGTTGTATGCTTCGGCGGCCATCAAAAGAACATCAGCATAACGAATCGCTCTGTAATTCCCCGGATTGGTTAAGTTTAAATCACCTTGAGCATCAGTACTTCTTTTTCGTGGAATGTATTTTCTGTTAAAAAAACCAGTGTGTTCGTATCCTTCGCCATAAGTCGCGCCTGTAGCAGCCGCCCAAGCCTCGATATCTAAAATAGCTACCGCCTCTCTGTTATCTCCAATTTCAAATGCATTCACTACTTCTTGGGTAGGAACATTGAAACTGAAACCTGACGTAAACAAATCGCCAGAATAATTTCTTGGCCCGCTAAAACCTATGGCAACGTTACCTTCACTACATTGGAGACATCCAAAACCTGCACCTTCTTTATCGGTGTATTGGACTTCAAAAACAGACTCTGATCCATTTTCTCCTTCTTCTTCAAACATTGAATTATAATCTGTAACCAATGAATATGGTGAGTTTGTAATTATCTTATCGAAAGTACTTGCGGCCTGTGTAAATTTATCCTGATATAAATATGCTTTACCTAAAAGGGCAATGGCAGCCCCTTTGGTGGCTCTTCCTTTTTGCGATGGTGTAGCCGCTAAGTTTTCAGAAGCAAAGATTAAATCGGCTTCGATTGAAGCATACACGTCTTGAACTGAAGAACGAGGTATTGATTTTTCGTCCCCAATTTTAAAACGTGCATCTTCTTTCATTGGAATACCTCCAAACCATTTCACTAATTCAAAATGATAATATGCTCTTAGAAAACGAGCTTCTGCAATCACCTGATTTTTACCTTCAAAGTCAGTTTTGTCTTTGAATTCCAATATATAATTGGCTCTGTTTACACCTGCAAACATCCAATTCCAAATATCTCTTAAGTTACTGTTTACCGGAGTATGGATCATATCATCGATTTGCTGAAAACCGATAACATCTGTCTGACTCTCCCCTCCTGCCAAAGTATTGTCGGATGCAATTTCTCCCAACATGACATTCACATAAGAAGATTGCAACAAATCATAAGCAGCAATTAATGCGTTATCATAATCCGTTTTAGAATTAAAATAATTCTCAGAATCGATCGAGTAAACAGGGTCACGACTCACAAATTCATCGGAACAGGAAACAGTTGTTATCGAGAAAATTGCTACCGAGGCAAGGGTAATAAATATATACTTTTTCATTTTAGACGAATTAAAAATTAATGTTTAAACCTAACATATAGGTTCTTGGAATAGGGTAAAAACCATAATCGATTCCACCACCAATTGGGGCTCCATTAGATGCTCCAGGGTCAAAGCCCATATATTTAGTGAAAGTGTACAGGTTGTTTACCCCTGTATATATTCTCAACTTAGTGATTCCTGATTTTTCAGAAATTTGTGGATTAAGGGTGTATCCCAGTTGAATGTTTTGAATTCTTAAATAAGAAGCATCTTCCACAAAATAATCAGAGAAAACATTGTTGGCTGTCGCACCAGTTGTTACTCTTGGTGTTGAGCTGCTTGTTCCGGCACCAGTCCATCTATCCAAAACATAGTCTAAACGGTTCGCATCAGAAAGGGTTCTCTCGTAATTTCTAACCATATCATTCCCAACAGAAGCAAAGGTGTATACGGCAAAATCAAGATTTTTATAATTCATTTGTAAATTGAATCCCATTGTGGCATCCGGTATAGGATCCCCAATATTTGTTCGGTCATTTGTATTAAGAACACCATCTCCATTTACGTCTACGTAACGAATGTCTCCCGGAGCAGCATTGGCTCCTAAAGCAACTTGCGATGGATGCGCATCAATTTCGGCTTGACTTTGGAAAACGCCATCCGTTTTGTATCCGTAAAAATATCCTATTGACTCACCCACTGCCATTCGTGAAGGAGCTGGTTGGCCTACGCCAAATGCACCGCCTTCAATAAATCCAGTTCCGTTATTTACTTCCAATACTTCATTTTTAAGGAAAGTAACATTGTATCCTACACTCATTGAAAAATTCTCAGAAAACTGATTTTTGTAATCTATAGAAAATTCAACTCCTGAGTTCCTAACCGTTCCTGCATTTACAGTTGGAGAGCTTGCTCCCGGAGCACCTGTTCCTAAAATTCCTGAAACAGGTATGTTTGGTATTAATAAATCGGCTCTGGTATCAATAAAATAATCGGTCACAACAGATACTTTATTATCAAATAATTTTAAATCTAAACCAACGTCAAACTTTTTGGCTTCTTCCCATTTCACATTTGGATTCGGAACCTGACCTGAAGCTGTTCCGTTTACTAAAGCACCATCAAAAACATAAGTAGCTTCACCGGACAATAGCGAAATATAACCGTTATTTGGAATCTGATCATTTCCTAAAGTACCGTAACTCGCTCTTAACTTCATGAAGTTTACTGTTTTTGGTTCTCCATAAAATCCTTCGTCAGAAATCACCCAACCAGCGGTAAAAGATGGAAAATACCCTACTTGATTATTGGGACCAAATTTTGAAGAAGAATCACGACGCAACATCGCAGATAATAAATATTTCCCTTTGTAATCGTATTGCATTCTGCCAAAATAGGAAAGCCTTCTTTCGTCATATGCATAAGAACTATTCGTTTTAGCTTCCAATACACCATTCGCTAATGAAATATCTGCATATTCCCAAGAATTGTTTGGCACATCATAACCTGTGGCAAACAGACCATTCCCCCATTGTTTATAAGTAGTATTCCCAAGAGTGGCAGTTATATTATGATCATCCGCTATTCTTTTGGTATATGTTGCAAAAAGATCAAATGAGTAATCATTATCATTCACTGCACCTTGAGTAACCGAACTTCTTTGAACATCAAATACTTTTCCTCCGTAGCTAATTTGTTTTGAAAAACTTCTAGATTCACTGTTAGAAGTATTGAAACCAATAGAACTTGAAAGAACAAAACCATCAAAAATTTTATAATCCAAACCAAAATTTCCATTGAGTTTTTTGAAATTATAATCATTATGAGTATTGGCAATCTGAGCTAAAGGATTGATAATTTCAGTTCCTAAACCTGTTGTGCTTGGCACTAAAGTAAAATCACCATTAGCATCGTAAGGCTTCAATGTTGGCGGAGCGTTAAGCGCATTAAACAATACAGAACCCAGTCCATTTTCATTTAATGTTTTTCGATTAAAATAAGTATAGATAACATTGCTTTTTAATTTCCATTTATCACTTAAATCAGCTCCTAAGGCTAATCTGGCAGTATTTCTTAAGAAGCCGGATTTACTTCCTCCAACAATTCCCTCTTGGTCTAAATGAGAACCACTGGCAGCATACGTAACTTTATCTGAACCGCCGGAAATGGATATATCATGATTGATTATTGGCACGCTGTTAAAAACTTCATCTTGCCAGTTGGTTCCTTCACCTAAGCCCGACACATTAGGATAAGGAACAGGATTCCCTCCATTTGCATAACTTTCATTTAATAATAATGCATATTCTGTAGCAGTTAATGTAGGAAGCTTTCTTGAGGTTTCCTGAATACCTGTATAACTGTTGATAGAAACTTTTGTTTTCGAATTCTTTTTACCTGTTTTGGTGGTTACCAAGATAATCCCGTTTGCACCTATGGTACCATAGATAGCAGCTTGAGCATCTTTCAAAACAGTAATCGATTCAATGTCATTCGGATTTAATAATCCCAACTCACCAACATAACCATCGATAATAGCTGTAGGTCCATTTTGACCATTAGTAGCAATTCCACGGATGCGAATGTCTAAGGCAGCTCCCGGTGAACCAGATTGTGTAGTCACATTTACACCGGAAACGGTTCCCTGCAAAGCCTGTTCTATTTTAACCGGTTTTAAAACATCTAAGGTTTTACTGTCCAGAACCGATACTGCTCCTGTTACCTGCCTCTTTTTTTGACTACCGTAACCAATTACAACAACCTCATTTAAAGTTTTAGATTCGCTTAGCATTTTAACTATAAATCCGTTTGTGACTGAAGCTGTTTTAACTTCTTGATTGTTATAACCTACATAACTAAATACCAGTATTGTATTTTGAGAAACTTTTGCAAATTTAAAAGTACCGTCAAAATCTGAAATTGTACTTTCATCTGCATTTTTAACTTTAATATTTACCCCAGGAAGCAATTCCCCTGTTGTGGCATCCACCACCGTTCCTTTAATTTCTCTGGTTTGGGAATAACCCAAAGATGAAAATAGAATGAACGAGATTAATAATAATTTTGATTTCATAATTTATGTTTTTTGTGAAATCTAAAATTAGCTGGATGGCTTAATAATAAATTAAAAACAACCTCTACAAAAAATATACAAACCAAAAAAAACTGCCTTTAATTTTTAATACTTCAAAAAAAGACTGGAAATTAAGAAGAAATTAAGAAACGTATTTTCAACACAGAAAATAAAAAAACCACAACAATAACGTTAATGTTGTGGTAATGTATAGGTATGTCACTACAAATTATGGCAAGCTGCGCCAATACTATACAGCCATAATATACTCAACAAGTCCTTGTTCGTGTGATAAGTCCATTTTCTTTCGCAAACGATACCTTTTTATCTCTACGCTTCGTACCGAAATGTTTAACAAAGGAGCCACTTCTTTGGAAGAAAGGTTCAATCTGAGGTAGGCACAAAGTCTCAAATCATTTGGAGTTAATGAAGGATGTGCCAATTTCATTTTTTTCAAAAAGTCTTTATCGGCATTATCGAAAGCTTCTTTAAAAACATTCCAGGAATCTTCTTCGGTTATGTTTTTATTGATTGTAGAAATGACCGATTTTATACTTTTGTCTCCATCTTGCGAAGTCTTTTTAAGGTCTTCCTTGATAAAAGCCAGTAATTCATTTTTACTGTTCAAACTCATGGTAGAAACTGCTAATTCTCGGCTTTTGGCATCGACATCTTGAGAAAGTTGTTCATTTCTTATGCGCATCAATTCCTGCTCGTTCTCCAGTTCTTTTATTTCTAATAAAAGGTTATTTTCCTCTATCAGTTTTTCTTCCTTTTTTTGGTAATATTTCTTATAAGCCCTATGAATAAAACGAGCCGCTACAAGCAACATAATTAAATATATAATTAGAGCGAAGGTAGTTTTGTACCACGGCTTCATAACTGTAAAGGAATACACCTCGGTATTTTCTAAAGTAGAATTGGCAAATTTCGCGCGAACCTTAAATACATATTCTCCTGCGGGTAAATTTTTAAAACTTACTGATGACCTTGCACTCCATTCACTCCATTCGTCTTGAAATCCTTCTAACAAATATTGATATTCTGCATTTATATATTTATTGTATTCCGGTACCGTATAATTGAAAGTAATATTATTTTCATCATATTTAAAACAGCCTTCCTCTTTAATAGCGTTGTTTTTAAAACTTTCATTCAGTTTATTGGTGATAATATCAGAAATCGAAACCTTGTAATTCTTAAAGCTTAAATCATTTATATTCAAAATATAATAACCATCCGTTGTGCCAATCAAATAATCGGAATTGGATATCTGAGTAACATTTTCAAAGCCTGACATCGAATTGGTCAAAGAAGCCGGAATCGGAATTAGATTTTGTTTGAGTTGATTGCTCAACTTACTCAGTGAAAAATAGTGAATATAATTTTTTGAAAACAGCCAGATTTTATTCGAATTATCATCAATCAATTTCCCTGATGTATATTCATCCTTTTCAAAAACAGAACTCAGGAGTTTGTCTTTTTCAAATTGGTTTGTTTTAGAATTCAATCTAAAAATCCCCTCTTTATAGGCATAATAAATAGAATTATTAAACTTGGTTAAACTTGCATTCTTCCCTTTTGTTGGTGACGAATACGTCGTAAAAGATTTTACTTTCGAGAATTTGTCATCCAATTGTAATCTGAATATTCCCTTGTATTCATGACTTACATACACCTGATTCGTATTTGTGATTTCTAAATATCTTGACGAATAATCGAATCCTGAAATTTTATTTCTAAAAACCCACTGATTATTAACTTTTGACAAAACAGAAACTCCGTAATAATTCCCCTGAAGTAATAAGTTCTTATGATTTGGAACAGTCTCAAATTTCCAGGTTCCTGACTTTGGAAAAATATTTTTGGCCGTGCCATTATCTATGATAAAAGTTCCTGAATCATGTCCGCAAAATAGGGTTCCATCATATTGAAACAATGACCACACCTGCCCTTTGGTACCGCTAACAAATTTAAACTCTTCATTCGTTTTGTAATTCTTATAGAACAAACCCTGATTAGTCCCTATATATAATTTACCATTGTATAATTTTGACGTGTAAACTGTTCCCAAAATCCCAGTATCATCAACAAAGCTCTGAACAGGAGATTGCAAATTGATACAATTGATTCCATTATCCAAACCGACCCATAGATTTTTATCCACGTCCTCAAAAAGTGACAGCGCTGTATTGTTACTCAGTCCTTTATTTTGAGTGATATGATATTTAATTCTTCCTTCTTTGGTCAAAATAAAAATCCCGTTAGAAACAGTTCCAATGGCAAAACTACCATCCGAAAGTAATTGGCAACTGTAAACACTGCTGGCCGCGAAATCAGAATCGGCCTCAGTGGAAAATTTAGATAAATTAGTTCCAACCAGTTTATAAAACCCATTCAACTGGGTCTGTATTAATAAGCCTTCATCAATAGAAAAAATATTAACAATTCTACTACTTTTCAAAATAGGATTATTTGAAATCAGCCTGCCTTTGCCACTTTCTATTTCGTAAAGTCCTTCATTTAAAGTCTGAAAATAAATAGAATTATTGGTTCGAAAGGATTTAATGATACTGTTTCCCGGATCTATTATTCTAAACTTTTTCGTTTTAGTATCATAAATATAAATCCTGTTTAATGATTGAAAAATGACAAATTGATCATATTTTAAAACGTTCCAAAACTGTTCATCATCCAGAATTTTTTTTTTTATGGTTTTACTGAGGGAAGTATATTTTAGTTTTCCATTGGCCTGTCTGACCCAAAAACCAAATTCCATATAACAACCGGTATAAATTTTATTATCAATCACTTTTACTGAACGAATGATTGTTTCATTTGGAGAAGGATAAAGTTCCCAATCCGATCCGTTAAATTCTAACAAACCTTCATTATTAGCAAAATAAACATACTGATTTTGATCCTGAGAAATCATCCAATTTTGATTTCCGGCGTGGTAAACTGTTGATGCATATTTCACAATTGGAGGTAATTCTTGAGAAAAAGCTATTGTGAATATAAAAAGTAACAGTAAAGTATATTTTGTTTTCAAAGAAGATGTGGTATTTAGATTAGAGACTACTTATTGAATTAAGATAAGTTTAAATAATAATTTGGCACTAACTCAAATATTATTTTAAAAAGTATAAAGCAGTATACAAAAATAGCTTAAAAAACCAAAAATTAAATATAATTCATGGTATTTAATAGAGTAAGTTTAGTTCACCATTAAAAATATAAAAGCGCCCCGGATTTTCCGAGACGCTTTTTACAATACAAGAATTAATTATAAAAAAACACTAATTTGTTCTAAACCTCCAAATTTGACCAATCGTTTCTCCTCCTTTGTCATCTTTAACAACAACTTTCCAAAAATATTCTTTAGAAGCAACAATTGTAACATCAAGAGTTGAAGCATCTTGATTTACACCTACTTTTTCTGTTGGTGGATTTGTTGTTCCAAAATAAACATCATAAACAAGTTTATCTTTTATGTCAACATCCTTTGCAGTCCATTGTAATTGCGCTGTTTTTGTACTTAAAACAGAATTTAATTCTGGTGATACAAGATCTGGCGAGAAAGGCAAATAATTCACCACACCATCTCCAGATGTGTAAAAACTAAAAACAGTTGAATAGGTACTTGATAGATCTTCATTATCCATTGATTTTACTCTCCAATAGTAAGCTGTAGCTTTTTCTAAAGTAAAATTTTGATAAATAGCCGAACTCTCTGCCGTCATTACAATATGCGAAAAATCTTTATCTTTCGACACTTGAATTTGATAGATTATAGGATCATTATTAGAATCCACAGCAGCATTCCATTGAAAACTTACGGCGTTATTGGTACACAATTTATTGTTTACTGGAGAAACTAATGTTGGCGTTGTAGGCGCTACATTTGTAGACTCTGCAGGCGCATCGTCATTTCCACAAGAGATTAGAAAGGCGCTAACGATAGATAGATATAAAAACTTTTTCATCTTTATTTTTTTATGATTTTTAAATATGATGGAGTGTCTAAATACACTTTTGCAATATAAATTCCATCCCTTTGACCTTCAAGACTCAATTTTACAGTTCCATTTTCTAAAGGATATGATTTACTTGAAATAAACATAGAATTCAAAGAGTATAAATCTATAACAACCTCTTTTCTGTTGCTTGGAATTGCAATTTCAAAACTTCCTGAAGTTGGATTTGGGAATGCAGCCGAGGCATCTAATAAACCATCGATGTTTTTGGTATATGTACCCTCACAATTTTTGGCTGATACTACTTCTAAAAGACTATCCTTGTTCACATCTACTGTAAAAGTAGAAAAAGGAGTTTCAAATTGTTCTACTCCATCCAAATACACTTTGTAAGGAGCTGTACCTTCTGTCATAACAACCGTAAATTTATTATAAGAATGTTTGCTCGTTTGTCCAGTTGTAGTTGACCCCTTAGGGATTACGACTATAAAGCTTTGTGAAGTTGTTTCTCCTTTAACCGAAATTGAAATCGTGTATGTTCCTGGAGTTAAATTAAACACTCTCAAACTGTTAGTAGTAAACTCATAGCTTTTATTATTTATAACAGCAACATAAATATTCGTTTCTGAAGCAGCAATTCTAATTTCTCCATTGTTTTCACCCAAACACGTTTCACCAATTGTTTTAATGGTAAAATTATTTGACTTCAACTCACGGACAACATCTATACTTATTGTTGTATTGGCACTTCCAGAACTATTTGTACCAGTTACTGTATACATAGTCGCTTGACTCAATGCCGATGGAGTACCACTAATAACTGCAGTTGCAGTATTAAAACTTAGTCCGGTTGGTAAAGCTGGGCTTATGCTATACCCACTTGCTGGTACTAATCCTCCACTATTATTGATAGTCAATGGATAGATTGCTTTCCCTAGTAGATAGGTTTGGCTCGCTACACCATAACTTAATACAGGTTCCAAAGCCACTTCAACCATTTTAACATCATCAAAATAATATGTTTTTTCTGCACCAGTAGTACCAAATCCAAAGAAAATAGTAGCTTTATCATAATTGTAAGCTAAATTCAAAGCTGCAGTCCCCGACACCGGTTTTGCAAAATCAAACTCTACTGTTTCCCAGCCTTTTGCAGCAGTAACAGAACTTTCAGTTTCTACAGTATGGTTTTTATCAGCATGATCTTCTACTTTTAATCTTACTATTGTTCCAGCATCTGGAGACCAAATACGAACACTCATTTTGGTTACACTTGAAGAAAAAGGAATTTTATTTTTAAATCCTAAACCAGAAGCAGCAGTAATAGTTGTTCCAGCCCAAGTCTCTGATACAGCAGGTTTCAATATTTTGGCAACTTTATTTGTTACCAATGTTGGATCTGTTACAATTGTAGATCCTTCTGCACCACCAAATCCAATTAATGAATAATCCACAGTAGCATCATCAAAAGTAACTGGTAAATCCATTTGTGCTAACACAGTAGACGCATCTTTCCAGAAGTAAAAATTATCTAAGAATACATTCGATCCTTGTTCTTCAGAAGTTAACTTCATTTGAAACACTTTAGACAAATCAACACCCGGTATAATAGTTGAATTTAAATCCAGATCAAAACTATTCCATCCTATTGTTGTAGGAGTAAATTTGAGTGCTGCTTCTACACTTCCACCAGGCGTTTGTTGTACAAGAGCAAGACTAACTGATTTTGCATCATTAAACCATAAATCAATATGTACTTTATTCATATCCGATACATCAAAAACCTCTCCATCAGGAAGTGTTACCCCTTGATAAGTAAAGTCCTTTAACAATCGTGCATTATCGTCTGTAACAATGACTACATCCGAAACAACAGTCGATTGTCCCCAACATTGGCACCAGTTTCCTGCTTTGTAAACAGCATAAGCATCACTGAAAATAGATTTTACATCTGCAGCATTGCGTACAGGAGGTTTTGTAGCTGCAACAATAGGATTTTCTACTGGAGGAGCAACATAGTCAGGCTCAAATAGTTTTTTGGCCGAAAACTTAATATCGTCAAAATACAAAACTACATCAGAGTTTCTAACTGGATCTGTATCTGACCTAAAATCTGGAAAAACAACAAACTTGTTAATCATTGTTGCATCACCACTTTTAATAAATGGAGAAATATCAAAAGTCATTAACTCCCATTCATTAATTTTCGTATTATTCTTTTTGATTTCAAAAGTTGTACCGTTGTACTTCGTAGCCATTTTAATCCCCACTGGGCTAATAACTGACTTGTACACCATCATGGTTACCGTTGTAGATGTAGCATCTAGTTCCCATGTCCCTATACTTCCACCAGCAGTTTCACATCCAGCCCAACGCTGTCCTGTTGGTACTGCAGTAAATTTACCCACTTTGTCTGAAGTATTAATTCCTGTTTTTGAAGGATTGTTTACAAATTCAAATCCAGTTTGACCCGGATTTTCAAATGAATCCCAAGTTCCAATTACACTAGCTGTCTCAAAAGAAACCAAATAATTTGTAGAAGGCTCTACAGGAATCGAAGCTTGTTTAACATCATCAAATAAATAAGTAGAATTGGCACTTCCGTCTCCTACTGTTCCAAAATCAAATATAAAAACCATAAAATCGGCAACATTATTGGTAGCAACATTTGTAAAATCAAAAGTCAATTCTTCCCAAGTATTTGCAGCAGTAACCCCTGTGGATTCTTGTTCAAAATTCCCAGCAGTACCTTCAAATTTTAATAGAAGCTTTTTACCTGCAACTGGCGACCAAACTTTTACTTTAAACAATTTGTTTGTTGTAAAATCTACTGGCGCAGCCATTTTAATTTTGCTGCCAGCCCACATTGCTCCTGCCCCTTTCACCATTTTGGCTACATTGGCACTCGTATTGATACCATTAATTTGTGGGTTAGCAATTTTAGTACTTACACCACCATCAAAATCTACAAAAGTATAAGTAGCGGCTTCAAAATCTAACGGAAGAGTTGCTCCCGTTACCGCAACCGAACCAGCTGATTGTGTGATTTCGTCGAAAAGATACGTTGAATTGCCGCTTCCATCTCCTGCAGTTCCCAAATCAAAGATGAAAACCATATCAGAAGCCGTATTAGTTGTGCTCACATTCGTAAAATCAAACGTAAGTTCTTCCCAAGTATTGGCAACTGTTACTCCAACAGACTCTTTTTCAAAATTACCATCTGGACTTTCAAACTTTAATAATAGTTTTTTACCAGCAACTGGTGACCAAACTTTTACTTTGAATATTTTTTTAGCCGAAAAATCAACTGGAGAAGCCAACGTAAGTTTACTTCCTCCCCATGGTTGACCCGTTCCTTTTACCATTTTGGCAACTGTAGCAGTAGTATTGATACCCGTTTTATCTGGATTAGCAATTGTAGTAACTGCACCTCCGTCAAAATCTACAAAAGCAAACGTTCCTGATTCAAAATCTAATGGAAGCGTTGGTCCTGTTACCACTGGTGGCGTAGTTCCTGGTTGTGTAATTTCGTCAAAATAATAAGTTGAATTGACACTTCCGTCTCCTGCAGTTCCTAAATCAAATATGAAAACCATATTATCGTTTAAGTCGTTTACTCCTGCAACTCCTGTATAATCAAAAGTTAATTCTTCCCAAGTATTGGCAACTGTAGTAGCTACTTCTTTTTCGAATGCTGCTCCAGCTCCTTCAAACTTTAATAAAAGTTTTTTACCTACAACTGGCGACCAAACTTTCACTTTGATCATTTTTTTAGTCGAAAAATCAACTGGTGAAGCCATTTTTAATTTACTTCCAGCCCATTGTGCTCCTGCTCCTTTTACCATTTTGGCAACTGTAGCAGTAGTGTTGATACCCGTTTTATCTGGATTAGCAATTGTAGTAACTGCACCTCCGTCAAAATCTACAAAAGCAAACGTTCCTGTTTCAAAATCTAATGGAAGCGTTGGTCCTGTTACCACTGGTGGCGTAGTTCCTGGTTGTGTAATTTCGTCAAAATAATAAGTTGAATTGACACTTCCGTCTCCTACAGTTCCTAAATCAAATATGAAAACCATATTATCGTTTAAGTCGTTTACTCCTGCAACTCCTGTATAATCAAAAGTTAATTCTTCCCAAGTATTGGCAACTGTAGTAGCTACTTCTTTTTCGAATGCTGCTCCAGCTCCTTCAAACTTTAATAAAAGTTTTTTACCTACAACTGGTGACCAAACTTTTACTTTGATCATTTTTTTAGTCGAAAAATCAACTGGTGAAGCCATTTTTAATTTACTTCCAGCCCATTGTGCTCCTGCTCCTTTTACCATTTTGGCAACCGTAGCAGTAGTGTTGATACCCGTTTTATCTGGATTAGCAATTGTAGTAGCAACACCTCCATCAAAATCAACAAAAGCAAACGTTCCTGATTCAAAATCTAATGGAAGCGTTGGTCCTGTACCAACAACTGGTGGTGGAGTCACACCACTACAATTACTTCCTACCTCATATTTTATATATTTAGTTACAGTCTGTCCTCCAGCATAACCGAATTTACAAGCATAAGTGATTATATTTCCAGCTGTTTGTCCAGTAAGATTATAAGTGAATTTTTTAGTACCAGGAACATTGGTCATTGCAGTTTCTCCAAAAGGAGATTCTTTCCATAAGTAAGCAACCGTACCGTCTTTAGCATCCAATAATTCAAAAGTCACTAAAACATCAGTACCTGTAGTTACAAAACTCGTTTTGTATCCAATATCAAAAGTACCTTGCTGTGCCTCTGTTAAAACCGCATCACAAACCAATACTGGTGATGCAACCGAAGTTTTTGAAAATGTTAAATTATCAAAATAAGAAATATTATCAGTCGTTCTTACACGATAGTCTGGTGAAACCATCATAGTCACAATATCAGTAGATTCAAGTTTTCCTATTTGATTATAGAAATCAAAAGTCAATTCTTCCCATTCGTTAACTTTGGTGTTTGGAACTTTAATCTCTCCTAGAGATCCACCACCTGCTACAGCAAACTTAAGTGCAACATCACTAATAACAGTTTTATATACCATCATTTTTACGGTACTATTTGTAGGGTCAAGAGTAAACTTTCCAATACCATCAGATTGACATCCTGCCCAAGTAGCACCAGCCACTTTAGCAGTAAACTTACCAACCGTTGCTGAAGAATTAGGACCCGTAGCGCTTGGATTTGCCACTTTTTCGTAACCTACTGAAAGGTCTGTACCGTTTTCAAAATTGGTAAAAGCCCAAGTAGATCCTTGTTCTCCAGTTTCGAAAGTAACAGGAGCATTTGGTCCTGTTGGAGTAGGAGGAGTAACAGAACCTGACTTATAAAAATACATATTATCAAGATAAACTGTACTGTTTTGATTAGGAGATACAAACTTAAATTGAAAAACGTTATTCAAAGCAATGTTTGTGTAATCAGACAAGTTAATATCAAAACTGTTCCAACCTGACAATGTAGGTGTTAACGTTACTTTTTGCTCGGTAGGCCCTGGATTAATCAAATAAACATCTAATGCTGTACAATCTGCTGTCCAAACATCAAGATGCAATTTGGTCATAGCCGAAGCATCAATAGCCGCAGCAGGTACAACTCCTTGGTAATTAAGATTCAATAATTTTTTTACAGCATCACCTGAAACAGAAACCTCTTCAGAAATAGTAGATTGTCCCCAATTAGGCGTCCAGCTTGTCCCTGCAATATCACTATAAGCATTACTAAAAACTGATTTCACATCTACAGCGCTCCTTGCAGGAGGTGCTTGTGCAGCAGCAGTTGGACCAGTACCCGGCGGTATCGTTGTCGTTTTCGCAGAAAATGTAATATTATCAAAATAACAAACATTTTCAGTGCTTCTTGCTTGGAAATCCGGAAAGATTATCATTTGATCAATAATTCCAGTTGCTCCTTTACCAATAGAACCAGACATATCAAATGTTAATTCTTCCCACTCATTTATCTTGGTATTTGCCACTTTTACTTCTGGCTGCGCTTCACCATTTGCTTCTGCGAATTTTAATCCCACATCGCTTATGACCGATTTATAGACCATTACTTTCACGATGCAATTGCTAAGACTAAAAGTAAAAGCTCCTATACCGTTAGCACCTGAAGCGTGTGCGGTTTCGCATCCTGCCCATGGCTGTCCCGCAACAACTGCGGTATATTTACCTACGGTAGCAGAGGTATTAATTCCTGTAACAAACGGATTTGCTGCTTTTTCATATCCAATTCCGGTAGAATTTTCAAAACTGGAAAAAGTCCAGCTAGATCCATACCCTCCCGATTCGAAGGTTATAGGCGAATTTTGTGAAAATCCAAATGCACAAAACATTAAGAAAATCAACAAGGTAAATTTTTTCATATGGTTTAGTTTTTAAGTTTCTCAAATTTAGGTCTGAAATGAAAAACCCTTCCAAAAAGCTGGTATGTAAAAACTATACCAACTTATAAAAAATGTGATAAAGGGAAAAACACCATATAATCAAACGATTAAAGCGATTATAAAGCACCTATTTAGAAAGATCTTAAAATGAAGTATTTAGTAAATAATTGACAAATGTTGTGGTAATATATAGGTAATTACGAAAACGTTGTATTACCAATTATGTACAATTACACCATAATTAAAACAGTAAAAGCAATAAATCCAACATTAAACTATAGAATCGAAAAAAACATATAATAGTTTACAATTTATTTTTAATAAGAATTAGATAATAAATCATGCTTACTACAAGAATTTCAAAACATAAGCTATAGATGAATTTTGTTCGTCGTCTGCTACATGACATCAGGATTACATAATTTGTATAGAATCTCACCAATATAACATAGAGCACCACTTTTTTTAGCTTTTTTTAGCCAAATAAAAAATGGGAGAGCAAAACCCGACTTGAATACCAATAAAATTAAATATTTCATAAAACTTTGTCTCTCAAAGAGGCTTTCTCGCAAACAAAATGGTTTTAAATAAAGCGTTAAACGTAAAATCAAATGCAGTGAAAATCTAGAAATAAGAAGTGAATAATACTATTTTAATATTAATAAAAACAGTACGGTGTTCAACGTAAAAATCACATAACAAAATCATTCTAAAAACCAATAATTGCATTCCATTCTTTAGCCATTCCCATAGTAAAATTAATTACTTTTGTGAAAATTAATTATCGTATGCAAGTTGACATTTCCAAGCTAGATCCTAAGAAAAACATCATTATTAAGGGTGCACAAGTACACAACTTAAAAAATGTGGATGTTGCTATCCCAAGAAATAGACTTGTGGTTATCACAGGCCTTTCGGGTTCCGGAAAATCAAGTCTGGCTTTCGATACTTTATATGCCGAAGGGCAACGACGTTACGTCGAAAGTCTATCCTCTTATGCCCGACAATTTCTTGGAAGACTGGATAAACCAAAAGTAGAATACATCAAAGGTATTGCTCCCGCGATTGCGATTGAACAAAAAGTAAACACTACCAATGCCCGTTCTACAGTAGGGACTTCAACTGAAATTTACGATTATATAAAATTATTATATGCCCGAATCGGAAGAACATTTTCACCAATTTCCGGGCAAGAAGTTAAAAAGAATACGGTTACTGATGTTGTCAACGATGTAAAAAGTTTTAAAACAGACAGCAAATGGCTGCTCCTTGCTCCTATTCATCTGGAAGAAGGCAGAAAACTGGAAGACAAATTAAAAGTTCTTTTACAACAAGGTTTCGCCAGAATTTTAGTTGGTAAGGAAATGGTCCGTTTAGACGAAACTGATCAACATTCTTTAGAGAATAAAGACATCAAACTAATTATTGACCGAATTGTAGTCAAAGAAGAAGACGAATTTTACAATCGACTTGCCGATGCAGTACAAACTGCTTTCTTTGAAGGAAAAGGAATTTGCTACCTACAGGAATTGAATTCGGATACAACATATTCTTATTCCAATAATTTTGAATTGGATGGTATTACTTTTTTAGAACCAAATGTCCATTTATTTAGTTTCAACAATCCTTATGGTGCTTGTCCCGTTTGTGAAGGCTATGGAAATATCATCGGAATTGATGCCGAACTGGTTGTCCCTAACACCACTTTATCTGTTTTTGAAAACGCTATCTTTCCTTGGCGTGGCGAAAGCATGAGCTGGTATCGTGACGAATTGGTCAACAATGCCTACAAATTTGATTTCCCAATCCACAAACCTTTCTATCAATTAACAGATGAACAAAAAGAATTGATTTGGAAAGGAAATAAATATTTTCAGGGATTAAATGATTTTTTCAAAGAATTAGAAGAAAAGAATTATAAAATCCAAAACCGAGTGATGCTTTCCCGTTACAGAGGAAAAACCAAATGCCATTCCTGTAAAGGCAAACGCTTACGGGTAGAAGCCTCATACGTCAAAATTAATTCTAAAACCGTTTCAGATTTAGTTGATTTACCAATCAAACATTTGGTAGAATTTTTCAAAAACATCGATTTAGACATATATGAAAAACAAATCGCCAAACGATTATTGATTGAAATCAACAACCGATTATCCTTTTTGACAGAAGTGGGATTGGATTATCTTACTTTAAACCGAAATTCATCAACCCTTTCAGGAGGTGAATCGCAACGTATCAATTTAGCAACCTCATTAGGAAGCAGTTTAGTGGGATCAATGTATATTCTGGACGAGCCCAGTATTGGTCTACACCCAAAAGACACCGAACGTTTGATAAAAGTATTGCTGTCACTAAGAGATTTGGGTAATACTGTTATTGTAGTAGAGCACGATGAGGATATTATGAAAGCTGCTGATATGATTATCGATATCGGTCCGGAAGCGGGAACATTTGGAGGTAATCTGGTAGCTCAGGGGACATTTGAAGAAATCTTAAAATCGACTTCATTAACAGCAAGATATCTGAATGGCGATTTAGAAATTTCAGTTCCAAAAAAACGTAGACCTTTCAAGAATTTTATCGAAATAAAAGGAGCCCGAGAAAACAATCTCCAAAATATAGATGTTGTTTTTCCATTGGATGTATTAACAGTAATCACTGGTGTTTCGGGAAGTGGAAAAAGTACGCTTGTCAAGAAAATTTTATTTCCTGCTATGCAGAAAAAGCTGGAAAACGTTGGAGAAAAAGCGGGTCAATTTAACGAGCTTACAGGCTCTTTCTCGCAGATAAAGCATATTGAGTACGTTGACCAAAACCCTATTGGCAGAAGCTCCCGTTCGAATCCGGTAACCTACATCAAGGCTTATGATGATATTCGGGAATTGTATGCCAAAGAAAAACTATCAAAAATAAGAGGCTATCAGGCCAAACATTTTTCTTTTAATGTAGATGGAGGGAGATGCGAGACCTGTAAAGGCGAAGGATCTATAAATGTCGAAATGGTTTTCATGGCGGATGTGCAATTGCCTTGCGAAACCTGTAATGGAAAACGATTTAAAAAAGAAGTTCTCGAAATCACGTTTGACAACAAAAACATAAACGATATCCTTACCATGACCATTGATGATGCTATTGTATTTTTTGCAAACAATAAACAGCATAAGGTTACCCAAAAATTACAGCCGCTACAAGATGTTGGATTGGGTTATGTTCAATTAGGACAATCTTCTTCAACCTTATCTGGCGGAGAAGCGCAACGTATTAAATTAGCTTCTTTTTTAGTAAAAGGAGCCACAAAAGAAAAAGCGCTCTTTGTATTTGACGAGCCTACCACAGGTTTACATTTTCACGATATCAACAAATTACTGACTTCATTCGATGCCTTGATCGAAAAAGGGCATTCGATAATAGTAATTGAACACAACCTTGATCTTATAAAATGTGCTGATTGGATTATTGACCTTGGTCCGGAAGGCGGAGAAAATGGAGGTCAATTATTAGCGAAAGGAACACCAGAAGAAATTGTAAAAATAAAACAGTCAATCACTGGAAAATATTTAAGGGATAAACTATAAAAATTTATCCTGCATAGCAATTTTCTTGAAAAACGTTACCGTCCTCGTCTAAAGCCACTAATATTTTTTTTGATTTAGAAACGTAACTTAAGTAAATCCAAGCAACCGACCAAAGTCCGAGGGTAATGCAACAAATTAAAAAATTAAAACTGTGATCGACTTCTTTTCCTTCTTTTGATAAAATAGCAAAAGGCAATTTATCATTCCTTTCAACAAGAACAAAACCACTATGAAGTTTATTGGCAATTGAATTTGAGAAATTTTGAAAATTCTCATCATTTATTAATTGGCTTCCTTTCATAATCACTAAAATTTAGATTTTTTGGGGGGCTTAGATTTTTAAAATACTATTTATAAATCCGTTTACAAAAATATACTATAAGAAACATTAACCCTATACCCACTTTTAGTGATTTTTCATCATAAATAATACTTAATTCTTATTCAAAAAGCCCTCAAATATATCCAAATTAATTCTCAGAAGTCACAAATATTCATAAACTACTGAATAATTGCATATTACCAAAAAAACCGATTCTAAAAACCAACTATTCTTTATTTTTAATATTAAAAACAGGTACTTCATAATCCTTACCTAAATAATTTTCTGGAATAGTGGTTCTATCTCAGTCACGGATTACTTTATAATGTAGAGACATGATTTTAATTCGAAAAAAAACTTTGTTACAATTTAATCTTCAGCTTTTTAAGTACAGTATCTAAAGCTTGGTTAATTTCGGGAGAAATAACAAATTTATAATTGATATATACATACAAAATAGTAATCACAACCGACTTTACTCCCATAGCAATAATGGGATGAAAAGGAAATTCCCAAAAATAAAACAACAGAAACAAAACCAAAGTAATCCCCAAAGAATACAGCGTTTGATTTGTAAAAGGATACAAATGCATTCGTTTCACTACAAAAAGCAATTTTGCAATACTATATAAAGTTATCGATAGTAATGTGGCAAATGCAGAACCTATAATCCCATAAATTGGAATGAAAATCATGTTTAAAACTACGGTCAAAAACACCAACATTAACCCCAGGAACAAAACCATTCTGTAATATTTGGAGTTAAATATAATGGCATTATTATTTCCTAAAATCAGATCGAAATACTTAGAAAGTCCAATCATAAAAACGACCATAATTCCGCCAGCATATTCTTTTGGAACCAATTCATACAACTGATTTATATTCACAAAAATACATAACATCACATAACCACCCACCATCTGAAGATTGATAGAGGTCTTTTTATACAAATCATTTAATTCATCGTGCTTATTTTCATGCATCAATTTAGCAGTAATGGGATACACAATTTGGTGCATCGCACGACTCGGAACAGAAATCACCAAAGCAATATAAGTTGCCACCGAATAGTAGGCAATATTTTCAATTTTCATGTATTGATTCAAAATCATTTTATCCCCGTCTAACAATAAATTAGCCACGCTACCAGATAAAATAATATAAAAAGAATACTCCATTATACTTTTTACATTGTCCGGAATATTAAACTGAAAATTGGGTTTCTTTATATAAAATGCATACCCCATAGTAACCACAAAAGCTAAAAAATAAATCCCAGCCGTAACGTACACAAACTGTACTACTGTCAACAATTTATAATATACCGCTATCAAAGCAAATAGGCTAAACAATCGCAAGAGCACTTCTTTGATGAAATTCCCAAAAACAGAATGCATGTGAACTCTCGCCCAGGCATAGAAAATTTCAAAATAAGCCATACACAATCCTATGAAAGGTATCAACCAGATAAACTCCTTTACAACCGGATTTTCTTTAGATAAAAAGACTCTAATATCGTCATAAAAAAACAACGAAATCAACAGTAACGGGATACATAGCAGTAATGGAAACAAAACCGTAAAGGATAAAAACTGAGAACGTTCCTGTTCGGATTCGTATTGTGAATAGTATTTCACTAAGGTATTTTGCATACCGATAGCAAACAAAGGCATGATTACATTAGCGGAAGAAACAATATAATTGGTCAGGGCATAATATGTAGCACCTAAAAAAACAGGGTATAAATAAATGGTATTGATTGCTCCAATTCCAAAACCAAAATAGGTTATTATTGTATTCTTTAAAGATTGATTTAATACTATTCCCATTTTAGGACTTTGAATTTTAAGGTTTAAGGTTGCAAGAACTCAGACTATCTATTGGATCAATTGAGCCAACTCTTTGGTTAGATTTTTTCTGGAATAATGCTGCAAACCTACTCCATTTGATTGTAATTTCCCTTCCAAAAACTGATTATAAAAGTCCAAAATTACACTTTTTAGTTTCATTTTCTCCGAATATTCAAAGAATACGCCCGTATTGGTAGTCGTTATAATTTCTGCAAAATCAGAATCTTTAGGTCCAATAGCAATAATCGGTCTCCCGGAAACCATATATTCAAATAATTTTCCTGGAATTATACTTTTGGTATCTTCTGAATTGATTTCGATAAGCAGCAAAACCTGCGATTTTCTTTGATGTGCGATCGCTTCCTTATGGGATACATAGCCCAAATTATTCAAGTGCGGATTCAACCCAAACTGCGAGATGGTTTCCAGTACTTCCTGACTCACTGCTCCTATCAACTTTATCTCTAAATTTGATCCGAAGTTAGGAACCTCATTGATCAATTCTACCAGACTTTCCCATAGAATCAAAGGATTTCTTTCAGAAAGAAAAGAACCAATATGTGCCAAACTGAATTTTGTATCCAAAGTCTGTTTCTCTACATTTTCAGTATCATAACCATTGGTTATAACAGCAATAGGTTTCTTTGTAATTGCTTGAAATTCTGTTTTGGTAGTTTTACTGGTTACGATAATCGTATCGGCAGTATTCAAAACCTGATGCTCTAATGCTTTGTGTTTCTTAGCTGCATAATCAGACAGTCGCAATGATTTATGATATCCAATGGTTGTCCATGGATCACGAAAATCAGCGAACCATTTTACATTTAATTTTTCTTTTAATTCTAATCCAATCAGGTGCAAACTATGCGGTGGTCCCGAAGTAACAATGGTATCAATATTATGTTCCCGAATGTATTTCTCCAAATAAGCAACCGAAGGTTTTACCCAGAACACACGTGCATCCGGAATAAAAAGATTACCCCGAATCCAAAGAAAGGTTTTATCTAAAAAAGATTGTTTTTTTTGATTCGGAATAATTCCTGAACTGATCTTTTTTGTTTTATTTTTCGAAAGAAACGAAGCCAATTGGTAGGGTTCAAAAATCTTTTGCTTCAATATAATAGCACTTTCTGAAACATCTTTAACCAATTTTTCATCAACGATTGGATAAGTCGGGTTCTCCGGAATATAAACAATCGGCTGAATACCAAAATCAGGTAAATATTTGACAAATTTCAGCCACCGTTGTACGCCCGGTCCTCCTGCCGGCGGCCAATAATAGGTTATTATTAAAAGTTTCTTTTGTTCTGCCAATTTTTTATTTTTATGTAAAGACGCACTGCAGTACATCTCTACTGCAGTGCGTCTCTAACGTGCGTCTCTACAGATTTTTTTTTCTTTCGAAATAAATTCCACCTGCTAAAAGTAACAACATTCCAATTGAACTAATCAAGGTTATGGTACTTCCTGTTTTTACCACTTGAGGTTCAAACTTGAATTCAATAGTGTGTTTTCCAGCTGGAATAGTCAAGGCTCTTAAAACATAATCCACTCTAAAATGAGAAACTTCCTTTCCGTCAATGAAGGCATTCCATCCTTTTTCATAATATATTTCAGAAAAAACAGCTAAACCTTTATTTGAATTTACTGAGGTATATTTTAAATAATTAGGTTTATAAACATCTAGTTTTATCGTAGCCGAACTGTCTTTGGCGAAAGCCGTATCATCATTTTTAAAAATAGAACCAAATTCAGACTGATTTAATACCGCAACATTTTTAGAATCTAAACTATCCAAAGCTTTCATTTCTTCATCTGCTGTTTGAACAAATTTTATTTGACTAACAAACCATGCATTTCCGTTTACATTTGGATTCGAGGTTGGAAATTCGTTACCTTCTTTATCAGTTTGAATCACATACTTGACATTAAGCATGTTTAGAATTTCCATATTATTTTTAGAAATTTGGTAATCAAACAATTGTTGTACTCGTCTAGGTTTTGCCGCATGATAGCCTCCTAATGATTTATGAAAATAGGATGCTCTGGCACTTGTTAAATTACCGTTTACTTCAAAAACTCTATAGTGTGACTTATCTTTCAATATTTCTACATCCGAAGGAGATTCCTGAAAAGGAACTTCAACTTCCCTTCCACTCACAAAATCTTTACCCGAAACATACTTTTTATCCACAAAAAACAAGTCAAAAATCATCAAAAGCCCCACTAAAATTATTGTAGTGTTTTGGGCCAGTCTGTTTTTTGTAAATAGCCATAAAACACCAACAGCAATAACAATAAAGAAAGCAGAACGTAACAAGTCGGCACTGTACAAACTCATTCTGTCTGCCTTAAGTGCATCTACAAATCCAGGACCGTAACTTTCCAGAAAATAACTGTCACTGCTTCCTGCAAAACTGAACATACTTTTGCTCAAAAACAGAATCACGATAACTCCTAAACCGAAGGTTCCTGCTTGTAACAAACCTTTTGTTTGTTGCTCTTTTTCTAATTTAAAAAAGGATTGTAATCCCATAATGGCCAGAACAGGAAAACACAATTCCAGAATTACCTGAATTGAGGAAACCGCTCTAAACTTATTGTACATGGGAACATAATCAATAAAAAAGTCTGTCAGTAGCGCGAAATTTTTTCCCCAGGACAGTACCAATGCAACCATTGCTCCCCCGAAAAAAACATATTTAATTTTTCTCTTATCGATAAATAAAGCCAAGATTGCCAAAAAGAAAACGACAACTCCAATATAAGCCGGTGCCGCAACGATTGGTTGATCTCCCCAATACGTAGGCATTCCCGAAACAAAATCAGCTGCTTGTGCTTCCGGCACTCCTTGTCCAATCATGAATTCATACATTTTACTGTCTGTCCCTACAGCTTCATTATTAGAACCTCCAAAAAGTCTTGGAGCAATCAAATTAAAACTTTCGGTGATTCCGTAACTGTATTCTGTAATATATTCTCTGGACAAAGCACTGTTCCCTTCTATTTTAGAACCGTCAGGATTAAAAGTCAATTCGCTTTTTCCACGTGTACTGAAATTCGCATATTCGGCTGTTGCCAATAAATTAGTGGCATTGGCACCAACAGCAAAAATTCCGGCTACCGCCAGAACTCCAAACGAATACAACAGCGATTTGTATTCCTTATCCTTTACAGCTTTATAAATAAAATAAGCGGTAAGTATCAATAAGAAAATCAAAAGGTAATACGTCATTTGAAAGTGATTGGCATTAATTTCCAATGCAGTAGCAAATAAGGTAATTAATCCACCCAAAATATATTTCTTCTGAAAGACCAAAATAAAACCGGCGATAACCAGTGGCATATAAGCAATAGCATGCGCTTTGGCATTATGGCCAACACCCAAAATTATAATTAAATATGTTGAGAATCCAAAGGCTATAGCTCCGAAAAAGGCTTTGAGAGGATCAATTTTTAAAACCAATAGAAGTCCGTAAAACCCAATAAAGTACAAAAATAAATAGTCAGCCGGACGAGGTAAAAATCGTAAAACATCATCAACAGCACCGATATAATCGTGAGGGTATTTAGCTCCTAATTGATAGGTTGGCATTCCTCCAAAAGCAGAATTGGTCCAATAAGGTTCTACATGCTCTGTGGCTCTAAAATCGTTTTGCTCTTTGGCCATCCCGGTATATTGGGCAATATCCGATTGGGAAATTTGTTTTCCTTGCAATACAGGATAAAAATAAATAAGAGAAATGAGAACAAAACCAAGTATGGCTAAAGCGTGTGGGTAGAACTTATTAAGTATTTTCAATTTAAAAAGATTTGGATTAATAGTATAAAGCTTGCTATTTTACGGCAAATTTAATCTATTTCTTCGTAATCAACGTAATCTCCCACTTTTTTGGTTTCACGAGGATTTTTAGCATTAGTGGTATTATAGATAATTTCATCTTTACTTGCAGTTGTCTGCCATGAATTATCCTGTGAATATTGTTGCTGTTGCTGTTGAAAATTTTGCCCGGCTTTTTCCACTACTTTTTTAACTAATAGAGGCAAAAATAATTTAGCCAAAAATTTAAAAATGTAATAGAAAGCAAGCATCCAAAATAATGCTTTTATAAAACCAGTAAAAGACGCTGTTTGCATAATCAAATAATTTTTTCCAAAATTAATAAATCAAACGTTCAAAATTAAAATATCATTCTTAAATAAATAATAAAATAAAGTACATTTGAAATGCGTTATTCTTTTTCAAATAAAATTTTATATGTTCAAAATAAAAAAAATACTTTTTATCGCTCTTTTCATGATTCCGTTTATTCATTACGGACAGTACACCGACCAAATTAACTCCAACAGACCTGGTGAAACCATGTCGGCATTTGCAGTGGGAAAATCCGTTATTCAAGTAGAGACTGGGGTTTATGCCATTACTGAAAATCATAGTTTATTGAATTATGATGCCAATGGTTTTGGACTGGATGCTACTCTAAGATGGGGCTTGTTTAAGGAAAAATTAGAATTGATTGCCGACATACAATACCAAAACGAAGAAGTAACCACTTTGTACAGCAAAGTCGATAAAAACGATTTCAAGCAAACCAATTTAGGAGCAAAATATTTGATTTACGATCCCTTTAAAAACTATAAAAGAGAGGTTAATATCTACAGTTGGAAAGGGAATCATGCTTTCGACTGGCATCAATTAATTCCTGCCGTTTCTGTGTTTGCGGGAGCTAATTTTGTATTCGACGACAATCCATATTCATTTTCTCCTGAATCCAGTATTTCTCCAAAAATCATGTTGATTACACAAAATCATTTTGGTGACGGAAGCTGGGTTTTTGTAACCAACATTATCGGCGATTACATCACAACTGACTATCCGAGTTATGGCTATATACTAACCTTAACCAAAGGAATCAATGATAAATGGTCTAGTTTTATTGAAAACCAAGGCTTCAGCAGTGATTTTTACAGCGACGCCATTCTTAGAGGCGGGGCAGCTTACCTGATAAACAAGAACATACAAATAGATGCATCCATAAGCACCAGTCTGAAAGATACACCATCGATGATTTATGGCGGATTCGGTTTTTCTTGGCGCTATGATGCCAAATACAAGGAAGTCCGAATTGACAAACCAAAAGAAAAATCATCCAAAGAGAAAAATTACCAAGAGCAAGAAAGAAAACGAAAAACAAATTTTGATTAATCTCTATAGAAGATTCGATCGCTAACTATTTTAGAGGAATTCCCTTTTAAAAATCTAACTAAAAAGCTTTAAAATAGGGCTTTTTAGTTAGATTTTTTTTTATTCAGCAATAAGTTAGTTATATTCGTGGCCTTGCTCAAAATAAAACATTTTCTCAATGATTACCATACAAGAAGCTAAAACAAAAAAAGAATTAACCGAATTTATAAAATTCCCTTTTTCTCTATACAAAGACAATAAATACTGGGTTCCGCCAATCATCGCTGATGAACTGGAAAGCTTTGATAAAACAAAAAATCCTTCTTTTGAAAATGCGGAAGCCTATTTTTATACCGCTCACAAAAACAATCAAATGGTGGGTCGAATTGCAGCTATTATCAATTGGAGCGAGGTGAATGACCAACAAAAAAAGAAAGTACGATTTGGCTGGTTTGAAGTAATTGACGACATTGAAGTAACAAAGGCACTTTTAGAAAAAGTCTACGAATTAGGCCGAAAAAATAATTTAGAACATGTAGAAGGCCCAATGGGATTCTCCAATCTGGATAAAGTAGGTGTTCTCACCGAAGGTTTTAATGAAATGGGAACTATGGTTACCTGGTACAATCATCCTTATTATGCGACTCACTTCGAGCAATTAGGTTATGTTAAAGAGAAAGAATACATCGAAAGTAAATTCCCTTTTTCAAATGTTAGACCTGAATTTTTCGAAAAGGCAAACGAGCTGGTTAAGAAAAGGTACCAATTATCTCCTCTTAATTTCAAAAGCACCAAAGAAGTGATGCCCCATGTGGACAAAATGTTCGATTTATTCAACGCGTCCTATGCTTCCTTGTCTTCATTTGTAGCCATTTCTGATACGCAAAAAGAATATTTCAAGAAAAAATACATCAGTTTCATCAATCCGGAATTTATCAAATTCGTAGAAGACAAAGATCACAATATTGTTGCTTTCAGTATTGTAATGCCTTCATTTTCTGAAGCGCTTCAAAAAACAAAGGGAAAATTATTCCCTTTTGGATTCCTTCATTTGCTTAAAGCAAAAAAACAAAGTAAGGATGTACTCTTTTATCTTATTGGCGTTCTTCCTGAATACCAAAATAAGGCAGTAACAGCTATCATTTTCAAGGAATACTACGAAACTTTTAAAGAAAAGGGTATTGTAAATTGTTTCAGAACTCCTGAATTAGCGGATAACGCTGCCAGTATTAATTTGTGGAAACATTTTGATCCGGTTGTAAACAAACGCAGATGTACTTTTATAAAGAATTTGTAAATTTTCAAACATAAAAAAATCCTGAGTTAATACTCAGGATTTTTTTTTAAAACTAAAACAGTTTGTCCTTTTGGGATTAAACTACGCGTCCAAATCAACTGTAGTTCTACTTGCAATTTCTTTATATGTACCGTTTTCTAATTTTTCACGGATAGCTTCAAAAGCAGTAAGTGTTTCATCAATATCTTCCAATGTATGCGAAGCAGTAGGAATTACACGCAATAAAATCATTCCTTTTGGAATAACCGGATAAATTACTATCGACAAGAAAATACCGTAATTTTCTCTTAAGTCATTCACCATTACCATCGCTTCCGGCACACTTCCTTCCAAGTAAACTGGTGTCACGCAAGTATTGGTATCGCCAATATTAAATCCTTTGCTTCTCAAACCATTTTGCAAAGCATTTACATTTTCCCATAATTTGTTTTTCAATCCTGGGTTCTCACGCAACAATTGCAAACGTTTCAAAGAACCAATCGTTTGGATCATTGGTAAAGCTTTGGCAAACATTTGAGAACGCAAATTGTATTTCAAGTAATCGATAATATCTTTATCGGCGGCCACAAAAGCACCAATGTTAGCCATTGATTTGGCAAATGTAGAGAAGTAAACATCAATTCCATCTTGACAGCCTTGCTCCTCGCCTGCTCCGGCACCTGTTTTACCAAGTGTTCCAAAACCGTGTGCATCATCTACTAAAAGACGGAAATTGTATTTCTTTTTCATTTCAACAATCTCTTTCAACTTTCCTTGCTGACCACGCATTCCAAAAACACCTTCGGTAATAAAAAGAATTCCTCCTCCAGTTTCTTCGGCTAATTTCGTGGCACGTTGCAGGTTTTTCTCCATACTTTCAATGTCGTTGTGCTTGTAAGTAAAACGTTTTCCACTGTGTAAACGAACACCGTCAATAATACAAGCGTGACCATCAACATCGTAAACAATTACGTCATTTCTGGTAACTAAGGCATCAATGATGGACACCATTCCTTGGTAACCAAAATTCAATAAATAAGCTGATTCTTTCATTACAAAAGCAGCCAATTCATTCTCTAATTGCTCATGATATTTAGTATGTCCACTCATCATACGCGCACCCATTGGGGCAGCAGCACCATATTCAATAGCTGCATCCGCATCTGCTTTACGAACTTCTGGATGATTTGCAAGACCCAAATAGTCATTCAAACTCCAGTTCAAAACCTCTTTTCCTTGAAATTTCATTCTCGGTCCCAATTCTCCTTCCAATTTTGGAAAAACAAAATAACCCTCTGCTTGCGAGGCCCATTTTCCTAATGGTCCTTTATTGTTTTGAATTCTTTCGAATAAATCTTTTACCATAATATATTTGAAGTATTATATTTTTTTAAGAAGTTGCAAAAATAATTATTTATAATTTATTACGGTGTCGAAAGCAAAATTATTTTCAGAGGTTTATTCTAATGACTATCAGGAGCTTTTTCCTGCTCTCCATGACAAGCTCTCCTTGAAAAACCTTTTTTTCTAATGCGCTGTCAGGAGCTTCCTATGGTCGCTCAGACAGCACAAGAAAAAATAGGTTTTCTTGCGTCAAGGCTTTTTATTCCGATCAGGGCTAATCACGAAACTTCAGGAGCTTACAAACGAGAAACTTCGTATATTTGAGACGCAATTGCAAACCTTATGTCAATTGTAAAAAATCAATACAATAAATTATGTCACAAGACGAAAAAGAATTAAAACTTGCCGTACTCATTGATGCTGACAATGTTCCTTACAGCAATGTAAAAGGGATGATGGAGGAAATCGCCAAGTTCGGAACTCCAACCACCAAACGTATTTATGCCGATTGGACAAAGCCCAATGCCGGAGGCTGGAAAAGTGTTTTATTAGAACATGCCATTACACCTATTCAACAATACAGTTATACGGTAGGAAAAAATTCTTCGGATTCTGCCATGATCATCGACGCCATGGATTTATTATATTCGGATAAAGTCGATGGTTTTTGTATTGTTTCCAGTGATTCCGATTTTACACGTTTAGCCATCCGACTCAGAGAATCGGGCATGAAAGTCATTGGTATTGGTGAACAAAAAACCCCAAATTCATTTATTGTGGCCTGTGACCGATTCGTTTACATTGAAGTCTTGGATGGAGCCATTAAAAAGAAATTACCAAAACGATCTACCGACACTAAAAAACCCGTTGAGAAACCCGTTGAAAAATCCCTTAGTAAAATAGATTTACATACCATCGAACTGATTGAAGCAACAATAGAAGACATATGTGATGATGATGGCTGGGCATTCCTTGGAGATGTGGGTAATCTTATTGTAAAGAAAAAACCGGAATTTGATCCCCGAAATTATGGTTTTTCAAAACTAACCCCAATGCTGAAATCCCTAACTGATATTCTTGAAATAGACGAAAGAGAATCTGATAAAAAAGGAATTAAACATGTATATGTGCGATTACGCTTTAGTTAGAACCATCAAAAATACAATTAGTTAACATCCCAAAATTGACAACAAAAAAGGAGGACCTTTTGAGTCCTCCAGTTGTTGATTCTGATTTACCATTATCAACTCATACTATAATTGTATAGCTGACTATTGAATTATCATATCTTATTGTAAGATCGATATACTCAAGTAATTAATCAAAATCACACTCAAAGATACGATTTACTTTCGCCAAAACAATTGTAAAACAAGGTTTTAACCAACATTTAACACCTTGATTTCCAATACTGACCACACCGATTTCTGAATAGCTTTTTACTCCATTTATGGTAGTCTGATGACCCCCAAACTTTACAAATAAAACTATAATAGGTCAAGATATGACACAAAAAAAGGAGGCCTTTTTGAAGGGCCTCCGATTGTTGTGGTTTTGATTTACCAATATTAACTCATACTGTTACTAGTAGGGTCGATTATGAATTATCATATATCACTATAATACAGACAACTCAAGTAATTAATCAAAACCACACTCAAAGATACGACAAATAACAACTAATTAATTAAAAATAAACACTTTAACTCACAATTAACTTGCTACTTTGCAATCTTTAAAAAAGAGTTAATTTTTCCTTTCACGCAATTTTATAATACAATTTACATTCACAATTCTATGTTCAAAAATAACATTTTCCGAGGTTGCGCCCTATAAGCTCAAAATCAGAACAAACCCTACATCTGAAATTATGCTTTCGTTAAAGTTATAAATACCACATAAGTATCCCCTTCAAATGTTTCTGAATATTTTACTTTTAAAACAGTACTTGACACACTTACCACTTCTAAAGGAATTGAAATCCCATCTCCCGTAATGGTTATAATAGAACCACTTTTTGACCATGTACCAGTAGAAGTTTCCAATTGACACTCCGAATTATAGTAATCACCGTCATTATAAACACCTCCAGATTTTAGTTCTATAAAATCTTTTGGGCATCCTGGTTCATTATCATCATAATCTTCTTCCGCAGAGGGCACTCCATTAAGTACAGTAGACATTTTAGAGAAATTCCATTTCCCTTCAACAGTAGCTGTCACAGGATTTGGAGAATCATTGTCATCATTACCGCAGGAAGAAACAAAAGTCATAGCAAAAGCTAAAACCAACACGAATAAAACACTTACTTTTTTCATAATCTTATTGTTTTAAGTTAAAACTGCCATTTTGAAAAACCCCATCTAATTTACAACATAAATACCTATAGATAAATAGATTAACAAAAATACTCTCTAAGGATTTTCAGTCTTTCAAAAAGAATCGATCTCAAATTATCAATCCAATTACATCTTTTCATTCGACTCATTCCAGCTTAAAAATTTGCTACCTTTGCACAAAATCACAAATAAAAACAAACATGCAACTCGTCTTCGCTTCCAATAACAAGAATAAAATCTTGGAAATACAAAGTATGCTACCTGAAACCATCAAAATTCTAAGTTTAGAAGATATTGGCTGCATAGAAGACATTCCGGAAACTGCAGCAACTTTAGAAGGAAATGCTATTTTAAAAGCCAATTACGTAACCGACAAGTATGGTTATGACTGTTTTGCAGATGATACTGGCCTTGAAGTAGAATCTTTGAACGGGGAGCCAGGAGTTTATTCCGCACGATACGCAGGAGAACAACGTAATGCTGAGGATAATATGAATAAATTACTGGAGGCATTATCTGACCAAACAAACCGAAAAGCACAATTCAAAACCGTTATAGCATTGAACATTAATGGTAAACAACATCTTTTTACAGGTATTGCATCTGGTACAATCACTTTAGAAAAAGCAGGAAACCAAGGCTTTGGTTACGACCCTATTTTTCAACCCGAAGAGTACGAGGAAACCTTTGCCCAATTAGCATTAGAAATTAAAAATAAAATAAGTCACAGAGGCAAAGCCACACAGCAATTAATCCACTTTTTAAAAGAACAGAATTAATTGTTTAAAATACAACATATTTTATTCTAAATTTTAAATTTATAGGTATTATTTTAAGCCAAATTCTTATTTTCGAAATTGCAAATCGGGCAACAAAAATATAACTTTCTGATAATCAAATCATAATAAAACACTAAATCTTAAAATAGCATTAGTTTATATGAATTATTAACAGTAATTTTGCACCCTATTTTAAAAATACATATGAATAAATTTGAACAATTAGGATTAAGTGAATCGTTACTGAAGGCGATTTTAGATCTAGGATTTGAAAATCCGACCGAAGTACAGGAGAAAGCGATTCCCCTATTATTGGAAAAAGACACAGATATGGTTGCGTTGGCTCAGACAGGGACAGGGAAAACGGCAGCTTTTGGTTTTCCGCTAATTCAGAAAATTGATGCCAACAACAGAAATACACAAGCATTAATTTTATCTCCAACTCGCGAACTTTGTTTGCAGATTACCAACGAAATTAAAAACTACTCTAAATACGAAAAAGGTATTAATGTAGTAGCAGTTTACGGTGGAGCAAGTATTACAGAGCAAGCTAGAGACATTAAGAGAGGAGCACAAATTATTGTGGCTACTCCGGGTAGAATGCAAGATATGATTAACAGAGGATTGGTAAACATTTCTCAAATCAACTATTGTGTTCTTGATGAAGCTGATGAAATGTTGAACATGGGATTCTACGAAGACATCGTAAACATCCTTTCTACATCTCCAGACGAAAAAAGCACATGGTTGTTCTCTGCAACAATGCCACAAGAGGTTGCAAGAATTGCAAAACAATTCATGCATGAGCCTTTAGAAATTACAGTTGGTGCTAAAAACTCAGGTTCAGCAACGGTTTCTCACGAATTTTACCTTGTAAATGCACGTGACCGTTACGAAGCTTTGAAACGTTTAGCCGATGCTAATCCAGACATTTTCTCAGTAGTTTTCTGTAGAACAAAACGTGATACACAAGCTGTTGCCGAAAAATTAATTGAAGATGGTTACAGCGCTGCCGCTTTGCACGGAGATTTATCTCAAGCACAACGTGATGGTGTAATGAAATCTTTTAGAGGAAGACAAATCCAAATGCTTGTAGCTACTGATGTTGCTGCTCGTGGAATTGACGTTGACAATGTAACTCACGTAGTAAATTACCAATTACCTGACGAAATCGAAACCTATAACCACCGTTCTGGTCGTACAGGTCGTGCAGGTAAATTAGGTACTTCTATTGTGATTGTAACTAAAAGTGAATTGCGCAAGATTTCTTCTATCGAAAGAATCATCAAACAAAAATTCGAAGAAAAAACAATCCCTTCTGGAATTGAAATCTGCGAAATCCAATTATTGCACTTAGCCAATAAGATTAAAGATACTGAAGTTGATCACGAAATTGACAACTACCTTCCTGCAATCAACAATGTTCTTGAAGGATTAACGAAAGAAGAATTAATCAAGAAAATGGTTTCTGTAGAGTTCAACCGTTTTATCAATTATTACAAGAAAAACAGAGACATTTCTGCTCAATCTTCAGGTTCAGACAGACGTGAACGTGATGGTAGAGAGGGTGCTCCAAGAGAAAATAATAATGGTGGTGCTACCAGATATTTCGTGAACATTGGTTCGAGAGATAATTTTGACTGGATGTCATTAAAAGATTACTTGAAAGAAACATTAGACCTAGGTCGTGATGACGTTTTCAAAGTAGATGTAAAAGAAGGTTTCTCTTTCTTTAACACTGATCCGGAACACACTGATAAAGTAATGGAAGTATTGAACAACGTACAATTAGAAGGACGTAGAATCAATGTTGAAATTTCTAAAAATGACGGTGGTGGAAGACGTGACCATAACGGAAGAAATTCTGGTGGTGGTTTCGGCGGAAGAAGTTCAGCTCCAAGAAGAGAAGGTAATTTCGCTCCAAGAAGAGAAGGTTCTGGTGGTGGTTTTAGAAGCGACAGAAACGCTGCTCCAAGAGAAGGTGGTTTCAGAAGCGACAGAGGATCTGCTCCAAGAAGAGAAGGTGGTTTTTCTGAAAGAGCTCCAAGAGAAGGTTCTTCTGAAAGAGCCCCAAGACGTTCTGAAAGCTTTGGTGATTCACCAAGACCAAGAAGACCAAGAAGAGACTAACATTTACTGTTAATTTTCTTATAATTATATTCGGAAACTACAAAATATTTAATCCTGATTTACTACTTTTAAAGTTTTAAATTAGCTTATGAAATATTTTGTAGTTTTCTTTTTTCTACTATTATCTGCAACCACCACTATTGCGCAAGAAATTGAACTTTCTCAAAGAGTATCCGGAACGATAATAAACGACGACACAAACCTTCCTTTACCTAATGTAAACGTCATCAACATCAATAAAGTTAGAGGAGCTACTTCTGACATAAATGGATACTTTGAAATAAACGTTCAACAAGGTGATACTTTACATTTTACCATTTTAGGTTTTCAATCATTGAGAGTCAGAGTTACAAACGACTGGATAAAAAATAAAACAACACGAATTCGTCTTACCGAAAAAGCAATTGCACTCGAAGAAGTTGTCATCAGGCCTTTTAACTTAACTGGTTATCTGGAAGTCGATTCTAAATTAATCCCCACAAAAGAAAATTACCGATACAGTATTTCTGGTTTAACACAAGGATATGAAGCAGGTGAATATTCGCCCGATGCATTCGGAAAAGTTTTGGGTTCCATATTTAATCCCGCCGATGTCCTCTATAATTTCTTTGGTAAAAATCCAAAAGAACTCAAGAAACTTAAAGAAATGAAGAAAGACGACACGGTCCGAAAGCTTCTGGAATCAAAATACGACAGAGAAACTATTGCTGTTCTTCTGGGAATTGAAGTAAAGGAAATATCCGAAATATTGCAACGTTGCAACTACTCAGAATCCTTTATACAAACAGCAAACGATTTACAAATAATGGATGCAATCAGTTCCTGTTATGAAGAATATAAGATTTTGAAGAAAAAATAAGATTTTTGCCTTCGCTGTTCTGTTACTCTTTTAATTAAAAAATAAATCAATCCTTGATTATGTTAGTTCGTAATTGAGGATTTTTTATTTGGAAGAAAAATCTGTTTTGCACAAAGAAATCATCTATATTTACTTAAATAATTGAAGATTAACATTTAAAACATACCACCATGGCAAAAAGTCAAGACGCAAAAAAAACCGTAAAAAAAGAACCCCTTAAAACCGCTAAGGAAAAGAAAGAAGAAAAAAGAGAAAAGAAAAATAGTCCAAAAAGGGATTAAAAAAAATCAGTTTCAGTCTCAGTTTCCAGTCGTACCTTTAATAAAGTTGCGACTGAAAACTGTAACTATAAACTGAATTCTATTTAGCAGGAATGTTCGCTAAAATTTCCACTACAAATTTCCAGAATTTCTGAGCAGAAGAAATACTTGCTCTTTCGTCTGGTGAATGTGCTCCGTGAATGGTTGGTCCAAAAGAAATCATATCCATATCCGGATAGTTTGTTCCCAGAATCCCACATTCCAGTCCGGCATGACAAGCCACAACTTTAGGCTTCTCATTATGTTGTTTTTCATAAATCCCAACTAAAACATCCAATATCTCTGATTTTGAATTGGGTGTCCATCCAGGATATGATCCTGAAAATTCCACTTCACAACCCATTAATTCAAAAGCAGAACGTAAAGCGTTAGCCAAATCAAATTTGGATGTTTCAACAGAAGAACGTGTTAAACATTGAACAGAAAGTTGCCCTTCACCCAATACTACTTTAGCAATATTATTAGAGGTTTCTACCAAATTATCAAAATCAGCACTCATTCTGTACACTCCATTATGAGCGGTATACATGGCTCTAACGAAATAAAACTGAGCGATAGAAGGCATTACTTTTGCTGGAGTTACATCCATTTTTTCAAAAATAACCTCTAAACTAGGCTCTGTCGTTTTAAACTCGGTTTTGATTTCATTTACAATCTGTTGCATATCAAAAACGAAAGCTTCATCATATACTTCTGCAATGATTACTTTTGCAACACTTTCTCTAGGAATCGCATTTCGCAAACTTCCTCCTTTTATTTCGGCAATCTGCAAACCAAAATTATCAAAACCATCAAACAATAATCGGTTCATGATTTTATTGGCATTACCCAAACCTTTATGAATATCCATTCCCGAATGCCCACCTTTCAATCCTTTTACGGTAATAGTATATCCTACCGAACCTTCAGGAGTTTCCTCTTCATCATACTCGGCAGTTGCGGTAACATCAATTCCTCCGGCGCAACCAATATCAATTTCATCATCTTCCTCAGTATCTAAATTCAAAAGAATCTGACCTTGAAGAATCCCTCCTTTTAAATTCAAAGCACCAGTCATACCAGTCTCTTCATCGATAGTAAATAAAGCTTCAATAGCTGGATGCGGTATCTCTGTACTTTCCAGAATAGCCATAATAGCAGCGACGCCAAGTCCATTATCAGCACCAAGTGTAGTTCCTCTGGCACGTACCCAATCTCCATCAACATACATTTCGATTCCTTGCGTATCAAAATCAAATACAGTATCCGCATTTTTTTGATGCACCATATCCAAATGCCCTTGAAGCACAATCGCTTTACGGTTCTCCATTCCTACAGTTGCCGGCTTACGGATAATTACGTTGCGAATTTCATCTTCAAAAGTTTCCAATCCCAGACTGTTTCCAAAATTTTTCATAAACTCAATTACACGTTCTTCTTTTTTTGAAGGACGAGGTACTGCATTTAAATCGGCGAACTTATTCCAAAGTGCTTTAGGCTCCAGATTTCTTATTTCTTGGCTCATTTATATTTGTTTGAAGTTTAACATTTCTAAGCTTCAAAGTTACAAAGTTTATATTCTTTTCGGCACTAATTGATATTGTAATTATATTTACAGTATCAAAATTTATCAAGTGCAATCAAAATATTTTCTTCCTTCCTTTCTAATAGTCCAAATACTTGTTCTGCAGATTATTCCGTTTTTTCCAGAATTTACAGAACAGATGTATAGTAACGGTCTATATCCGATCATTTCCCGATTTTCAAGGATTGTATTGGGTAAAATTCCTTTTTCTGTCGGAGATTGCATTTATTTCATTGTCATCATTGCTGTTTTGATTTGGTTTTGGAACAAACGAAAATCCTGGAAGCTGGAATGGAAAAATAATGTACTGAGCATTATGAGTTTTGTTTCCGTTTTTTATTTTTTGTTTCACCTTCTTTGGGGATTCAATTATTACCGTCAACCGCTTTTTGAGAAAATGGAAATTCAAAGAGACTATACAGATGCCGATTTATTGATTTTTACCAAAAGACTAATTGCAAAAACCAATGCTATACAATATCAGATTACACAAAATGACAGTTTAAAAATAGTATTTCCCTACTCGCAGGAACAAGTTTTTGAGATGAATTTGAATGGCTATAAAAACTTATCTAAGAACTATTCCTATTTTTCATACGAGAATTTAAGTGCGAAAAAATCAATCATCAGCCTGCCGTTGACCTATATGGGCTTTGGCGGTTATTTGAATCCGTTTACCAATGAAGCGCAAGTCAATTATTTGATGCCCATGTATAATTCTCCAACTACAAGTTGTCACGAAATGGCGCATCAAATGGGATATGCCAGCGAGAGCGAATGTAATTTTATTGGTTTTATGGCATCGGTAAAAAATGATGATTTGTACTTTCAATATTCGGGATACAGTTTTGCCTTGCGATATTGTTTAGGCAACTGGCAAGCTCGTGACGAGAAAATATTTCAGCAATTACTAAAAACCGTTCATCCCGGAATTCTAAAAAACTATCAGGAAAGCGAGGATTTCTGGAAACAATATGAAACACCAATTGAGACCGGTTTTCATACTTTTTATGACAATTTTCTGAAATTAAACCAACAAAAAGACGGCATGGAAGGTTATAGTAAATTTGTGAATTTGATGGTTAATTATTATAAAGAAAAGGAACTATAAGCTTTTTAAACATATACCTATTTCTAATCGTAAAGACACGAGCGCACAAAGGTTACTATTTATGAAGAACTGAAAAGTAGTTGTTTTCCTCTTTTGGAAATAGTATTAAGAATACGAAAATTTCTCGATTAGCCCCGATTACTTCACTTAATTTCTATTTTAAGTGGAGTTCAGTGGACTTCGTTTGTCGTGTAAATCCTTATGAGCCGGGGTTCGGCTCGTAAGATGGAAACAGAAAGCGGGACAACTGCTGATTGGGTATTGAAAATTTTATGCTCCTAAAAAAAGTCCTATTTTGTAACAAAATCCGTTTTTGGATACTAACGTAAAGTATGAGTCATAATTTAGAACATTCTTTTGTAAAGCAATTGCAGGAAAACCAGAATATAATCCACAAGATTTGTAGATTGTACACTAATGGTGATGATGCGCACAAGGATTTGTTTCAGGAAATCACGATTCAGTTATGGAAAGCATTTCCCAAATTTCGGGGCGATAGCAAATTTTCTACTTGGGCCTATCGAGTCGCTTTGAATACAGCCATCACTTTGTACCGGAAAACCAAAAGATCAATAAGCACCATTGAGTATGAAGGACGGCAACATTTCACCCATGATATAGAATACAATTACGAAGAGGAAGAACAGATAAAACTCATGTATAAAGCCGTTTACCAACTCAATGATATTGAAAAAGCACTTGTTTTTATGTATCTGGAAGATAAGGATTATACGGAAATAGCAGAAACATTGGGGATTAGCGAAGTAAATGCAAGGGTAAAAATGAATAGGATTAAAGGGAAATTAAAAAAAATATTAAATCCATTAGGAGCATGAAAGAACTGGATTTATTGAAAAAAGACTGGCAAAAGAATGATAATTCTTTTAAACAGATTTCGGAAACTGAAATTTACAAAATGATACACCGTAAATCTTCTTCGATTGTGAAGTGGATTTTAATTATCAGTATTTTAGAAATCCTGTTATGGACTTCGGTCAGCGTATTTTTTAACACTGATGAATACTTTAAAAAATTAAAACATGATGAATTAATAGCTGTTTTCAACGGATTTACCTATTTCAATTATGCTGTGATTATCGTTTTCATCTACTTATTCTATAAAAACTATATTACGATTTCAGCAACAGCCTCCACAAAGCAATTGATGAAAGACATCTTAAAAACCCGTAAAACGGTTCAATGCTATGTTTGGTATAATTTGGCCATGATTGTTGTGAGTTTGATCATTGGCTTTGTTATTGCTTTTACTTATAATCCGGAAGTAAATGATTTGAAAGATAAAATTGCCACTAACGGAAAAGCAATGGTGATTACAATTGTTCTTCTATCGGTGATTACAGTAGCCTTTTTCGGTGTTTTCTGGCTATTTTACAGATTACTGTACGGAATACTACTTAGACGATTGTATGCCAATTATAAAGAGTTAAAAAAGATTGATCTATAATTCTATAAAAAAAAGAGTTTGCTGCAGCAAACTCTTTTTTTTATTAATAATCCCACTTACGGGTTTTGTTTAATTCTTCTTGCTCTTTTAGTTCCTCAGCCGGGATAACCTTTAAAAACGAAGGATGCTGTTCGATAGCATATTCTACTTTTTCTACAATTTGATCTATAGTATCATTATCGTAATCAATATCTAAAGGTTCTTTGATGATAAACGATTGAAGAATCCCCTTCTTTTTCATTCGGAGACCTTTCTTATCAAATGAACGGCGGAAACCATCTATAACAATAGGAATAACGATTGGTTTGTGTTGTTTAATAATATGGGCTGTCCCTTTGCGTACAGGCTTAAATGATTTTGTTGTTCCCTGAGGAAAAGTAATTACCCAACCATCTGCTAGGGCAATTTTAATATTTTCTGTATCGTTTGGATTTATATCTCTTTTTTCGGCCACATCAACACCTTTGGCCCTCCAGGTCCGCTCTACGGTTATTGCTCCGGCATAGGCTAAAATTCTTGGCAATAAACCCGCCTGCATCGTTTCTTTGGCAGCAACATAGTAGATGTTCATCTTCGGTTGCCATAAATAACATACATTTTTGATGGAATCCTCTCTTCCGCTTAAACTGGCATTCAGAACATGGAACATGGCCACAACATCGGCAAAATAAGTTTGGTGATTGGATATAAAAAGCACGTTGTTATCCGGCAAAGTCCTTATAATTTCTGAACCTTCTATTTGCAATTCGTTAAAACCTCGATAACGTCTATGGGTAATCGCTCCAAAAATTCGGATCAGCCATTTTTTTATAAATAATATGTGCCCAAAAGGATTTCTTTTAAATAATCCCATAAAAATATGTTTATTTTATATTGAATTGGCGAATTTACAAAATTTATTCCTGATGTTTTTTACTATTTTTTAACATTAAATTAATATTAAAACCCGGTGTCCATTACTTCTTTCAAAACCTCTTTCAATTCACTCAACATCATGGCAGTAGCCCCCCAAACCATATGTTTTTCGATTTCAAAAGCAGGAACTCTGATATTTTCGGCATAAGAAGTGGACAGCTTTGTATCTACGATAATAGCATCACTCAAAAAGACAGACAGCGGCAACTCGATGATATCGGCCACTTCAGAAGGATCCGGAAAAAACATAATTTCCTCTTTACAGATTCCCAGAAAAGGATGCACTATAAAATTACTGGGCGGGATGTATAATTCAGTAAAGGACTTTATAATCTCAATTTTTTCAGGATGAATCCCTACTTCTTCATGTGTTTCACGGAGTGCTGTTTTTGCAAAATTTTCATCTCCCGCTTCATATTTACCGCCAGGAAATGCAATTTGTGCCGAGTGAACACCTTTGTAAGAATTCCTGACAATCAGTACCAAATGCGTTTCATCATTTTTGGGATAAAACAACATCATAACCGCAGCTGTCCTCGGATTCTTGTCTCCAATATTGATACTTTTTAAACTTTCAATTCGCTCTAAAGGCGCCATTTTAACGTGCGCTTCAAAGGCAGGAAGCCTTGCATCAATTAATTTAGGAACATACCGTAAAAATTCTTGGAAATCCATAATCAAAGTCTATTTTTGCATACAAAATAACACCTAAATATAGTTTAGAAAATACAATTTCACAAGTTTTCTACAACCAAAAGTCACTATAGATGTACAGTAAAGAAGAAACCCAAAGATTAAAACGAGAATTCTGGATTACTTTCGCCGAAAAATATCCAAGAAAATGGTTGTTATATGATACCAAAATCAAAGATTTCTCTTTTAAATTTTATGTAGATAATAAAAAGGCTCAAGTTTTAATTGATATTGAGCATCGTAACGAGGGTAAAAGAATTGCCTATTTTGAAAAATTAGAAGCTTTAAAAAATATTCTAGAAGAAGAATTCATTCAGGATTTGGTATTCGAAAAAGAATTTAATCTCGAAAACGGTAAAACTATCAGCCGTATTTGGGTTGAAAAACAGGGAGTAAGCGTAAGCAATCGTAACTATTGGGATGAAATTTTTGATTTTTACAACGAAAAAATGAGTGCCCTGGAGTTGTTCTATTTAGAATACGATGAATTCATTAAAGATATCGAATAACTGAATCTCCTAAATCAGATTTTCTTTTTAGATTTTCCCTTTTCCCAAAACAAAAAAAGTCGCTTTTAGCGACTTTTCATATATTAGACATTAAAGATATTATAGACTAGGATTCGATCGTCATAATTGATGTACAGCTGCTTTCTGTTATCCTGCTTTTTTCTAGTAATAATCGAAAGAGTACAATCAACGCCGTCGTTATCCTTACAGGTAAATGAATACACAATATCAGTATCGTTTTCTTCTCTGCTCTGATATTCTACAATCTCAAACAACTGAATAATTTGAGAATAAACAACAATTCTGTTTTTGTCCGTATCAAGGGAAACTACAATATTAACTAAATCCAAATCGGACCATTTTCCCCATTTCCCTTTTTCAGTTTTTTCTAAAACACTAAAACCTGAAGTTTTAAACTTATAAACTTGACTGTATGAATTTTGAACACCTAATCCCAGAAAAAGTAACAGTATGTATATATGTATTTTGCTCATTCTATATTGCTTATAAAAATTAAAAATCAAATTTTGTCACTTCAGCTCTTGCAGTCTCAAAATCGGCAATCATCTCCTTTATAATATCTTCAGCTGTTTTTATCTCGTGAATTAACCCCGCTATTTGTCCGATTTCTAATTCACCCTCGATTAAATCACCTTCAAACATACCGCGTTTTGCTCTTGCTCTTCCCAACAATTGAACCAATTCCTCTTTCGTAGGGCATTGCTCATACAACTGTTGCACATCCTGATAAAATTTATTTTTAATCAATCGAACGGGAGCCAGTTCCTTCAAGGTAAGTTGTGTATCCCCTTCCTTTACATCGATGATTGTCTTTTTGAAATTTTCATGTGCCGACGATTCAACCGATGCCGCAAAACGACTTCCAACTTGTACTCCATCCGCTCCTAACACCATTGTGGCTAACATACCACGACCAGTTGCTATTCCACCCGCCGCTATCAATGGAATCTTTATTTGTTCTTTCACCATTGGGATTAAAGTCAATGTGGTGGTTTCCTCCCTTCCGTTGTGTCCTCCTGCTTCAAATCCTTCAGCAACAATGGCGTCTACACCCGCTTGCTCCGCTTTTAAAGCAAAAACAGAACTGCTCACCACATGTACAACCGTAATTCCGTTTTCTTTCAAAAAAGGAGTCCAGGTTTTGGGATTTCCAGCTGATGTAAAAACAATTTTGACTCCTTCATCAACAATAATCTTCATTATTTCCTCGATGTTTGGATACAACATCGGAACATTGACCCCAAAAGGTTTTGTTGTTTTTCTTTTGCATTTTTGAATGTGTTCTCTCAATACCTCAGGATACATTGACCCTGCACCAATAAGCCCTAAACCGCCGGCATTACTGACTGCACTTGCCAATTTATAACCGCTGTTCCAAATCATTCCGCCTTGAATAATAGGATATTTAATTTTAAATAGTTGAGTAATTTTATTCATTTATGATTTCGAATAATTAGTTTCTTATAATTTTTCCGGTTTTTGAAAAGCCCTTCGAATCCAGTTTATAAAGATACATTCCCTGACTCAATGTCTTCAAGGAAATAGTAGGCAATTGTCTTGACACTGCCTTCTCTAAAACTTTTTGACCGAGAATAGTAAAAACAGTAAATGTTCCCTCCTTAAAATTTTCCGGAAAAGAAATGGAAAGAGCATCCGGCGTTGGATTCGGATAAATCTGGAAATCAGCTTCAGAAAACTGTTGCCGCGTTAATTCTTTCGTTACAGCCAATGCAAAATCAGGAATCCCATAACCAAATTGATTGTCAGGAGTTGCAAACCTATCTGCCGATTCCAAAATCAGTTGCTTAATTTCCTGATTTGTTTTGGAGGGAAAAGCTTGCCATAAACAGGCAATCATTCCCGCCATTATCGGACTGGAAAATGAAGTTCCACTTGAAGTTCCAATAGCGCCCAATTCGTTAGACAAAAAAACAGTTTGGCCCTGAGCCATAACATCTGGTTTGATTCTATTATCGAATGAAGGCCCGATTGAGCTGAAAGCAGCCAACGTTTCTGTTGCAGTTACCGCACCAATCGCAAATACACCAGCAGCATCCGCAGGAGCACCAATATGTGGATCAACAGTATTTCCTGAATTTCCAGCTGAGGCCACAACAATCATCCCTCGACTAAACGCTATATCTGCCCCGCGAGAAATAAAAGCGGTCGTCCCATTCATATCACTATACGTATAATTATAAGCAGGATCATCAAAATCAAAATAACCTAAAGATGTATTAATAATGTCAACTCCTAAACTATCCGCTTTCTCTGCCGCTTCAACCCATAATGATTCTTCAATGGGATTTTCAGAGGTATCATCTTCGGTAATAAACAAATAATAAGATGCATCTGGAGCTGTTCCTACAAGTTTATCCTCTGTGTAACCAGCCATGGCTGAAAGCACGGAAGTACCGTGTGAATCCAAAGCACAAAAATCTGGGTTTCTTGACACAAAATTGTATCCCCCTAAAATCTGGTTATTATCTCTCAATCTTTGAAAAGGTTGTGCTGTATCAACGCCAGGAAAACCGGCATCCATAATGGCTATAATTTTTCCTCCTCCTGTATAATTTTGCTGATGCAATTGATGACCGTTTAACATCTGGATTTGATTTCCGGATGTACCATACAAATAATCTATTTGAGTCTGCAGCTTTTTATCTACTTTGCCTATTTTAGAAGAATTGACTTTTTTGCCCGCCAGATTAAGGCTTTTATCCGCAAAATCTATCCTATCAATAAATGCAAAAGTATTTAGTGAATTTATGACTACCTGAGTTCCCCGAACATGAATCGCATTCAACCATTTCGATTTGGCCATAACCGTAATTCCTGCTGTGTTTTTCACTTGGTTAATATAGCTTGACTCAATCGGGATATCTTTAAAATCCAACGCTATATTTTGAGTGGTTCTTCTGTCTAAAGCTCTCTGGGAAAGCATTTCTAAAGGACTGTCGTAATAAAATGGTGCGCTTGGTTTTGCGTTAAAATAGATCCAGGCGTCTTCCTGTGAAAATGCAGAAAATGAAATAAAAAAGATAAATAATAACTGTAGTGATTCTTTCATATTCTTAAAGGAAGTAGTGTTTCAAAGATAATAAACTATTTAAAACTATAATCTATTATATACGGTACTAATAAAAAAATATGAAACAAAAAAATTCGCCTCTCCATCCTTTTTTAAATTACTTACATTAAAAAAAAACAGAGTGCATCTAAAAATTGAAAAAAAAATCTCTTTCGAATGGGAAACCTAACTTTCAATCAGGAAATTACGCCCGAACCAACCAATTCATCACCTGCATACCAAGCGACAAATTGTCCTTCGGTAATAGCTGACTGTGCTTCCTCAAAGGAAACATACATTCCGCTTTCAAATTGGTGGAGTGTTGCTTTTTGTAAAGGTTGTCTGTAACGGATTCTTGCCATCACCTCTCTGGTTTCGCCATTGGCCAAAGCCAAATCTTCACGAACCCAATGCAATTCTGATTTTTCAATAAACAAGGCTTTTTTAAACAACCCAGGGTGTTGGCTGGTTAATCCGGTATAAATGGTGTTGGTCACCACATCAGTAGCGATTATAAATAACGGATCGGTTGTTCCTCCAACATTCAATCCTTTACGTTGTCCAATAGTAAAATAATGTGCTCCTTGATGTTTTCCAACTACTTTACCCATTGTTGGAGTGTAATTTAATTTTTGAGCTTCTAATATTAATTCGTCTTCAAGAGATAAAGCTGCCGATTTTTCGATAGAATAAATTGGATCATTCTTATCAACTTGAACAATTTTACCTTCTTTGGGCTGCAATTTTTGTTGTAAAAATTCAGGCAAACGTACCTTTCCAATGAAACATAATCCTTGTGAATCTTTCTTTTCAGCGGTAATCAAATCCATTTGGGCAGCTATTTCACGAACTTCCGGTTTGGTCAATTCACCAATTGGAAACAAGGATTTCGCTAATTGTTCCTGAGACAATTGGCAAAGGAAATACGATTGATCTTTATTCGTATCGGCACCAGCTTTTAATTGAAAGACTGTTTGTCCATCCACTTCAATTTCACTTTTTTGACAATAGTGACCTGTAGCTACATAATCGGCTCCAAGACTCAAAGCAATTTTCATGAAAACATCAAATTTTATTTCGCGATTACAGAGTACATCAGGATTTGGAGTTCGCCCTTTTTCATATTCGTTGAACATATAGTCCACGATTTTCTCTTTATATTGTTCGCTTAAATCTACCGTTTGAAAAGGAATTCCAAGTTTTTCAGCTACCAATAAGGCATCATTACTGTCTTCTAACCAAGGACATTCATTTGAAATGGTAACGGAATCATCATGCCAATTTTTCATAAAAAGACCGATAACTTCATACCCTTGTTGTTGCAACAGATAAGCAGCAACACTTGAATCTACACCTCCAGAAAGTCCTACAACAACACGTTTCATTTTCAAATCTTTATAATTTTACAAGGGTGCAAAGGTACAAAAAAGTTTTACAATACTTTTTGCGCAACCCAAGACTTACTTGTTCTTGTTTTTTGTAGCATTTTCAGGGAAACTCATATTCATTTCCTTAACCAATTCTCCTTTTTCAAAAAACTGCCAAATACCAGATTTTTTTCCATTTAGAAATTGTCCGCTTGATACAATCTTACCTTCCGAATCTCTAAAAACAGCCTTACCGTTATACTCGTTATTTTTAAAATTAGACTCTTCAAGAACAATTCCTTTCTCAGTATATTTCTTGTAAAGTCCTTCCTTTAAATTATTCTTATAACTCATTTCTTCAGCAACTTTTCCGTCAGGGAAATAAACGGTTCGCACACCTTGCAATTTTCCTTTGCTGTAATTTTCAATCGTCATAATGTTATTTGAAGCATGATGGTAATATTTCCATTGCCCTTCAAATAATTTATTCATCACTTTCCCTTCACTTACTTTGTTTTTATCCTGATTATAAAAAATAGTGTAAGCCGAATTATCCGTTGCATTAAATTCTCTCGTAGCGATTATAGTCCCCGCTTTTGTATCATCATAGAACTTAAAAACACCAACTTCTTTACCATGCGAGAAAGTACCTTCGTATCTGGGTCTTTTTGATTCTTCATACAATCCTTTCCAAAGGCCATGCTTTTTCCCCTTTTCATCCAATTTATTTATATCGGTCTGGGATAATAAGGCCTGACTAAAAAGAATCATTATGAAAATTTTAAAAAAACAAAATTTATTTTTTTCCATTACTACTTCAAGTTTATTTATATGTATTTAACTGCTAAAGGCTGATTTTATTTTGACAAATTTACATTAATATGGAACAACCTTGTCCTAACACCAGTATAATTAGTTCACTCTAAAATTTAATTCGCTTACTTCATAACTACCAATTAAGGATTCGTAGATTCTAAGTCTATGAATTAAAGCCTCAAAATTACTCTTAATGATTTTGTTAATCAATCTAACCAAAGGCATGAACAACAAAAAAAAACCAAACATTATAAAATGTTCAACTTGTTTTAACTTTTCGATTCAATAAAAATCACTTAAAAATAACCCACAAACCATAATTAACTCCTAAAAAACATTTTATCATCATATTCATTCTATTTCCGCAACATTAAACAATTAAAAAAGAAATGATAAATTTTTATTTTGTTTATCATTTTTATTAAATTATTAAACAAAATAAGAAATTGATTTATTAATTTAGTCAAAACAATTAAACAAAAAAATCATGAAAAATGTAATGAAAATCAAAAATCTAGCTCTGATTGTATTATTTTCAGTCCTAGCAATATCATGTGATGATGATAATGACACTGCACCAGTTGACAATACAATAACTGGAATTGCATCGAATACTCCTGATTTAAGTATCTTAGTACAAGCTTTAGAAAAGACAGAATTAACAACTACATTACAAGCCAGTGGATCTTATACCGTTTTTGCCCCAACCAATTCTGCTTTTACATCATTTCTTGCTACGACTCCTTACGCAACAATAAATGATGTACCAAAAGCTGCTTTAACAGAAATTTTATTAAATCATGTTATTTCAACTACTTTGAAATCGACTGATTTAACCACTGGTTATATCAAAACATTAGCCAAGGGTCCTGCTTCCTCGACCAACACATTAAGTATGTATGTTAATACGGCTTCCAATATGGTGGCCCTTAATGGCGGCGCTATGGTAACCACTGCTGATATTATGGCCTCCAATGGCGTAATACACATCGTAGACGAAGTAATCGGTTTACCAACTATTGTAACACATGCAACAGCAAATCCAAATTTCACTTCCTTAGTGGGGGCTCTAACTGGAGCTGGTCAGCCTGATTTTGTAAGCATTCTTTCCGGAACAGGACCATTTACCGTTTTTGCTCCCACAAATGACGCATTTACAGCTTTAAATACCGAATTGGCCCCAGGTGGAATTGCAAGCGTTTCTGCAGCCAACTTAACTAAAGTATTACAATATCATGTAGTGGGTGAAGCAAATGTTTTGGCAGCAACTTTAACTGAAGGACAAATAGTAACTCCAATTTTAACTCCAGCTCAGACTTTCACAATACAATTAAGCGGAGGAGCAAAAATTAAGGATACCAATGACAGAATTTCAAACATTGTTGCCACCGATGTGCAATGCTCAAACGGTGTTATTCATGCAGTGGACAAAGTTTTATTACCCACTTTATAAATCAAAAAAAAGCTCTCGGAAAACGAGAGCTTTTTTTAAAATTATTTTTTCTTTTGTTGCGCTTTTTGAGCTTCAGCCTGCTCCATAACTTCCTGAAGTTTTCTTTGGAACTTACCCTGCTTTTTAGGCTCTTTCAACTTATTCTCTTGAATTTGAGCGTGGATTTTATCGCTATCAATAAAATATCTTTTGATAACAATCATAATTCCAATCGTGATTAAATTCGAAATAAAGTTATACAAACTCAATCCAGCACCATAGCTATTAAAGAAAAACAACATCATTAATGGTGAAACATAAATCATGATTTTCATCATCTTAGCCATATCTGGCATTCCTTCCTGTTGTGGAGTAGCCATTTGTTGATCTCCAGATGTCATTTTCATATAGAAGAAAATAGCTATTGCCGCCATTATTGGGAACAAACTAATATGATCTCCGTACAAAGGAATATGAAATGGTAATTTTACAACAGAATCAAACGAAGACAAATCGTCTGCCCAAAGGAAACTTTTTTGTCTTAACTCAAAAGCTGACGGGAAAAATTGAAACGATGCCATCAAAAAAGGCATTTGAATCAAGGCTGGAATACAACCTGCCATTGGATTCACCCCAGCTTTGTTGTACAACTTCATGGTCTCTTGTTGTTTCTTCATTGGGTCTTTTTTGAATTTTTCACCCAATTCAGCAATCTCAGGACGCAAAACTTTCATCTTCGCCTGTGACAAGAAAGATTTAAATGTAATTGGCGACATAGCCAACTTTATCAAAATTGTAAAAATAATAATGGCAATACCATAGGCTATATAGGAACCCAGAAAACCAAATAAAGGAATAAAAATAAATCTGTTAATCCAACCTATAATTCCCCACCCCAGAGTGATGATTTTTTCAAGATTTTTATCATACGATTTTAAAGTCTTATAATCAGATGGTCCAAAATACCAACTCATTTTATAATCTACTTCTCCATTTGCAAAAGCTAAAGGCATATTGGCTTTAAATTGTTTGGTAAAAACACTGTCTACTTTTTCATCATGAACCAAATTATCAGACTGTACTTTAGCTGTCTCAAAAGGTTTATCTGTTAAAAGAACAGAGGTAAAAAAGTGCTGTTTGAAGGCCACGTAAGTAGCTTTTTCAAGAGTCTCTTCTTCTTTTTGTCCCAAACCAGCATAATCAGTTTTTCCGTCTTTATGCTCAAAATAAATCTCAGTATACTTATTTTCATAAGAAATACTTTTCTCATTTCTGTATGATTTCAAATTCCACTCTAACTCTAATGGTTTTGACGTATTCAGAACTTTATTCAAGCCTTGGGAACGAATATCAAAACCAACCATATAATCGTTTGGTTTCAATATGTATTTGTACTCTAAAAATTCATTAGCTCCTGCTTTCAATTTCATTGAAAGAATTTGATCCTCTCCAACTTTTGTTATTGTTGGTTCAAAAAACAAGTCTTTGGTATTTAAAGTACGATTATCGTTGGTCAGCAATTGCACATTTAAATCGGCATTGTTGTCTTTGATCAATTCAACCAATTCTCCTGAACCTTTCTTGAATTTCTCAAACTTCTTCAAAGTAGCTTCAACAATATATCCTCCTTTATTGGCAATTTTCAATTTTACCAAATCGTTTTCAATAGTTGTAAAATCTGCCTTTGCAGAAGGAAGTGTTGCTGAATAAGCAAAATTTCCTAAAGTTTTTTGCAATTGGGCTAATTGAGTAGAATCTCTCGTTGTTGCAACCGCGACAGTAGCTTTTGCTACAGCTTTATCTGCTAATTCTTTCGCTTTTGCTTGCTGAAGCAACAACTCTTTTTTTGCTTTCTCAGCAGCAATCACCTTAGGATCAGGTTGATTTTGATACATGATCCAAATCAAAATACCAAAAATCAATACAAAACCTATAATCGAATTAAGGTCAAATTTTTTTTCTTCCATTATTTTTTTTAAAAAAAGTTTACTGAATACCGTGACCTAGCACCGATTCAAAAAATTGAATACTATTTTTTCTTTGCCTGAACAGCAGCAGCTATAAAATTCACAAAAACAGGGTGTGGATTTGCAACGGTACTTTTGTATTCAGGGTGGTATTGAACACCAATAAAAAACGGATGGTCCTCTATTTCTATGATTTCAACCAAACCAGTATCCGGATTAACACCTGAAGCGATTAAACCCGCATTCTGTAATTGTGCAACATAATTACTGTTGTACTCATAACGGTGACGGTGACGTTCAGAAATAGTTTCCTTTCCGTAAATCTTATAAGCTAATGAATCTTGTTTTAAATCACATTTCCAAGCCCCAAGACGCATGGTTCCCCCTTTGTCTGTAATTGTTTTTTGCTCTTCCATCAGATTTACAACAGGATGAGCTGTTTTATCATTCATTTCAGTAGAATTGGCATCAGCAAGACCAAGAATACTTCTGGAATACTCAATAATTGCCATTTGCATACCCAAACAAATTCCGAAAAATGGAACTTTATTTTCTCTTGCGTAACGGACAGCAGCAATTTTTCCTTCAATTCCTCTTTCACCAAAACCTGGTGCTACAAGAATTCCGTCTAAACCTGCCAATTTCTCGTCTATATTTGTTTCGTCAATATATTCTGAATGGATAGAAATCACATTAACTTTAGTTTCATTTGCAGCACCAGCGTGAATGAAAGCTTCCAAAATAGATTTGTAACAATCCTGCATTTCCACATATTTTCCAATCAAACCGATATTAACGGTATGCTTTGGGTTTTTTAATCTGCGTAAAAAAGTATTCCAATTTTTTAAATCCGGAGCTGCTTTTTTAGGTAAATCCAATTTCTTTAAGGCAACCACATCAAGACCTTCTTCCAACATTAAATTTGGAACTTCATATATTGTTGAGGCATCAATAGATTGAATAACTGCTTCTCTTTTTACATTACAAAACAAAGCCAATTTATTACGGATTTCGTCTGAAATCTCGTGCTCTGTTCTACAAACTAAAATATCAGCTTTGATACCGCTTTCCATCAAGGTTTTTACTGAGTGCTGTGTTGGTTTTGTTTTCAACTCCCCTGCAGCAGCTAAATAAGGAACTAAAGTAAGATGAATTACAATTCCGTTATTTTCTCCTAGTTCCCAAACCAATTGACGAACAGATTCAATATAAGGTAAAGATTCAATATCCCCTACTGTCCCACCGATTTCAGTAATAACAATATCATAATCACCCGATTTACCGAGTAACTGCATTCTATCCTTGATTTCATTGGTGATATGAGGAACAACTTGAACAGTTTTCCCTAAAAACTCCCCTCTTCTTTCTTTTTCTATAACCGACAAATATATTCTACCAGTGGTAACATTATTAGCCTGAGATGTCGGAACATTAAGAAAACGCTCATAATGCCCTAAATCCAAATCGGTTTCAGCTCCATCGTCGGTTACATAACATTCTCCATGCTCGTATGGATTTAATGTTCCCGGATCAACATTAATATAGGGATCGAATTTCTGAATAGTAGTTCTATACCCTCTTGCCTGTAATAATTTCGCCAAAGATGCTGCTATAATTCCTTTTCCTAGAGAAGAAGTCACACCGCCTGTAACAAAAATATATTTCGTTTGATTCATTCTGTTGTTGTTTGTAATGTAGTTGTGTAAAAAACGTGGCAAAAGTACAAATTTAATTGGATTATTACTTTAATCCATTGCTTGATTATTAGAAAAAAAACGCATTTCTAATAATCAAACAATTTAGCCCTTTACAAGCCTAATAATCTATTATGGTTTGGGATACCGTTTTTTTATATTTCGAATTAATTCTTCGAGTCCATTGAGTTTTAACTCATAAATTAATTGCAGTTGCTCTCCTAATTCCCCTTTCGGAAACCCTTTATTACTATACCAAACGACATAATATTCAGGAATATCAATAAGATACCAGCCTTCATATTTACCAAAAGGCATTTTAGTATGAGCTAATTTTATAAGTTGTTTTTGGTTTTGTTCCAAAGCAAGTTTAAAGTTTAAGGTTTAAAGTTTCATCTGTAAACTAAAAACTATTATTTGAATCGATTGTGATTATTTCCAGTTGAATGTAATACGTTTCTCTACTTCAGTACTCAAACTCAAAAAGACTGGACAAGTCATCGCTGTTCTTTCCAGAATAACTCTATTTTTTTCATCGACAACACCTTGCATTTCAAAAACAATTACTATTGCTCCAATACGTCTTGGTGCTGAGTTCATGATTTTAGTTACCACTGCGGTAGAACCTTTAAAATCAACACTCATATCTCGGGCTTTTATCCCCATAACTGTCATCATGCATGTCGCCAAAGCATTTGCAACACTATCCGTTGGAGAAAAAGCTTCCCCTTTTCCGTTATTATCTAAAGGAGCATCTGATACAATTTCAGTACCTGATTGCAAATGAACAGATGATGTTCTTAAATCGCCTAAATAAATTACTTTTGATGTCATTAGTTCGCTTCTTTAATGGTTAAATCAGTATCGTAATAAAGAATATAAACTCCTTTATTAGCATATCCTCCATCTTCTTTTTTATAATACTCAAATTTATTGTCTACTTGCTCTGTTGCTACTGAATCAACTGTTTCCTGATAACTTTTATCTTGTGACAATCGCATCATTGTATCAAAAGTTACATCAAAGCCTCTAGTAGCAAAGGTACTTGGAAAAATCTTATTTTTCTTTCTGTATTCTTTTTCAAAAATCAACGCTTGAGGAGATTCATTCTCACGCGTCATGGAAGGATAGGTTAATTTTAATTTTGCCAAAGCCGGAAAATCTATTTCGTCTGTATCCAATGTTTCATTAGGTTCTAAAATAACCAATTGCACAGAATACATTGGCATAGAAGCCAACATAGCAGCCATTGTAGATTTTATCATCCAGGTATTCCCTGTCTCCATCACTACATAATTCGTTTTATTTTTTACAAATAAACTTTTGAGACTTTCAACAGATAAACCTCCATTTTCTGCCAGCGCCGCAAAACGAACATCTTTTTGATTCTCTTGAATATATTTTCTTATCGATTCTTTTTTCTTATCAATAACCGCGACAATATTTCCGTCTTTCGATCTCATAAAATCAAATATAGCGCTTCTTATCGTTGCAGTCGTTGGAATGGTTTGATATAAATTAGAAAATGAATTACCTACATCTTTAGACAAAGGAGAAATTACAGGCACTTGATTGAGAGTTAATAATTGAGCTGTTTTTTCAACATTAGCCTGATAAAAAGGACCTACAATAGCGTCCACACTTTCAAGCTTATTTTCCGAAATCAGAGAAGCAATATTAGAAGTATTTTTCGTTTCCTGTGAATCAAAGATACTTACATCTATCGTAAGCCCCAATTGTTTAGCTGAATCTATAGCCATCAATGCTCCTGAATAAAAGTCCAGAGTCATGTTCAAAAATTTATCCTTTTTCAAACGGGTAGCTGTCGAATTAATAGTATCTCCTTGGATTTTCGACATATTAAAAGGCAAAAGTAAAACCAACTTTTTCCTTCCGTTAGCATTGCTTTTTTTTACTAAAGATGCATATGCTTTTTTACTTTCCTGTGAAACTAAAACTACAGAAGGCACTTTCAAAATCATCCCTTCTTCCACACCATTAGCCAAAGCCGGATTTCCTTTTATCAGTTCCTCTTGGCTTAAACCAAACATTTTTGATAAACTATATAAAGTTTCTTTCGGCTTGACAATATATTCAACAAGATCTGCCGAAGCTGGTACTTTTGTAGCATTGTCTATCGAAATTTCTTTTTTAGGTTCAACGGCAGTAACAGTTTTATCAACTTTTGGCGCATTGCCTTTAATTATCAATTTGTAGCCAACAGGTAAACTTACAACAACTTCAGGATTTTTTTTCTCTAATTCTTCAACAGTAATTCCGTACTGTTTAGCAATCGAATATTTAGTTTCTTTTGGTTGCACCTCGTGATAAACTACTTTTTCCTGATTTGAAGTAGCACTTTTCACCACACTATTTGATGGAATCACTAATCTTTGCCCTATCTGTAATCCGTCTTTTTCAAGAAAAGGGTTGGCTTTTTTTAATGCTTCATCGGAAACCCCGTATTTTTTCTCTATACTATAGAGTGTTTCCTTAGCAACAACTTCATGAGTCCCGCTTTTCGCTCCGGTTTTAACAACTGAACTTGAAACTTGCTTTCCTGAATTATTAGGTATCAATAAAACACTGTTAGGTTTCAAACCACTTTGTGCATCGGGATTCAATTGGTAAATATCATAGGGTGTAACCTTATATTTTCTAGCAATCTCATTTATAGTTTCACCCTTGGAGACATCGTGCTTTATTATTTTATTTTGGGGATAAGCCGAAAAAGAAATACAAAAAACAGTAACAAAGAGTGGTAAAAAATATTTCATGTGTAGGTTTAATAAATTTAATTTTTATTGGTAGGTAAAATTAATATTAGTGTTTAAAAAGTACCGTTAATTCTTTGCCAAATAAACTACTCTTTTTTGATTTTAACAACAAACATTTTTTCATAAAGCGGTTTATTTCTTTTTTGTTTGTATTCATAAAGCGCTTCTTCCTTCGTTTCAAAAAAATTTGTATACACATAATACGAAAGAATATTGATATTATAAAAGAAACTTGAATTCAGCTCTCCGGAATCAATTAATTTCATAATCAATTTATCTCTTTCTTCCGCTGCTCTATAATCTCCTAAAACAAGGTAATACCCTTCTTTTACCTCTTTGAGATTATCCAATACCTCAACTCTTGCTGCATTTTCAGAACTTATGGAATCCTTTCCCAATTCCTCCCTCATTTCTTGAATAGTGAGCGGTTTAACATCTTGAGGAGTTTGCCCTTTTTGAGATTCAATTGCTTTAGCTTGATATTTTTTTAATTTGACTAGCGCCAATTTATCATCATAATCCCTTGCCTCTCTACCATAAAAAGTTGCTTTGCTGATTTGACGTTTTAATTCAATCTTCTTTTCACTATCCAAAGAATCAATTTTGGCCAAAAGCTTATCATTCAATTCATCCCTTGTTTTTTGTTCTGCACTCATCTTCTCAAAAACAAGCATAGAAGAGTTACCGTTTACTGATTCGCTCCCATTTACTTTTCCGTTTTCTCTAACTTTTTTCTTGTATTCTAAATTTTCCTCTACTGCAATTCGCTCCGCTTTATTCATCAATGAAGCATAAACTTTTCGATTCTCAGCTAAATCTTTTTTAAGTTCATGGGACAATTGGTTTGTTTTGGCAATATTCGCATAAGATTGTTTTTCAAGTCGTTTAGAATCATCGAGATCATTAATCTCTACATTTTTCAATTCATCTAATTCTTCATTCATGGTATATACAAGGGAATCTAATTTGGAAATTAAAATATCCTGAATATTTTTATTTGCTTCCAAAACTAATTTAAGTCTTTCAACAGATCCCTCTTTTGAATCATCAATCTCTTTTAGATTAACCTTCAAATCATTTACTTTAAGAACCTTTTGATTAATCTCTTTTTGAGCCGCTAATTTATCTTCTAAATTTTCGTATTCAACGGCTTTAGCTTTTGACTTTTCAATGACAACCTGTTTCTCTGCCAAAGCAATCATCAGCTCTTCATTCTCATTCGTAGCTTTAATTTCCTTAACATTAATAGCCAACTTGTTTCCTTCAACCAATCCGTTTACGATTTCAGGATTTTGTGATTCCAATTGTTCTATTGTGATTCCGTATTTTTTGGATATTGAATATTTAGTTTCTTTAGGCAAAACGGTATGAAAAATAGTTTCACCAGTAATTATTCTTGCCTTACCATCCAAGGTTTTCTTTTTGTTTGGAATAACTAGATTTTGACCAATACGCAATCCGTCTTTAACAAGTTCTAAATTCACTTGTTCTAAATCGCGCACAGAAACATTATACGTTCTTGCGATACTAAACAAAGACTCTTTAGCCTTAACTTCATGAATAATTTTTGAAGAATTCATCGCAGCAGTTTTCTGATCCATTGCTTCAATGTTACTTTTTAGGCTGGACTCTTCTGGAATAATCAATTCCTGTCCTATTTTTAATCCATCCGTTAGCGTTGATTCATTGGCTTTTTGCAATTCTTCCACTTTAACATGATACTTTGTTGCCAATCCGTAAATGGTCTCTTTGGGTCCGACCACATGTATAATTTTTCCTTTTTGCTGAGAAGCTATATCTGGAACGGTCAGAATTTGATTTTCCTTAATTCCATTTTGGGATTCTGAATTAAGTCTGTAAATATCCGTGGGGGTTGTTTTGTACTTTTGGGCAATTTGGGTTATTGTTTCCCCTTTTGCTACGGTATGCTTTAATAAAATTTCCTGTCCTAAGACTACATTAGTAAATAATAAAATAGTAAATAAAACTCTTAAAATTTCTCTCATATAAATGTTTTTAAACAATTAAGTCATTACAAATGTAATGACTTAACGTTAAAAACGGTATTATTCCCATTCTATTGTGGCAGGCGGTTTTGAACTTATATCATAAACTACCCTATTCACTCCTTTTACTTTATTTATTATATCATTTGATATTTTCATCAAGAAATCATAAGGTAAATGTACCCAGTCAGCCGTCATACCATCGGTAGATTCTACGGCACGAAGCGCGATTACTTTTTCATAAGTACGCTCATCCCCCATAACACCAACACTATTTACAGGAAGCAAAATCGCTCCTGCTTGCCAAACTTTGTCATACAATCCCCAAGACTTTAATCCTTCAATAAAAACAGAATCAACCTCTTGCAAGATTCTAACTTTTTCTGGGGTAATATCTCCTAAAATTCTGATTGATAATCCTGGTCCCGGAAAAGGATGTCTTCCTAACAATTCAGGATCTATTCCTAATGAAGCACCAACCCTACGTACCTCATCTTTGAAAAGCATACGAAGTGGTTCAACAATTTTTAATTTCATATAATCAGGCAATCCACCCACATTATGATGTGATTTGATGGTTGCTGATGGTCCTTTTACCGAAACTGATTCAATAACATCAGGGTAGATTGTTCCTTGGGCTAACCATTTTACGTCTTCAATAAGGTGTGACTCGTCGTCGAAAACCTCGATAAAAACACGTCCAATAATTTTACGTTTGGCTTCAGGATCACTTACACCAGCAAGTTCTGAAAGAAAACGATCTCCGGCATCAACTCCTTTAACATTCAATCCCATTCCTTTGTATTGGTTCAATACATTTTGAAATTCGTTTTTACGAAGCAAACCGTTGTTTACAAAAATACAGTATAGATTTTTTCCAATAGCCTGATTCAATAAAACCGCCGCTACAGTAGAATCTACACCTCCAGAAAGTCCAAGGACCACTTTGTCATCTTGTAATTTTTCTTTTAATTCCGCTACCATCTCAGTAACGAAAGCATTTGGTGTAAAGTTTTGAGGAACTTCAGCAATTTTTACTAAAAAGTTCTCCAGCATTTTTGATCCGTCAGTAGAGTGAAAAACTTCAGGATGGTATTGAATAGCATATGTTGTCTCACCTTCAATCTTGTAAGCCGCATATTCCACATCATGTGTACTTGCTAATTTCACACCATTGGTTGGTAATTTTTTAATACTATCACTATGACTCATCCAAACTTGGCTATTTTCAGAAACACCTTCAAAAAAAGTTTCGTTTTCTTTAATATAAGACAAATTGGCTCTACCATATTCTCTAGTGTTTGAAGCAGCTACTTCACCACCACTAAAATGGGATAAGTATTGAGCACCGTAACAAACGGCTAACATTGGCAATTTTCCTCTGATTTCTGACAAATCAGGATGTGGTGCATCTTCTGAACGAACAGAAAATGGGCTACCACCCAGAATTACCGCTTTATAACTTGATAAATCACTCGGAACGTGATTGTATGGGAAAATTTCGCAGAATATATTTAATTCGCGAACTCTACGCGCAATAAGCTGAGTATATTGCGATCCGAAATCTAAAATAAGTACGTTGTGTTGCATGCGCAAAAATACTTTTTATATTCGAATTTGAAAAACTGAATTTTGAAAAAAATTAATTTTATTTATTAAGAAACTAAAATCCTACTTTTCTCGTACTTTATCCTAATAAATATGCATCAAAAAAAGAAAACAAATAAAAACTCTATTATGCTATTTTTGCAAGAACTTAATTTAAACCCCAATAATTAAAAATGAAAACAAAAAAAATTACCATTATTGCTATTTTAGCCCTACTTACTATTTCCTGCAATGAGATTGATAAGTTACTAACCTTTACCATTTCAAACGAAGCCACTTTTAAAGTAAACACCGGCTTACCTATTAACTCTCCTTCAGAAATACCTACACCTGATGTCACAACAAATTCCAGTACAGAATTTGAAAACAACAACACCAGAACCGATTTGGTAAAAGATGTGCAATTAAAAGAATTGAATCTATCAATAACTGATCCATCCGACAAAACGTTCAGCTTTCTTAAATCAGTACACATGTATATTTCGACTACTGCTGACGATGAGATAGAATTGGGGTATCACGACAATATCAGTTCAACTTCAAATACTATTTCTCTAATTTGTACAACACAAAAATTAGACAAATACATCAAAGCATCCAGTTATAAAATAAGAACTAAGGTAACTACAAAGGAAACGTTGACACAAGATATAACCGTAAAAGCAGATATGAAGTTCCGCGTTACGGCAGATCCTTTTTAGATTTAAAAAAAATCAAAGAGTAATTATTTTAAAATTACTCTTTGATTAATATAATAGTTGCCTTAAAACCGGTTCCAAGATTCCATTGGCTTGCCGAAATAAGTGTTCCTTTATCATCATAAACTTGAAATTCTGCAGTATTAGGACCGGAAGTTCCCTGATTTAAGGCCTCAAAATCAATCTTGTTAAAACCTTTATCCAAAACTATTTCGAAACCTTTAAAATTACTTTCCAGTATAACTCCTGTTTGAATCACCCTATCATTTAAGTGTACACGAATGGCATCACCATCGACATATTCTGCATCCCTGTATAAAACTTTTGCGGATAATGACTTGGTTTTAAAATCACCTAAATCTTGATTTCTTCGATACACAATACCTTGCATATTGTCCTGTTTTTTATTCAGTCTATCTGTAACAGCCGCTCCAGGATTCACAAAATCATTTTTCGGCATCATCGAAAAATTATTGGTCGTCCCTAATTGATAAGAGGTGTTGGGATTCGGTTTTGTAATAAGAAGGTCTGGACTTTTAAAAACATCCGGAGCTTTAATCGAAGGTATATCAGAATTTGGAGGTGCAACAGTAGGCGGAGTGGTCGTTTTTTTTGGCGTTATTGGAAATTTAGCAGGTGGAATAGCCTTAAATTTAGAACTAAATTCACTTTGAGCATATCCACTTAATGTAAAACCAATTATGCAAATAAATAATAAAATCTGTTTCATATCGTATTGATAGTGATTGATCAATTTTCAGTTTTTAAAATAAAAAACAGTACTGTCCCGCAAAAATAACATAATTTAATTTTGTTCCATATTATTTAACGAATCGAAAAATTAAATTCTAAAAAAAATCCATTTTTATTCTTTAATCAACATAAGAGTAGCTTTAAAACCGGTTCCAAGATTCCATTGGCTTATTGAGACAGCAACTCCTTTGTCGTCATAAACCTCAAACTCTGCTGTATTCGGTGAGGCGGAGCCTTCGTTTAAAGCTTCAAAATCAATTCTATTAAGGCCTTTTTCTAACTTTATCTCAAATCCTTTAAATTCTCCATCCAAAACAACCTCAGGCTCAATTATTTTACCGTTTAAATATACTTTTATCCTGTCACCATCCACATATGCAGCATCTCGATAACGTATTTTGGAGGTTATTGATTTCGTTTTAAAACTACCCAAGTATTGATTTCTCTTATAAAAGACACCTTCAGAATTCTCCTCTTTTTTATAAAGATTCGCATCTTTAAAAAGATCCTCAGGATTGACCTGCAAATAATCCGGTTTTTCTACCACATCAGGAGGTGTAATTTTTGGCGAAACTTCTTTTGGTGGAACGACTTCCTTATTTTTTGATTTCTTGGCTTGAATTGGTTTAAATTTAGCATCGAATTCATTCTGGGCATATCCACTTAAAGAAATACCTACTACAATAATAAAAAACAATATTCTTTTCATAAGACTTAGCTATTAGTTAATCAGTGTGTGTGTATTTTAAAATTAAAAAATTAAAACCATGAAATTGAAATAATTAGACTTTCATTAATAACATCCAATTATAGAATTTATTACATTTTAGAACATCATTCATTCTAAAAACTGGTAAGCATAATTCAACTTTTAATTAAAAATCAGGATTTTTTATTTCTCGATTTTTTCATAAATTGCAAAAAATATACCAAAACTTAAATTGTATTTTAAAACATTAAAAATCAACACAACAAACAAAAATTAAAATGAAAAGAGAAAACATCTTGACAGGCTCACCATGGGAAGACAAAATGGGTTATTGTCGTGCGGTTCGCATTGGAAATATCATTGAAGTATCCGGAACAGTAGCAATTGTAGATGGTGAAAAAGTAAAAGCTGACGATGCCCATGCGCAAACCTTAAATATTTTAGAACGCGTTGAAAAAGTATTGGAAGATCTCAATGTCAGCATGAAAGATGTCATCCGTACCAGAATATTCACTACTGACATTACAACTTTTGAGGCAGTTGCTACCGCTCACGCCGCCTTCTTTAAAGACATCAAACCTACAACTGGTTTTTACGAAATCAGTAAACTGGTAGCCCCGGAATATTTAGTGGAAATTGAATTTACCGCTGTAGCTTCCGAAAAATAACAAACTGCTTTTGCAGTACCTTAATAGCCACCAATACACAAATTAGTGTATTGGCGGCATTTTTTTTTAGAAGCTATCTTAAAAGCGCTATAAATTTCATCCTTTTAAACTATTTTTGAAATCAATAATTATTTCTATGATAACAACTACCAATTCTGTATCGGACAATTAATGAATCTAGAAAAAGCAAAAACAACAATAGTACTGTCACTCAAATGGATTCTCATTTGTGCTTTGACCGGAATTTTTTCCGGTTCGGCTTCTGCTTTCTTTTTGGTTTCCTTAGAATGGGTTACACAAATTAGAGAACTCAACAATTGGCTTATTTGGCTTTTGCCGTTAGGCGGACTTATAATCGGTTTACTATATCATTATTTGGGTAAAGATGTTGTTAAAGGGAATAATTTATTGCTGGAAGAATACGAGAATCCTAAAAAAACCATTCCTTTAAAAATGGCTCCTTTAGTACTTATTGGCACTTTAGTTACCCATCTTTTTGGAGGTTCGGCGGGCCGCGAAGGTACTGCAGTACAGATGGGTGGTGCGATTTCCGACCAATTTACCGGTCTCTTCAAACTCAGCAATTCCGACAGAAAAACAGTAATCATTTTGGGCATCAGCGCTGGTTTTGCTTCAGTTTTCGGCACGCCTTTGGCTGGAGCCTTATTTGCTTTGGAGGTTGTATATTTTAGCAAAATCAGTTTCAAAAGCAGCGTTTTATCTTTCTTAACAGCTTACATCGCTTACTTTACCGTTGAATTTTGGAACGTAAAACATACCCACTACAGTATCCCCACAGTTCCCGAAATGAATTTCATCACTTTGATTTGGGTAATTGCGATTAGCGTTTTATTTGGCTTAGCAGCCATGCTATTTTCAAGAAGCACTCATTTTTGGGGAAAATTATTTGCCACAACTATCGTATTCCCACCTATGCGCCCATTTATTGGAGGAATTCTTCTTGCCATAACAATCTATTTTATCGGAACCACGAAATACATTGGCTTAGGAGTGCCCGTGATTGTGGATTCGTTTTCAACTCCAAATGCATCATATGATTTTCTTTTAAAAATACTCTTTACTGGTTTTACTTTGGGTGCTGGATTTAAAGGTGGCGAAGTAACACCCCTTTTCTTTGTTGGTGCCACTCTAGGAAGTGCACTATCCATTTTTGTTCCTTTACCTATTGCCCTTTTGGCAGGCATGGGATTTGTGGCAGTCTTTTCAGGTGCAACCCACACACCGATCGCATGTTCAGTAATGGGGATGGAACTTTTTGGTGTTGAAAGTGGTCTTTTCATTGGGCTAGCTTGTTTAGTTGCCTATTTCGCTTCGGGGCATGTGGGAATCTACCACTCCCAAATAGTTAAGGGGCCTAAATTCCATTTGTATCAAAAAATAAACAGAAAAAAACTTGACCTTTTCTAAGATCGTAAAAACGTGTTAATTATTTAAATGATTTCAACTTTACATTAAAAAAATGTAATTTCGCACACTATGAAAATACAAGACATTCAAGCGATACAGTTGTTACTAGCAACTCCAAAAAAAATTGCCATAATTCCACACAGAGGTCCTGACGGGGACGCGATGGGTTCTACCTTGGGTTTATATCATTTTTTATTAAAAAACCATCATCAGCCAACCGTTATTTCTCCAAATGAATTTCCTCATTTTTTAGATTGGATGCCAGGTGCCGGTACGGTTAAAATTTTCGAAAAAGACAAAGAAAACTGCACTAAAATACTGGAAGAAGCCGATATCATTTTCACATTGGACTTTAACGCATTGCACCGTGTAGGTAGTATGGAAGAAGTTTTATCCAAACTCAAGGCACCGTTTATCATGATTGACCATCATCAATACCCACATGATTACGCTACTTACACCTACTCAGATACTGCATTTGGTTCTACTTGTGAAATGCTTTACAATTTCATTGTTTATCTGGACAAAAAACAAGATATAGACGAAACAATCGGAACTTGTATTTACACCGGAATCCTGACTGATTCAGGTTCTTTTCGTTTTCCAAAAACAACAGGGGACACACACCGAATTATTGCCGAATTAATTGATTTGGGAGTAAAAAATACTGTGATCCCAACTTTACTTTTTGATAACAGTTCGTTTGGCCGTTTACAATTGTTGGGAAGAGCGCTTCAAAACATGAAGGTGCTAACCGAGCATAAAACCGCTTATACTACGCTTACGCAAGATGAACTTGACTCTTTCGATCACGTAAAAGGTGACACAGAAGGTATTGTAAACTATGGTTTGAGCATTAAAGGAATTATTTTTACTGCTATTTTTATCGAAAATAAAGAAGAAAAAATCATCAAAATTTCGTTCCGTTCCCAAGGTGATTTTGACGTCAATCAGTTTGCCAGAGACCATTTTAATGGTGGCGGGCATCATAATGCAGCCGGCGGAAAATCCGAGGCATCCATGGACGAAACGGTTCAAAAATTTGAAGATTTAGTAAAAAACCTAAGTATCTAAATATTATGAAATACAGCAAGATAATTATAATCTTTTTCGTTTTGGCCGCATTTACAACAAGCTGCAAGCAAAGCCAGGAAGCCAGACGACCTATTTCGCAGGCTTCGGGTTCCTTCATGAAAAAATCGGCAGAACGAAACAAAAAATTAGTGGCCAGTGAAGAAGGACAAATCAAAGCTGTAATTAAAAAAAATCCTAAGGTAAAATTTATCGCTTCAACTAAGGGATATTGGTATGCCTATCAAGCCAAAAATCTATTAGACACTCTGACTCCAAAAAAAGGAGATGTTGCTTTTTTCGATTATGAACTCAAAGATTTAAAAGGCAATATTATTTACTCCCAACAGGAATTACAACCCCAAACCTATTATGTTGATAAACAAAACATCATGATGGGATTGCGAGATGGTATAAAATTAATGCATAAAAAAGAGAAAGTAGTTTTCCTTTTCACGTCACATATGGGCTACGGTTACCACGGTGATAACAAAAAAATTGGAACTAACCAGCCTCTTCTATGCACTGTAACACTTCGTGATTTTAAATCGGAAGCAGCTTATAAAAAAGAAACCGAATTAAAAATGGCAACTCCAACGGCAACACCCGCAGCGGAAAAAGTTACGGCCGAAATCAAACCCAAAGACACCATAACGCAATAAAAAATAATTTTAGAAATGAAATAGCCATAATTCAAAAACAATAATGAAGAATGGCAATACCATATACCTTTAAAAAACAAATATTTACTTCGTATGAAAAAAAGAATCTTATTCCTATTCCTGACAATTGCCTCTCTTTATTCTTGTAAAGATGAACACAGTAGTCTTCCTGACGGTTTATATGCTGATATTGAAACCAATAAAGGTAACATAATCGTAGAATTGGATTATAAAAGAGCCCCTATTACTGTTGCAAATTTTGTGACTTTGGCCGAAGGAAAAAATGAATTTATCACTAATGAAAACCTAAAAAACAGACCTTTCTACGATGGTTTGAAATTTCACCGCGTAATTGAAGATTTCATGATTCAAGGAGGAGATCCTTTGGGAACAGGTTCCGGTGATACAGGTTACAAATTCAAAGATGAGTTTTCTGACCTGCGTTTTGACAAAGGCGGTGTTTTGGCAATGGCCAATAACGGACCAACAACCAACAGCAGTCAGTTTTTTATTACTCATCTTGAAACCCCTTGGTTAGACGGGAAGCATACTATTTTTGGTCATGTTGTCGAAAAAGGAATGGATGTGGTTAATTCAATCAAACAAGATGATTACATGGTTAAAGTAACCATTATCCGTAATGGAACTGCCGCTAAAAAGTTTGATGCCGTAAAAACTTTCCGTGATTATTTTACTGTAGAATCAGAAAGCCAAAAGAAACAATTAGCTATTGATGCTGAAAACAAAAGAATATATGATGCCAAATACAAAGGGGTTCGCGACGAAAAAGTAGCTTATTACGCTGCTTTAAAAGCAAAAGCGACAAAATCAAAAACAGGCTTACAATATGTTATTACCAAAAAAGGAAACGGTAAAAAACCAGCCATTGGAGCTAACCTTTACATTCATTATGCCGGCTTTCTGGAAAATGGCGAATTGTTTGACAGCAGTATTGAAAGTGTATGCAAAGTTTTTGGAACCTATGATAAAAATAGAGCGGCTCAAGGTGGCTACCGTCCTATTCCTTTTCAAGCAGGAAGAAAAGATGGTATGATTCCAGGTTTTATCGAAGGATTGGAAAAATTATCTTTCGGAGACAAAGCGGTATTGTTTATCCCATCCCGATTAGGATATGGTGAAGCAGGTGCCGGCGGAGTGATTCCACCAAATGCTAATATTATTTTTGAAGTGGAATTAATGGACGCTATGCCACAATAAAAGAATAAAACAAACGATTAGATTATAAAAATCAAGACTTAAATTAAAACAAAATGAAATTCAAACTGCTATTTTTATTGTTTTTTGGGGTGCTGGGTCTTCAGGCACAGACTACTAAAAAAACAGTTCCTGCCAAAAAACCAACCACAACAACAGCAGCAAAAACTACTGTAAAACCGGCCGCTAAACCCGCTGCAAAAGCCCCTACTGCTGATGAAGGGATTTTTGTAACGATGTCTACCAACAAAGGAGATATCGTCATGCAATTAGAATACCAAAAAACACCTATTACCGTAGCCAACTTTATCAGTTTAGCAGAAGGAACAAACCCATTTGTAACCAATCAGAAACTAAAAGGAAAACCCTTTTTTGATGGTCTAAAATTCCACAGAGTTATCAAGGATTTTATGATTCAGGGTGGAGATCCTGAAGGAAATGGTTCCGGCGGTCCAGGCTATGCTTTCAAAGATGAATTTACAGATTTGAAACACGATAAAGGCGGTATTCTTTCTATGGCTAATTCTGGTCCAACTACTAATGGAAGTCAGTTTTTCATTACTCATAAAGAGACTTCATGGTTAGACGGAAAGCACACTGTTTTTGGTCATGTTACTGAAGGAATGAGTGTTGTAAACAGTATTGCTCAAGAAGATGTGATTACTAAAGTGACTATTACCAGAAAAGGAGCTTTAGCAAAGAAATTTGATGCGCCAAAAGTATTCTCAGATTATTTCGCAAACAAAGCTGAAGATGCAAAAAAGCAGGCTGCAATAGAGGCTGAAAAGAAAGCGAAACAGGCCGCGGTTGATGCTGAAAATAAAAAAGTCTATTTAGAAAAATTCGGCCCAGTTATTAGTGCAAAAGCCGCTTATTTGGCAACAACAAAAGCGAGCGGAACTACAACTCCTTCTGGATTGACTTATAAAATAGTTCAAAAAGGGACTGGTGTAAAACCAGCTGACGGCACAACTTTCTTTTTTCATTATGCCGGATATTTTGAAGACGGAACCTTGTTTGACAGTAGCTATGAAGATGTAAATAAAGCCTACGGAAAATACGATGCTAACAGAGCCGCTCAAAACGGATACCAGGCTTTCCCTTTTCAGGCGGGCAAAAAAGACGGAATGATTCCAGGATTTTTAGAAGGATTAAACCTTATGAATCTAGGTGAGAAAGCAGTACTTTTTATCCCTTCTAATTTGGCTTATGGTGAAAGAGGTGCCGGCGGAGTAATTCCTCCAAATACAATGCTAATTTTCGAATTAGAAATATTTGAAAAAGCACCCGCTCCAAAACAATAAATTTTAAAAAGTATTCAATAAAAAACCCGACAGTTCACCAAAGAGAATTGTCGGGTTTGTTTTTTCAAATTATTTCGATGAATACTACTACCCAAAAAATCAATACACGGATTTATGTTAATTATAAAAAAATTGAAATTCGTGTTTTTCTGTGGGATGCATTCTATTTGCGTACTATTAATATTCTACAGAAATGAATTATTTCTTTCCGAATTTCCAGTCGAATTCGTCTTTTTGGTTGATAATGGCACCAATTTCAAATTTGACAACCTCATCAAATTCAGTTTGTAGGATAATCCAATTGTCTTCGTTAAAATAATTTTCGAAAGTGTCAAACTCTTCTTGGGTAAATTTGGTTATTCCTTTGGCGGCCAAATCTTTTTTAACGTCACTGATTTTTTTACCGATTATTTTATTACCAAACAACTCTAATTCAGGACTGGAAGCTACAATATACCCCAATTTAAGATCTTCTTCTTTATAAAAAGTCAAACGCATTTTAAGTTTATTGTAAACAAAAATCACATTATCGTCTTCGTCTTTGTAATTTCTATCCGGTTTACCGTAAATAGCGCTAACGTCATTTTGTTTCATTCCAAAAAGGAGCTTCTCGATTCCGTTTTTTAAATTGATTTTCATATTCATTTATTTTGCTGCAAAGTTCGCAAAGTTTTTTACAAAATATACTACGTTTTATGTTTAAAAAAAGAAAATGAAAATTGGTTCAGTTCATGTATTCTGAACTAGGCAACGCATGAGTTTAAAAAACAACAGCAGATTCACTTTTAACCAAGCTTTCCTTTTTATTTAAATTAGCAAACCCTTTCTTAATAATAAAAACTATAATATATTGATTTTCAGTTGCTAAAATCATAATTTATTTTTAATTTAGCTTTAGTTAAGGATTCTTTTATCCGTCTATCCCCAAATCAATATAGTTTTTTTTCAAATTAGACAGTAATAAAAAAACTGTCTGTTTTCACATTACAATTGTTTCGAAAAATGAAGGGATAGTATTTCTACTTTCTGCATTACTGCCTTTCTTTAGCATTTACATTTTTACAAAGCGGTTTAATCTTAATCTGCATATTGGAACTACTATCCGAATGCAAAACTACACCTACAAAAATTGTATCATGAATTAAAAGAAACAAAATGGCAGACTATAAATACGAAAGATTTCTAAACGAGGATGCAAAACTAGCAAATAGAGAATCCAAGCGCATTAGCTGGTTGCCTATTGCGCTTATGGTGCTTCTTGTTGTTATATTGATTGGAATCTGGTATCAGTTTAAAGAGGAAAAACGTTTTGCCGTTGTGAATTTCTATGGAAAAGGAAGCGCAATTAACCTATCAAAAAACTACAATCTGACCCAATTTTATTCCACTAAAAAAAATAAAGGATCTGTACTTGCCGAAAAAGGTGATTTATTGGGTTTTAATACTATTCTTATTCCTTTTGACAAAGTAAAAGAAGATTCGCTGCTAATAGACGATTCGGGAGATTCCCTAGTTTTTGTGAATGGAAAAATAAACAGCCTTATCATATCTGACAAAACGGATTTACTTCCTTGGTTTGACAAAATGAAAGACTCCGATCTCTCTGATCTTAAAACTATCTGCTTCCGATCAAAAATCCCTGAAAGCTATATTCCATATTTAAAAAAAATTGCCAATAAAAAACCAAATACTGCTTTGATCGTTGAAGAAAATGATTCGGTTAACATATTGGAATCGTATTTTAAAAAGGCCGCTTTTTTTAAGCCTCGTTTTGTTTCGGTCTTTCTTTCCCAAAAGCAATTCCCTTTATTGAAACATTTTGAAATGGTAAAACATCTTTATCTCGTTGTCCCCGATTCAGTTATTACCACTCCATTACCGAATATGTCCTATTTAAAACAATGCATTGTATATGGGGACAACATTAAGGCCATTCATCCCTCCTTTTTGATTAACAACAAACAAGTCGAAAAATTGAGTTTGTTTGCTTGTTTGACGGACTATACTTTTTTACAGCAACTGGTAAATCTAAAGCAACTTAGTATTAATAATTTTGACTGTGAAGGAAATCTGGAGAAAATAGCGAATTTGCAAGACAAATTCCCTGAACTATCTGTCTTGATATTTTCCGGTGTTTATAGCAAGATTGACCGACTTTTGGAATATGAAAACCTGAAATGGTTAGGGCTTCCTAAAAATACCACACAGACACAATTTGATTCTATAACTACCCAATTAACAGATTTACAAGTACTGGAATTTCAAGGAAGTAATCTCATCAAAAATTGGGCTGGCTTACAAAAATTACCTAGGCTGAAAGGACTTATCATAACAGACACATTAACCGACAAAGCATCACTTTATAAACTAAAAGACTTAAGATATCTCTCTGTTCCTCAAAAAAACAAAAAAGACAGTACTAATGTTCTCGCATTGGAAAAAGCTTTGCCCGGCTGTCTAATTGTACCTAATCGCGGTGCCTGTCTCGGTTCGGGTTGGCTGCTTTTATTGATCCCCCTCACCATAATGTTTAGTGTTATATTCAATAGAAAAGTATTAAAAAGGTCTCTCAAAAAAAAACGTACCCTATGAATTCCTTACAACTAAAATTGATGCAAAAAAGAGCACAAAGAGCTGTGCTGGATGCCTTGCTATGTAGTTTGGGGCTTGCCATTTTTGCTTATTTGGTCACTAATCCTTTTCCGTACAAAATTACAGCACTATTTCCGTTATTAATAACAGCATTCATTATCAGTCGTCAAATAAAGTCTCCTTTACGAACTTTTAAACTTTTATTCGAAAATGTCTCATCACTAAAAATAGCCATCTATACTATAATCGGTATCCAAATGGGTTTGGCAGCTGCCATGTATCATAGAGGTAATCTTGGAATGACGGTACTTCCGGAAGCGTTCAGAAGTTTTGCGTTGATTGCCGCAAGCATTGGTATTTTGGAAGAATTGGTATTTCGAGGTTTTATACAAGGAAGACTTATGTTACTAAATACTAATTTTGCAGTGTTATTCGCGGCCTTTGCGCATGCATTTTACAAAGTTTGTTTATTTCTGTCTCCAGCAGCGCCCTATCAGCAAGATTTAACAGCATTTTTCTTCTGGTCTTTTGCAGCCTATGTTGCGCTTGGTTTATTACGATTCTACTCTAAAAGCATGATTCCCGTCATTATATCACATGCTGTTTTCGACTTAATTGTATATGCCGAAATTCTTGAAGCCCCTTGGTGGGTATGGTAATACATCTTTCCATTCATCAACAGTCAGATTTTTTTAACCAAAAAAAACAGAACGTATGTGTTTTTCAGCCAGTGCAAGTTTTGGAGCCGGGATTATTCTTTCTGCAATAACAGTAGGAACCATTAAAAGAACGGAAGAACCTTATCAAATTTACTTTTCGTTCATCCCATTAATTTTTTGTATTCAGCAAATTACAGAAGGCCTCTTGTGGTTGTCCCTGACTGATCTTGTTTTTACCCCTTTACAACAACCCACGACCTATGTTTTCCTTTTCTTTGCTCAAGTGGTCTGGCCATGGTGGTTACCCTATTCCATATTACAACTAGAACAGGATAAGACCCGGAAAAAATTTATACGAATACTATTTATAATGGGCGCGCTGGTTTCACTATATCTGGCTTCCTGTTTGGTTCTCTATCCTGTGGAAGCGAAAATAATTGGCTACCATATCACCTATAAACAAGACTATCCCATTCGATTTGGTGGTTACGGTGATTTTATTTATAGTATGGCTACTATTTTACCTGCCCTAATTTCAAGTATCAAACGCATGTGGATTTTGGGTGCGGTCATCTCTATTTCCTATCTCATAACAGTACTGTTTTACTCTGATTATGTCATTTCGGTTTGGTGCTTTTTCGCTTCGGTCATAAGTTTCACCGTCTTGTTCCTTTTAGTAACAATGAAAAACTCAAATGAAAGGCGGACTGCCCATAGCAAGCGCCAATTACATGCTTAATCCCAATACAAAAGATTAGAAATCACTGCTTAAATTAAATATAATTTCCTAACTTTAGTACACACAATCAGCTATTATTTAGTCTATTAAAGTTACATTTACAGACCATGAAAATTACTTTCGAAAAAAAAATATTACTGGGATACATCATTAATTTAATGGTTGTTGTTGCTTTAGTTTGGATTTTTATTTCAAGAATTGATGAAGATAGAGATCACTCTTTAGATAAGACCATGGACGGAATAACCCTTGCACTATTTATTCTTTCAATAATTTTATTAACTATTGTATATTTTATTATTCGGGCACAACTACGCGCCAAAAATATTTCACAAAATTTACTCCTGGAAAACAAACAGCTTTTACAATCCATTATTGATAACACCAGTAATCCGATATTCATCAAAAAATTAAATGGCGAATATCTATTGGTTAATAAACAATATGGGTCCTTATTCGAAATTTCGAATGAAAAAATAATTGGAAAAACAGATCATGATTTCTTACCTAAAAGTATTGCAGACATCTATCGAAGTTCCGACTTAGAAGTCGTGAAGGTCTTAAGAGAATTAAAAACCGAAGAATCCATTCAACAATTAGACGGTATGCATACTTATATTGCCGTTAAATTCCCTTTGTATGATGTGACAGGAAGAATATATGCCATAGGCGGAATTTCAACAGATATCACCGAACGAAAAAAACTGGAAGAGTCCTTAAAATCTGTTAACAAATTGTTTTATATGGCCGTAGACATCATGGTTATTGCTTCTAAGGACAAATTTATAAAAATCAATCCTGCACTCAGTAAAGTATTAGGATATACCGACGACGAATTACTGACCAACACATTTTTCACTTATGTTCATCCGGATGACAAGGAAATCACAAAAAGGGAAATTGACAAACTCCAAATGGGCGCTTTGACTATTAAATTTGAAAACCGTTGGATCTGTAAAGACGGATCCGTAAAATGGCTAGTATGGTCTGCCTCGCCAGATCTTTCAACGGGATTACTATACGCAGTTGCTGTTGATGTTACACAGCAAAAAGAAAATGAGAAATCTTTAATTTTTGCTGACAAATTTTTTAATATGTCTTTTGACATTCTCTCAGTTGCCAAAAATGAGCATTTCATAAAAATCAATCCTGCTTTTACCAAAACACTTGGTTATGACCAGAAGGACATGGATCATATAAAATTTATGGATTTAACACATCCGGAAGACCGAGTCATTGCCGATGAAGTATTGGCAAAACTTTTAAAAGGTGATCCCATTGTCGATTTTGTAGACCGTGTCCTCTGTAAAGACGGCACCTACAAATGGCTGAATTGGCATAGTAATATTGATTTAAAGCAAGGCGAATTGTATTCTGTTGCACGTGATATAACCGAACAGGTAAAATTAGAACAGGAGCAGCAAAAAGCCATAAATGAACTCTATGAAAACGAAGAGAAATTAAGATTAATTGTTGAAAATATCGGTGAAGGTGTTATTGTAGCTAATGCTGATAAAAAAATAGTTATGGCTAATGATATGGCCAATGAACTTTTTGGAATCGCAGAAGACGATGAGATATCCCCTAATATGACCCATCATTTTGAACTCTATTTCCCCGACGAAAAATCTACTTTTCCTTCCCAAAATTTACCAATGGAACGCGCTTTAAACGGAGAAGTCACAGATGATGTTGATCTGGTTCTTTGGAATCCAAATACACATGAAAAAAGAAGGGTTCTCATTAGCGGAAGACCCTTAGTGGACCAGGAAAATAATGTAGTGGCTGCCGTAGTCACGATCAAAGACATCAGTAAATACAAACAATTGGAAGAAGAATTAAAACAAAGCGAATCGAAATACAGACAATTAATTGGTTTCAAAAAAGGAGGAGGAGGAGATAATATTTAAAATTTATATTTTCTTCAGCTACAATTTTTCTTTTAGATTCTGTTTTACGTTATCGAACCATTCTGTTTTTAGAATACTCAAAACAATACTGTCCCGACGGAGTTCGCTATCAAAAGTGGGCATATGATTTCGCAATACCCCTTCGACAGTACAACCGATACTTCTCATTGCAGCAATGCTACGTTGGTTATTATTGTCCGCACGAAATTCGACGCGTTCCATACCAAGAGTTTCGAAAGCAAATTGCAAGAGTAAAAATTTACAATGTTTGTTTAATCCAGTACCTCTGAAATTTTTTCCGTACCAAGTATATCCCAATTGCAGGGTTTTGAACCCCAAATTAATATCGTAAAAACGGGTACTGCCTGCGTATTTTCCTGATTTTTTATCGAAAACTATAAAGGGAAACTCCGTTTGATTCTTTCTTGCCTTCAGTGCAATTTGTATATAGTTTTCTAAATTTTCTTTACCATCGGCACGTACCAGGGAATATTCCCAGGTTTCTGGTTCATTGAGGGAAATCTCTAATAGATGTTCGACATCTGATTCCTGCAAAGAACGCAATAAAACGGTATCGTCTTCGAGAATTATGTTTTGTGGAAAATGCAATGTTTCTTTCATATTGAAGGAAATATCAATTTATAATTAATCGTACTGGGTTGCAATCGATTTTATTTGTTAACCTTAATAGCCCAGATCAAAGTGAAAAGCCCGGACTGCAAAAAATAATTTTTCTTGTTCTAAAAGAGCGACCAACGGAAGCTCTTTTTAGGATATAGAAAAGTATTATTATTAAAGGAGTCCCGAAGTGTCGGGATAACGAAGAGCTGGATTTGCTCCTTAAAATATTATTCATTCATTTCGTCATAGCGCTCTGGAACTTGCGGGTCATACAACGGGCATTTGAATTCTTCCATAGTATCTACGAGGAGATTCATTGTTTTGCCTTCGGTTCCATAACAATCAATCTGTATGCTTTGAGGTGTTGTTTTGACTTGAAAAGCACCTTTTCCGTTAGGGTTTTTCCAACTATTTTCATCAACTTTTTCCCAGTTTGAAAACACACTATTGATTCTGTTCAAAATAACCGCCACGGGAAGATCCTCTAGTCCCTCAACGATTTGCTGCTCCGTAATAGCTTCATAAACCAAATGATGGTTTAAATAGATTCCGTCCTGATATCTCCAAAAAATTAATTCGTACATAATCTTTAAAGTTACAAAGGTTCTGAGGTTCTGAGTTACTACGATTCTATATAACTGAAATGCAAAATCTCAGTAACTTAGTTCCTTAGTCTCTTAGCAACTCTAATTAATATTCGAAAGTTCCGTATTCGCTGCTAATCGTCAATTTTTTAGCATCGGACGCCTCTACTCTACCCACGATTTGTGCGTCTACATTAAACGATTTTGAGATTGCGATAATGTCTTGGGCAACCGCTTCAGGAACGTAAATTTCCATACGATGTCCACAATTGAAGACCTGGTACATTTCTTTCCAATCTGTTTTAGATTGCTCCTGAATCAGTTTGAACAAAGGTGGCACCGGAAATAAATTATCTTTTATTATGTGCAGGTTTTGCACAAAATGTAAAATTTTGGTTTGTGCTCCTCCACTACAATGCACCATTCCGTGAATTTCTGCAGAAGAGTATTTGTCTAAAATTTTCTTAATGATAGGCGCATAGGTACGTGTTGGAGAAAGTACTAATTGTCCGGCATCGATAGGTGAATTCTCTACAGCATCGGTCAATTTTACCTGTCCGGAATAAATCAAGTCTTCAGGAACTGCGGCATCGTAACTCTCCGGATATTTGGCAGCCAAATACTTCCCGAAAACATCATGACGTGCTGAAGTCAATCCGTTACTTCCCATTCCGCCATTATAGCTCTTTTCGTAAGTGGCCTGACCAAAAGAAGTCAAACCTACAATTACGTCACCAGCCTGTATATTTGCATTATCAATCACATCACTGCGTTTCATTCGAGCCGTAACCGTCGAATCAACAATAATGGTTCGAACAATATCTCCTACATCGGCAGTTTCTCCACCAGTAGAATGTATGGTTACCCCAAAAGAATCCAATTCTTTGATTAATTCTTCGGTTCCGTTGATGATTGCGGAAATTACTTCGGCAGGAATTAAATTTTTATTTCTTCCAATAGTTGAAGAAAGCAAAATATTATCAGTAGCTCCTACACACAATAAATCATCGATATTCATTATTAAAGCATCTTGAGCAATGCCTTTCCAAACTGAAATATCACCAGTTTCTTTCCAATACATGTAAGCCAAAGAGGATTTTGTTCCCGCGCCATCAGCATGCATAATCAAGCAATACTCTTCATCTTGAGTTAGATAATCAGGGACTATTTTACAAAATGCTTGAGGAAATAATCCTTTATCTATATTTTTTATAGCGTTATGTACATCCTCTTTGGATGCCGAAACACCTCGCTGCGCGTATCTTTTTGAAGTATCTGAACTCATGTAGTGTAATTGTGTCTACTGCTTTTTAGGCAAGTGGTTTAGCGGCAAAGATAAATATTTTTTTGTGTTTTGCCTTCAGGTTTTTGGAAGTGTTTTATGAATTTGAAAATCCACGAGCGAAATATGAATTTATTTTATTAAATTTATAATAACAAATTAATTACCAACTAATTACATACCCTGCAAGAAGAACTTCCTTAAGTTAAATATGATTATCTGGTCGATTTCCTAAAGTAAACCGATACTGCTTTTGAGAGAAATTCATCAGCGAAAAACAAAGCTCAGGAACTATTTAATATATTTTAAAACATAAATTAAACTATAAAGTGGAAACCAGCGACCACTATAAAAAACGGGGCGATACCGAAAAGCCATAAGAGTAGGAAACTTAAAACCTAAATAAGATGCCTAAATTCTTAATCGAAAGAGAAATTCCAGGTGCAGGAAAACTGTCTGCCGAACAATTGAAAGCTATTTCACAAACATCCTGTGGAGTATTGAATAAAATGGGACCCGAAATCCAGTGGGTCAACAGCCATGTGACAGAAAATAAAATCTATTGTGTTTATATTGCCCCTAACAAGGAAATGGTACTTGAGCACGCAAAGCAAGGCGGGTTTCCGGCAAATTCCGTGAGTCAAGTGTCCACAATCATTGATCCGACAACCGCAGAATAATTTTCAAAACCTCAAAAACAATAAAAAAGCCTATCTGTTTAAGATAGGCTTTTTTTAACATCAAGAATGCTTGTTATTATTTTGTAAACAACAATTCTCTGTATTTAGTTAATGTCCAAATTTCATTATCAACTAACAACTCTAATTTATCACAGTGATTTCTGATAATTTCGAAATATGGTTTTACTTTATTACAATATGCTTCAGCCATTTCCTGACCATCAGTCAAATTGTTCGCTTTCTTTCTTTCGTTTGTCATCTCTTCTACTTTAGAATTGATTCCTTCGATATGTCCCGAAATTTCTTTAATCAAGGTAATTTGCTCTTTCGCGATGGTTTCAAAATCAGCACCAAAAATATCTTTCAAACCTTTTACATTAGTAATTAAAGTATTTTGGTAACGAATAGCAGTAGGAATTACGTGATTTTTAGAAATATCACCCAAAACTCTACCTTCGATTTGAATTTTCTTAGTGTATTCTTCCAATTCAATTTCGTAACGCGCCTCCACCTCAACGTGGTTCATGATATTCAATTCAGAAAATAAATCTAAAGATTGTTTAGAAATTCTTGCTTTTAATGCTTCAGGAGTTGTTTTAAAATTACTTAATCCTCTTTTTGCCGCTTCGATTTCCCATTCTTCACTGTATCCGTCCCCTTCAAAAAGGATTTTTTTGGAATGTTTGATATATTCTCTTAAAACATTAAAGATCGCATCATCTTTCTTCATGTCGTTAGATTCAATTAAAGCATCAACTTCAACTTTGAAATCTCTCAATTGTTTAGCAACAATAGCATTCAAAGTAGTCATTGCATTAGAACAGTTTGCCATAGAACCTACTGCTCTGAACTCAAATTTATTTCCTGTAAAAGCAAATGGAGAAGTTCTGTTTCTGTCTGTATTATCTAAAAGAACATCTGGAATTTTTCCAACTACGTTTAACTTCAAATCTGTTTTTTCTTCAGGAGATAATTTTCCGGTAGTCACACCCTCTAATTCAGCCAAAACTTTCGTTAATTGTTCTCCGATAAACACAGAAATAATTGCCGGCGGTGCCTCATTAGCTCCCAGCCTGTGATCATTACTTGCAGAAGCGATTGCAGCTCTCAATAATGATTCGTTATCATTTACCGCTTTTATAGTATTAATAAAGAAAGTCAAAAACTGTAAATTACTCATTGGAGTTTTACTTGGGCTCAGCAAGTTAACTCCTGTATCTGTAGCTAATGACCAGTTATTGTGTTTTCCAGAACCATTTACTCCTTTGAAAGGTTTTTCATGAAACAGTACTTTCAAATCATGACGCTCAGCCACTTTTTCCATCACGTCCATTAACAAGCAATTGTGATCAACTGCAAGGTTTGTTTCTTCAAAAATTGGTGCCAACTCAAATTGATTTGGAGCCACCTCATTATGACGAGTTTTTACTGGAATTCCTAACAACATACATTCTTGCTCTAAGTCTCTCATGAAAGTTAAAGCACGAGTAGGAATAGCCCCAAAATAATGATCATCTAATTGTTGTCCTTTTGCAGAGGTATGCCCTAACAAGGTTCTTCCGGTCATCATAAGGTCAGGACGTGAATTCGCTAATGCTCTGTCCACCAAGAAATATTCTTGTTCCCATCCTAGAGTTGCCGTAACCTTTTTTACGTTTTTATCAAAATATTTACACACTTCAGTAGCCGCTTCATCCATAACAGTCAAAGCTCTCAATAAAGGTGTTTTATAATCTAAAGCTTCACCTGTATAAGAAATAAAAACAGTTGGAATACATAAAGTTGTTCCGAAAATGAAAGCTGGAGATGTTGGATCCCAAGCCGTATATCCTCTTGCTTCAAATGTATTTCTGATTCCACCATTTGGAAAACTGGATGCATCTGGTTCTTGTTGCACTAATTGGGCTCCTCCAAATTTTTCTACCGGATCGCTACCGTCATACGAAGTTTCGAAAAAAGCATCGTGTTTTTCAGCAGTTGTCCCTGTTAAAGGTTGGAACCAGTGAGTATAATGAGTAACTCCTTTTGACAAGGCCCATTCTTTCATACCCATCGCAATATAATCAGCTAATTTTCTATCTATTTTAGTTCCATGCTGAACAGCACCCCGGACTCCCTTATAAGCGTCTGAAGTCAAATACTGCTTCATCGCTTTATCATTAAATACATTTGAACCAAAAATAATTGATTTTCTATCGGATTCTTCAAAGTGAACCGGCTTTCTAGTTGAAGCTTCTCTCAAAGCTTGAAAACGTAATGTAGACATGTGAAAAAAATTAAATTATTAATATTTTTAATAGCAAATAGCAAATATAAGGAATAAATAGTAACAAAAACCGAATAGTCGATTATGAAATTAATTTTAATTACCCCTTTAAATTATCATTTTTAAAATATACCCCCTATCAAAATACAGTTATGTGAAAAATAACATGTTACCAAATAAAAAACACCCCCTTATTTTAATTGGATTAAAAATTTCATTTATTTTTGCCATAAATAAAAGTTACGAAATAAATATTATATTGTTATGGCTAAAATAAAATTAGAGTACATTTGGTTAGATGGTTACCAACCAACACAAAATCTTAGAAGTAAAACTAAAGTTGAAGAGCATGAAAATTTCCAAGGAACCTTGGAAGAAATCGGAAACTGGTCTTTTGATGGTTCATCAACAAGACAAGCAGAAGGCGGTTCATCAGATTGTTTATTAGTACCAGTTGCTATTTATCCAGATCCAACCCGTAAAAACGGATACCTAGTAATGACAGAGGTTATGAATGCAGACGGTACACCTCACCCTTCAAACGGTAGAGCTACAATTGATGATGATGGAGACTTCTGGTTTGGATTCGAGCAAGAATATTTCATCATGGATAATCACACTTTATTACCTTTAGGTTTCCCAATTGGTGGTTACCCTGCTCCACAAGGTATGTATTACTGTTCAGTAGGTGGAAAAAACACTCACGGAAGAGATATCGTTGAAGAGCATGCAGATTTATGTATTGCTGCCGGTATAAACTTTGAAGGTATCAACCAAGAAGTTGCTTGTGGACAATGGGAATTCCAATTATTTGCAAAAGGAGCTAAAAAAGCAGGTGACGAAATCTGGATTGCAAGATACTTGCTAGACCGTTTATCTGAAAAATATAACTGTTTTATTGAATACCACCCAAAACCTCTAGGAGACACAGACTGGAATGGTTCAGGTATGCATGCTAACTTCTCTAATGAAGTTTTAAGAACATGCGGTTCTCAAGAAATTTACGAGAAAATATGCGAAGCTTTCCGTCCTGTAACTGCTGAGCACATTGCTGTTTATGGAGCTTACAATGACCAACGTTTGACTGGTAAACACGAAACTGCTTCTATTCACGATTTCTCTTACGGAGTATCTGACAGAGGATGTTCAATCCGTATTCCATTAATGACTGTTCAAAAAGGTTGGAAAGGATGGTTAGAAGACAGAAGACCAGCTTCTAACGGTGACCCATACAAAATTGCTGCTAGAATTGTTAAAACTGTAAAATCTGCTTTAGTAGAAGAACCAGTTTTAGTATAAGAATCTGTTTTTTAAAACTTGATTTTGTCTATAATCAAAAGTGTCATCAATTCCGATGACACTTTTTTTATGCCTATATACTTTGAAGTAACAACTTTTGTTCAGAATAAATTTTATTCTTAAAAAATCAAAAAGTATCTTTGCTAATCTAAAAAAAAACACTGATATGATTGTTTGGATCTGTTTCTTAACTGCTATTTTACTTTTTCTCGCGCTCGATTTGGGCGTTTTCAACAAAACACCACATATAATTAGTTCTAAAGAAGCTGGAAAATGGACCGGTATATGGGTAACATTATCTTTCCTGTTCTCCGGAGTTATCTATTGGTTGTACAGCAATAGTTATATTGCAAATCCAGATGCATTGAAACCAATAGATGCATCAATAAAATTCATTACCGGATATTTAATAGAATTATCCCTTAGTATTGATAATATATTTGTCATCGCTATAATTTTTGCTGCTTTTAGAATCCCTCAAAAATACCAACACCGCGTTTTATTTTGGGGAATATTAGGCGCCATTGTCTTTAGAGGTTTAATGATTTATTTTGGTGTTTTACTTATTCATAAATTCGCTTGGACTACCTATATTTTTGGTGCATTTCTGATCTACACCGCCATGAAAATGTTATTTACTGGTGAAGATGAAAAATTTCAACCAAAAAAATCTTTCATCTATAAGAGCCTTAAGAAGATTATGCCTATCTCTAATCATATTGATGAAGAACATTTTTTTGTAAGAAGGAAACACATAACTGCCGCTACTCCCCTTTTTGTGGCTTTGGTGGTTATTGAAGTTATGGATGTAGTGTTTGCCATTGACAGTGTTCCCGCAATTTTAGCCATAACAAGTGATCCTTTTTTAGTTTTCAGTTCGAACATCTTCGCCATTTTAGGATTGCGTTCTATGTACTTCTTCTTGTCTCACATGCTAGACAAATTTGCCCATCTGGAATACAGCCTTATTGCTATTTTGACTTTCGTTGGTCTTAAAATGCTGCTTCATGATTATATTAAATTACCGGAATGGGTATCTCTGGCTTTTATAGCAATTTCTCTATTAGTTGGAATTCTGGTATCCCTAAAAATGAGTAAAGACGAAACTCCTGATGAAGATATTTAGTAGTATACTTTTTAGTCATAAAAAAAAGGAAATCTTTCGATTTCCTTTTTTTTATGGGTTTAAATTTCAAACCTAAAAATTTATTTGCTGTACTTGATTTTCATTTATGTTCAATGCTTTCATAACAGCTGAATAATTATTTGTATCAAGAGATTTAGAAAAACTTCCCGGCACAATTACAATTCGAAAAGTTTGATTATCTAAATACTCCGGAGTCAACTCCAAATCATAATTTCCGCCTGCATAAATCGTAAAATCCTCCAGACTAAAATCAAAATCATAATCCAATTCACCTTGCGAAGTAAAAACAGTTCTTGGGATTTGTTGCCAAATTGGAGTTGAAGGATCAATAGTACCAATTAGTCGATATACCAAAATAACATCTGAAGCGTAAATCTTAGGATTTAAAGTCTGATAGATATTATAACCGTCTATTGCGTTATAACCAAAATTCACATTTTTAAGTTCAAAAACTTCGGCTATTAATCCGTCCTGTCCATCTAGTCCGTCCTGTCCTGGCATTCCGGGAGGCCCTATAGGTCCCTCGCAACTTGAAATTACAATCATGCCAATCAACGAAAATAGTGTAATTATTCTTTTCATAATATAAATTTTTAAAGTTCTATAAAGGTATTCCAAAAACCAAACCAAAAAAATTATTGTTTTGAAATTTTCATCAAAACATCTTCTGTGCTTTTTACCGAAAAAGTCTCTTTATTTTCTAAAAACCACAAAACCAGACTTGTTTTTCGATTAAAATCACTCACGTATCAATTTTTTAAATCAAAATAAAATAACATTATATAAAAAAGCACCCGCAAAAAACGGATGCTTTTCACTTAAAATTAATTAAAAAACTATCTGGAAGAAATAATTTTTTTCACACTACTACCTCTATCGGTAGTCAATTTCACAATATACACTTGACCTTGCCCATTATTTGTTTTTAAATCTAAGGCAACTTCCTTATTCAGATAACTATTCGTATCATTTTTAGAAAGTACTAAAACTCCTTGCGAATTAAACACATCAATTCTCACATTAGAAACATAATCAAAATTATATTTGATATTTAAGATGTTTTTAAAAGGGACAGGATAGGCATCAAAACCTACTTTTGAGGTTTCAGTATCTAATTTTTTTTCTTCCGGAGCAATAGACTCAATTTTCTTAGCAGTTAGTTTTGCATCACAATTCGATGCATCACAACTGGCAGCTCCTGATACACAATCACCTTTTTTTACTTTTACACCACTTACTGAACCAGGATCTAAATCCGGGAAATAAGGGTCTGTTTGCCAGGTAGCCCCATTATCTATACTGTATTCATATTCATCCCCAATTGGACTGAGTATGGTAACACTTCCTTTTATTGGTCCACATAAAGAAGGTTGAACAACACAAATTTCTGGAGTATCTGGTGTTATTGGCTGCGCATCAACCACCACATTATCCCCTGCTGCACTACAGATACCATCAGCTGCAATTAATGCATATGTACCTGGAGCTACAGAACTGAATACTCCATCAACAGCAGTATAAATTACATCTCCTTCTTGTTTAAGCGTATAAGTAATACCCGCTACAGGAGACGTTACTGTCACCGTACCTGTTGAAGCATCACAATCCGGCTGGGTTACTGTGGCGGCAGGCGTGCTTATTGATGGTGGAGAACCCACTGTAACAGTACATGTCTTGGAAGAACAATCATCACTGACTGTCAAAGTATAGGTACCTGACGGTAAATTAGGAACCGAAGCTGATGTACCAACTACAACATTAGAAGAATTTTTCCAACTATAAGAAACAGTCCCAACGGCATTAGTTACTGCTCCCGCGGTGACCGAACCATCTCCCCCTTCACAACTGACATCCGTTTTCGTACATGTCCCTAAAGAAAGACCGGCAGTTGGCCCTGTAATGGTAATGCTTTTTGTAATAGAACATTGTTTTGAATCAGTTATTATTACTGTATAAGTGCCAACAGCCAAGCCGGAACGATCTTCAGAATTTGAGGATCCAGCTACATCGCTCCAGTCATAAGTATAAGGACCTGTTCCACCTGAAGGTGTCAATGCAATAGCTCCAGTACTTGCGCCGTAACAAATTACATTGGTACCAACTAAAGTTCCATTAACTCCCACATTAATTTCAATTGAAGGTAATGTTCCGCATTTAGGACTGATTGTAGCAGAGTTGAGAGAAGCACAAGTACTTTTAGGTGAAGCATCAGTCCAAGCTAAATACAAATCAACTAATCTCAAAGAAGATCCACATTCATAAGTAATCGTTCCAAAATTTCCACCTGTATAAACCGCAGGCAATGGTCCTGTTGGAGGAATTGGAGTAGCATCAGAACAGCGGCTTATCGCTTCAGTAGTCACATTTCCATCTGAGTCTGTTCTCTCTAAGGTACCCCAAAAGGCAAAGGCAGTCCTTTTAGAGCCAGTTTTATTATTAATCCCTAAAGTCAATGTTCTAGTTAATTCCGAATCGGGTGTACATGAATTACACGCGTCTCCTCCTGTAAGTGTAGCGCTTACCAATTCCAAATCCTTAGACGTACATCTATCGGGAGAAGGAAATGTTGTTGTTGTTTGCGCAAAAGTATTTGAAAAACTCAGACACAGTAAAAAAAACAACATAGCTTTTTTAAGCGGAGAGGGTAATCTTCCCCATAATGTGTTTGATAATTTAAAAAAATCCAATGTGTAAATTTTGTTTTTCGACAAAAAGCATGCTCTAATTTTGCTTATAACAAGTTCGAAAAACGTCAGAAGTGTAATCTTTTCCATAATAATAAAGTTTTAACACCATAACTGTTAAAAAGTAGGAAACACGTAGACTTGGGAAATAAAAAACTTTGAGAAAAACACAACATCTTCATAAATAGCTTATGAAGTAGACCATCTTCAAAAAGAATACTTTACTGTTGAGAACATTAAGGAACTCTTTTATTTACTGATAAAATAGTTGGCAGAACAGCCTGAATAATTCTAACCCCATTAGAAAAAAAAAAAAGAGAATATAAAACCCCGGAAATTGACATCTCCGAGGTTTTTTTAATTATCATAAACTTAATTTCTGGTCTACTTCTTTTTTTAGGACCAGACGATTATTTAATTCTTAACTGATGAAAGTATTTTTTTGATACTACTACCTCTGTCAGTAGTTAGTTTCACAACATAAAGTTGTTCTTGTTCTCTTGGAATTGCAAGATTAAGCAACACTTCTTTGTTCAAATAACTATTATTGTCAGTGGTAGAGAACACTAAAATACCTTGTATATTAAACACTTCAATTTTTACATCGGAAGTATAATCAAATTTATACTTAATAGTAAGCTGGTCTTTGAAAGGAACAGGATAGGCATCGAAAGAAGTGTCACTACTTTTTGCATCTATAGGTTTTGAAGTTGATACATTAGATATTAATAAGTCGAGTGCATCCTCTGATATCGTTCCGCAAAGATCATGATTCAATTCGTTATTGGCCGCAATTTCTGAAGCCAATTCTTCACAACCACATGAATTATTAATGGCAGCTTCTATGGCGTCTATCAAACCTTGAATGGTAGTAATACCGTTAGGCAATGGATACCCCTCTAGCGTAGCCGCATTTAGTACGCCTGCTACACCATGTCTCACCAATTTTCTACAGTTACCTCCGCCTAAAGTGATTGCATCAATCATAGTAAGTGAGCTTGGTATATCACAAGAGCCCGGTGTTACGCCAGTAAAGACATCGTAGAAACTAGTGTTTGTTGTGAAACCAACTTTATCACCAACTGGATCTTTACCAACACCGTCCCATAGTTGTTTACCTTTACCACCTTGCCAGAATCCAGGAGTACATCCGTAACCACAATTCTCTACGATAAGTTCTCTTGTACATTTACTTGAGCAGCCATTTGCATCTGTAATAGTCACCTCATATATTCCTGCAATACTCACCGTAATCGACTGAGTTGTTGCTGGTGTGAATCCTACAGGTCCTGTCCATGAATAGCTGGCCATTCCTGCTGTTGCAGTAAATATTGAACTGCTTCCAGAACAAATGGTTTGTTCTCCTGTGATGCTACATTCAGGGTTAGGATTTACCACTAATTGAACAGTGTCTGTATCCTGACATCCGTTGGCATCAGTTACTGTCAAGGTCAAATTATAGGTACCTGCTGGAGCATTATTATGCGTTGGATTCGCTATGTTGGTTGCACTTAAATAGGTAGTGTCTCCACTCCATGCATAGCTATATGGAGAGGTTCCTCCACTAGCTGAACCATCAAGCTGTATCGTATTGGTACCACCATCATAACATACCGAATCATCATCCCCTGCATCTGCCGTTGGATTTGGATCAACCACTAATTGAACGGTGTCTGTATCCTGACATCCGTTGGCATCAGTTACTGTTAAGGTCAAATTATAGGTGCCGACTGGCGCATTATTATGCGTTGGGTTTGCTATGTTGGTTGCGCTTAAATAGCTAGTATCTCCACTCCATGCATAGCTATATGGAGAGGTTCCTCCACTAGCTGAACCATCAAGCTGCATCGTATTGGTACCGCCATCATAACATACTGAATCATCATCCCCTGCATCTGCCGTTGGATTTGGATCAACCACTAATTGAACGGTGTCTGTATCCTGACATCCGCTGTCATCAGTTACTGTTAAGGTCAAATTATAGGTACCGACTGGCGCATTATTATGCGTTGGATTCGCTATGTTGGTTGCACTTAAATAGGTAGTGTCTCCACTCCATGCATAGCTATATGGAGAGGTTCCTCCACTAGCTGAACCATCAAGCTGCATCGTATTGGTACCGCCATCATAACATACTGAATCGTCATCACCTGCATCTGCCGTTGGATTTGTATCAACCACTAATTGAACGGTGTCTGTATCCTGACATCCGTTGGCATCAGTTACTGTCAAGGTCAAATTATAGGTGCCAACTGGAGCATTATTATGCGTTGGATTCGCTATGTTGGTTGCACTTAAATAGGTAGTGTCTCCACTCCATGCATAGCTATATGGAGAAGTTCCTCCACTAGCTGAACCATCAAGCTGCATCGTATTGGTACCGCCATCATAACATACTGAATCATCATCACCTGCATCTGCCGTTGGATTTGGATCAACCACTAATTGAACGGTGTCTGTATCCTGACATCCGTTGGCATCAGTTACTGTTAAGGTCAAATTATAGGTACCGACTGGCGCATTATTATGCGTTGGATTCGCTATGTTGGTTGCACTTAAATAAGTAGTGTCTCCGCTCCATGCATAGCTATATGGAGAAGTTCCTCCACTAGCTGAACCATCAAGCTGCATCGTATTGGTACCACCATCATAACATACTGAATCATCATCACCTGCATCTGCCGTTGGATTTGGATCAACCACTAATTGAACGGTGTCTGTATCCTGACATCCGTTGGTATCAGTTACTGTTAAAGTCAAATTATAGGTACCAACTGGCGCATTATCATACGTTGGGTTCGCTATGTTGGTTGCACTTAAGTAGCTAGTGTCTCCACTCCATGCATAGCTATATGGAGAGGTTCCTCCACTAGCTGAACCATCAAGCTGCATCGTATTGGTGCCACCATCATAACATACTGAATCATCATCCCCTGCATCTGCCGTTGGATTTGGATCAACCACTAATTGAACGGTGTCTGTATCCTGACATCCGTTGGCATCAGTTACTGTTAAGGTTAAATTATAGGTACCTACTGCCGCATTATTATGCGTTGGATTCGCTATGTTGGTTGCACTTAAATAGGTAGTGTCCCCACTCCATGCATAGCTATATGGAGAGGTTCCTCCACTAGCTGAACCATCAAGCTGCATCGTATTGGTGCCACCATCGTAACATACTGAATCATCATCCCCTGCATCTGCCGTTGGATTTGGATCAACCACTAATTGAACGGTGTCTGTATCCTGACATCCGCTGTCATCAGTTACTGTTAAGGTCAAATTATAGGTGCCTACTGGCGCATTATTATGCGTTGGATTCGCTATGTTGGTTGCACTTAAATAGGTAATATCTCCACTCCATGCATAGCTATATGGAGAAGTTCCTCCACTAGCTGAACCATCAAGCTGCATCGTATTGGTACCGCCATCATAACATACTGAATCGTCATCACCTGCATCTGCCTCTGGTAGTGGATTTACTGTAGCGATTACTTCCGCTCTTGGTCCTTCACATCCATTTCTTGTACAGCTTACCCAAAAACTTGTTGTTTGTGTAACGTTTGGAGAATATGTTTCACCAGTAGCAACCTGGTTTCCGTCAACAGCTGCATCAAACCATTTCAATGTTCCATCTTCGCAGCCACTAGCTGAAAGATCTACGACACCAGGTCCACAAATAGCATCTCCATCTACAGTTGGAAGATCAGGTCTGAAATCCAAATTCAATTGAATTGGAGCTCCAGGAAAATCTTTCAATTCCGATTGGGATGAATTTCCAGAAGATCGGGTTCGAATAAACAAAGTACTGATTGACGTACAAGGGTTATTTAAATAAGTCAATACTTTAGTCAAATTGATTGCACCTTCCGCCCATTGGTTAGGTACATAAGTACCAGGATTTGCTCCATAAACATCAAAAGGAACCGTAGTGGTTACATTGTTATTGGTACAAAAGATTTGATTTGGAAAAGCATTGTTCCCAACAACTTGATATTGGTATACTCCACCTACAAGAGTCCATTGTTGAATTACAACGGTCGCATCACCTCCACCTTGTGTAAATTCAATAGTAACCAATATATCTCCAGGTGTACGTCCTCCAGTTTCATCAGGTGCCTCAGAATGAAATGCCCCGCTTCCACTTTCAATTGCAGCAACACCTGTAAGAGGATCAATGGGACCGTAAGTAGCGCCTGTTATCGTTAAAGGAGCTTGTAAAAACTCAAAATCAATATAACTGCTACCATTAGTCACTTGACGGTCACCTGCGAAAAGACACCACAAGTCTTTAGGATCCCCAGCAACACTAGCACCAATAAAGTTTCCAGACGCATCTGTTACCCCCCCTACCATATTAGGATCCCCATAACTAAAATGAGCTCCGCAGTTTTGGATTTCATTTTTGTTTGGTGAATTACCCGGTCCCCAAGTATAGGTATTAGGATTGTCATTAATTTTATTGGAAAGTGTAAATATCGTCAGATCATTTTGATAACGGTCTTTTATTTGATATGTAACCGGTATGCTTTGAGGTGTAGGAGGATCTGTTACAGGACTGGGTTTGTAAAGTACATTCCCGGTTGCCGGATCAATCAAACCATGATTAATACTATGAACAGGATAAAAAGCAGGTGGATTACTGCCTGGTATTGGTTGGCCGCTAAGAAAAAATAGTCGGTCAAATAAATCCCCTACCGGTTCAAAATTTGTCCCTATAGGCTCGTGAGCCCAGGCATCTCCATCAACCCCCGAACCATTGGTAGGCTCCTGTACCGGAATTATCCCCTTAATATTCTGGGCATTAACCGCATATCCTGTAAATAGGAATAAACCAATTATAAGGGATACCATTATCTGCTTTGTCCAACAAGTAATCCATAATTTTCTCAGAATATCTATAAATCTAAAAATGAACTTAAAGAATCCTGTATCTAAACTACAAGTAAAGATGTTGTTGTTATGTAACATCCTCTTTTTCGTATAAAAAATAATTTTTTCCATAATAATTTAGAATTTAATTAATTCACCATTATTAATAAGAAAGTTTAGTAAAATTTGAGGTTCCGAAAATCTAAAAAGTGTTGTTCCATAAAATGTTGTTTATTACTAACGATTAGTGAAAACCAGGAAGTTTACTGATTTACAAATAAATCTTCCGAAAACAAACCCTCTTCAAAAAAGACATGAAGTATCCCGTCACAAAAGAATATCCTACTTGCCTAGAGCAATTGTATATTCTCTTATTATCCAAAAAATAATAAAAAACTAAAAAATTTGATTAAATAAAGTTTAAAAAGAAATTATAAAGTGACAAATTGATAAATCTGTGTCTACTCACATTCAAAGAAATGCAAGTTCACAGCGACAAGCCCTACTTCAAAAAACAAAAAATTTAAGAAGTGTGCAATCATCAAAAGATACTTTATTGTGGGGAGCAATAGCGATTCTTTTTTCAACAAAAAAACTGTTCAAAAAACGTAAAATTTTATTCAGAAAAAATGTCTTAAAGAAATTGATATACTACTAAATCATGATAAAAGCTGAAAGTTTAACTCGATAGAAAATACAACTTACAGCAACATAACAACCTTCAAAAAACAATGCATCGAAGGGGTACTATCTCTCCAAAAGATACTATTATTTTAAAAATAATAAGCAATCTATTTATCTACCGCGTAGCTGTCATTTTGGACAACTAAAATCACAACTAAAAGTGATGGCATAAAATTACTTAATTATTAAAAGAAGCGTCTCTAAATTAACTAAAACGCCGTTAAAAATCAATTAAAATCGATAAAACACATTCTTATTCAGAATAAGAGTACACAAAAAGAAGCCGTAAAAAATATTTTAAAACAAACTTAACTTGTTAATTTTCAACCAATTACATGTTAAATATTTTTTAATAAAATCCTAAAACATGCGAATAATTTAGGTTTTTGACTTAGTAAAAGCAATTCCTCTCAAAAAAGTGTTTTTTTAAGTTAAAAAACGGATTATTTATAGTTAAAATTCCGAATTAAAATTACATCAGAAACGAATGGTTAAAAACAGATTATATTGCGATAAAACTCTAAATAAAAAATATGTCAGAAACGAGCGATTAAAAAAATGACAGCTATTAAATCTCTAAAAAAAGGAAGTAAACCACCCTATACTAGTTTTCCTATATTACTGATAATCAACAACAAAACTATATATGATTTAATTCTTACAATACACTGATTTACAATACTTTAACATAATTACAACATTTGTAACTTATTGTAAATCAATCTATTATGAATAAAATAAAAATCACCGTTTTTCAAGCATAATTTTTGATTGATTATTAACTTAATTTTGTGTTACAATGAAAATGCAAAATCGATGAAAAGTATTATTATATCCAATTTCCATCCCATTTTGGTGGAAAAATTACTTGACCAGAAAAAACTGAATCAGTACACCAAATTTCTGTATTATCATTTTCAAAATCTCCCTGAATCGGACGTTATTGGAAGTGATGAAGAAAAGGTTAGCTTCAAGTCTATTTCGGCTCATGTGGATAAATATTCTGTTTCTTCTGAGAGTATTAATAGTAGACAATGCATAATTTTTGAAGAAGTCGAGGATTTTATTGAAAACATAATGGATGTTACCTCACCTTCAGAGTATCACTTCCCAAGTGGTTTTGAAGTCAGGTCCGATAATTCTTTTGGACCGAAAATAGAGGTACGAATGGAGTGGTTTAAAAGAAAAATGGGGAATGTTTTTGATCAATTCTATACTGGCGTAACCGTAAGACCTGAAAATCTCGTTCATGTCACTTGTTCAGGGTATTCCTCACCAAGTGTTGCCCAAGAAGCGGTAATAAAAAGAAAATGGGAAACGGTCCAGGTGACTCATTCCTATCATATGGGATGCTATGGTGCTTTTCCTGCCATTCGCACCGCAAGTAGTTTAATAGCTGCCAGTTCCAAAAATGGAAGAGCAGATGTGGTTCACACAGAATTATTATCGGCACATTTAAATTTAACAGAGTTCTCTCCCGCAAACACGATGATTTGCTCTCTCTTTGCCGATGGTTTCATAGGTTACTCCTTATACGAAGAAGAATCATTTTTCAATGATGATACCATTGCAGAAAAAAAAGGATTAAGAATCTTAGCCTTTCATGAGGTTATCATTCCCGATTCATTAGAAGATATGTCTTGGGATTTAGGGGAATATAATTTCCTGATGACTCTTTCGAAACGTGTTCCAGTTTTTATTCGCAAAAACATCAAAACTTTCTTGACAGCACTTTGCCAAAAAGGAGGAATTGACCTTGAGGAACAGAAAGCCAAGATGCATTTTGCAATTCATCCGGGAGGACCTAAAATCATTGATTATGTGGTAAACGAAATTGGATTGACAAGAGATCAGGCCAGCTGGTCCTATGATGTATTATACCATCATGGTAATATGTCTTCGGCCACAATTCCACATATTTTTAATAAAATCATAAACGATCCTACTATAGAATCAGGAACAAAAGTGGTTGCCATGGCATTTGGTCCTGGACTAACAGCTACCGGACTACTGCTTGAAAAAGTATAATCCCTGCATTGATTAAACAAAAATTTATAAAAGTAGCAAATCATTAATTGCCTTTTAAGGAATATTCCTGTTTATTCATCACTTAATAATCGTTTTCAATTCTTGTCGGTATTGCGAAGCACTTTTTCCAGTATATGCTTTAAATGATTTGTTAAAATGACTAAAATTATTAAAACCACTTTCATAGCAAATTTCATTAATACTAATGGGCATTTCTGCCAAAAGCTTAGAAGCATGAACCAGGCGGTATTCATTTACGAAAGTTGTAAATGTTTTGTTGGTGATTTTTTTAAAGTATCGGCAAAAAGAAGGCGTCGTCATGCTGACCAATTGGGATACCTCATCTAAGGTTATGGACTCCTGAAAATGGTCCTTAACATAATTGAAAACCACATTAATTCGGTCATTGTCCTGCACCTGCATTTCCATTGAGAATCCGACTGCATTCAAAATCGTATATTCCTTAGAAAGTTCCAATTCTTTAAGAATGGTGAGCATGGATAATAGCCTTTCAAAAGGCATTTGGTTTTCCATCATCTCAATCATGCTACCAATCCGTTTCTTGGTTTCCCCTTCAAAAGCGATTCCTGCTTTGGCCTGACTAAAAAGATTTTGACAATTGGCCATTTCTGGTATTCCAAAAAATTCATTTCCTAAAAAATTCGGTTTCATCTGAATTACAGTTTCATTCTTGTTTCCCGTTTGCTCATTGGTAAACCCACAATGAGGTAAATTACTACCTATTAATATAAGGTCTCCATCCGTATAATACGAAATATGACTTCCAATTTGTCGTTTACCCGAACCACCATTAATATAGACCAATTCAATTTCAGGATGGTAATGCCAAAGATGTGATTTGCTGTTTGCATTTTCGACATACTTAGAAAACGAAAAGGAACTTCCATACGAAGTTGTTATAACTTCTAGAGTTGGCATTATTGTTTTCATTCTAAAAAGGGTTTAAAAATCTATATAAAATTAACAAAAAAGTATACAGGATTACCATTTTTAACATATATCGATTTCGTAAAAGATAATATAACACATAAATCAGAAAAATGAGCTGTGTTTTGAGATGCACCATTGAAGTAATTTAGCAGTAGAAATTTTAATTATTAATCTAAAAACCAGTATCATGAAAAAGATTTTAAAATTAAGTTTGTTATTTGCAGTTGCGATGACTGCAATGAACACCTATGCAATCGAAGGTGATTTTTTACTAAATGTAAAAAAAGGTGAAGGAAAAGAAATTAGCTTTTCTCTAAACAATATCAAGAAAATTAACGTGGCTATTTACGACCAGAATAATAATTTAATCTTCGCAGAAAATGCAACAGGAAAAAGTGGTATCATGAAAACCTACAGCCTGGAAGAATTCCCTGATGGAGTTTATTATTTAGAGGTAGAAAACAGCCTTAAAAAGGTAAGACACGAAATTGTAATTAAAAAAGAAACTACAATTTTGTCCCGCAAATCAATTTCTGAGGTATACAAACCATCAGCAATCAGTAAGACTGAAAAATTGGCAAATGTGAACTAATCACATGAATTAATAAATGTTTACTATTATCACACAAACTGAAAACAGCTCCGATTGGAGCTGTTTTTTTTTATCTGGAATCGAATAAAGATTACATATTTCTTCTATACTGACCACCTACTTCAAACAAAGCGTCTGTGATTTGTCCCAAAGAACAAACCTTTGTCGCTTCCATTAAATGTTCGAATAAATTCTCATTTTTAATAGCTGCTTCCTGTATGGTTTTCAATTGTTGATTTACTTTATCCTGATTGGCTTTATGCAAATGATCCAACATTGTAATTTGATATTGTTTTTCTTCTTCGGTAGCACGAATCACTTCTGCTGGAATTACCGTTGGAGAACCTTTTGAACTCAAGAAAGTATTTACACCAATAATTGGGAATTCGCCTGTATGTTTCAAAGTTTCATAATACAAGCTTTCTTCCTGGATTTTTGAACGTTGGTACATCGTTTCCATCGCACCAAGAACACCACCGCGTTCTGTAATTCTATCAAATTCTGCTAAGACAGCAGCTTCCACTAAATCTGTCAATTCTTCGATAATAAATGAACCTTGAATAGGATTTTCATTTTTAGCTAATCCTAATTCTTTGTTGATAATCAATTGAATCGCCATTGCACGACGTACTGATTCCTCAGTTGGTGTCGTAATCGCTTCGTCATAGGCATTTGTATGCAAAGAATTACAGTTGTCATAAATGGCATACAAGGCTTGTAAAGTCGTACGAATATCATTGAAATCAATTTCCTGAGCATGAAGTGAACGTCCGGATGTTTGAATGTGGTATTTCAACATTTGGGCACGTTCATTAGCTCCATACTTATTTTTCATGGCTTTCGCCCAAATCTTACGCGCTACACGACCAATAACCGCATATTCCGGATCAACTCCATTAGAGAAAAAGAAAGATAAGTTTGGTCCAAAATCATTGATATCCATTCCACGGCTCAAATAATATTCTACATAAGTAAAACCGTTAGAAAGCGTGAAAGCCAATTGTGTTATCGGATTTGCTCCCGCTTCGGCAATATGATAGCCAGAGATAGAAACCGAATAGAAATTCCTAACATTCTTCGCAATGAAATATTCCTGCACATCACCCATTAATCGCAAGGCAAATTCAGTAGAGAAAATACAGGTATTTTGTGCCTGATCTTCTTTTAAAATATCAGCCTGAACAGTTCCACGTACTTGTGATAAAGTTCTTGCTTTAATAACCGCATACACATCAGCCGGTAAAACCTGATCTCCGGTTACGCCCAAAAGCATCAAACCTAAACCATTATTCCCTTCTGGCAAGTCTCCTTGATAATGCGGTCTCTCCACTCCTTTTTTCTTGTAGATTTCGTTGATTTTTTCAGCAATTTCCTCTTCAAGATTATTCTCTTTGATATACAATTCACATTGTTGGTCAATGGCTGCATTCATAAAAAACCCTAACAACATTGGCGCAGGTCCATTAATGGTCATACTTACCGATGTCATAGCATGCACCAAATCAAAACCGGAATACAGTTTTTTGGCATCATCCAAGCAGCAAATAGAAACACCGGCATTACCAATTTTCCCATAAATATCAGGACGAATATGCGGATCATTTCCGTATAAAGTCACACTGTCAAAAGCAGTCGACAATCTTTTTGCAGGCAAGCCCGCACTCACATAATGAAAGCGCTTGTTCGTTCTTTCCGGTCCACCCTCTCCTGCAAACATTCTTGATGGATCTTCTCCTTCACGTTTGAACGGGTACAAACCGGACGTAAAAGGAAATTCTCCCGGTACATTTTCCTGTAAACACCAACGTAAAACATCTCCCCAAGCCTGATACTTAGGTAACGCAATTTTCGGAATTTGAGAATGTGAAAGTGACTCCGTATGTGTAGCCATTTTGATTTCTCTATCACGAACTTTGAAGGTATAAACAGGATTTTTATATTTATTTACTTTTTCATTCCAGGTTAAAACAATTTCCCAATTGTAAGGATCTAAATCCATTTTAACTTTATCAAACTGATTCAGTAACAGATTTAAAAAGATTCTATCCTCAGCCGCACCAGGCTTTTCAGCCTCTAAAGCAGTTGGCAAAACAGAATCTTCATTGATTCCCGCTTTGGTCAATTCCGGACTCTTCTTTGAAACCGTTTCGATTGTTTTAAAAATGCCATATAATTTTTGGGCTACTTGTTCCTGACTAGCAGCAGTCACATCATATTTTCTGTTGTTTTCGGCAATTTCAGATAAGTAACGGGTTCTGTGTGGAGGGATAACGAAAATCTTCTCGCTCATTTCGCGAGTGATTTCGAAAGTTGATTTCAAATCAGAATTGGTCTTCTCATGAATTTTATCCATGATTGACTTATAAAGCGTATTCATTCCCGGATCGTTAAACTGCGAAGCAATGGTTCCGAAAACAGGTAGCGTATCTAAATCCGCATCCCAAAGATTATTGTTGCGTTGGTATTGTTTTTTAACATCTCTCAAGGCATCTAAAGCACCTCGTTTGTCAAATTTATTGATAGCGACCAAATCAGCAAAATCAAGCATGTCAATTTTTTCTAATTGGGTTGCAGCACCAAATTCAGGTGTCATCACATATAAAGAAACATCCGAATGATCCATAATCTCGGTATCCGACTGACCAATTCCAGAAGTTTCCAGAATTATAATATCATATTTTGCGGCTTTGATTACTTGTATGGCATCGGCAACATATTTGGACAAAGCCAAATTAGATTGACGTGTAGCCAAGGAACGCATATAAACTCTGGAATTATTAATCGCATTCATGCGGATTCTATCTCCAAGCAAGGCGCCACCAGTTTTTCTTTTGGATGGATCTACAGAAATTAATCCTATTGTTTTTTCTGGAAAATCGATTAAAAAACGACGTACCAATTCATCTACTAAGGAAGACTTCCCTGCTCCACCTGTTCCTGTAATACCAAGAACCGGGGTATTACAACCTATATTCATTTTATGGATTGCCTCTAAAGTATTTTTGGCCACATCCGGAAAATTCTCCGCTGATGAAATAATGCGGGCTATTGCTTTTGCATTTTTCTTCTCCAAATAGTTTATCTCATCATTCAATTCGTTTCCAATAGCATAATCAGCACGTTGAACCAAATCATTGATCATTCCCTGCAATCCCATAGCACGTCCATCATCTGGAGAATAAATTCTGGTGATTCCATAGGCTTGTAATTCGGCTATTTCTGAAGGAAGAATAACTCCCCCGCCGCCGCCAAATATTTTGATTTGCCCAGCTCCTCTTTCCTGAAGCAAGTCATACATGTACTTGAAATATTCGTTGTGTCCTCCTTGATAGGAAGTTATCGCAATAGCATTAGCATCTTCCTGGATAGCAGTATTCACCACTTCTTCCACACTTCTGTCATGACCTAAATGAATTACCTCTACACCTGTAGATTGAATAATTCTTCTCATGATGTTAATTGCGGCATCGTGACCATCAAAAAGGGCAGCTGCTGTAACAATTCTTACTTTATTATTAGGAATATATGGTTTTACTTGTTCCATTTTATGAATATGATAATTTAAGGGTGCAATTTACAACTTTTTTTTAATAATTATTTGATAGCTACCATTCTTGTTGATAAAAAAGCAATAGAGCTATTGTTCCTTCTGATAAAAACACTACTGAGAACCACAAACCAAAGGTCATAAATAAATACTAAAGTTAGTGCTTCTAATTGAAATCATGAGTTTGTTTTTTTAATAAGTAGTATTTTTGGCCCCAGCCATAGGGCGAGCAAACAAAATAACCCCAAATAATTTACAATGAAAAAAATTCTAATTTTAATGGTAGCAGTATCATTTTCCAGTTGTGCTGAAATGCAGCAGGTCCTTAATCAGTTACCGCAGACCCAAGGAATGGGTGTTGATATTGCAGGCGGATTGAAAGAAGCGCTGAATAACGGTATCACTAAACAAGTAACCAAATTAACAGCTACTGATGGTTTTTATAAAAATGAAGCTGTAAAAATCTTATTACCGGAGGAACTAAAAAAAGTAGATTCTGGTTTGAGAAAAATTGGTTTAAGTTCCTTGGCTGACGAAGGATTAAAAGTACTGAACCGCGCCGCCGAAGATGCAGTAAAAGAAGCTACCCCTATATTTGTAGATGCTGTGGTGAACATGACTTTTACCGATGCCAAAACGATATTGATGGGCAATGAAAATTCGGCTACCACTTATTTACAAAACAGCACTTCAACAGCTTTGTACGGAAAATTCAATCCGGTTATCAAAAGTTCCTTTGGCAAAGTGGGAGCAGACAAAGTTTGGACTAAGATTATAACAAAATACAACAGTATTCCTTTGGTTAACAAAGTAAATCCCGACTTGACGGATTATGTGACCAAGCAAGCGATGAGTGGTGTTTTCAAAATGGTTGCCGTTGAAGAAAAAAACATCAGAACCAATCTGAGCGCCAGAACATCGCCATTATTGCAAAAAGTTTTTGCGATGCAGGATTACAAATAATTTGATTTTCTGTTTAGCATTCAATGTAAAAAATTGAAGGATTATCAATTACTATTTTTTAACACAAAACACTATAATTGCTTTTTTTATACAAAGAAATAAGGTTAGTTTTGATAAAAAATATCGAGAAAACGGATTGCCTAGCCGCGATAGTAGCGACATCCTTTTTCTGGCTTCTTTGGCCAGGAAAAGATATAGCGAATAGCGGGATCAGCTCCCAAATAAAATTATATGCAGAAAATTACGATACTTATACATTGTGAGGACCAAAAGGCAATTATAGCCTCTGTGACCAGCTATATTGCTTCGATTGAAGGAAACATCATTTATTTGGACCAACATGTGGATGCTGATGAAAATGTATTCTTTATGCGTTTGGAATGTGAATTGAGTGCCAAAAAATGGGATTTGGAAACCATCAAGAATGATTTTAAAATCAATTTGGCGATTCCGTTTAATATGTCCTGGGAAATTTATCCCCAAGAGCAAAAGCCCAAAATGGCCTTATTCATTTCAAAATACGATCACTGTCTGTATGATATTTTAGGACGTTACAGTGCAGGTGAATTACCGCTTGAAATTCCGTTAATCATCAGTAATCATGAAGATTTGAAACCTGTTGCGGAACGATTTAATATTCCGTTTCATTATGTTCCTTTTACCAAAGAAATTAAAGTCGACGGAGAGCAACAACAAATTGATTTATTGAAGAGATATGCGATCGACTTTATTGTTCTGGCGCGTTACATGCAAATTATCGGTCCGAATCTGGTAGCGCTTTACAAAAACAATATTATCAATATTCATCATTCTTTCCTGCCCGCGTTCCCTGGTGCCAAACCATATCATTCTGCATTTAAACGAGGCGTAAAAATTATTGGCGCGACCAGCCACTATGTGACCGAAGGATTGGATGAAGGGCCGATTATCGAGCAAGATATTTCAAGAGTTACACACAGCCATTCTATTGATGATTTTATTATGAAAGGACGGGATTTAGAACGAATGGTTTTAGCAAGAGCCATTAAACTGCATGCCGAACGAAAAACGATGGTATATAATAATAAAACGGTTGTATTCTCTTAGGATACAACCGTTTTGGTTTTCTCTTTTAATTTAAAATATGGTTACAAATCAGTACGCAGATTTTGCAGATGCAACAGATTCCATGTCTTTCTCTTTATGATTGGCTATTTATAAGCAATTGCTGCGCTTGTTGGGCCTGCTAGCGGTACAATTGAGGTGGACTTAAAGCCTACACCTTTTGCCCATTTATCAAAACTGGCAAAAGTATAATCAAAACCGGTTCCGGTTTCTATCAACATATTCAGGCTCATCATCATTCCGAAAACATTTTTTTTTCGTTCATCATCAATAACGTTCTCAATAGCTACAAATGCGCCTCCATCCGGAAGAGCTTCGTACGCTTTTTTTAGCAGTGCTATTTTCTTTGATTCATCCCAGTCATGAAGTATATTCCCCATGACCACCACATCTGCTTTTGGAAACGGATCAGTAAAGAAATCACCGCTTGCTGTTGTGACTTTATCTGAAAGTCCTGCTTTTTCAATATTGGCTTTTGCTATAGGCTCAACAGCGGGAAGGTCAAAACTGGTACACTTCATATGAGGCTGATATTTCGCTACCATAATAGACAATACACCGCCAGAACCACCAACATCAGTTAACGTTTTATATTTTGAAAAATCAAATTGCTGGGCAAATGCGTTAAAATTGCCATTTTGAATGCTTCCCATAGCATTAATAAACTCCAGTAATCTTTCGGGCGATTTATACAATTCGTCAAATAAATTACCCTCTCCCGTTTTAATTTCATTTTGTGGTAAACCTGTGAGTAAGCCCTCTTCAAGATTACCCCAAAATTGATACAAGCGATTGTTCATCATATCAAGCATACCGCCGATATAAAAGGGTTTGTTGATATCCAAAAAAGTATCTGTATGAATACTGTTCGAATAAACAGCTGATTCTAAAAGTCCTTCTCGATTGAGAAATCCAAATCCTGTTAAGGCATCTAAAAAATCAAACAAATGAATATCAGTACATTTCAGATTTAATAGCGCCTTTATTTGCTGAGCAGACATGGATTTCTTTTCGGCAAGTTTTGTGAATAATTGAAATTTTATAGCTGCCAAAAGAATTTTTGAGGCCCAAAATCCAGAGCCAATTTGCATAATCCCTGCCGGTGATGGCTGGTTGTTTTGATCTTCCATTTGTTTATCTGTTTTAATTTTACATTTTTAACGGATTAAAATCTCCCGAGGTTTCGGGACTACGAAACTTTCTCATAGCTGTTATAGCATTCATTCTAAAACTTCCAATACTTGAATTTCTCCATTGTTGTCAAAAACCACTTTTGTCCAGAACGATTTAGATTTTACATTTGTCGGATACCAATTTCTATTTTCTTCCACAAGAATAAAAAGTCCTGTAACGGTACCCAAAACAATGAATTTATCCAGTTTTGGTTGTTTCGAATATGGACTAAGTCCAAATTTATTGCATAGTTCATCGCTTTGTGTTGCAACATTTTTAGAAACCAATCCAATCTCACTAACCGACAGAATTGACTTGCCATCAAATGGATTTTGCGAGGCATTGTCCAAATCATTTCTCGCTATAAATTCCAAAATATTTCCATTGTTGTCATAGAAATAAAAAGACTTTGCATTCCAATTGTAGAAATCGGCGATTTTATCGGGCGGAATTACATACATAATTTCCGCTTTCTTTTCAATCCAGGCAAAAGCTTCCAATAATTTGTTATGGGGTACATCAAACGCAAAATGATAGACTGGTTTCGTATTTCCGGAGGAACGGAACGTTAGTTTTGTCGCGCCTGCATTAAAGGAAACAGTAGAACTATCTTTATATACTGTTTCCAATCCCAAAACTTGCTTGTAAAAAACTTCTGTTTTAAGGATATCGTCAGACAATAATTCTAATTCCAGTATCTTCATTTTGGTTTCCGATAACGATTCTACCTTTCTAACATATCAACATCGACTCCCAAACCATCTCCAACTGCAGCACCCAAACGTCCGTCAACTCTGCACCAATGCGATAATTGTCGGTTTATGATTTCTGATTTTTTAGGACCTTCAATACCAGACATTGCGGCAATAATGTTATGAATAGTATTTTGCTGTTGTTCTGGAGTCATGATTTTAAACAAGTTCCCCGGTTGGGTGTAATGATCGTTTTCCCCTTCACAATTTCTGTCGTACCAATCTGCAATGACACTTTGCATTTCCAAAGGCGGTTCTTTGTAGGATTGATCAATATGGATATCATCAAAACTATTTGGGTAATAATTGGGGTTTTCTCCACCATTCCCGTCAACTCTCATTTTCCCGTCTCTTTGGTAATTATTCGTGGCAAAAGGGCATCTATTCACCGGTATCTGTTCATAATTAGCGCCCAAACGATAGCGTTGTGCGTCTGGATAGGATAACAAACGGCCTTGCAACATTTTATCTGGCGAATACCCAATCCCGTCAACAATATGTGCTGGCGCAAAAGCAGCTTGCTCTATATCTTGAAAATAATTATGTGGATTTTGATTCAATTCTAAAACACCTACATCAATCAAAGGAAAACGCCCATGCGGCCAAACTTTGGTCAAATCAAACGGATTGAAATAGTAATCCTGGGAAGTAGCATCCGCCTCAGTCATTATCTGAATTTTCAAATCCCATTTCGGAAAATTTCCTTTTTCAATATTGTCAAACAAATCACGTTGTGCAAAATCCATATCGGTGGCTCTCATTTGTGCCGCTTCCTCGTTGGTGAAATTTTTAATGCCTTGCGCTGTTTTAAAATGGAATTTCACATAACACCTTTCGTTGGCAGCATTAATCATCGAAAAAGTATGGCTACCGTAACCATGCATGTGACGGTATCCGTAAGGCGTTCCTCTGTCAGACATTAATATTAAAACCTGGTGCAAACTTTCCGGATTCAGAGACCAATAATCCCACATCATTGTTGGTGATTTCAAATTGGTGTGAGGATCCCTTTTTTGGGTATGAATAAAATCTCCAAACTTCTTAGGATCTTTGATAAAGAAAACCGGAGTGTTGTTACCGACCAAGTCCCAATTTCCGTCCTCGGTATAAAACTTCATGGCAAAACCTCTTGGATCGCGCTCTGTATCTGCCGATCCTTTTTCGCCTCCTACAGTTGAAAACCGAAGAAAGACTTTCGTTTCTTTTCCTATTTCAGAAAAAATTTTGGCTTTGGTATATTTCGTAATATCATGCGTTACCGTAAAAGTTCCAAATGCCCCGGAACCTTTAGCGTGCACTACCCTTTCGGGAATGCGTTCCCTGTTGAAATGGGCCATTTTTTCGTGAAGAATATAATCTTGAAGTAATAAAGGTCCACGAGGGCCTACTGACTGCGAATTTTCATTTTCTACAAAAGGTCTGCCAGACGCTGTTGTAAGTTTTCTATCTAATTTCATGTTTGTAAATTTTAATAGTTTAACGCAACGGTAACCTACTTATCGATCTAACCAAAATGGATAATTTTATGCTTAAGTAACTAAAATTATTCTTTTTAAGTTTTATTACAAAATAAAAAAATGAAATGGGGAAAGGCAATCCTATATTATAAACAGCTAAAATTAAGCAAAATACAGCTGTTAAAAAATAATCTATTAAAGATAGAAAAAACTTAACTTATCAGCAACAAACTAATAACAAAATCTTAACAGCCAAGAATCGCAATAAGTGTGATCTTTGCAATGTAATAAACTGGTTATTTATTATTTTGGTTTTGGTTAGTTATAAAAACGCCGGTATCTTTGGATACCGGCATTTTTTATTTAGCAGTGTTTATAAAGGAAAGCACGGCAGTATTGAAAGCGATAGGCTGTTCAACATTTACTACATGACCACAATTTTCTATTACAAACAATTTAGAAGATTTATAATGGCTTTCTACTACTTTTCGAACTGAAGGCAAGAACATATAATCCTCTTCTCCCATTACATAAAGAGTAGGAATACTCAATTCCACTTGTCGAAACCATTTCAGTACGGGATTGATTTCGGCTGTAAGTTTAAACCATTTGATGAATTCTTTTTGGTATAATTTCTTGGCTTCATTGATAAAAAGCGAACGAGATTGTTTGTGACTTTTTTTAGGCATAATCACAAAAGCAAAAAAACGATACAAAACCAAATACGGCAACACATATTTAAACATATTCCCCAATCGCATCAGAACCTGGGAACGAAAATTCATTTTAAGAATCGCTCCACCAAGAATCATGCTTTGCACTCTTTCGGGATACATTTCTGCTAATTGTCGAATCAGAATGGTGCCCAATGAAATTCCAACAAAATGTGATTTTTCAATCTTCAGATGGTCCAAAACCTCTAAAATATCATTTGCTAAAGCGGAAAAGGTATATTTTTGTTTTAAAGCCGTTTTTAAGGTAGGCTTTGATTCTCCATGACCTCGCAAATCCAATAACACCACATTATAATGTTTCTTAAAATCTCGAATTTGCTTGAACCAAATAGACGAACTTCCACCAGCACCATGCACAAAAGTTACCCATTGTCTGCTGTTTTCGTTCTTATAAATGGTATAATTAATCATGTTCGTTTTTTTTGTAAAAATAGAATTTTAATTTTAAATCCCAATCTTAACATTTAATAAAGAGGATTTAATGATTCTAAAACGTAAATTTGCAAAAAATTACACCCCATGCAAGGATTATTGAAAGAGAAAAGTGAAATAGAAAAATTGCAGCAAGAATTCAAAATGCTTACCGAACAGAACTGCAAAACTGTCAAACCCGCCGTCAACGCTACGATTGAAAAAGAAGAATTAGTTCTGGAGGAATGCGAATCCTAATTTTTGATGCATCTTTTTGAAATAATCAAAAGCTTTTAACAACCGACTCCCATACCAGGAAAACATTTCGCCATCCACAAAAACAGTTTTGGCGTGATGCGTATACCTGCCTATTTCAAGAGCATCTTCGTCTTTAAAAGGATAAGGCTCTGAGGATAAGAGCACCAAATCCGGATCACCTTCCAAACGAATTTTCTTTAAATCAATTTCAGGATAACGGCCTTTCGTGTCATAGATATTCTGAAAATGATTCAGTTTCAGTAATTCATTTATAAAATTATTAGAACCCGCAACCATATAAGGATCTTTCCATATAAAATAAGCCACTTTTTTTATTGGAGCCTCTTTAATGAAACTTTTAAAATCGCTCAAGGCAAAAGCCAATTTATCGTTCCAATTCTGTGCTTCGGGATTACAGTTAAAAATTTGCCCAAAATCGGAAATCATTCTGAAATTATCTTCAATCGTTATAATATCAGTCACCCAAACGGGGCAAATTTGACGCAATTCAGACACCATTTCCTCGGTATTCTCCTCTTTATTGCAAATGATAATATCAGGCTGTAATAACCGTATTTTATCGAAATGTACTTTCTTCGTTCCTCCTACAATTTTCTTGGTTGATTTAAAATGGCTCGGATGGACACAAAACTTGGTAATCCCAATAATTCGCTCTTCAAGACCTAAATCATACAGTAATTCTGTTTGTGATGGGACAAGCGAAACAATACGCTTTGGCGAAGATTCGAAGGCATGTGAAACTCCAATTTGGTCTTTAAAAATTTTCATTAATTCTTACTTTTTTTAGTGTCTAATCAAAAGAACATTCGTGCTAATTATTTATCTTTGCAGTATGAAAATTTTAGTAAAAATAGCACTCCTTTACGTACTAGTTTACACTCCTATATTTGCCCAACCACTCGTTAATGTCAGCTTACAAAAAAACAGTTCTTTAACTATTACCGGCACAACAAATGTAGTATCATTTAAAATATTTCAAAACGGAGAAGACCTCTCCAATAAAAAAATGTCCTTTACTACTTCTCAAAATCAAAATAAGATTTCATTAAGTGAAAACAAACTTACCGTACCCGTAAAGAATTTTTCATCTAATAATAAAATGGCTTTGAGGGATTTTTTAAAACTGATAAAATCAGACACTTACCCTAACTTGCAAGTCCAAATAAATTATCTGGATCTGCAGCCAAGTTTAGAAAAAAATCAGTCAAACGCTATGAATGCCATTGTCAGCATTACCATTACAGGCATAAAAAGGCATTATTCCATCCCTGTTTCTTACAGCAGTGACGGTGATTTATATTTCATAAAAGGAAAAAAGAAATTGAGTATTCGTGATTTCGGACTCACTCCGGTTAGCCAAATGATGGGCTTAATCAAAGTGAGCGAATGGATTGACATTGATTTTAATATGATCTGTAAAATCAAAGTCACGGACACCGAAGAAATATAACTCCCCTAAAAAAGTTTATTTTAAAATAGCTTCCATTTCCTGTTGCATTTTCAAAGCTTCTTCTCTCGCTTTTTCCACAAAATCTTTTCCGTTTGAAGCATAAATGATGGCACGAGAGGAATTGATAAGCAATCCGACATTGTCATTCATTCCGTACTTACAAACTTCAGAAAGGCTTCCTCCTTGCGCTCCTACTCCTGGAACCAATAAGAAACTATCAGGAACTATTTTACGTATTTCAGTGAAATATTCGGCTTTGGTTGCCCCAACAACATACATTAAATTCTCGCTGTTTTTCCACGTTTTAGAAGTCTCTAAAACTTGTTTGTACAATTCTTTAGCTCCGCTCCGTTCGGCTTCGCCTCGGGTTCCATCTGTTATTAATGTCTGGAAATCAAAAGCGCCTTCATTTGAAGTCAAGGCCAACATAATGGTATGCTTGTTTTCGAAAGCCAAAAACGGTTCAACAGAATCTTTTCCCATATAAGGAGCAACGGTAACACTGTCGAAATTTAAATCTTCAAAAAAAGCCTTGGCATACATCGATGAAGTATTTCCAATATCCCCGCGTTTAGCATCTGCAATCGTGAAAATTTCAGGATATTTTTCGTTGATATAATTAATGGTCTTTTGCAACGACATCCAACCTTTTATTCCGTATGCCTCATAAAAAGCCGTATTGGGTTTGTAAGCCACCGCTAAATCATGCGTTGCATCAATTATGGCTTTATTGAATTCGAAAATAGGATCTTCCAATTCTAATAAATGTTGTGGAATTTTATTCAAATCAACATCTAATCCTACAGCTAGGAAAGATTTCTTGATTTTTATCTGGTCGATTAGTTGTTGTGTCGTCATTATTGTAAGTTTAACCGCAAAGTTCGCAAAGATTTTTGCAAAATTCGCAAAGATTTAATCTGCTTATTATTTCTTATAAAGTCCAAAAACAGTAAAAAGCTTTTAAAAAAAATACCATGCTAAATAATTTAGTATGGTATTTTTATTTTTGCATCTATATTCTTTAAAATACTTCGCTTGCTTCTTTTAGTTTCTCCATATTGTTCACCAATTGTAATTCGTCAACAATTTTTTGGATATCACCATTCATGATATTACCCAAATCGTACAAAGTTAACCCTACACGGTGATCAGTCACACGACCTTGCGCATAGTTATACGTACGGATTTTAGCTGAACGGTCACCAGAACTAACCTGTGAAGTACGTTTTGAAGCGTCTTCCTCTTGTTTTTTGGCTAATTCCTGCTCATACAAACGAGAACGTAAAACCGTTAACGCTTTATCTTTATTCTTGTGTTGTGATTTTTGATCTTGACATTGTGCCACCAATCCGGTTGGAATGTGCGTCAAACGAACAGCTGATTTCGTTGTATTTACAGATTGTCCACCTGGTCCTGAAGAACAGAAGAAATCCACACGAACATCATTCATATCAATTTGTACATCAAATTCCTCTGCTTCCGGAAGCACCATAACAGTCGCTGCTGATGTGTGCACACGCCCTTGAGTTTCTGTTTGAGGTACACGTTGCACACGGTGAACACCTGCTTCAAACTTCAAAGTACCATATACATCCTCGCCTGTAACTTCAAAAATAACCTCTTTAAAACCACCGGAAGTTCCTTCGTTCATATCCACAACCGAAGTTCTCCATCCGCGATTTTCACAATATTTGGTATACATACGGAACAAATCTCCTGCAAAAATACTGGCTTCGTCCCCACCTGTACCGGCACGAATCTCAACCATCACATTCTTAGCATCTTCCGGATCTTTTGGAATCAACATGAATTTGATTTCTTCTTCTAATTCCGGTAATCTTTCCTTTGCTTCATCCAATTGCATTTTGGCCATTTCAGTCATATCTGCATCACTTCCGTCAGCAATTATTTCATTGGCTTCGCTAATATTTGCCAAAACAAGCATATATTCTTCTCGCTTTTCCACCAACGCTTTTATACTTTTATACTCCTGATTGAGTTGTACATACCGCTTTTGATCGGCGATTACATCGGGTTGAATAATCAAATCCGAAATCTCGTCGAAACGTTGTTTTACATATTGAAGTCTATCTAACATTTTCCTAATCCTTTTATTGGAGTGCAAAATTACGAAAAATAGTTGATAGTTAAAAGTTGTTCGTTGTTGGTTTTTTTAGGAGCTTTTTCCTGCTATCAGCTTGTATCTTTTTTACTGCGGTTCTTTTTAAAAAAGAAACAGGGCAAAAATCCAATTTCGAATAAAATTTACTAAACTTTACTTACTTAAAAACACAAATAACTCAATGTAAAATAGTTATTATATTTTTCATAACTTTGATAAGCATTCCTATTTCTTTTTAATGCAAAACGATTACACTTTTTACATTTCGTAAAAATTCCAGCATAGTTATACATACTTGAGTTCCGTTTTTTTAATTCATTTTTTAAAAGCTTTTTAATAATGCAAATAAAAAAAAGATTATCAACGCCTGTGAATACTTCGAATGAGTTGCGAAGGAAACGACCACAATACCTGCTTATACTTCTATCAATATATGGGTGGCTATCATCAATAATTGCTTTTTTACACCTTTTTGCAATAGAGAGAAACTGGGCAAAAATCCCTTCCTGTTTTGCCGAGACTCCGGATGGTTGTTATTTTACCATTCGCAAAATATGGATGGCCCGAATGTTGAGAAGATCGCTTTCTCTGTTTCTGAGAACTCCGCTTCGTCGCGGAAACATAGCACTTGTCAACTGCAAACTTAGTCTGCCTGAAGAGTCGGGCTGTATCATCACCATCTGTCATACTCCGTGGGCTAGGCTACTTGCCGAATGGTGCCGTGTCAATAACTTTGCACTTGTACTTGTTGGTGGCCCGTGGATTCAACGCACAGGGAAAGTTAATATTCCGGGAGGTGGTTTCATCGGATTACGAAAACTGGTTCACCACTTGCGCTCTGGTGGACGGGTTATAGTAATTGGAGACAACATAGGAAGATCCCGCTGTTGCCCCGTTCACTTTCTGGGAGAAGAATGCATGGCCTCAATCCTTCCTGCACGTCTGGCGGCTCTCGCAGGAGTCCCATTGTTAGCAATTACCCCTAAGTTACAAGATGGAATGGTAAATTTACAAAATGGTATCACCTTAGAAACCAAACTAATACAGAAAGATCAGAATGAAGCTATACAAAACATTTTCAAGTTCTTTGAAGATGAAATCCTTCGTTCCCCTTCCATTTGGGCACCCTATATCCTCAAGTCTTTAAACAAAATGAGCTCCTATATTCCTGGTAAATAGTTACTGTAATTTACAAAAGCTAATTAACAGGCGCTTTCCTTTAGCTTCAGCATCTTTTTTCAGAAGCTAATTCCCATCATCCGTTTCAAGCTTCTCGGCTTCCAACCCTTTTTCTAGGCCGCTGGCAGGAGCTTCCATTGGTCGCTCTACCACCACCAGAAAAAAGCGGTTTTAAACACTCAAAGGCTTTCCTCTACTACTGGGACTATGGATTATTTGCTAAAAAACAGCATTTATGGTTTACCGTAAAATCCTCGAATCAAAAGGAGTTAGTTTTGGAAAAAGTTATAAAAACCAAACAAAATTTAATCAGTATTTTCGGTATTAGTTTCTATATTTGAAAAAAAATTACAAACGCTATAAGACACCTTACATTTAAGCAGATTCGCATGCATAAACTGGGTTTGTGGTAAGTATATATAAGTTAGCAAGGGTTTTAAGACACACCGCATTTAACAATAACCTAAAATAGAAATAAAAAATTATGTTTGGATTTAAACACATACAATTTGATGCAATGACTTATGTTTTACATTTTAAAAATGGAACCATAAAAAAAGAAGGTCGAGGACTTTCGTTTTTCTACTTTTCTCCAAACAGTTCAATCGTTGCAATTCCTATGGGAAGTAACGATTTACCATTCATATTTAGTGAGTCAACAAATGATTATCAATCCGTAACTATACAAGGGCAAATAAGTTACAAAATCACAAATCCAAAAACTTTATCTGATGTTTTGGATTTTACTGTCCAAGATAACGGACAATACAAAAAAAATGATATTGAAAAACTAAATCAACGATTAATTAATGAAGCACAGACAGCAACTTCATCATTTATTCACGGAATAAAACTTAAAGATGCGATTCGTTCAGCCAAAACCATCGAAGAAAGTATAATTGAAGGATTAAAAAATTCTACCGCAATAAATATGCTTGGAATAGAAATTTTGGGAGCAAATATTTTAGCGATTTCGGCCACTCCAGAAATGTCAAGAGCATTGGAAACCGAAACAAGAGAAAAACTACAACAAGAAGCAGATCAAGCAATTTATGAAAGACGAAATTTTGCGGTGGAACAAGAAAGAAAAATTAAAGAAACGGAACTAAATACTGAAATTGCAATTGAAGAAAAACAAAAGCAAATTACAGAGAAGAAAATGGAATCCGAAGTTATAAAAGCGGAAAATGACAGAAAGTTAAGAGAAATGAAACTTGAAGCTGACATTTCTGTTGAAAATCAGAGAAAGCTTTTAATAGAAGAAAAAACGGAAAACGACAAAAAAGAAGCCGAAACTCAAGGATATGTGATTGAAGCAACGTTGAAACCGTACAAAGAAATTGATTGGAAAATTTTAACTGCTTTGAATAATAATCCTGACCCTAAATTTAATATTTCGCTTGCTTTCAGACAACTCGCCGAAAATGCTGATAAAATTGGCAACTTAAATATTAGTCCCGATTTATTAGATTCTTTATTAAACGAGAAATAATACACGATGAGCACTGAATATGCTATAATTGTCAAGAATAAAACACGCCTTGAATTACTAATTGAACGCTTTAATACAAAAGCACAGGCGAAATTTTATATTGAACGACTCGGAGGTAATTTTGATGATTACGAAATTGAAAACGAAATTTTTCAAAATTCATTACAATCACTACAAATACAACTTTCAAAAGTTATAAAAAACAAAATTATCGAAAGAAATTTTGTCCCTTCATTTATATTTTCTGAAAATCAATTAATAATTGTAATCGGACAAGATGGACTTGTCGCAAATACAGCAAAATATTCAAAGAATATTCCAATTATTGCAGTAAATCCGGATAAAGAAAGATATGATGGCGTTTTATTACCATTTGACATTTCGAACTTTATTGGTGGAGTTGAAAATGTAATTAACAACAAATATAATTCGAAGACTATGCGATTTGCAGAAGCAAAATTAAATGATGGCCAACGTCTTTTAGCATTTAACGACTTGTTCATTGGGGCATCAACACATATTTCTGCAAAATATAAAATAACCTATAACAACAATATTGAGGAACAATCTTCAAGCGGTTTAATTGTATCTACACCAGCAGGCTCAACAGGTTGGTTGAGTTCTATTTTTAATATGTCTTATGGTATTACAAATATGTTTGAGAAAAATTTAAAACCAAAAAGACCAAAACTAAAAGACAACGAATTGTTATTTGCGGTTAGGGAACCTTTTCAAAGTGTAAGAACTCAAATTGGCATAACATCCGGAATTATAAAAACTCAAAACAATCTAACTATAGAATCTTTAATGCCCACAAGTGGGGTTATTTTTAGTGATGGAGTTGAATCCGATTTTTTGAGATTTAATAGCGGCTCAATTGCGACAATTGGAATAGCAAAAGAGACCGCCAAAATAGTGACGAAAGAATAAAGACCTCTGGTAACACCTGCTACTAGTGATTTGGGCAATTGGCTTAATTTGAAAACAGCTTTGTATTTGGGAGTTTTGTGACAATCGAAAGTTAAATTTTAATTTAACCCCGAACCACTTGTAGCAAGGAAACATAGACGGAAACCGAAAAAAAAAAAAAATAAACCTTAAACCTTAAAATAAATTACAGAATGATTAAAATGATTAAAATTGGTTCGCTTTTAGTTTTTACAATACTTTTAAATAGTTGCGCCTCTGGATATAAAAAGATAAATCCCCAAACAATAAATTATGTTTCAAGAAGTATTGAAAGTAATATTTTGCTAGAATATAAATACGATTTGTTAGAAAAAAAATATAAAAAGAAAGAGACTAAAAATGATATTAAGTTAATAGCAGTTAAGATCACAAACAATACTGAAAAAGATATAATTTTCGGAAAAGATTTTAAACTTTCTTATGAAAACGGTAATGAAGTCAGTTTAATTGAAACGGAAAAACTATTCAAAACGATAAAACAAAGTCCAGCTTCGTATTTGTGGTATTTACTTTTATCCCCACTCCAATTTTATTCTGGAACGACAACTACTTCAAATGGCTATTATACCGAAACAAAACCAACTCATACATTCCCTGTCGGATTAATATTAGGTCCAGGACTAGCGGGAGGAAATATGATCGCTGCAAGTTCAGCAAATAAAAATTTTAAAAAAGAATTATTGGAATTTGATCTTAACGGTAAAACAATCAAAAAAGGCGAAACTGTATATGGATTAATAGGTTCAAATTCGAATAGTTATGATTCAATTAAAGTAAAAGCACAATAGTGTCTATCAGCTAACAACAGACCAGATCGCACAGATATATATTTCAGTTTGAACGCAGCCATACTTCGTCTGCTGTCGCTAGGGTGCATACCTAGCCATCAAACGAAGGACAGGTAAAAATAAGTCAGAAAAGCTATAGCCATAAAACGGCATAGCTTTTTTTTTGTAAAAAATTAAATTAATGCTAATTTTTCTAGATTTAGGCGCCATGGAATGGACAAGGAATCAATTCCACTGTTCGTTTGCAACGATTAACTCTAATTTTTAGTATCATCACAGCATTTTTCAATACATTTATTTTTATACTTTTATAAAACCAAAATCTTTTTTATTTTTTAAAATCTAGTAAAATGAATCCCAAAGTTGATGACTTTATAAGCAATGCCAAAAAATGGCAACCCGAAATGGAGCAATTGAGACTATTACTACTCGATTGTGGATTAACCGAAGAATTCAAGTGGCGTACTCCTTGTTACAGTTTTCGGGGAAACAATGTTGTACTTATAGGCAGTTTTAAAGAATACTGTACGCTTAGCTTTTTTAAAGGAACTTTACTTCAAGACAGCAACGGTATTCTAAGCAAACCCGGAGAAAACAGTCAGGCAATGCGTTTTTTTAAGTTTACCAATCTTCCGGAAATCACAGACCAGAAATCAATTATCAAAGCCTATATTTATGAAGCCGTTGAAATTGAAAAAGCAGGCTTGAAAGTAATTTTTAAAAGCAATACAGAACTTGAATTGGTGGCAGAATTACAAAATACATTAGCCCAAAACCCAGACTTAAAAACTGCTTTTCAAGCCTTAACTCCAGGGCGACAACGGGCTTATAATCTCTATTTTTCGGCTCCCAAACAAGCTAAAACCCGCGAGACCCGAATCGAAAAATACACCCAACGTATTCTTAACGGAAAAGGAATCAACGATTGTATCTGTGGATTGTCTAAAAAACTACCCAACTGTGACGGCTCACACAACTACATTGGAGCAGAAAACAAATGACAATCTAGCAGAATCTTGTTGCTTTGGTCATTATGAAAATGAAACCTTATTAATAGCCCTAATGGAAGCGGCATCCTCGTAGTCCCGAAGCATCGGAACGTAGAGATACAGCGGACAGCAGGAAGGTTCGTCCTTGAAACTACCAATAGTTCTGCTCCTAAAGATTTCTTTTTAACACCAAATTCCCTGTTAGCGTGAGCGTTTCGCTCGTGCCTACAAACATGTCTCGTCCTACTAATACTATTTTTGTTTCCGAGAAGACTTCGAAGAGTCCCAGCTTAAGAAAACTATAGCCCGCCAATAAGAATTAATTGTTACACAACTTTTCTTAAAAATAAAGTCTTCCTAAAACTAAAAAACCTAGTTTAGATTAATAAACTAGGTTGTTTTTTACAATTTAATTGGGGTATTTGCATTCATTATATTCTTTTACAATATTTATAAGGTTTTCCTCGATTTTTAAATCAAATACTTCTTTCTTAATTTCATTGGATAAATCTTTGCAAGAACTTAGATACTCCGCCAATTCAATTGAAATATTTTTATTATTTCGTTTATCAATCATTTGACCTGCTTCTTGATTTTTCGTATTTATCACATAGCGATCTTTCTCAACTGGATCAACCAAAAGTGAATTATCTTTTTCTGAAAAAACTACCCTATAAAAATATGCATTATTAAAACCTAATGACATTGCGTTTGAAAGTTTTTTCATCACATCACCTTTAACTTTCATTCCCCTATAACCAGTTTCGGAACCATCTGCGTTTTTTACATAAAAAACAGTATTATCTTTTGCTGCTAAAGTGATTATCCTCTCTTTTCCTTTCTCATTAAGATACTTAACTGTGACAAATTTTCCATATTTATCAATTGCATCAATGACTTCAGTGTTTCCTGTTTGATTAATATCTAATTTTTCAAACTGGGCTGTCAATATTCCATCATATTTCACACCTTTATTATCAATTGCATACCCTTTTACGTTGTAAACGTTTACACTTCTTTCTTTTGCTATGCGAATCTTTTCATTTAATAAATTTGCGTTATATGTTTTTGCTTGATGCTCTAATGTAATGTCACGATAAACTAACTCTTCTATTAATTCTTTAAAAAAAGCCACATCATCTGGCCCAGAAAAACGACTGGTCGACTGATAGGTAAATTTACTATCAGTGTACAAAGTAACTTCTATATCATTATCAAAATTTCCTTTTATTTGTGCACTTGCAACTTTATTATTGTCCAAATCATAAACGTTTGCAAAATTACTTGAACCCATTGGTGTATAACTTGAGCCTACTACACGGCCAACTATAGACGTTCCAGCTGTTCCACCAAACATAACAGTTCCATCATTCTTCACATAAGGATTATAGCGGGAAATTTTTTCTTGCCTTTCTTTTCTTGATTCCAAAACATCAACTTTTGTTTTAAAAGCTTTATCTGAAATACTCTCTCTTTGTGTTGCAAAAAACTCAGTTATTTTATTCTGATTAAATCCACTAGAATCAAACAAACCATATTTTACTGAAAGTAAATGCAGAATAATTTTTGTTGGACTGAATGAAGTAATCAATACATCATATGGAATTTCAGTTTTTTTAGTTCCATCTCCTGAAGTAACGACCAACCATTGACTCATAATTGTTTGTCCTACTGCCATGGCTTCATACTCAATTGTAAGCTGTTTTACATTATTCAGATCTGACAATTCATATTGGTCGGAAATTTTGTCGTTTAATATTGCTACTTCCTTTTCATCGACCAGAACTTTATCCTTCTTGGTTTTAATTTTTTGAGAAAGTGCAATCATTGGCAGTAATAATAATAGGAGAATAATTTTTTTCATATTTAATTTTTTCCTAAATGTATACAATTTTCACTCTATTTCAATGTAAAAATATTACAAAAACAATTATTCTTCTATACTCCCCAGCTAGGTACATAAAGTAATCTACATTATTTTTACTCAGGTTCTTATGAAAATGAAACCCCATCAATAGCCCTGATGGAAGCGGCATCCTCGTAGTCCCGAAGCATCGGGAAGTAGAGATACAGCGGACAGCAGGAAGATTGCCTCTTGAAAACACCAATCCTTATGCTCCTAAAAAATAGCAAACCCTAGCCGTTCATAACTCCATAAGATTTCTTTTTAATACCAATTTCTAAATTCCTAATTTGCGGCTTCAAATTAACAGGAGAAAATGAAGGTCTGTATTGCCGAAAAACCAAGTGTAGCACGCGAAATCGCATCCGTTTTGGGAGCCAATACCAAACACGATGGGTATTACGAAGGCAACGGCTATGTCGTGACCTACACTTTTGGGCATTTATGTACCTTAAAAGAACCGAACGATTATAAACCTCATTGGAAGAGTTGGGACTTGAACAACCTGCCCATGCTGCCCGAGAAATTTGAAACCAAAGTGGTGCAAAATTCGGGTATTGAAAAGCAATTCAGAATCGTAAAAAGTTTATTTGACAAAGCCGAATTGGTCATCAATTGCGGGGATGCGGGACAGGAAGGAGAACTCATTCAGCGCTGGGTCATGAACGAAGCCCAGTATAAAGGCGAGGTAAAACGCTTATGGATTTCATCCCTAACTACCGAGGCCATCAAAGAAGGTTTTGAAAACTTAAAACCATCCACCAACTACGATAATTTATACTACGCAGGTTTTTCCAGAGCTATTGGCGACTGGTTACTCGGTATGAATGCCACCCGTTTGTACACCGTAAAACATGGCGGGTACAAACAGGTATTGTCTATCGGGCGGGTACAAACGCCAACCCTAGCGATGGTCGTAGACCGATTTACAGCAATTGAGAATTTTAAACCGCAACCCTATTGGGAGTTGCAAACCTTATATCGAGAGACGCTTTTCAGCTATGAAGAAGGACGTTTTTTAAAAAAGGAAGATGGCGAAATTTTGGCCAATAAAGTCCTGGAAAGTGATTTTGAAATTGTTTCTATCGAAAAAAAGAATGGCAATGAGTTTGCTCCTAAGCTGTTTGATTTAACAGGATTACAAGTGTATTGCAATACCAAGTTTGGGTTTTCGGCAGATGAAACGCTCAAAATTGTCCAGACTTTATACGAACAAAAAGTAGTCACCTACCCCAGAGTCGATACCACCTTTTTACCGAACGATATCTATCCAAAAGTAACCGGTATTTTGGAAAAACTAACCAATTATGCGGAGTTGACCCAGCCTCTTTTGGAAAAAAAGATTAAAAAATCACCGAAAGTTTTCAACGATAAAAAAGTAACCGATCACCATGCGATTATTCCAACGGGGATTGAAACCAATTTGCAATACAATCAGCAGCAAGTGTATGATATTATTGTGAAGCGATTTATTGCCGTTTTTTATGATGATTGTTTGGTAGCCAATACCACGGTAATTGGAAAAGCAGCTGATGTACTATTCAAAACCACCGGAAAAGAAATCTTAAAAAAGGGGTTTCGCGTAGTCTTCGAAGACCCCAATACCAAAGAAAAAGAGGCTGATATATTACCTAGTTTTGTTATAGGTGAAAAAGGGCCACACCAACCTTCATTTTTAGAAAAGGAAACCAAACCACCCAATCAGTTTACAGAGGCAACACTATTGCGCGCTATGGAAACCGCAGGTAAACAGGTAGATGATGAAGATTTACGCGAATTGATGAAAGAAAATGGTATTGGGCGACCATCAACGCGAGCCAATATTATTGAAACCCTTTTTAAACGCCAATACATCGTTCGAAACAAGAAACAGGTATTGCCGACGCCAACAGGGATCCAATTGATTGACACTATTCAAAATGAATTAATAAAATCGGCCGAACTAACAGGTTCTTGGGAAAAGCAGTTGAAAGATATTGAAAAAGGGACCTTTACCGCTGCTGCGTTTATCAAGAACATGAAACAGATGGTAGAAGCCTTGGTCTATGAAGTACGAAGCGAAAGCAGGCGTGCCAATATTTCGCATGCAGGAAGTATTCAAAAACAAGAAGCTACCGTTGAGAAAAAGAAAGCGGCAGGAATTTTGGCTGAAGTCTGTCCGAAATGCAAAAAAAACACACTGATAAAAGGAAAATCAGCTTATGGATGTGGCGAATATAAAGCCGGATGTACTTTTGTATTACCCTATACTTTTGCAGAAAAAAAAATATCAGAGAATCAATACTTGCGATTGCTTCAAAAAGGATCTACGGTAAATTTAAAAGACTTTAAAACTGATAACGGGACTGTTGTAGAAGGTTTGCTTCGTTTTGATGAAAATTTCAAGCTCAAACTCGAACCAAAGAAAATAGCCGAAAAACCAATACCAGATGCCTTAGCCTGTCCGAAATGTCAAAACGGAACGGTGCTGAAAGGAAATACGGCTTATGGTTGCAGCCATTATAAATCGGGCTGTGATTTCAAAGTTACTTTTGATCTGGTTAGAGCGAAACTAAAAGATCAAAAACCCACTAAAGAACTGGTTTATACTATTTTGAATGAAAGCAAAAATGACTGCTGATTTCAGATTAACGATTTTTGACTCGAGTACCGGCGAACTGGCGAAGCATTTCTGATTTGGGGTTGATAAATAGTAGCTTGTCGATCAAAGAAGTCTATAATATCTGAAATCAAAAATCTTTCTATTCTATTTTTTCATAATTTAGCTTTTCAAATAACATCAAACAGTTACACCAATGTTTCAAAAAATAACTCTTTTACTGCTTTTGTCCGCAATTGTTTCCTGTAAAAACGATTCAAATAAAAACGAAAAAATCAATGCAGCACAGTGGCTGATAGGTACTTGGGAAAACAAATCAGCTGATGGGAATCTCGAAGAAATCTGGCAAAAAGTGAACGACAGTACTTTTCAAGGCCAATCCTATTATATAAAAGCGGAAGATACTTTACACTTTGAAACGATTACATTGCAACAAATTGGTGACGAATTGACCTATAGTGCAGCTGTAAAAGGGCAAAATAATGACAAGTCGGTTCCTTTTAAATTAAGTGGTGAAGCAGGAAAAAAATTGGTTTTTGAAAATCCAAAACACGATTACCCTCAAAAAATCAGTTATAGTCAAATCACTGCCGATAGCTTGGTTGCCAAAATTTCAGGTGTCCAACAAGGAAAACCAAGTTCCGAACAGTTTTCCATGAAAAAAGTCAAATAAAAAACTCCATTTTATACTCAAATCAAAACCTTGCCCTAAGAAAGCAAGGTTTTTTTTATTCCTAAATAAATACAAATCAACTCATTAAAACATTATTTTTAATTAATCTAAATAAATATTGTTAAATATAAATTAAATTTTAATTTTGCCTTATTCTTATTTATTCTAAATAAGCATTAATTATTTAACCTATTTATTTTTCAACCATGAATGATCTGAATCAGAAAATTTTAAAATTTACTTTTCTCGTAAGTCTCTGTTTGTTTTCCATAGGAACCGCTTTTGCGCAAGAAACTCAAACTGACTCCTTAAAAGAAGTAACCGTTAACAACAAATACAAATACAAAAGAGAAAAAAGTACTACCGTTTCAAAAATGCCTCTGAGCAATATTGAAAACTCTCAAGTGTACAATACCGTTACGAGCGAGCTAATAAAAGAACAATTGGTAACCAACTTTAATGACGCCATAAAAAATGCAACAGGAATTACACGTTTATGGGAATCTACCGGTCGTGGAACAGATGGGGCTGAATATTTTAGCATGAGAGGTTTTGCAGTCCAACCCACAATGATTAATGGACTACCAGCTACCAATAATGGAACGATAGACCCAATCAATGTAGATAATATTGAAGTGATAAAAGGGCCATCTGCAACTTTATTTGGCAGCAGTCTCATATCGTATGGTGGGCTAATCAATACGGTAACCAAAAGACCTTATTCTACATTCGGCGGAGAAATTAGCTATCTTTCTGGAAGTTATAACATGAATAGACTTACTGCCGACGTAAATGTTCCCGTAAATAAAGATGTTAGTATAAGGGTTAATACAGCTTACCAAAACCAAAATTCCTTTCAAGATGCCGGTTTTGCAAAATCACTTTTTTTCGCACCTTCCTTGAGTTATAAAGTGAATGACAAATTATCATTCCTAATCAATACTGAATTTACCCAGGGAAGTGCAGCGGTGGCACCAATGATATTCTTGAACAGGTATGCTCCACTAACTTTTACCTCAATAGATGTTTTTAAAGAAAACTACAAAAACTCCTATACCTCAAATGAACTTTCTATAAGTAATCCAACATTTAACCTACAGGCTCAAATGTTTTACAAATTGTCTGATCAGTGGACTTCGCAAACTGCATTTTCAAAAAGCAGCAGTACATCAAATGGATACTATTCTTATTTATGGGATTCAGCTAACGGAGGTGATTTCACAAGATATATTTCAAAAAGAAATGGAGAAACATGGGCTTCTGACATCCAACAAAATTTCATTGGAGACTTTCAAATTGGGAAATTCAGAAATCGCTTAGTTGCTGGACTTGATTATTATTCCTCTAATATATACAATGGAAGTACAGGTTGGGTCGCCAACGGAATTGTCAATTTAGTCAACCAAACAGACACCGGGGATCTAACACAGCAAGGAGTTGACAATCTTTTGGTAAATTCATTTGAAGGAAACTCAACAGCAGAAACGCAAACATTGGGCACTTATGTTTCAGATGTATTTAATTTTACAGATAAACTTTCGGTAATGGCAAGTCTTAGAGTCGATAACTTCAAGAACAAAACAGATGCCTGGAAAGATGATAAAAGCCAAACAACCGTTTCTCCGAAATTTGGTGTTGTGTACCAAATCGTCGAAAATAAAGTCTCCATTTTCACCAATTACATGGATGGATTTGTAAACGTTGCGCCACAGCAAGTTTCGGATATTGATGGTACTAACACCAGAATGCAAACATTTGACCCGGAACACGCCAATCAATATGAATTTGGTTTAAAAACGAACTTGTACAAAGATATCATTTCTGCATCTATCAGTTATTACAACATTAATGTCAATAACCGATTGATGACCGATCCAAATAATATCAATAATTCTATTCAAGGTGGAGAGGTAAACAGTAAAGGAGTTGAATTAAGTTTTACTGCTAACCCTGCGAAAGGATTTAATATTATTGCCGGATACAGCAATAACAAAAGTGAAGTTACAAAAGACAATGCTGATTCAGGATACCTTGGATTAAGACCCGAAGAGGCTGGACCTGAAACTTTGGTAAACTTTTGGGCTAATTACACTTTGACAACTGGAAAATTAACAGGATTGGGAATAGGCTTTGGCGGAAATTACGCTAGTGAATATAAGGTTTTAAATAGAGCTAATATTGGCACATTTGAACTGCCTGCTTACACCACTCTTAACGCAGCCTTATCGTATAACACCAATAAATTCAACTTTACCCTAAAACTAAATAATCTAACAAACGAAGAATATTTTAGCGGATGGTCAACTGTTACTCCACAAAAACTAAGGAATGTAGTTGCTGGATTAATGTATAAATTCTAAGATTATTTTATCTAACTAAACTCCTCATTTCGTGAGGAGTTTTATCTATTTTTAAATGAAAAATAATAATTTCAAAAAGAGTATTGGTAAAATACACTTATGGTTGGGATTGTCCTCAGGCCTATTGGTTTTTATAATTGCCATTACCGGCTGTTTGTATGCTTTTCAGGAAGAAATACAAAACATCACCGAAGAATATCGTTTTGTAGAAGTGCAGCATGAATCTTTTCTGCCTCCGTCAAAATTAGCTGAAATAGCTAAAAAAGAAGTTCCCGGTAAATTGCTTCATGCCATAAAATACAATGATAAAAACAATGCTGCAGAAGCCATCTTTTACCATTATGAACCATCTTATCATTATACAACTTACTTAAATCCGTATAATGGTTTGGTTTTAAAAACTATAAATAATGAAGAGGGTTTCTTCAGTTTTATTTTAGACGGGCATTTCAATTTATGGCTTCCTCGTGAAATTGGTCAGGTTGTCGTATCGGTTGCAACCTTGATTTTTTTAGCATTGTTAGTCTCAGGATTAGTTTTATGGTATCCCAGAAATAAAAACGCAACAAAACAACGCTTTTGGTTCAAATGGAAAAAAGGAACAAAATGGAAACGCAAAAACTATGATTTGCACAATATTACTGGATTCTATGTTCTCATAATCGGAATCATATTCGCCATTACAGGTTTAGTATGGGGATTTCAATGGTTCGCCTATTCTTATTATACCATAAGCGGAGGTGAAAAATCATTATTGTATGAAGAGCCTCTTTCGAAAAGAAACCCAAAAACACAAAAGGATGTAACCGCAAATCCATTGGATAAAATTTGGTTCCAAATGCAAAAAGAATATCCAAGAGCACGATCAATCGAAATGCATCCACCTGAAACGGACACATCACCAATTGCTGCCAATGCCAATTTAGATAAAGGAACTTACTGGAAAATTGACTATCGTTATTTTGATCAATACACCCTAAAGGAGATGAATGTTTCTCATATATGGGGCAGACAGCAGGACGCAAAAATTGCAGACAATCTGATCCGAATGAATTATGATCTTCACACAGGGGCCATAGCAGGTCTATCAGGTAAAATCTTTGCGTTCTTATTTAGTTTACTCATCGCTAGTCTTCCCATATCCGGATTTTACATCTGGTGGGGACGAAATAAAAAAAAGAAAAATGCAACCGCTACTCAAGCTTAAAGCAATACAATAAAGCCCATTGAAAAAATTTAAATAATTGCTTTAAACCTTCCAATAGTTTTTAGGTCTAAAAAAACAATCCAAAAAATCCATGTGCTTTTTTGAGTTAGAAATAGTGCAAAGAAGCATCAAACAAAAAACAATTTTAAAATCACAAAACATAAAAAAAACGCAATAAAAATTTATTTATAATGGTTAAATACTTATTGACATTATCATATTAATTTTTACATTTGCTCTATTTTTATTTAATCTAAATAATTTAAGATAATTTAATAAACACCCTTCCCTATTAATTAAGAACCTTTATAAAAAAATTTATGAAAAAGAATCTTTTTATTTCTTTTGCCTTGACTGCCACTTTATTCGTCAGTGCACAGCAAAAAAATACGCTTTTAGAGCAATCTTTTTGGAAAACAGCCCCAAATGTAGCAGCTGTTCAAGCTGAAATAGCAAAAGGCAACAGCCCGTCAGCATCAACACCAAATGCTTTTGATGTAACCGTTATCGCTATTAATAATGATGCACCGACAGCCACTATAAAATTCTTATTGGAACAAGCGGGAAATGACGTAAATAAATCCACACACGACAATCGTATTTATTTACACTGGGCTGCTAATAAAGGTAATGCCGAAATCGTAGATTACCTGATAAATAAAGGTTCTGACATTAATTTAGAAGACAGCAAAGGAGAAACCCCAATTACATTTGCAGCCGGTAGCGGACAAAGCAATACAGCTGTTTATGATGCTTTTTTTAAAGCTGGAATAGACCCTAAGAAAAAATACAAAGACGGTTTAAACCTTCTGCTGATGGCTATTCCATCAGACAAAAACCTCACTCTGAGCAACTACTTTATTTCTAAAGGATTATCATTAAAAGATATTGACAATGATGGGAATACTGCTTTCAATTATGCCGCCAGATCGGGTAATGTTACATTATTAAAATCCCTATTGGAAAAAGGAGTAAAATACAATGACAATGCACTTATTTTTGCTGCACAAGGTTTCCGTAGAGAAGCATCTACTCTTGAGACGTACAAATACTTGGTTGAGGAATTAAAACTAAAACCAACAGTAACCAGCAAAGACGGACAAACAGTACTTCATTTTCTGGCAAGTAAATCCAACCAGACTGAAATCATCAATTACTTCCTAGCCAAAGGAGTAGATGTAAACAAAGCCGATAACGAAGGAAATACCCCTTTAATGGTTGCGGCTTCGGCCAGAGAAACAACTGTTGCATTAGAACAATTATTGCCAACAGTAAAAAACAACAATACTCAAAACCTAAAAGGAGAATCAGCACTTACGATGGCCGTTAAATCAGGAACTCCAGCTGCAGTAGAACTTCTTTTGAGTAAAGGTGCTGACATAAATGTTCAAGACAAAGAAGGAAACAATCTCGGATTCTATCTAATACAGTCTTACCGACCACAAATGGGTCGCGGTCCAGAAGCTGCTAATGCTACGAAACAAGATCCTTTTGCAGCTAAAATAAAATTGCTTCAAGACAAAGGATTAAACTTAGCCTCTCCACAAAAAGACGGGAACACACTTTACCACTTGGCTGTAGTCAAAAATGATTTAGCTTTGCTGAAAAAAATTACCGATTTAAACATTGACATCAACGTTAAAAACACCGATGGTCTAACTGCTTTACACAAAGCAGCGATGATTTCTAAAGACGATGCCATCTTGAAACACCTACTATCTCTAGGCGCCAAAAAAGATGTTACCACTGAATTTGACGAAAGTCCTTATTCCTTGGCAAAAGAAAATGAGTCTTTAACAAAAAACAATATATCTCTAGAATTTTTAAAATAAAATTATGAAGTCTTTAATTAAAACATCGCTGGCAGCAGCGCTACTATGCCTTTTATCGTTTCAAGCTACTGCACAAACCAGTAAATACAAATGCATGCTCCAAATGTCTAACTATATGGGAGAGGGAGCATATATTGTGGTTTCACTTGTAAATGCCAAAGGCGAATATGACAAAACTCTTTATGTTATGGGTGATGATAAAAAATGGTACAAAACCCTTAAAGAATGGCATAAATTCTATTCTAAAAAGCCTACGAATATCAGTGCAAAAACGGGAGCTTCAGTAACTGGCGGTGATCGTAGTATTACCACAATTGAAATTGAAGATTCTAAAATCAACAAAGGGTACAAATTGCGATTTGAAACAGCCGTTGAAGATCAAAAATATTATACAGCTGATTTAGAAATCCCTCTTACTACTGAAGGAATTGCTGCAAAAACCGAAGGTAAAGGCTATATTCGCTATGTAAGATTAAGCAAAATCTAAACTTTAAACTTTTTTTATCTGCGAAAATCCACAAAATCTGCGTCCATTTATTTTATACAGATTTTGTAGATTTCCGCAGATTTTTTTTTGAAATAAATGCTCGTAACACAAAAATTAGAGCAATATAATTTTGTAAAAAAGCCTTAAAATAAAGTCAGAAAAGCAAATCTGTTTTTATTTTTACCCAATGAATAATTTTCAAAATAAATTACATCAATGACTCTTTCTTTTTGGCGTTACACACACTTAGCGTTGGCAGTGTTTTCGGCTGCATTTTTAGTATTGGCTTCAGTTACCGGTGTCATCCTTGCTGTCGATGCCATACAGGAGAAAACATCACCTTACCGAGTGGAAAATTTTGAAAAATTAACTCTCGGGGAAACCTTACCCATTCTTCGCAAAACCTATCCTGAAATCACCGAGTTAAGTATTGGCCACAATCAATTTGTAACCCTGCAAGGTATCGATCAGGAGGACAATGATGTTAACGCCTACATTGACCCAACGACAGGCAAAATAATAGGCACTCCCCAAAAAAAAAGTGAATTTATCCAATGGGTTACAGCGCTCCATCGTTCTTTATTTCTTAAGGAAACAGGGCGTTTTTTTGTTGGGTTTATCTCCTTTTTGCTAGTATTGATTTCTATTTCGGGTTTTGCTCTTGTTCTTAACAGACAGAGAGGTCTGCGCAACTTCTTTTCTAAAATAATAAAAGACTATTTTGCCCAATATTATCACGTTTTATTAGGCCGATTATCGCTTATTCCAATTTTGATTATCGCACTTTCTGGAACTTATTTAACTTTGGAAAAATTTAACTTTTTTCTCGAAAAAACAGCTTCAGAAGAAAAAACCGAAATTGTAAAAACTACGCCTATTTCAAAAAAGGATGCTGATTCGTCCGTATTTAAAAACACGCTACTGGCTGATGTTCAGAAAATCGAATTCCCTTTTTCGGATGATCCTGATGAGTATTATATCATTGAATTACAAGACCGGGAAATCGAAGTAGATCAATTTACAGGTGCTGTAATCCGTGAAGTTCGTTTTCCGATGACAACAATATTATCGGATTTAAGTCTTGATTTACATACTGGACGGGCAAGTATAATGTGGGCTATAATATTGGCAATTGCCTCTATCAACATTCTCTTTTTTATTTACTCAGGATTTGCGATGACGTTAAAACGAAGATCAAGTCGCATTAAAAACAAATACAAAGCCGAAGAAAGCAAGTACATTTTACTGGTAGGATCAGAGAACGGAAGCTCTTTGGTCTTTGCCAATGCTATTCATAAACAACTGCTGGCCCACGGAGAAAAAGTGTTCCTTACTGAACTTAATAATTATTCGGTTTATCCAAAAGCTGAACATATTATTATTTTTACCTCAACCCACGGATTGGGCGATCCTCCTTCTAATGCAAGCAAATTCATATCGCTTGTCAACAAAACCGAACAAAAGCAAAAAATCAATGTTTCGATCGTAGGTTTTGGTTCAAAAGCCTATCCCGATTTTTGTGGTTTTGCCCGCGATATAGATACCTTATTAGAAAAGCAAAATTGGACAGAGCGCTTTTTAGAATTACAAACTGTAAATGACAAATCGGCTGAAGAATTTGTAGGCTGGGTACACCTATGGAGTCAGAAGACTGGAATTCCTCTTTCAACCACTCCATCATTATACAACCACGTTCCAAAAGGTTTGCAAAAACTGATGGTATTGGAAAAAACTGCCATTTCTGACACCGAACATACTTTTTTACTCACGCTACGTGCGAGTATGAGAGCCAAATTCACTTCGGGAGATTTATTAGCTATTTATCCGGCAAACGATACTCGAGAACGCCTCTACTCTATTGGAAATCATAACGGAAATATACAATTGGTCATAAAACTGCATCCATCCGGTTTAGGCTCAGGCTATCTCTATGCTGTTGAACCCGGTTCGATTATAAAAGCACGAATCATTAAGAACAGCACTTTCCATTTCCCAAAAAAGGCATCCAAAGTTGCTTTAATTTCAAATGGAACCGGTATCGCTCCCTTTCTTGGAATGATTGAGCAAAATAAGAACAAAACTCCCATTCATTTGTACTGTGGCTTTCGAAAGGAAACTGAAACTGTTGTGGGTTATAAAAAATTTGCATCAGACAGTATTCAAAAACAGCAGCTCAAGAGTTTTCATTTGGCTTTATCACGTGAAGCAAACCATAATTATGTAATGGATTTAATCAAACAAGATGCTGATTTTTTTATTGATTTGCTGACAGAAGGAGGAGTTTTAATGATTTGCGGTTCACTTGCTATGCAGAGGGATGTAGAATCTGTCCTTGATACACTCTGTCTTGACAGAACAACAATGGGAATTCCAGCTTATAAAGCTAATGGACAAGTGCTAACGGATTGTTATTAGTATGACAAATCGATACTTTCAAATTCTAATATGATAGCTAAACACCAATTTCTACTTCTTTTCATAATCTTTTGTAGCTTCACCAGTAACAGCCAAGTCTTACGAAAAAGAACAAGCCTGCTTATGGGTGGTCGATTTGACATTACCATTGTCGCCAAGGATTCATTATCAGCAGAAAAAAATATAGATTCCGTCATTGCAGAAATCACCCGAATTGAAAATTTAATTTCGGATTGGAAATCGGACTCGCAGGTATCAGAAGTAAACCAAAATGCCGGAATTCGTCCAGTAAAGGTGGACCGAGAAGTTTTTGAATTGACGCAAAGAGCGATTCGGTTTTCTGAAGTAACTAATGGCAGTTTTGACATCAGTTTTGCAGCAATGGATAAAATCTGGAAGTTTGACGGATCAATGACTGCAATGCCTTCGGCGGAAGCCATAAAGAAATCAGTAGAAAAAGTGGGCTATCAAAACATCATCTTAGACAGTGTTCAATCAACCATATTCCTTAAACTAAAAGGGATGAAAATTGGATTTGGCGCATTAGGAGAAGGATATGCCACCGATAAATGCCGCGATATGATGCTCGCCAAAGGTATCAAGGCCGGAATTATAAATGGATCGGGAGATATGAGCACTTGGGGAAAGCAGCCCAATGGAAAGAAATGGAACATCGGTATTACCAATCCCTTTCATCCTGAAAAACTTTTAGCTGTCGTACCGTTAGAACAAGAGGCTGTCACCACCTCTGGTAGCTATGAAAAATTTGTTGTTTTTGACGGCAAACGCTATTCTCATATTATCAATCCAGCAACGGGCTATCCTGCTACAGGCTTATCCAGTGTGACAGTTTTTGGACCTAATGCAGAAACAGCAAACGGATTGAGTACCTCCTTAATGGTATTAGGAAAAACTGCAGGCTTAGATTTACTCAACAAATACCCAGATTATAGTTGCGTAATGATTACTGACGATGGAAAAGTCATTAAATCAAAAAACTTCCGAATTAAAAAATTTAAGACACGGCTTTAATTTTTAGCAATAATTAAGCTCGTTTTCAGTCGTAGTCACAGTTCTCAGTTTAAAAAGGGCTGATTTTTAAAACACGTCCTTTTCCAAATATTAGTACGAAAACAAATCCCAGTAGTAGCGTACGACTCTAAAAACTACGGTTAAAAATGTACCTTTCATTGACTTTACCAGACAAATACCTTTTAGAAATAGAACAAGAATAAGGCAATTTCCTTAACAAAAATTAACATAAAATAGATCAACAACATCTTTTAGAGATACCAGAACTCTAATTAAGGCAGCATAATCACATTACCTTCAACAAAAACGCTCCACAAAATGATCTTACACATCAAAAAAAGGCTTTTATAAGCAAGTAAAACACTGAAATTCAATACTGTTAAAATTAATTTAAAATATTATTCATATTTAATCTAAATAAGTTTTGTTAATTCAAAATGGGGTTTTATATTTGCAAAGTTATTTTTAATTATTCCAAATAAACGATATGAAATATATTTTATTACCCTCAGTTTTCTTATTATTTTGTTTTACTATACAAGCCCAAGAAATAGCAAGTAATAATACCAAATCAAACGATAATGATCTTTACTATTTCTCATCCGATAGTATAAAATCGATCAACGATACTGTCAAAAACAAAAAAGGACAGATTTTAAAAGAAGTTGTAATTACCGCTAATAAACAACCAAAACCGGTAACAGCTCTACGTTCCGGTTTAAAACCAATGGACACACCACAAAGTGTACAGATAATAGGTTCTGAAATTATTGAGCAACAACAATCCATTCGATTAAGCGATGTAATTAAAAATGTAAATGGTGTCTATGTTGGATCTGCCCGCGGTGGAGCTCAAGAATCCTTCTACTCAAGAGGATATGACATGTCTGCTAATAACATGTTTAAAAACGGATTCCGTTTTAGCAGCGGATCAATTCCTGAAGTCTCTTCTTTAGAAAAAGTTGAAGTCTTAAAAGGTAGTGCTGCTTTATTATATGGAAACGTTGCGCCAGGAGGAATCTTAAACATGGTAACCAAAGCGCCTTCGTTTACCAAAGGAGGAGAAGTATCCATGCAAATGGGAAGTTATGCCTTTTACAAACCTTCGATAGATATTTACGGCCCGTTAAACAACATCATTGCATACCGATTTACAGGTTCTTATGAAAATTCAGAAAGCTTTAGAGATGTCGTAAAAAAAGAACGTTACTATATTAATCCTTCCTTGCTTTTTAAAGTAAGTGATAAAACTCAAATTACTTTACAAGGAGATTATCTACATGACGATTGGACTCCAGATTTTGGAACTGGAGCCATTGGAAAAGAAATTGCTGATGTTCCTCGTAACACTTATTTAGGTGCGACCTGGTCAAATGGACAAACAAGACAAACCACTGTTTCTGGATTTGTAAATCATGATATTAATAAAAACTGGAAACTGAATTTCAATACTTCTTTCCAAAATTACGACAGAGCATCCAAAGGGACTGAGCGTGTTCAACCAAAAGCTGATCCTTACGGATATTGGGAAAGACCTTTGGGACAAAATAAAAATTCAGAACAAATCATTGGAGAACAACTTAGTTTACAAGGTTGTTTCCTAACCGGAAAAGTAAAACACCAGTTATTCACAGGGGTTGATTTTGAAAATTCATTTGCAGAATCGAATACATTTACTTTTTCACCAGCAACTTATGGTAGTGGTAATATTTTTGATTTCGAAAATTTTGACCAAGGTGGTGCTATCCCAGACGCAACACATACCAAAATTGTAAAAACAGATACCAATCGTTTTGGAATCTATGCACAAGATTTGATCTCAGTTACAGAAAAATTTAAAGTTTTGGCCGGATTACGTTGGTCTTGGCAAGAAGCACAAGCCGAAAACACAGACTTGATTAATAACACCATTAAAGAAGATCCAAAACGTATTGATCAAGCATTTACTCCTAAGTTAGGTTTAGTGTACCAGCCAACAAAAGATATGTCTTTGTTTACAAGTTACGCCAACTCTTTTACACCAAACACAGGAGTAACTATTTATGGAGAAACTATTGAACCGTCTCTTATAGACCAGTACGAAGTTGGGGTGAAAAAAGATTTCTGGAGAGGAATTTTAAGTACCAATGTTACTTTGTACCAAATTGTAAACAGTAATTTAGCTCAAACTGCTGAATTTAAAGCAGACGGTTCAAGCAACACCGACAGCAACGTAAAAGTTTTGAGTGGAGAAACTACCAGTAAAGGAATCGAAATCGACATTACAGCAAAACCAATTGAAGGTATGAATATAATGGCCGGTTACAGCTACAACGATATGCGTTATACAGAAACTTCAGGATTAAACGGAAGTTTTATTGAAGGAGATCGTTTGGTAAGAACACCTGCAAACACTGCCAACTTAAGCTTTTTCTATACCTTACAATCAGGAACTTTAAAAGGTATGTCTTTAGGAGCAAATGGAAACTATATTGGCGACCGTTTTGGTGGTTGGAATGATCAAATTGTAGTGAATTCAACTACAGGAGCCGTGACAATTAATGACAGAGACATCCCTCTTGAAGGATATACTACAATTGATTTATCTGCAGGTTACACTTGGAAAAAATTCTCCATCTTATGTAAATTATCAAATGTTGCCAATGTCTTAAATTATACCGTACACGAAAATTACAGTATAAACCCAATTGCACCACGTCAAGTAATGACCAGCATAAAATATAAATTCTAGTAAGTCTCAATAGAAACTAAGATCTAGACGGTTACCGATATTCCTTAAATAAAGGTTTAATCGACATAACATCCAAGTTCAAAAATTAAGCAACCTCGTTTAGAAATAGACGAGGTTTTTTTATTTAAAAAAAAAAAGCCTATTTTAATTATATTTGAGAATCCTATTGCTTATTTCAAGATTCAACAAGGTAAATATCCACATCAACCACATTCTAATTACTTTTTTGGTCCAACCCTCCAACTAAAAATCGAACCCGAATCATTATGAAAAATTCAAGAAATAACCAATTAATAAAAAGTCTGGGTTTAGGTTTTGGAATTGCAATATTAATTGGAGGTACAATTGGTGTTGGTATACTCCGCACACCGGGTGCAATTGCGGGTATGTTAGATAATTATTGGCTTATCATTACCTGTTGGTTTTTTGGAGGACTGTATATTTTAATAGGCGCAAACTCCTATGCCGAATTGGCGACCATGCTACCCAAAGCTGGTGGCTCTTACAATTATATAAAAAGGGCTTTTGGAGATTACGCAGGTTTCATATCAGGTTGGTATGATTATATTGCCAATGCAATTCCACCAGCTTTTTATTGTATTGTTATCAGCGAATATATTATTATCCTTTTTCCAGCTTTAGAAAGTCATTCCACGAGTATTGCTATAGCTTTTTTAATCGCGTTTATCTTACTTCATGTTAGCGGTGTAAAAAGCGGCAGTTTCATACAACAATTGACAAGCGTCATTAAAGTAGTTTTCTTTGCAGCCTTAATTGTTGCCTGTTTTATGTATTCCGGTGTAAAAATTAAGCCCATTGAAAAAGACATTAATTTACTTGAAATGGGAGTTATATTAGGATTTTTTAAATCACTTCAATTAATAATCGGTACTTATGATGGTTGGTATTCCGTTTGCTTTTTTGCCGAAGAAGATAAAAACCCAAGTAAAAACATTCCTAAATCTTTATTTACCGGAGCGATCATTGTGATACTGATTTATGTATTATTAAATATGGCCTTTTTTCATGTGCTACCCGTGGCTTCATTGGCCAATTCACCTTTGGCAGCTGCAGATGTTGCTAAAGTGGTCTTCGGAAATAACGCTGCCATTATAGTAACTGTGATTGCAATTTTCTCTTTAATTAGTATTTTAAATGCTTTTATGATGATACCGGCAAGAATACTGTTAGGATTGAGTCGCGATGGTTTTTTCATTCGAAAAGGAACTGCAATAAACAAAGGTGGCACTCCAATAGTAGCGCTTTTGGTCTCATCCTTATTTAGCCTGGTATTGATTATTATAGGATCCTTTGAAGTATTATTTTCATTTGGAACCTTCATGTCAGTTATTGTTTGGGGATTGGCCTACTGCTCACTCATAAAATTAAGAATCAAAGAACCCAATTTAACTAGGCCCTATCGTTCTTGGGCCTATCCATGGTCATCTCTGCTTGTGATTATTGCTACCTTATCCTTATTGATTGGTTTTGCCTATAGTGACACTAAAAATTTTGTAATCATTTTAATCATTACTTTAATTTCCTATCCTGTCTTTTTATATCTCAATCGTAGAATCAAAAAGAAAAATGACTAAGTTTTACAAAATTCAAAAAAATCTGTTCTTTATTGTCTAACTAAAAAACGATAATCAACATTTAGCCACAGTCTCAAATTAATTATTTTTCAAGTTCTTTGACCAAATCATGAACCGAATGATATCGATTAATAGGACCAAAAAGCTCATCCAAATTTTCAGAACGCAACTTATCACGGACTTCTGCACGAGCTTCGACTATTTTTAAGGTTACGCCTTTTTCTTTTAAATCAATAAAAAGCCTTTTTAATAATTTCGCCCCGCTGATATCTACATGAGGAGAAGTATTCATGTCCCAAATAACAGTTTTAATACTCTTTCCTTCTGCCTTAAGTCTTGCCATAATTTCTTCACGGATAAAGTCAGCATTAAAATAAAGTATCGATGCTTCTATTCTAACAATTAGTACTCCAGGAATAATTTCGTTATCCGGATGCCTTTCCATATCAGAATACCGTTTCGTACCGGGAATCCTACCCAAAAAAGCTACTTTAGGTTTTGATGTTGACTTAATCAGCAGCACAATTGTAACTAATGCCGCAAACAAAACCCCTTTAAGAATACCCGAAACAATGACTCCAACAAAAGCAATCATGGCCACCAAAAATTCCTGCTTATCTACTTTAAACAAATGCTTCATTTCGTTCGTATCCACTAGCCCTCTGATTGCAACAAGCACTATCGCTGCTAGAATTACAGTGGGTAAGTTTTGCAGAAAACCTGTTAGAAACAAAAGACACAAAGCGATAGACAGGGAGGCTACCACTAAAGAAACAGGCGTTTTTGCACCGGCCGTATCATTGACAGCTGATTGCGACAAACCTCCGGCAACGGGATAGCCCTGACCAAAAGCAATTGCACCATTGGCAATTCCCAAAGCCAATAATTCCTGACGCGGATCAATCTCATATCCATTTTTTTGGGCAAATGAACGTGCTGCTGATACACTTTCAATATAAGACAATAAAAAACAAGCGAGAGCAAGCGGAAACACACCGTCAATATCTCTCATTTTCAATGAAGGAACATGAAATGAAGGCAATCCAGAAGGTATTATTCCGACAGTGTCAAAACCATATAAGCCAAGTGAAGTGGTCGAAATAAGCAGTATCGAAACAATAACGACTACAATAGCTACCGGTCGCCCTGGTAATAATTTTTCACCAATAACTAAGACTGCAATTGCTGACAGACCAAAAAAGAGAACGGCCATATTGGTATCCGGTAATTGATAAAAAAGAGTACTGAGTCGCTCAAAGAAATTTTCTCCCCCACCCTTTACATCAAATAATTTAGGTAATTGCGTCAATCCAATAGTAAATGCCGCTCCCATTTTGAAACCAACCAAAACGGTTTCACTGATAAAATTAATGATGCCGCTTAATCGCAATAGGTACGCTAATACTGCGAAAACAGAAAAGACCAGTGCTGTCAATGAAGCAATATCAACCCAACGATTCACATCGCCATTTGCCAAGTCGGCAATCGTTGTTCCAATCAATAATGAGATAGCAGAAGTGGGACCAATGGCTAATTGTCGACTGGTACCTAAGATGGCATAAAAAAAACCGCCAATTAAGTAACCATAAATTCCGTATTCAGGGGGTAATCCCGCAAGTGTGGCATAAGCAAGGGAAACGGGTATACCATAAGCCGCTAAAGTCACTCCTGAAACTAAGTCACTCTTTAGAAGTTTTGTGTTGTAACCTTTAAGCCATTTCAGATTGGGGAGTAAATATTTCAAAATAAAAAAAATATTGTTTCCCATAAAAATAAGAATATTTTACCAACCAACCGCCCGGCTATTCGAAAAAAAATCTACAATTATCTCTATCTTATTTTGCCATTAAATCAAAATAGAAAACACAAAAAAACCCAATTCCGAAATTTCAGAATTGGGTTCCTACATTTAAAAAAAAATATTTTATTTTAATCCAGCTAAACTATGCTCGATGGTTTCAATTTTTGCTAAGGCATCAGCTTCTTTTTGTCTTTCGTTTGCCAACACTTTTTCTGGCGCCCCGTTCACAAATTTCTCGTTAGCTAATTTACTTTGAACCGATTTTAAGAAACCTTGTGTATATACCAGCTCAGCAGTCAGTTTTGCAATCTCTTCCTCAACATTTATATTTCCGGTAATCGGGATGAAATATTCATTCGATTTTACACGGAAAGATAGAGCACCATCCACTTTATCCGACACGTATTCTAAGGATGTGATGTTACCCAATTTAGTCACCACCGAATCAAAATAAGTTGATGCTTTATCATTATTCACCACTTTTAATTCAATCGTATCCTTAAACGGAATATTCTTGTCTTTACGAATCGTTCTTATTCCAGATATCACTTCAATTGTATTTTCGAAATCCGCAATTAAACCAGCATCGAAAGGTTTTATTTCTGGCCAAGTCGAAACAATTAAAGCTTCTTCAGCTGTTCTTTCTGAAAGTAATTGCCAGATTTCCTCTGTCAAGAAAGGCATAAACGGATGTAGTAATTTCAGATTATTTTCCAACATTTCTATGGCTTTCGCCAAAGTTACACTGTCAATTGGCTGTTGGTAACCCGGTTTAATCATTTCAAGAAACCAAGAACAGAAATCATCCCAAACCAATTTATAGATTCCCATCAAGGCATCAGAAATTCTGTATTTTTCAAAATTATCCTCGATTTCCAAAAGCGTTTGTTGCAACTTAGCTTCATACCACTCAATAGCTACTTTTGAAGATTCCGGTTGTGGAATTCCATCAGATACTTCCCAGCCTTTGATTAATTTGAAGGCATTCCAGATTTTATTGGTAAATGCTTTTCCTTGGTTACACAATTCTTCATCAAACATAATATCGTTTCCTGCAGAAGCACTCAAAAGCAATCCAACACGAACACCATCAGCACCAAATTTCTCAATCAAATCCAAAGGATCTGGGGAATTACCCAATGATTTAGACATTTTGCGTCTTTGTTTATCACGAACCAAACCAGTCAAATACACATTTGTAAAAGGCTTTTTACCCGTATATTCATATCCTGCAATAATCATTCTGGCCACCCAGAAGAACAAAATATCTGGTCCGGTTACCAAGTCATTGGTTGGATAATAGTATTTAAAATCTTCGTTTTCAGGTTCCATAACTCCTCCAAAAACAGCCATTGGCCATAACCAGGAAGAGAACCAGGTATCTAAGGCATCAACGTCCTGCGTTAGGTTTTGGGTTGTTAGGTTTTGGTTGTTGGTTTTTTCTTTAGCCAAAACTAAAGCTTCGTCAATGGATTCAGCAACTACAAAATCCTCTTTTCCGTCTCCATAGAAATAAGCTGGAATTTGTTGCCCCCACCATAACTGACGGGAGATATTCCAGTCACGTATGTTTTCAAGCCAGTGTCTGTAAGTGTTTTCAAAACGTTTTGGATGCAATTTGATTTCGCCATCCTCTAAAACCGCTTTGATAGCAGGTTTTACTAAATCCTCCATTTTCAGGAACCATTGGTCAGACAAACGAGGTTCGATTACTGCTTTGGTTCTTTCAGAAGTTCCCACTTTATTTAAATGCGTTTCTGTTTTGGCCAAAGCACCAATTGCTTCTAATTCTTTGGCAATTTCTTCACGAACTACGAAACGATCTTTCCCTTGATAATGCAACCCAAAACTATTTAAAGTGGCATCTTCATTGAAAATATCAATAATTTCCAGATTGTGTTTTTCACCCAGCGTTTTATCATTCATATCGTGAGCAGGAGTCACTTTCAAACATCCTGTCCCAAACTCGATATCCACATATTCATCTTCAATAATTGGAACGATTCTGCCACAAATTGGCACAATCGCTTTTTTCCCTTTCAGATGAGCAAAACGCTCGTCATTAGGATTGATACAAATCGCGGTATCTCCAAAAATAGTTTCAGGACGTGTAGTAGCAATCGTCAGGAAATCTTCACTTCCTTCGATTTTATATTTTAGGAAATACAATTTCCCTTGTTGTTCTTCATAAATTACTTCCTCGTCCGACAAAGTAGTTTTTGCTTCCGGATCCCAGTTTACCATTCGGTATCCTCTATAAATCAATCCTTTGTTATATAAATCCACAAATGAACGAATTACAGATGCCGACATATCAGGATCCATTGTAAACTTGGTTCTTTCCCAATCGCAGGAAGCTCCCAGTTTCTTTAATTGGTCCAGAATTACTCCTCCATATTTGTCAGTCCATTCCCATGCATGTGACAAAAATTCATCTCTGCTTAAATCATTTTTATTGATTCCTTCAGCTTTCAATTTGGCAACCACTTTAGCTTCGGTAGCAATCGACGCATGATCCGTTCCTGGAACCCAACACGCATTAAATCCTTTAAGACGTGCTCTTCTTATCAAGACATCTTGAATCGTATTGTTCAACATATGCCCCATGTGCAAAACCCCAGTCACATTAGGAGGAGGAATCACAATGGTATACGGTGTTCTATGATCTGGCTCTGAGTGAAAATAATTATTTTTCATCCAGTAGTCATACCATTTATTCTCAATAGTTTTAGCGTCGAATTGTGCAGGAATTGTCATTTTTATTGTTGATTTGTTGATTTGTTAATTCGTTGATTTAACTAACCGAATAATCGATTAACCATATCAACAAATAACCATTTAACCTTTGGTTTGATTTTTGTAATTAAGATAGGGCACAAAAGTAAATAATAAAGTACACTATAAAAAGAGAAATAAAAATTTGTGCATCAATTAAAAGAAAGTATATTTACTTTATAAACTTAAATTTTTGAAATGAAAAAAATTGCCAATTTAATAGTAGCCTTGTTTATAAGCTTTATGGGTTATGCCCAATCTGGCTCAAAAATTGAATTTAAGGCTAAAGACAATACGATAGACTACGGTACCGTAAAGAAAGGTAGTGATAACGGAATTCGTGTTTTTGAGTTTACCAATACGGGAGATGCACCATTGACTATTTCCTCTGTACAATCCACAGCCGGGATTACTATTTTATCACAGACTAAAGATCCTATACCGCCCGGCAAAACAGGCAGAATAGAAATTAAATACAATATGGCTGCAGGTCCAATTCGTAAAACCATCACTGTTGAATCGAATGCCGTCAATTTTGAAGACGGAAGGGTTGCCCTGAAAATAAAAGGTGAAGTCCTCACTAATTAAAAACTAAAAAAGCTTTTTGAAAAATCAAAAAGCTTTTTTTTTATAAAATATCTTTAAGCAGAAACCTGAATTTCAGGATTTGACTGTCTCTTTCCACTTCGATGGTAATCCACTTTTCTTCTTCTGATTTTAAAAGTGAATTAATTTCCTGCAAAGTGTACTTATACCCTTTATTATTGTTTATACTAATAATAATATCTCCTTTTTGTAAACCAGACTTCGCCGCTGGAGAATCTTTCCTAATATTTGAAATTTGATAAACAGGTTTCAGTTGAAATTTATATTTGAAATCATTTGTTAGCGCAACCCCTTCATTATGATAACTTTCTGTAATTGCCGGAACGGTTTCAAGCCGAACAGTCTCCTGAACCCATTGCAAACCATAATGTTGCAATTCAATTCCACTTTTGTTATAAGCAAAAGGAGCATAATATTCCCTATTTTTCTTCAAATACAAGAGTTTATTTTGATAATCAAAAACAACGGTAAATCTTTTTAGTATTTCACCACCAACAGACCCTAATCTGCCGGGAACCATTTTTACATTTTTGATTGAACTTGTATCTGGAAAAGCCGCTATCGGAGCATTAAACTCGAAATTGGCCAGAGTAAATTTAGAGATTCTTGCTCTTTTTCCTAATACATCACCACTAAATCCTTGCCCTAAATAATCGTCAAAATTTTTTGCGGGTATTTTAATTGCCTGGGAAAGATTTTGAAAAAGCCAAATTGCATCACTATTTCCAATATCTATCAATAATTTGGCTGGCAATTCAACTCCTTCCATAACCATACTTGTCATGACATAGGGTTTATACCTTTCAATTGTAATTGGAATCTTTTCGAATCTTTTTTCTGTTTTACTCTTATTTTTTTCAGTATCCTTATAAACCACAATCCTCTTTTTATCGTAATTGATTTCAACTAAATTATTCTTCAAAAAATTGTACCCTATAATACCGTTTACCGGAATCCCAACATGGGAAGAAAGATTAAACTCCTGATCTAAAACCACATACAACAGGTGATTGGTCGACACCAGTCCATGAGTTTCCAATACGTTATTGGTAGATTTCAAACCTTCAACAGCATCGGCGCTCCCCAAACCCCGCAAAGTTATTTTTTCAATATTAAAAAAACGGACTTCTTTTTTATCTTCTAAACTGAACAAAATAGTCTCTTCAACACCTGAATCCAATAAAAAATTCAATTCTATTCCATTTACCTTAATAGGTATGAATATCAAATTATTAATAAATTTAAAGGGGATGCTGACTTTATCCTTATCGTTGACAAAATGAAATCCGTCTTGAGACGAAACAGGTAATACACACACAAGTAGGAAAAATAATGAGATTGTATATTTCATTTTGAATCATTTTAATAAAATTACACAAAATATGGATAATTTGTACAGATTTATAAACAAATACGTTTGCGTTTAACAGAAAATTTCGAAAAAAAAATGCAAATTTGCACTTCAATAATTGAACCATGCCAGAAATATCGAACAAAGGCAAAAAAATGCCCGAATCACCAATACGAAAATTGGCTCCATATGCTGAAATAGCTAAGAAAAAAGGCCATAAAGTATATCATTTGAACATAGGTCAGCCAGATATAAAAACTCCTGAAGTAGCTATTAACGCCATAAAAAATATTGATTTAAGTATTTTAGAATACAGTCATTCTGCCGGTAATGAAAGCTATAGAAGAAAATTAGCGGGATTTTACAAAAAACAGAATGTAGCCGTAGATTTCGAGGATATTATCATTACAACCGGTGGATCCGAAGCATTATTATTTGCTTTGGGATCTATCATGGACCAGGATGATGAAATTATTATCCCGGAACCGTTTTACGCCAATTATTATGCTTTTGCAACGGCTTCTGGTGCAAATGTAGTCCCTGTGGTTTCAACAATTGAAACAGGATTCGCCTTACCTCCTATTGCTGATTTTGAAAAATTAATCACTCCAAAAACAAAAGGGATCCTGATCTGTAATCCAGGGAACCCAACCGGATATTTATATTCTCAAACAGAAATGTTGCAATTGGCAGCTTTGGTAAAGAAACACGACATCTTTTTGATTGCAGACGAAGTATACCGTGAGTTTACCTATGATGGAGACATTCATTATTCGGTAATGAATCTTGAGGGATTGGATCAACACGTAATTATGGTTGATTCCGTTTCAAAACGATACAGTATGTGTGGCGCCAGAATAGGATGTCTTATCTCTAAAAATAAAGAGTTCATGGCAACAGCTATGAAATTTGCACAAGCAAGATTGAGTCCGCCAACTATTGAACAAATTGCATGTGAAGCAGCGATTGATACGCCCGACAGTTATTTTGAAGAGGTAATTGCTGAATATAAACAACGCAGAAATACATTAATTGAGGAGTTAAATAAGATAGAAGGCGTCATTGTAACCAAACCAAAAGGAGCTTTTTATTGTATTGCGCAACTTCCGGTTGACAACACAGATGATTTTGCCCAATGGTTATTAGAAAGTTATGATCTGAATGGAGAAACCGTTATGGTAGCACCCGCCGGAGGTTTTTATTCTGATCCGGAAAAAGGAGTGAAACAAGTCCGAATTGCTTATGTTTTGAAAAAAGAAGACTTAATCAGTGCGGTACATATCCTTAAATCAGCTATCCCAGCTTATAATGCGATTGCTTTAAAAACTAAAGATTTAGTATAAAATAGTCCACAATCGTCAATAAAATTTTCAAACTAAAAGGCAATAACAAAAAAGTTATTGCCTTTTTTTAGTTTAAGTTCCCCGTTCCCTGATTGATTTAATACTAGAAGCATAGAAATTGTTTCCTTTTTATTAATTATCTTTACCCCTTTAATTTACATACCCAATATAACAGTAACTTTTTAATGATAAATAACGAAGAATTTCAAGACGAAATAGGAAACAATCATATTAGTACAAGTGCTAAAAATCCAATGCGTGCGGATGCTTTTGCCATTACTGATGAAGAAAAAATTGAAAAAATAAAAAAAGATGTCGAAAACATTCTCCTTACACTTGGGATGGATTTAACAGATGACAGCTTAAAAGGCACACCTAATCGTGTGGCTAAAATGTTTGTAAAAGAAATTTTTGGAGGTCTGAATCCTTCCAAAAAACCAAAAGCCTCCACTTTCGACAATAATTATAAATATGGCGAAATGTTGGTTGAAAAAAACATTATTGTCTACTCTACCTGCGAACACCATTTATTGCCAATTATCGGAAGAGCACATGTAGCTTATATTTCTAACGGAACTGTAATTGGACTTTCAAAAATGAACCGAATTGTTGAATATTACGCGAAAAGACCTCAGGTTCAAGAGCGCTTGACAATGCAAATTGTTCAGGAATTGCAATTGGCTTTAGGAACAGAAGATGTGGCTTGCGTTATTGATGCCAAACATCTTTGCGTGAATTCAAGAGGAATCAGCGATATTGAAAGCAGTACCGTAACTTCTGAATTTGGAGGAAAATTTAAAGATGCTCAAACCAAAAGAGAGTTTTTGGATTACATTAAATTAGAAACTAAATTCTAGTATAAAATAAAATTCATTATTACCGATAAAGCCCTAGCCCTGATGGAAGCGGCATCCTTTTCATGGCTCCTTTAGCCAGAAAAAGATAAGTGAACAGCGGGAAATAGCTCCAAAAAAAACACAAATGTCATTATATAATAGCCAAACCATAAAAATATACAACTCTCTTTCAGGAGAAAAAGAAACGTTTACACCTATTCATGAAGGTAATGTTGGAATGTATGTTTGCGGACCTACGGTTTACAGCAATGTTCATCTTGGAAATGTGCGAACATTCATGTCTTTTGATATGATTTTCAGGTATTTTTTGCATTTGGATTATAAAGTACGTTACGTTCGAAACATTACTGATGTGGGACATATCGTGGATGATATAGATGAAGGCGAGGACAAAATCGCAAAAAAAGCACGTTTGGAACAATTGGAACCAATGGAAGTGGTACAGCGCTATACGGTAGATTTTCATGACATTTTGAATGAATTTAATTTTCTGCCTCCCAGTATTGAGCCAACCGCTACAGGGCATATTATTGAGCAAATCGAAATCATTAAAAAAATAATTGACAAGGGCATTGGTTATGAAGCCAATGGTTCAGTTTATTTTGATGTTGTCAAATTCAACCAAACCAATCATTACGGCAAATTAAGCGGTCGAAATATTGAAGACATGCTTGCCAATACCCGTGATCTTGATGGACAGTCTGACAAAAGAAACCCACAGGATTTCGCGCTTTGGAAAAAAGCCGAGCCACAACATATCATGCGTTGGCCTTCACCCTGGAGTGACGGTTTTCCGGGTTGGCACTTAGAGTGTACTGCCATGAGCACAAAATATTTAGGCAATCATTTTGACATTCACGGAGGTGGAATGGACTTAAAATTTCCTCATCACGAATGTGAAATTGCGCAAAATGAAGCTTGTACCGGTCAAACACCTGTCAACTATTGGATGCATGCCAATATGTTGACTTTGAACGGAAAAAAAATGGCCAAATCTACCGGAAATAATATTTTACCAAGAGAAATATTAACCGGTGAAAACAGCATTTTAAGCAAAGCATTCTCTGCATCAGTCGCCCGATTTTTTATGTTGCAAGCACATTACAGAAGTATCCTTGATTTTTCTGATGATGCCATAGTAGCTGCCGAAAAAGGATACAAACGATTAATGGAAGCTTTGTCTTCATTAAAAGATATTCATGCAAGTACCCAAAGCTCTATCGACATTTCGTCATGGAAACAATCTTGCTATGATGCGATGAATGATGACTTCAACACACCAATATTAATAGCGCAATTGTTTGAAGGGGTCCGATTTATCAATTTATTAAAAGAAGCGAAAGAAACTTTGACTGATGAAGATTTGAAATCATTCGCAAAAGCAATGAATGCTTTTGTATTTGATGTTTTGGGCCTGGAAGATGAGAAGGTTTCCGATAGCAGCAATGATAAATTGGAAGGCACGATCAATATGCTTATTGAAATGAGAAAACAAGCCAGAGACAATAAAAACTTTGCACTTTCTGATCAAATAAGAGACCAATTGATTGCCTTGGGAATTCAGTTGAAGGACGGAAAAGAAGGAACAAGTTTTAGTATTCAGTAGTCAGTTTTTAGTATTCAGTAATTGCGGAATATTAAAAAATGTTTCTTTTTTATATAAAACTAGATGGATACAGATCTTATAGCACTGATGGCTGAACACTAAAAACTGAATACTTGATCACTGAGCTAAAAAATATGTTGTCAAAAATCCTTGTTTATCCTTTTCTGCTTCTTGTGCGATTTTACCAAGTTGCTATCTCTCCATTTACACCGGCTGCATGCAGATTTGAACCTACTTGCTCGTCATACATGATTGAAGCGCTACAAAGCCATGGCCTATTTTACGGTGGTTTTTTAGGTATAAAACGGATTTTAAGTTGCCATCCCTGGGGAAGAAGCGGTTACGATCCTGTCCCTAAAAAGAGATGCGATCACAAACATTAACGTATTATAAGGATAATTTTTACATTAAATATTTATTTTTACACCACTTAAAATAAAAATAATAAATGACACAAGCTTTAAACATCGTTTGGAATCCGTCAGAAGGAATTGATTTAGGTTTTTTCGTAATTAGATATTACAGCCTTATGTTTGTAATCGCCTTTGGATTAGGATGGTATATCATGAAAAACATATTTGAAAGAGAAGGTGAATCTATTGACAAATTAGATTCTTTATTTATCTGGACTGTTCTTGCTACTTTAATCGGAGCCCGTTTGGGACATGTTTTCTTTTATGATTGGGAATATTACCGCAATCACTTACTGGAAATCATTTTACCTTTTAGATTCTCTCCTAATTTTGAATTTACAGGATATCAAGGTTTGGCCAGTCATGGCGCAGCTATTTCTATCATAATTGCGATGTATTTTTATAGTAAAAACATATTAAAAAGACCTCAATTGTGGATTTTAGACCGTGTGGTCATTCCGGTTGCGAGCGGTGCTATTTTTGTACGATTGGGTAACTTTTTCAATTCAGAAATCATAGGACATGAAACTACTTCTCCTTTTGGAATTAAATTCGTAAGAGACTATTTCAGCCCGAGAGACGCTGTAAACGCAACTCAAATCGCGGATCCAAAAGAAGCCTATAAAGCTATTGCTACCGATCCAAAGTTTGCATCCTTACTGGAACAGGTTCCTGTTAAACATCCAACTCAGTTGTACGAAGCATTTTGTTATATTTTTGTATTTGCTATTTTATATTTCTTATATTGGAAAACAGAGAAAAGAAATAAATCCGGGTATTTATTCGGAATGTTTCTAGTTCTTTTATTTTCTGTACGTTTTGTTGTAGAATCAGTAAAAGAAAGTCAAGGTGGTTTTGAAAGTGCTTTAGGATTATTCTCTACAGGACAATGGCTGAGCATTCCATTTATCTTAATAGGATTGTATTTTATTTTTACTGCTGAAAAGCCTTTAAAAGCTTAAATTAAAAATAAACATCTACACAGAATAGCGTTAATCACTTTTAAAGTAATTAACGCTTTTTTTATTTGAATGAGATTAATACAAACCTACTATTAGTGCATTCGTTTTCAAAGCAATACTACATTCAGAGAATCAAATTAATACCTATAATTTTTTAAAATAGTCCATTTTGTCAGTTCGAGCGTAGTCGCAAATCATTTGTGCATCTCGACTGCGCTCGATGTGACAAAAACAGGATTGGATTATATTATGGCAGTAATTGGTACAAACAGAAAAATCAGTTTAGCATCAATAAAAAAAGCCTTTCTTTTTTACAAAGAAAGGCTTTCAAAATAAAAGTTAAGAATTATATACTTGGCAAAGCATCAAATCCCATATTATATAAAGTGAAGGCTTGTAAATCGGCCGCCTCTTCAATGGTCTTTGAAACTGGTTTCCCGGCACCATGCCCCGCATTGGTTTCAATACGTATTAAAACTGGATTATCCCCTGATTGTTTCGATTGTAATTCTGCAGCAAATTTAAAACTATGGGCTGGAACAACTCGGTCATCATGATCTCCAGTGGTCACTAATGTAGCAGGATATTTTACCCCAGATTTAACATTATGAACTGGCGAATACCCTTTTAAATAGTCGAACATTTCTTTAGAATCCTCTGCAGTTCCATAATCGTAAGCCCATCCAGCACCAGCAGTAAAGGTATGATAGCGCAACATATCCATTACACCTACGGCAGGAAGCGCCACTTTCATTAAATCTGGCCTCTGCGTCATTACTGCTCCTACCAATAATCCGCCATTAGAACCACCTTTTATGGCTAAAAAGTCAGATGACGTATATTTTTCCGCTATCAAATAATCAGCAGCAGCAATAAAATCATCAAACACGTTCTGTTTTTGCATTTTAGTTCCCGCATCGTGCCATTTCTTCCCGTATTCACCGCCACCACGCAAGTTAGCGGCAACAAAAATTCCTCCCATTTCAAGCCAAACTGCATTTGCGATGCTAAAGCTTGGTGTCAGATTAACATTAAATCCTCCATAACCATAAAGAATTGTTGGATTTTTACCATTTAAAGATACTCCTTTCTTATGCGTAATAATCATCGGTACTTTTGTTCCGTCTTTCGAAGTAAAAAACACTTGTTTGGAAACATACTCCTCGCTTTTGAAATCTACTTTAGGTTGTACATAAATTGATGAAGTCCCCTCTTTTGGCATAAAAAGATAGGTCGTAGTTGGCGTAACATAATTAGTAAAAGAAAAGTACAATTCTTTATCCTTACTCTTTCCAGCAAATCCGGAGGCTGTACCAATTCCAGGCAGGGCTATTTCACGAATTAGCTTGCCTTGGTAATCAAATTGCTTAACAACAGATACCGCGTCTTTCATATAATTGGCAAATATAAAACCTGCACCAGTTGAAGGAAACAAAACGTTCTCTGTTTCCGGCAAGAAATCTACCCAATTCTCTGATGTAGGCTTACTGACATCTGCAGTAACAATACGTTTGTTTGGAGCGTTTAAATTCGTTACTATGTAAAGTTTTGTTCCAACGTTATCAAGAACATCCACATCATTATCAAAGCCTTTATTCATAGTGATAATTTCACTCTTGGGATTTGACAAATCTTTTATATACATTTCATTACCAGAAGTAGAATTAGCGGCAGAAATAAACAAATAGCGATTGTCTTCAGATACTGTTCCCCCAACATAACGACGCTTTTCGTTCTCCCCAAAAACAACTAGATCTTCACTTTGACTGGTTCCCAATTTATGGAAATACAATTTATGTTGATCTGTTTTTGCTGAAAGCTCGCTCCCCTTGGGTTTTTCATAACTGGAATAAAAAATACCTTCTTTCCCTTTCCAAGAGAGGCCACTAAATTTCACATCAATCAAATGATCACCGATGCTTTTCTTCGTTTTAGCATCTATAAAAATCACTTTTCTCCAATCACTTCCTGCTTCAGAAATGGAATATGCTACCAAAGAACCATCTTTCGAAAAACTTACATCATCTAAAGAAGTAGTAGCATCCTTTGAAAAAGTATTTGGATCAAGAAAAATTTCTTCTTTTCCCGAAGCATCTTTTCGGTACAAGACAGATTGGTTCTGCAAACCATTATTTTTATAGTAATAAGTATAATCACCTTCTTTGAACGGAGCAGAAATTTTCTCGTAATTCCATAATTTTTCCATTCTTTCCTTAATTGCATTACGGAAAGGAATTTTGGATAAATAATCGAAAGTTACGACATTCTGAGCTTTTACCCAATCGGCAGTTTCAACAGATTTATCATCTTCTAACCAACGATAAGGATCATTTACTTTAACGTCAAAATAAACATCGCTATGTTCCACTTTTTTAGTCATTGGATAATGTAAAGAATTAGATGGTTGAATTTGTGCAAATGTAGCCATCGATGAAGAAACAACCATTGTTAGTATTATTTTTTTCATTAGAAAACAGTTAGGGTTCAAACAAAAATAAACAAACAAAATGCGAGAAAAAAGTTAAATAACAAAAAAAGGATCCAACTTACGTTGAATCCTTTTAAAATTGATTTGAATTGTATCTTAAACTTCTTGATGTCTTTTTTCAATCAAGTCTTTATCTACTTTAGAAATAGTATCAACCAGTACTGGTGTTGCAATGAACAAAGATGAATATGTTCCTACAAGAATACCTATCAACATAGCGAAAATAAATCCTCTGATAGATTCTCCTCCAAACAAAAACATAATCAATAACACCGCAAGCATAGTCAAAGAAGTATTGACTGTTCTTGACATCGTAGTATTAATAGAATCATTAACGATGTCAGAAAAAGAACCTTTAGTTTTCCCGGCTAAGAACTCACGTACCCTGTCAAATACAATAACAGTATCATTCATAGAATAACCAATAACGGTAAGAATCGCTGCGATAAAATGTTGGTCGATCTCCATTCCGAATGGCATGAATTTGTAACATAGAGAGTAAATCCCCAATACAAAAATAACATCATGCGCTATAGCAGCAATTGCACCTAAACTATATTGCCATCTTCTAAAACTAATCATTAAATATAAAAACACAATAGCCATAGCTCCTAGAACAGCCCAATATGCATTTGTTTTAATATCCTCAGCCACTGTCGGACCAACCTTTGAAGCTTGTAAGATACCTAATTTTTTACCATCATAAGCATTTACAAATTTATCATAAGTTAAACCTGAAGAGAAATGTTGTTTTAAGTTGTCATACAACAATTTGTTTACTTCTTCATCTGCCTGAACTCCGTGTTCTGCAACTTTGTATTTTGTCGTAACTTTTAATTGATTGTTACTACCAAAAACTTTCGCTTCTGCACTACCAAATACTTTAGTTAATTCTGCTTTTACAACTTCTGCTTCAACCGGTTTTTCAAAACGAATTTGGAAAGTTCTTCCTCCTACGAAATCAACACCTTGGTCAAACCCATTCGTTGAAATGGAGATAACACTTATAACAGTTACAACTGCAGAGAATATATAAGCCCATTTTTTCATTCCTAAGAAATCAAAATGAAAATTATGAAACATGTTTTTAGAGAAGTTCGTTACAAATGATAAATCATTTTTCCCTTTGATATTTCTATCAATAAAAATTCTAGCTATAAAGATAGATGTAAACAATGAAGTTACAATACCGATTAATAATGTAGTAGCAAAACCTTTAATTGGTCCTGAACCAAATATAAATAATACCGCACCAGTCAAAATGTGTGTTACGTTGGCATCTGTAATTGATGACATTGCACCTCTCCAGCTATACGAAGTTTTAACAGCTTCATCCAGTGTTTTACCTGCTCGTAATTCTTCTTTTGCTCTTTCATAAATAATGATATTCGCATCAACTGCCGTACCCATTGTTAAAACGATACCGGCGATACCAGGCAATGTAAGAACTGCACCAATACTTGCTAAAATTCCGAATAAGAATAGTAAGTTAACCGCCAAGGCTACGTTAGCATACCAACCAGCTTTACCATAGTAAACCATCATCCAAAGAGATACTAAAAGCAATCCTACAATAGCAGAAGTTGTTCCATTATCAATTGCTTCCTGACCTAAGGACGGACCTACCACTTCTGATTGAACAATATCTGCAGCAGCCGGTAATTTACCTGCTCTTAAAACGTTAGCTAAATCTTTAGTTTCTGTAACATCAAAAACACCTGAGATTTCAGATCTACCTCCTGAAATAGGACCACTTGAAACACCTGGAGCAGAATAAACAACATCATCCAAAACAATAGCGATATTGCTTTTTTGAGTATAAGCTCTTCCTGTTAATTCTTCCCAAGCTTTAGCACCTTGACCATTCATTTGCATAGAAACTGCAGGCTTACCTAATTGATCAAATGTATCACTTGCATCAGTAACCACACCACCGCTCATCGCAGCTACATTGTCTCTATTCCCTTTTAATGCATATAATTCTACTACATCAATATCCTTTGATTTAGCATCTTTGATAGTTGTTGGTTTTCCCCAAACAAATTTTGCATAACGTTGGTCACCTGCCAATAAAACTCTAATATCAGCTCTTTTCAAATATCCGTTTACAACGGCAGTATCTTTAGGAGAGAAAAGACCTAAAACCGGTCCACCACCTTGAGCAACAATTTTATCTAATAAAGGATTATTTCCTGTTTTAGCAGTTACTGAATCTTTTGAATCACTTAATAAAGCGCTCAAAGAATCTTTAGCAACTGTTTTAACTTCAGTTTTATTGATTTCAGTTTTTTTCAACGACTCATTTGCAGCCATCAAAAAGCTTCCGATTTCCTCAATTTTATAGGTTTCCCAAAACTCTAATTGAGCAGTACTTTGTAATAATTTTTTAATTCTGTCAACATCTTTAGCTCCTGGCAATTCTACAAGGATTTGTCCAGATGCTCCTAATTTTTGAATATTTGGTTGAGTTACACCAAATTTATCGATACGTTTTCTTAGTACTCCAAATGCACTTTCTACAGATTCATCAACTTTTCTTTTAATTACTTTTTGCACTTGTGAATCAGTCATCTGAAAATCAATTCCACCTTCACCTTGTAAACTTCTGTTTGCAAAAATATCAGGAGAAGCCAATTTCACAGTTCCTTTTGAATTAGCTTCAAAAGCTTCAAAGAAAGCATCTATATAGGCCTGATTTCCTTTTTGGTTTGCTGTTGCGTCTGCCAAAGATTTATTGAAAACCGGATTTTTTGAATTATTAGATAATCCTTTCAAAATGTCCTTAACAGAGATTTGAAGTATCACATTGATACCTCCTTCCAAGTCAAGACCTTTATTGATTTGTTTGTCTTTTACTTCATTAAAAGTAAAATCAGTGAATCCAAGACTAAAGACTTTTTCTTTACCAATAGAATCTAAATATTTTACTTCTTTTTCAGGATTCCCACCAGCAAAAGATTTTGCATCACTTTCTACTTTACTAGAAACAAAAGTGAAAGAAAGTTGGTAAATACTTACCAATGCAAATAGAATTGCGAAAAATTTAATAAGTCCTTTATTCTGCATTATTACTAAAAATTAATTATTTTTTATTTATTTATTTTTGCTTTAAACCCCATAAAATAAGACTTAACGTTATTTTTTATCATAAAAAAAGAACATTAAATAGTATATCATTTTTTTTAAACCGAGCAAATATATAATTATGGAAAAGATTAACCAATTTATTTATCGATTAATCTCAAAAAAAAAAACTGCAAAAGTGCAGTCTTTTTTTTATATGACATAAAAACTTATGCTAAAACTGATTTTAGATCGGCATTCATGTTTCTTACAGCCTCTGCACTTTTAGCAAACAATGCTTTTTCCGCATCATTCAACTCAATGTCAAGAATTTGTTCAACTCCGTTTTTACCTATAATACAAGGTACACCGATACAGATATCATTTTGTCCATATTCACCTTCCAAGAAAACTGAACAAGCGATCATTTTCTTTTGGTCGTTCAAAATACTATCTACTAAATAAGCAACAGAAGCTCCTGGTGCATACCAAGCTGAAGTTCCTAAAAGACCAGTTAATGTTGCTCCACCAACCATGGTAGCTGCGGCAACTTTATCCAATTCTTCTTGTGAAAGGAATTCAGATACTGGAATACCGTTATAAGAAGCCAATCTTGTCAATGGAATCATTGTTGTATCTCCATGTCCTCCAATAACCATTGCTGAAACATCATTTGATGGTTTATCCAATGCTTTTGACAAATAATATCTGAAACGAGAGCTATCTAAAGCGCCACCCATACCGATAATTCTATTTTTAGGCAAACCTGTAGACTTTAATGCTAAATAAGTCATCGTATCCATAGGATTTGACACAACCACTACAATTGTATTCGGGGAATGCACCAATACATTTTCCGCAACTGTCTTCACAATTCCTGCATTGATTCCAATTAATTCTTCACGAGTCATTCCTGGTTTTCTTGGAATTCCTGACGTAATAACAACCACATCGCTGTTAGCTGTTTTAGAATAATCATTGGTAACACCTGATACTTTCGTATTAAATCCAGTATTTGTAGCACACTGCATGATATCCATAGCTTTACCCTCGGCAAAACCTTCTCTGATATCCAATAATACTACTTCACTTGCAATTCCTCTATAAGAAATTACATCTGCACAGGTTGCTCCCACATTTCCTGCTCCTACAATGGTAACTTTCATGATATTTATATATTTATTAATTCTTAATTTTAAAAATTATAATTAAGCCTCTAATTTACGCATCAATATTGGCATAAACAGCATTTTTTTCAATAAATTCCCTTCTTGGAGGCACTTCATCACCCATTAACATAGAAAACACTCTATCAGCTTCGGCTAAACTATCAATCGTTACCTGACGTAAGGTTCTGAAGTTCGGATCCATTGTAGTTTCCCACAACTGTTCTGCATTCATCTCCCCAAGACCTTTATAACGTTGAATCGCTGCACTACCACCCATTCTCTCATTTGCACTATCACGTTGATCATCGTTCCAGGCATATTCCTTTTTATTTCCTTTTTTAACCAAATATAAAGGTGGCGCTGCGATATACACATGACCCTCTTCGATTAATTCTTTCATAAATCGGAAGAAGAATGTCAAAATTAATGTAGAAATGTGACTACCATCGACGTCGGCATCACACATGATGATTACTTTATGGTAACGCAATTTTTCAATATTCAAAGCTTTACTATCTTCAGCAGTTCCAACTGTAACTCCAAGTGCCGTAAAAATATTTCGGATCTCTTCGTTTTCAAAAACTTTATGATGCATTGCTTTTTCCACATTCAAAATCTTACCTCTCAAAGGCAAAATCGCTTGGAATGCACGGTCACGACCTTGTTTAGCCGTTCCACCTGCCGAGTCTCCCTCGACAAGATACACCTCACATTTTGCAGGATCCTGTTCAGAACAGTCTGAAAGTTTCCCTGGTAAACCACCACCGCCCATAACGGTTTTACGCTGTACCATTTCACGGGCTTTTTTAGCCGCATGACGGGCCTGAGCTGCAAGAATTACTTTTTGAATAATAATACGGGCATCATTTGGATTTTCTTCCAAATAATTTTCAAGCATTTCACCCACAGCCTGACTCACTGGAGACACTACTTCTCTATTCCCTAATTTGGTTTTGGTTTGTCCTTCAAATTGTGGTTCAGCAACTTTTACCGAAATAATAGCCGTCAATCCTTCACGGAAATCATCCCCTGCAATCTCAAATTTTAATTTATCCAACATTCCGGAAGCATCCGCATATTTCTTCAATGTTCTTGTCAGACCACTTCTAAAACCTTGTAAATGCGTACCACCTTCGTGTGTATTAATATTGTTCACATAAGAAAAAATATTCTCTGTGTAACTTGTATTATAAATTAAGGCAACCTCAACTGGAATCTCTCCTTTTTCATGATCCATAGAAATCACGTGCGCAATGATAGGCTCACGATTTCCATCCAGATAACGAATATATTCTTTCAACCCTTCGGTAGAATGAAAAACTTCTGAAACAAAATTTCCATCTTTATCTACCTGTCTTTTATCTGTAAAAGTGATTGTTATTCCTTTGTTCAAGAATGACAATTCACGCATACGAGCCGAAAGCGTATCATATGAAAACTCTATTGTCTGCGTAAAAATAGTTGGATCCGGGTAAAAAGTAACAATTGTTCCTCTCTTGCCTGTTTCTCCAATTTGTTTTACCGGATAAAGTGCTTTACCTCTCTCGTATTCTTGTTCGTATACTTTTCCGTCACTACTGTGAACCGTAGCTCTTAAATGAGATGATAAAGCATTCACACAAGAAACACCTACACCATGCAAACCTCCGGATACTTTATACGAATCTTTGTCAAATTTACCTCCGGCACCAATTTTAGTCATTACAACCTCAAGTGCTGAAACACCTTCCTTTTTATGGATTCCAACCGGAATACCACGACCATTGTCTTCAACAGTAATGGAACCGTCTTCATTTATCGCAACACCGATAGTATCGCAATGCCCTCCCATCGCCTCATCAATAGAGTTATCAACGACTTCGTAAACTAAGTGATGTAACCCTCGTACACCAACATCTCCAATGTACATCGATGGACGCATTCTCACATGCTCCATTCCTTCCAATGCCTGGATACTATCCGCTGAATAATTGTTCTTCTTGATTTCTTCGCTCATATGTTTTAATCTAAAAAATGTAATTTTCCTCTAACACGCAAATATATAAAAACGCATGGTATTTTCGGGCAAAAATCCCGTTTTAAGAACCTAAGTTATTAACATTTATGGTTTATATCCGCAAAAAAAAACGCTCTCAAAATAGAGAGCGTTTTTATCGTTATATGAAATAAAATTATTTTAAAATACTTAGTCCGGCTTTAGCAATTTCAGTATCCGCTTTTACATGCGCTGCATTTGCTCTACCACTTGGATCCAAATTTTCCTGCCATTTCGGAATCCATTTTCTAACCGTCTGGGCAGCACTAACTTGAGGATAATATTTATTAAATATTGATCTGTAAAAATAAGCCTCTTTAGTAGTCGGCGAATTATAAGGAAACTCTTTCGACGCTCCTTCTAATTGCTCGTCTGTCACTTTTGAAGCACAATACTCAATCAACTCATCAATCCAGTTATAACCCACTCCATCAGAAAACTGTTCTTTTTGTCTCCATAAGACCTCATCAGGAAGATATGGGTTGTCCGGAGTGTCAAACGCTTTTCTAAGAATATACTTCTCTTTTCCTTCATAGGTTTTAGGCATCTTCTCTTCTGCTTTGATGCGAATAGCCATATCTAAGAAATCTTTATCTAAAAACGGAACTCTAGCCTCTAAACCATGTGCCATTGTCGACTTATCAGCCCTCAACAAATCAGCAGTAAATAATTTTTGAACTCTCTCGATAGTTTCTTTTTGAAAATCAACAGGAGATGGCGCATTTCTAAAATACAAATACCCCCCAAAAATCTCATCAGCTCCTTCTCCGGAAAGAACCACTTTTATTCCCTTATCCGCAATTGCTTTTGACAGAAAATACATTGGTGTACTTGCCCTGATAGAAGTCACATCATAGGTTTCTAAATGCCAAATTAATTTATCCAATATTTCTATTCCCTGCTCAATAGTAAAATGCACTTCATGATGTTCCGTTCCTAAATACTCGGCGACTTTTTTGGCCGCTTTTGCATCTGGAGCATCGGCATCCAGACCAATAGAGAAAGAATGTAATTTCTTTCCACTTTCAGCCAATAATCTTGAAGCAATTGAAGATGTCAAAGAAGAATCTAAACCTCCTGAGAGCAATACTCCAATCGGCACATCACTCATCAAACGCTTGCGGGTCGCTTCGGTAAGAGTTTCTCTTATTAAAGCAAAATCCAAAGCCTGGTCCGCTTTTTCATAATCTTCATATTCGGGTTTGTAGTATTTTACAAAACCCGTTTTTGGCGTATAATAATGCCCTGGAGGAAATGTTGAAAAAGTCCTGCACTGATCCGCAATTGACTTTATTTCTGACGAAAAATAAATTCTTCCTCTTTCGTCAATACCATAATGCAAAGGTTTTACCCCCATTGGATCACGACCTGCAATAAAATCATCACCATCTACCACTACAAACGCCCAATCTCCATCAAGCATATTACAAAAATCATAACCAAACTCTTCATATAAATGAACAATAACTTCTGAATCCGATTTGGTTTTAAAAGTATGTTCTTTCAAAACCCCGTCTCTCAATTCCTGGTGATTATAAATTTCACCATTATGAACCATATAGGCGGTAGAAGTTCCTTTGATAGGTTGTTTCCCTGAATACAAATCGATAATAGATAAACGCTCGTGACTTAATATATGTCCGTTTTCAGTAATATGTAAATCACTTTCATCTGGGCCACGATGTGACATTCTTTTTGAAAGTTTTTGCACTAACTCTTCGTCTTTTCCTTTACCAATAATGGCTAAAATCCCGCACATATTATTTTTATTTCAAGTTCAATAAGATCAAAAGTGTAACATCAAATCGATTTATGCCTTTACATAAGCATCATCGTGAACATTTGCCACTGCTCTTCCTGAAGGATCATTCATGTTTTTAAATGCCTCATCCCATTCTAAAGCAATTTTTGTACTACAAGCAACACTTGCTTCCTGTGGCACACATAATGCTGCTGCATCACTAGGGAAATGCTCGGCAAAAATAGAACGATAGTAATACTCTTCTTTAGAAGTTGGCGTTTGCAAAGGGAACTTGTATTTAGCGTTTGCTAATTGCTCGTCTGAAACCTCCACTGCCACTACCGCTTTTAAAGTATCAATCCAGCTATATCCTACACCATCACTAAACTGCTCTTTTTGTCTCCAAGCCACGCTTTCAGGCAACATATCTTCAAATGCTTTACGCACCACCCATTTCTCCATAGGGTGCTCTTTGTTAATCATCTTATCTTGAGGATTAACTCGCATTGCCACATCCATAAATTCTTTATCTAAAAATGGCACACGTCCTTCAATTCCCCATGCTGCCAAACTTTTATTAGCACGCAAACAGTCATACATATGTAATTTACTTAATTTACGAACAGTTTCTTCATGAAATTCTCTTGCATTTGGTGCTTTGTGAAAATACAGATATCCTCCAAACAACTCATCTGCTCCTTCTCCGGACAATACCATTTTTATACCCATTGACTTAATCACTCTCGCCATTAACCACATCGGTGTTGATGCTCTAACAGTAGTCACATCGTACGTTTCCAGGTTGTAAATCACATCACGAACTGCATCTAAGCCTTCTTGGATAGTAAATTTTATTTCGTGATGAATGGTTCCAATATGATCTGCCACCTTACGAGCTGCGGCTAAATCTGGAGATCCTTCTAAACCAACAGAAAAAGAGTGCAATTGTGGATACCACGCATCAGCAACATCATCTGACTCAATACGTTTTTGCGCATATTTTTTGGCTACAGCCGAAGTGATTGAAGAATCCAAACCACCTGAAAGCAACACTCCATAAGGCACATCACTCATCAATTGTCTGTGAACGGCAGCTTCCAGGGCTTCTTTAATAGCAGGTATACTTGTTACGTTATCTTTTACCGCATCATAATCAACCCATTCTCTTTTGTACCATTGTACAAACTCCCCATCTTTACTAGACATATAATGTCCTGGAGGAAACAATTGGATTTTGGTACAATATCCTTCTAATGCTTTCAATTCAGAAGCCACGTAAAAAGTACCGTGTTGATCCCAACCAATGTATAAAGGAATAATTCCCATATGATCACGAGCAACAAAATACTCGTCTTTTTCTACATCATAGATAGCAAATCCAAAGATACCGTTCATCTCATCAATAAAATCAACTCCTTTTTCTTTGTAAAGCGCTAAAATAACTTCACAGTCGCTTTCAGTTTGAAATTTATATTTTCCTTCAAATTGTTTACGCAACTCTCTGTGGTTGTATATTTCGCCATTTGCAGCTAAAACAAGATTTTTATCTTCACTGAATAAAGGTTGTTTACCCGAAGCCGGATCCACAATAGCCAATCTTTCATGAGATAAAATCGCTTTGTCATTACTAAAAATTCCACTCCAATCCGGTCCGCGATGACGGATGATTTTTGACATCTCCAATACTTGTGGTCTTAAAACTTCTGCTTTCTGTTTTAAATCAAAGGCACATACTATTCCGCACATAACTATATATTTTTTTGTTTTGTTTATTTTGATAGGGCAAAGATGCAATAACAGTTATAAATACAAAACACAAATAAACTATTTAGTTATAAAATATAACACAAATTCATAATTTACATAAATAATGTAATTAAAAGACAACAAAATTAAAGTTTTAGATTATGAATTGTAAACCATCCTCTACTGACTGATTGATCTATTTCTGTCTATTCCCTTTCAAATAGGTATGAGTAGGTTTAATTTTCACGATTTGACTTTCCTCCACTTTCATTAGATCTTGGTCATACATAACAAAATCAGCCCATTTACCAACCTCAAGACTTCCCTTTTCTTTTTCTTCAAAATTGGAATAGGCTGCCCAAATAGTCATTCCTCGCAAAGTCTCTTCCCTGCTTAATGCATTCTCCATTTGAAAACCGTCTTTTGGATATTCTTTACTGTCTTTTCTGGCAACAGCAGCATGAAAAGTCAGCATCGGATTAACTTCTTCAACTGGAAAATCAGTTCCCAAAGCTATAACTCCCGCTTTTCGCAGTAATTTTTTATAAGCATACGCATTTTTCAATCTTTCTTTTCCTAGTCTTTCTCCAGCCCAATACATATCAGATGTAGCATGAGTTGGCTGAACCGAAGGAATAATTCCTAATTTGAAATAATCAAAATCAGCTTCGCGTAAAACCTGGGCATGTTCAATTTTCCATCTTCGGTCTTTTTTACCCGTCAAAACTTCTTTATATATTTTTAATAATACCGTATTGGCAGAATCTCCAATGGCGTGAGTATTCAATTGAAAAGGAGAAGCTGCAATTTGTTTTGCTACTGACTTCAATCCTGAAATAGGAGAAAGCAACGCTCCAAACTGTTTTGGCATATCTGAATATGGTTTGTGCAAACAAGCACCGCGAGAACCCAAAGCACCATCTCCATACATTTTAAAAGAACGCACATCTAAATTATCTGTTTTATAAATACCTTTTTTCATATACAAATCAATATTCTTTTGATTTGCTGTGATCATTGCATACACATTGATCTTCATTACTTTTGCTTTTTGCAGACTATCTATTAAATCAATAATTTCCGGATCTAAACCAGCGTCATTTACCGTGGTTAATCCATAATCGAACATTACTTTTTCAGCATCCAATAGAGCTGCAATTTGTATTTTACGATTTGGTTTTGGTATAATCTTGTAAATTAAATCCATTGGATTATCAATTAAAATACCTGTTGGCTCGCCATTTGCAATTTCAATCTGACCACCAACAGCTTTAGTATTTTTAGTGATTCCAGCCAATTTCAAAGCTTTGCTGTTCACAATAACTGCATGACCGTCAATTCTATTCAGCACCACCGGAACATCTGGAAATTCAGCATCCAAATCTTCCTTTGTTGGGTATTTTTTTACCTCCCAATCATTTTGGTCCCAACCATTTCCAACAATAAACTCAGAATTTTTTTCTTTTTGAAAAGTCTTAATACGCGCTATTACTTCTGCCATACTTTTCGTGCCGCGCAAATCCACTTCCTGTAAAGTAAGCCCATAACCATAAAAATGGCAATGTGCATCAATCAAACCTGGATAAATAAATTTTCCCTTAGCCTCTATTCTATTTTCAGCTTCATAAGCATTCGTGATTTCGTCATCAGCACCAATAGCAACAATTTTCCCATCTTTAATTGCCATTGCCGAAGCTATACTAAAGTTTTTGTTGACAGTATAAATAGTAGCATTAGTAATAATCGTATCTACGGAAATTTTATTTTTTTGATCACAAGAAATCAATAAAAACAAAGAAAGAAGAAAGGTAACGGATTTCATAATAAACAGTTTAGTTGGGCTAATATAAAAAAAAGAAGCCCTAAAAAAGATAAACTGTAAACGAATTATTTAGAATAAAGAGGCATTATAAAATTTCCTCTATTATGTATTTTGTAGTATTGATTTCGAAAGTATGCGATACTTTCATTCCCATCAATTTATTTCCCAAAGGAGATTGGGGAGACAAAGCAATTACGTTCGTCCCTTCAATACTGATTTTTGGAAGCGCCACACTCAGATACAAATAAATCCCATTGGCTTTAACCAAACTTCCCACAATAATGGTTTCGGCAATGGTATTAGAATCAATTTTATCTAAAACCGCTTTTTGGGCAAGCACTTCTTTGAGTTTGTGGTTTAGTTTTTCCTGCTCAATATGCATCATTGACAATGCTGTTTCGTGCTTGTCTCCTGCAGACCCTTTCGCATCATTTTTAGAATCTTCGGTTAGTGCAACAATCATGTCCCTAAAAACATCAATTCGATCTTGGACTAATTGCAGGTAATAAGTATGTATTTTATGTTTGAAAGTCATATTATAAGGTTTTACCGCAAAGAACGCCAGGTACGCAAAGCTCTTTTCTTTTTAAGCTTAATAAAAAGTCTATCCCAATAAAATTCAAATAAACAATAAGAAAACGAAACACGAAACATAGCGCACTTTGCTGTTATATTTCTCTAAAAATCAAATTTATAATTCGCTCCCAATACTATTTGAAAACCCTGCACCGGATAATTCAACCATTTTTCATAGCCTTTATTGGTGATATTATTAGCTCTTAAAAAAGCTGTTAAACGCTCACTGTATTTAAATCCTACGTGAGCATTCACATCAAAATAAGATTCTAATGTTACAGGACTTGGCGCAACAACATAAATAATATCTGTATTTAATTTTTGGTCTTTTCGTTCTCCCACAAAGAACACATCAGCCCCCGCAAACCACTTTTTGGTGATTGTATAGCTAAGAGTTGAATTTAATTTAATATCAGGTAAATTCCACGCTTCCTGTTGCACATCGGTAGTATAACTGCTAAAAGTTCCGTTTATTCCAAAGGAGAAATCTTCAGTGAAATCAGCTTTCAACTCTCCGAAGAAACTCACCGTTTTGATGTCGTCATACACCACTTGCATAGAATTTCCATAAGCATAGTCTTCATTAGTACTATCTTCGGTAAAATCATTGCTTTTATACAAAGCTTTATTTCTTTCGTTTATATAAGATGCTCTTACATTATAACTCACATTATCAGCTAATTTCCCTTTCAAACCAGCAAAAACATCGTATTGTTTGTCTGTTGGTGTAATGTATAGTGTTGGCGAAACAAACGGATTTTCACTTACAAAATCCATGTATGAGTTTTGCTCTAAATTCCCCTCGGCTCCGGCATAAAAAACCATCAAATCACCAACCACTTTATAGGAAGCATTAATTTGCGGATAGATTAAAAATTTATTGTCGCTGTTTTCTGTATCCATACTATAAAACAACCCCATACCAATATGCAATGTCCAATCGTCTTCCTGCATTTCAAAACTTGGCGCTATACCGAAATTAGTAAACCCATACTTTATTGATTCCGTATTGGTATTCCAATAATTTTTATCGAAACTTCCACCTAAATAATCCACAATCACATTTGTTTTTATGGTTTCCTCCATCACATCCAATTGAAAAGAAGGTTTTACGTAAAACCTGTTTTCTCCAGACCCAAAAGCATCCGAAAAATGATTGAACTTCAAACTGGCTTCTTTAAAAACACTTTCATTAAAACTCACTTTTCCTCCCAAAGCAATAGTGCTATAGGATTGTTGCGAATCTATTCCGCCTATTAAAGCAGTTCTGTCTTGAGGAGTTAATGTACTACCAAAATCAGTCGGCAAACCGTACCAATGGTATATTTGATTTTGATACCCCAAATCAACATTCCACGACATGTCTCTATCATTGGAACCATAAGTCATTTCAATTGAAGTATCAAAAAATGCATCATCCAGTTCTACATCTTTGATACCGCCTTGTGAAGACAAATGACGAAACACCCCCGCCACGTAACCATATTTATCGATATTCTCCGTAACAAACAATTCCGCATTTAATGTTCCGTAATTTCCTCCACCGAAAGTTGCGTAATTCTTAAACAATTTCTCCTGTTTTGATTTTTCAATTCCTTCTGCCTTTCCTTTCGAAGGTGTAAAGGTCGATGCCACAGGAAAAGAGAAAATACTATACTTTATCGTCTCCTTTTTGGTATTTCCCTCGTCATCAAGAGAAGGAGTTTCTTTTACTTTGAATGCATCTGAAATTGTTGGCGTGTATGGTTTTACCACATTCACTACTTCGGTTCCAATATTTTCTTGCTTTTTTTGAGCCAATGAAAATTGGAAAACGAACATTAGACATGAAATGATTATACTATTTTGGAAATTGATTTTCATATTTTATTTTTTTAGATAAAGAAGAAAGACCTATTAAAATTGCCTGACTTCTCAAATCTTTTTTGTCCTTTTTTCTTGATTCTAACTTACTTCGTTATCGATGAATTTGTTTTGGATTCTTCCTTTTTAATACTATCCAATTCTGTTTGGGCTTCTTTAACCACATCCGGGAAATCAGTAAAATTTTGAATTACACTTTCTAAAATGTAAGTAGCCTGAAAACTGTCTTTTAATCCGTAAAAGTTTTTAGCCATTAGAATCAACCCTTTGGCTCCAAAATATTTATATCCAGAATAATTTTTTGCTAATTTTTGTACGGCTGTATTGGACTCCTCGTATTTTGCATCTTTATTTTTGAAATAAGCATCATAATACAAGGCTTCGGCGGCTAATTCTCCTTTGGCAATACTCAGTAATTTTGCGTAAGCTGTTCTTGCTTTTGTTTCGTTTCCAGTTTGTATAGCTGCTCTCGCGACGATAATTTGCGCATCACTTTTCACATTATCGTCTGTTTTTGGATTAGACAACACTTTCTCAGCATAGACAACCGAATTAGGATAGTCTTTTTTCTCATAATAACATTTCATCAAATTAGATTGTGCGAATGTTTTATTTTGAGGAAAATCAGCTTCGCTTTCTAAACGGGATAACACGGGAATAGCTTTATCGCATTCATTCGTTTTTAAGAAAATTTGAGATAATCTGGCCAATGATTGTTCTGTAAATTCGGAACGAGGTTCTCCAATTACTGCTTCATAATTAGGAATGGATTTACTCTCAGATCCTTCAGAAAAATAGGATTGTGCCAAGTAAAAATTAGCTTTCAACGCATGAATTCCTTTTGGGAACGCGGTCAAATAGGCTCTGAATCCTGAAATAGCCTGCTTGGTATTGTTTTGCTGAAACTGTTTTTCAGCCGCTTCATAAGTATCATTATCCAATTCTGCATCTGAAACCGCCACAAAATCTAAGGTACGAACCCAAGAAGCATATTCATCTACTTTGCCGTTATCGACATAAATCAATCTTGCCGTCGCAACCGCTTCTAAGGCTTCATCTGTTTTAGGGAAATCAGCAGCTACTTTTTTGAATTTCACCAAAGCCTGCTCGTCCTTGTCTGCATTATAATAAACCAACCCCTGACGCAAAATGGCTTTAGAAGTAAAAGAACCATTTACGAATTCAGCATTTAATTTATCATAGGTTTTTATAGCCAAATCAGTTTTATTTGTAGCAACATAGGTATTTCCTAATTCATACAAAGCATCGTCTCTGTATTCTGACTTTGGATACAACTGTAAGAATAAATTAAGTTCCTCAATTTTTTTGTCGTTTTTGGAAATAAATCCATAGCAGATGGCTTTTTGAAAATATGCATAATCGGCATCCACGCTTTTCAATTCGATTACCTTAACATAGGCTTCCATTGCCGGCCAGTATTTTGAAGTTACAAAACGGCAATCTGCCAAACGCAAATAAGAATCATTCAAACGCACTTTATCGGCTGATCCTTTATCAATCTGGCTTTGAAAATAATTTCCTGCCTGTTCGTATTCTTTCATTTTAAAATACGTGTAGGCTATATTGTAATTAACGTTTTTAAATTCCTGGGTTTTGGCCGCACTGTCTGAATTAACAAATTGTTTGAAACTCAACAATGCATTTTTGTAATCATCCAAAACATATTCGGTTTCACCTTTCCAAAAAGTGGCTCTTACCGTAACTGAAGCGTCTTTTTGCTCAGCGATTGCTTTGCTAAACATTTTCAAAGCCTCCTGATAATTTCCGTCCGTATACAATTCTAAACCTCTGTAGAAAAGCACTTTTTGATACGCTAATTTATTTTCGCCAGATTTATTTTTTTCCAGTAAAACCAATGCTTCTTTGTAATTCTTTGATGAAATATAGGAATCAATCAATAATCTTTCTAATTCAGAATTATTTGCATTCGCAGGATATTTATTCATGAAATCCATTAAAACGGAAGGAACACTTTGATATGAATTCCCTATTTCATAACTCAATTTGGCATAATTCAAACTTGCTTCTTCTTTTAGCGAAGCATCAAAATCCATTTCGGATGCATTTTTGAAAGCATTCAAAGCTTCCTGTTTTTTTTCCAGTTTCAGATAACTTTGTCCCAGATGATAATATCCATTTTGAGCCACAAAATCTTTCCCACCAACGATTTTATTGAATTGAGAAATCGCGTTATCATATTCCTTTTGCTCGTAATACGCATAGCCCAATTGATAGAAATCGGTATTATTCCATTTTCCTTTTTTACCTTTATAATCCACTAAATACGGAATTGCTTTATCGTATTTCTTTAAATTAAAATAACTTTCTCCGATAATTTTATTCAGTTCTGATTTCTCCAAAGGACTGGATTTCGGCATGGCTTTCTCTCCCAAATCAATGGCTTTTTGAAAATTCCCAAGCTTAAAATTCATATCAGCCTGATAGTACGAAAGCTTTTCTTTGTATTTTTCTTCACCTGAAACTTCATCAAAATACTTGGTTGCTTCTTTGTAATCATCTCCTTCGTAAGCCATGAAACCAAGGTAATATTTTGCTTGCGAACCGTATTCAGCTGAATTAACCACTTTATTCAAGTAAGTTGTGGCTTCTTTTTTCTTTTTCGAATTAAAAAAGCTGTACCCTTTTTGGAAATTAAATTTATCACGGTCACTCGAACTCAAATGGTTTTCATCCACTTTATCGAACCATTGTAAGGCTTTTGGATAATTCGCTTGTTCAAAATAATAATGAGCCACTTCTATATAAGCCTGGTTTCTCTTTGTGCTGGTAGGATAATCTGAAACAAAACGTTCCATCAATTCATCGGCATTGGATTGATTCGTACGGATAGCACAATTCGCAGCATAATAAGAGCAATCTGATTGAATTTCCTCTTGGGTGGAACTGACTTTTACTTTGTCAAAAAGAAGTTTAGCCGAAGCGTATTGCTTCTCATTATATAAGTAAAGTGCTTTATTGAAGTCTTTTAAATCGTGGGTATAAATGTTTGATTGTTGAGCCGAAATAGTCGTCGAACCAATAAAAATAAGGAAAAATAAAAACCCTGAAAATTTACGCATTGTGATTTTTGTTTAATATTCAAATGTATCATATTCTACGGTGTATAACGAAACGCTTTCCGCTTTTATTATGAACAATTATTTTAACAGAAAATAAAAAAGATGACGTTTGTATCACCGACTCGAAAAAAAATTTTTTTTTTTCTCGTGTGATAATTGAAAATTGACAATTGATAATTACTTTTACGACATAAACAAATACCCATTATGTCACAAACCGTATTATCTTTAAAAGAAGCTGCTATTTATCAAGAAGGAAGAACCATTCTGTCTCATGTGAATTTAGATGTAAACCATGGTGAATTTATCTACATCATTGGAAAAACAGGTTCCGGAAAAAGTAGTTTAATGAAAACTTTATACGGCGATTTACCTCTAATTGAAGGTGAAGGACATGTAGTGGAATTTGATTTAGCTACATTAAAAGAAGATGATATTCCATTCTTGAGAAGAAAAATTGGAATCGTTTTTCAAGATTTCAAATTGCTTCCGGATCGTACCATAAAAGACAATATGCTATTTGTTTTGAAAGCAACCGGCTGGACTGACAATGACGAAATGGAACGAAAAATGGATGAAGTTCTCGACAAAGTTGGCATGAAAGGATTTGCTAGTAAAATGCCTCATCAACTTTCAGGTGGTGAACAACAACGTGTTGCCATTGCAAGAGCTTTATTAAATGACCCTGAACTTATCTTAGCCGATGAACCAACCGGAAATTTGGATCCTCAGACCAGTGCGGAGGTTCTTGAAGTTTTAAGAAAAATCAATGCTAATGGAAAAACCATTATTATGGCTACTCATGATTATGCCTTATTGATGAAATTCCCATCTAAAACATTGAAATGTGAAGATGAAAGAATTTTTGAAGTGGTTCAGAGAACCGTGTAATGCTTTCCATTCTTATTCCGATATACAATTACAATGCTTTCCCTCTAGTTTCAGAAATGCGAAAGCAGTGTTTGGATTGTAGTATTGAATTTGAAATTATATGCCAAGATGATGCTTCAGACGAATTTATTTCTGAAAACCAAGCTATCAACACTTTAGAAAACTGTATTTTTTCGTCGAACTCATTCAATTTAGGCAGAGGAAAAAACATCAATACACTCGCTCAAAAAGCAAGATTTGACTGGTTGCTGATTCTTGATTGTGATACCTTTCCGAAAGATCAAAATTTCATACAAAATTATACCACTGTAATTGAAGAGAACGAATCTCCAGTTGTCTTTGGAGGTATCGTTTACGAAAGTCAAAAACCAGAAAAAGAAAAACTGCTCCGTTGGATTTATGGCAATAAAAGAGAAGCGCTATCTATAGAAAAAAGGATTCAGAGTCCAGCCAATAGCGCTCTTACTTCCAATTTATTGATCAAAAAAAAATTATTCCTGCAATATCCTTTTGATGCTTCAATAACCAAATACGGTTATGAGGACTTGTGCTTTCTAACTGTTTTAGGTACTCAAAACATTTACGTTTCTCATATAGACAACCCTACTTTTCATCTCAATTTGGAAACTTCGGAGATTTTTTTAGAAAAAACCAAAACAGCTTTAGAGAACTTGGCTGTCATAGAGGAATCTGGTGTTTTAGAAACAGTTGACAGTAAAATCATTAAAGCATATTCATTTTTAAAAACCATGAAGTTAACCGAAATCATTGCAGCTATTTTTAAAAAATCAGAAGCTGGAATTACTGCTAATTTACTATCGAACAATCCATCAATACTACTATTTGATTGTTACAAACTGGGTTATTTCTGTCAGATAAAATCAATGTGATTTCTGATTTTTCAATACGCTTTCAAAGAGATCCTGCCATTGTTGCATGATGGTATCTAGATCATAATTGGCAACGGATTTTTTGGCTTTTTCACCCAACTGCTTTCTTATATCTTCATTCTCAATTAAAAGATTGAGTTTTTCAACAAATAAGTCGACATTCCCATCTTCAACCAAAAACCCATTTTCTTGGTCCGTGATAATACTTCTTGGTCCGACTGGGCAGTCATAGGCAACACAAGGCAAACCAGAAACCATAGCCTCAATTAAAACCAAACCAAATCCTTCTGTTCGTGAAGTCATTACCAATGTGGAAGAAGCAGCATACTTCTTTTCAATATCTTTAACAGGATCCAGGAACCGAACCGAATCCGTGATTTTCAATTCGGATGCTAATTGCACTAAATTAAAGTCGTGATTCGAAGTTCCGTAAATTTCCAATAACCACTCTGGATGCTTTGCAACCACTTTTTGCCAAATTAACAGCAAACGATCCAGGCCTTTTTCATATGAATGACGACCAACAGCGATTATCTTTTTAGACTGTAAATTTGATTGATTATTAGATTTAATTACCAAAGGATTAGGAATTATGGTCCCATTATCCAATTTCCATTCTTTCAGGCTCTCATTGGACAGCACAACAAAAGAATTAAATTTTGTTGCTCCAAATTCCTTTAAAGACAATTTTAACGCCGTCAATAATTTGGAAAGAATGTCACTTTTTTGTTTCTTTTCTTCAATGTATTTTGAACCATGGCTTTCAAAAATAATAGGTCTTTTGTTATCCAAAAAAATTGGCACAAAATAGCCCTTAAGCCCATTATCTGCAACAATGATCAGATCTGGATTTATTATTTTACAATGCTCCCGCAACTTCTTTACATAATTCAAAAGGAACTTTAATTTATTGCCTTTTAGAATCATATCATGCACGATAATTTTAGCATTAAAGGGAAAGAACAATGGGAAGTTTCCTTTATTTTGAGTTAGAACATGCACTTCATATCCTTTTTTCTCAATAAGATAGTTGGCTTTAGCCGAGAGTATTCTTGCGACACCCCCTTCGTTATTTATACTTGGAACTATATAAAGTAATTTCATTTTTTTGAATCCAAAAATTCATCAAAATCCCGAATATAATCCTCCTCGTCAAAAACATCTTGAGCCACAACCAAACAAACAGATCCAGAAGAAAAATTTTGCAATTCCCTCCAAATACCTGTAGTAATAAGCAAACCAACATTTGGTTTATTTAATAGAAAGGACTTTTTTTCATTTCCATCATTAAGAACTACCTCAAAACTTCCGCTTAAAGCAATTAGAATTTCCTGTTGGTTAATATGAGAATGTCCTCCGCGAAAAGCAGTGCTTGGAACATCAAACAGATAGTAAACTCTCTTGAAATCAAATGGCAAGAAACCATTTTGAATAAAACCTAAATTCCCTCGAAGGTCTTCTACAACAGGAATTTTTATCAATTGTATCTCGTTAAGAGTTGTTCTCATTTAGTAATTTGTAAAAAATCATTTCTCCCTTTATCTGCACTTTTAAACGCAGTTATTATTTGATTTATTTTAATTTTATTTTGTTTGACATCAAAAAACAGCTTCAAAAAGATTCCCATGAGAAAGCTTCTCTTTAAAACTTTGGTCAAAAAAGCACCCTGAACATAATACCGTTGCTCCAAATTTAATTTATCATCTGTTGAGATCTCAGGATGTATCGCAATAACTTTGGGCACTATAACAAACTGCCCATTTTTATTCTTTATATCCGATAAAAAAATGGCTTCCTCTCCCATAACAAAACGACTTCCCAAACCAAAATCCTCATCAAAATTCAGGTTTAATGGATCGAATAATGCCTTATTCAAACTTATTTCAATGGATATTATGTTAAACAAATCCAGTTGATTTGGATATACCTTAGGTATAGCGCTATATTTTTTAAGTGAAGTCCCGTCTGGTTTCTCAATGCTAAAACTGATTCCGGTTGCCTCCGGATAGGCATTGTATGAGTTTATTATAATGGAATCAAAATCTTTTTTAAAAACCTCATCGTCATCTGCAATTAAAACTATTTTTCCAGCAGCATTTTTTAAACCTAAATTCCTGCTTTTTGACAATCCTTTTTCAAACGAATTAATCACCCTCACAGACGAAAAATCTGAAATTAAAAGATTGTTTTCCTGCGTTTGATTTATGATTAGAATCGAAAATGTAGAAAAATGACAAAACGGAAACATCGGAATCAAAAAGTCTAAAGAATTCCTGTTCATTGTAGCGATAATTATTTCAAGGTCTTCTTTTTTAAAGGGAGTATTCAATTTGTTCTTACATTTACACAAATATAAAAAAATAGGCTTTGTAAATGAAAATACTTTTGGTAGGCGAATACAGCCGACTGCATAATTCTCTGAAAGAAGGATTAATGGTCTGCGGACATCAGGTTGTACTGGTTTCTTCAGGAGATTATTTCAAAAAATACGAGACGGATTATTCTTTTCATCCTAGTTTATTGTCAAATTATTGGCTGGTGCGAAAAGTCAAAAACGCATTTCACAAACTCACTACAATCGATTTGGATAAAGCAGAGAGAGGCTTGCGTTTTTATCTTTTATTACCAAAATTAAATCGTTTTGATCATGTACAACTGATTAACTCAGATGCAATTGAGACTTTTCCCTGGTTATCTCGAATCCTTTATAAAAAACTATTCAGAAAAATTAAAAGCCGCAGCCTTTTAATCTGTGGCGATGAAACTCCGGTAATTGATTATTTACTAAAAAAAGAAATCGACTACTCAATTTTAACGCCATACTTTGAAGACACTTCATTAAAAAATCATTTTGAACATCCTTTAAAATATAGTACTAAAAGTTATAGAAAAACATTCGAATGGTTGGTTGAAAATTGCCAAAATCTTATTACTTCCGATTTAGATTATAAGATTCCAATGGAGAAAATGGGCTATCGCGTTCATTTTATTCCAAATCCCATTAACATACAAAAACTGGATTTTCAAGAGTCCAAAATCAAAGATAAGATTGTTATTTTTCTGGGTGTAAACCGTTCCAGTTATATCAAAAAAGGAATTATTTTTTTCAAGAAGGCTTTAGATATTATTCGAGAAAAGTATACTGATAAAGTTGAAATTATTATTACTGAAAATATTCCCTATAATACATATATTAATCTCTACAACAAAGCTTCCATTTTATTAGACCAGGTGTATGGCTTTGATCAAGGATACAACGCCTTGGAAGCTATGGCAAAAGGAAAAGTGGTATTTACAGGAGCTGGTGAAGAGTTTACAAATCATTACAATCTTACCGAAAAAGTTGCTATTAATGCTTTGCCGGATGTAAATTATCTGGTGGACCAATTGTCTTATTTGATTGAAAATCCCAATGAAATACGCGCCATTGAGAAACGCGCAAGAATCTTTATTGAGAAAGAACATGATTATATCAGGATTACCGAGAAATATCTGAAGGTCTGGGATCAAAAAACAATTTCCTGAACATGAACAGAATCAAGATGAACAAAATTAAACTGGCATAAAAGTAAGCTTTCAAAGCTCCTTCAAAAGATAAAATTTGAATCAAATAATAGGACAAAAACAAATACGATAAATTAAAAACTATTTCAAGAATAAGATATTCTTTAATCCTTGCTTTAACTAGAATTTGGTAACCAAATGCTAAAGTCATTATTTTTAATAAGTCTCCTAAAAGTTGCCAAATTAAAACTTCTTGTACTTTTAAAAATTCGTCAGTAAAGGCTATTTTCAAAATTATTCCCTTGAATAAAAAAACAATGATTAATACAAGTGTAAAAAGAGGAACAAAAATCTTAAAATAAAATTTTAATTCAACTTTAAACTCTTCATCTGTTTTTAAAGAAGCTAATTTAGGCACATAATACAATGACAAACCAGAACTAAAAATCATCATGTAAAAACCTGAAAGTTTATTCGTGGCGTCCCAAATCCCAGCATCCTGAATTGAATGTGTATCAACTATAAAATTCCTTATTAACATCAACGTCAAAGGAATGAGCACAGCACTTAGCAATGCCATAATCGAAAATTTCTTTATAACACCCAAATACTTTTTATCAATAACTTTTTGGAGATCGAATTGAAAATATTTTCTGTCTTTTAAGACAAACAAGAAAGTAACCAGCACCATGAGAAACTCGCTTAGGGCAACTGCCAAAAGTCCTCCAGCAATAGCGTCTCTCCATATTAAATAAGCGGTAAAACAAAAAATCAAAACATTCGAAACAATTTGGATAACAACAATTCTTTTAAATTTCTCTAGGCCGTTGTAAATAGCTAACCAAAAAGTATTTATAACCATTAATGGCAAAAACAATCCAAAAAACCGAATAGGATTGGTGAAGGAATTAGTAAAAAATAAAAATTCAGAAATAAAACCCGCAAAGAGTAAAACTACAATACCTAAAAATGTTGAAATAAAAAGAAAGAACCAAAAAAAAGTAGCATAAATTATGGACAACTCCTTTTTGTCATTCTTGTTTTCAACAAATAATTTTATCAAAGAATTATTTATTCCTAATGTGGCAACCGACTTAATCATTGAAGAAAAATTCCTAAAACTTCCTAACAGTACCATTCCGGGAGAACCTAATAAAACAGATATAATCTTGGTAGAAATAATTCCTAAAAGAAAACTTATTCCCATCGAGACGGAATTCAACGACAGTACCTTTAATAAGGTGTTATTTTTTAAGATTTTCAAAATCACAAATTTCGTATTACTCTGGCTGGATTACCAGCTGCAACAACATTGTCAGGAATGTTTTTTGAAACAATAGCACCGTTTCCTATTACTGAATTTTGTCCTATTGAAACTCCTTTTAAAATCGAAACATTGGAACCAATAAAAACATTGTCCTCGATTCTTACTGAAATTGATTTAGGATTATCATCGTTTCTTTTATCCATAGCCAAATCATGACCGTCATTATCAATAATAGAACAATTTGAACCAATTAAAACGTGACTACCAATACTTACTTTAGAAAAGCAGACAATCGAAAACGCATTATTAATAGCAACATTATTTCCGATACTTATTTCACTATTTTCATTTCTAGCTTCTAAATACGTATAATGAGAATAATAATTAGGTGAAGAAACCACTCCAATCTGTACATTATTTCCAAAAGTGATTTTTCCTTTTCCTTTCAATAACAACGGATGAAAAAGTTTTGGTTTCCCAGAAACCGATTTACAATCAGAAAGCCATTGGTACTTTTTAATCCGTAAGCCAACAAAGCAAAATTGTCTAATTCTACTGATTACACCCATTTAATATTTATTTAGATTTTCAATAATAAAATCCACCTCATCCATTGTTAAAACTGGGCTTATCGGTAAACTCAAAACCTCATTATGTATTTTTTCGGTAATTGGAAAAGAAAGATGATTCCAATCAGACAACGCTTTCTGTTTGTGCGGTGGAACGGGATAATGAATTACAGTTTGAATACCATTGGCATTCAAACAGTCTTGCAAATAATCTCTGTTTTTGGTTCGTACAACAAACAAATGAAAAACATGATTATTTGAAAAATCCCAATCAGGCAGTGTTATCTTGCCATTATTAATTCCGAATAAATAGCGTCTAGCAATTGCTCTTCTTTGTTCATTTTCAACATCCAGATTTGGTAATTTCACATTCAGAAAAGCAGCTTGCAATTCGTCTAATCTTGAATTTACACCAATGCAATCATTATAGTATTTCGTTTCCGAACCATAATTACGCATCATCTGAATAATGTTAGCTAATTCGTAATCATTGGTAGTAACGGCACCTCCATCTCCTAAAGCTCCCAGGTTTTTTCCGGGATAAAAACTGTAGGCAACAGCATTTCGATTCTTAACTTTTTGCTTTTGTTGATCAAGTTCATTAACTGCCCCATGAGCTTGCGCCGCATCTTCTATGACCAATAGACTGTTTTGTAGAGCGATTGCATTTATAGCATTCATTTCCGCCAGTTGTCCGTAAAGATGAACAACCAAAATAGCTTTGGTCTTTGAAGTAATCTTTTCCGCAATTAAATCGGGATTGATATTGTAGGTTTCCAACTTTGGTTCGACCAAAACAGGAACCAAATCTGCTTGTAAAACAGCCAAAATTGTTGCTATATAAGTATTTGCAGGAACAATAACCTCATCTCCTTTTTGAAGTTTTCCAAGTTGAATATAACCTCTAAAAATCAATGCTAAAGCATCTAAACCATTCCCAGTGCCAATGCAATACTTGGCACCACAGTAATTCGCAAAACTGGTTTCAAATTCCCTGCCTTCATTGCCCAAAATATACCAACCATTGGCTAAAACTGTTTTCAATTTTTCTTGAAGGGCAGCCTCGTATGGTTTATTTACTTTCTTTAAATCAAGGAATTTAATCATTGTATAGTGATTTTATAAACGTCTTGCGCATAAATAGAACAGCCTAATTCTTCCTTTTGTTTTAATAAACCTTTGTTATAGCTTGATTCATTATCAACAATACCCATATCAAAAAAGGAAAAATCAGTGCTGTACTTTTGAATCAAATGAATAAATAAATAATCCAAAGCCCTGACACTTTGCCCTTTTAATGAATTTGCTCCATATTGAGATTTTACCACCTGCTGAGAAAAAAACAGAGTAATTCCGGCTACAATTTCTCCTTTAAAATAAGCATTAAATTGCTTAATATTTTTTGGAAAATGCAATTTCAATTGATTGATTTCCTCCAACGAATGGACTGGACTGGAATTGTATTTCTCTTTTAATTTGGGAATTAAAATTTGGTTCCAAAAGGAGGTACAATCCTCTGACTCCTCAATTGAAATATCCAGTTCAGAAATCCTTTTAAAATGTTTTAACTTGCTTTTTGAAATTAATAATGGTTTCGAATAATCAATTGTTAAATTCATACTCCTTTTAAACAACGTCGCTTTCTTCTGAAATAAAAAATATTCTAATTCCTCAGAAGCACGGTATTGGTAAGCGCTGGGAACCAATTTAAAGATTAACTCCTCAATGCTTTCTTCTTTTAGAAAATTTAAAACGGAATCAAAAATAAACTCAACTGTTTCTCCTCCAACTTTTTCGTTATAAATCAACCCTCCGTATGTCAATCCCTGATGGGAATAAACGATATCGCCAACTCTGTTGGCCGGCAAAACCGCCATCAGTTTTTGGTCATCAAAAATCATCAAAGAATAATCTTCAAATCGGTCTTTATGATATTCGATAAAATCACGATGAAACAGGAAAGTAGCATTTTTGGCTTGACCAATAAACGCATTCCAAACGGTATAGTCACTTTTTTGATATAGTCTGACAGAGAGATTTTTCACTATTCGATTTTAAACTTCGTGAAAGTAAGCATTTTTTTATTTATGGTCTAAGGTTCGTAAATACCATTTGAATTTTACTGCCATCAATCGAACAGTAATGATAACCAAAGAGGTTATCAGGTACAAAACATCATTCTCCAAATTCAATTTTCGAAGGACAAAAAAGACAATTCCACCTAAAATACAAATGGTGGCATAGATTTCTTTCCTGAAAATGACTGGGATTTCAGTACATAAAATATCCCGAATAACCCCTCCAAAACAAGCAGTCATTGTTCCTAAGGCGATACAGATAACAGGATGTAAACCAATGTTTATCCCTTTTTCTAAACCTATTAATGTAAAAACCCCTAAGCCGATAGTGTCAAATAAGAATAAGGAAACTCGCAGTCTATCTAACTTTTTTCTAAAAAGTATCGCCAATAAAAACCCAAGTATTATCACATAAACATACTCCAAATTGAGCATCCATCCTACTGGTGTCCTTCCAATCAGAACATCGCGTAAGGTTCCACCACCAACAGCTGTAACAAAAGCAATGATAAAAACGCCAAAAGGATCCAGCTTCTTACTCATGGCCGTTAAAGCGCCCGACATTGCAAATGCCATCGTTCCGATGATGTCTAATAGATGAAACAGTTTCATTTTAGGTTGTAAATTTTAGCATTCTGTTTGGGGCTGGCCCTACATGTTTTGAGTATAAAAATTATAGTCTTTTAGAATGGTATTTATAAAATCCGGATCATTTCCTGACTGATTTTGAATACCGGTAACCGATTCTATTTTTCGTCTTAATTTTGTCAGCGTTTCTGAATCTCCTTTGGCTTTAGCTCCCAAAAAAGTATCCTTAATGATTCGCATATCGTTATCGGATAATTTGATAACCAATGGATAAACAGGAACATACTGATCGCCTATTTCTTCCAGAATTGTACTGTTGATAGTAATGTTATTCTTAAGGGTAATTACCGCCGTTCCAGCCGTCATGTCTCCTAAACGTTGATTTTTACTACTCGTAATTATAGCGATCAGGGCAATAATTCCATTCATGATACTAATGTCAATGATCCTAAAAAACCAACGCATCAGATAATCTCCAAATCCAGCCTGATAGCCGTCTATTTTAACCACTTTTATTTTACGAAGCTTTTTTCCAAAAGTTTGTCCTTCAAAAATACTTTCTAAAGTTATCGAATAAATCATAACCGGAAAATAAAACACCAGAAGGATAGCAATAACAGACCATTGATCCATGTTTTCCATAGCCCTGTTAATTCCTAACCAATAAAAGAATATCCCGTAAACCACTATACAGTAAGCAATTTTTATGGTCAGATCAATAAGATAAGCCACCATTCGCTCGCCTACTGAGGCAGCTGTAAAATTTATATTCACATTTTGTGTTGTACGTATAGATAATTCTGACATATTTTATACTTTAGCCTTTAATGAGAGAAATCGCCTTTATAAAACAAAATAAAGAAAAATGGCTTGAATTTGAACAGGCTATTTTTGGTAAAGCTAAAAAAAATCCTGATGAAATGGCTAATTTGTACATTCAATTAGTGAATGATTTGTCATATGCTCAAACCTATTATCCTAAAAGTAAAACGGTTATCTATCTAAATTATTTAGCGTCACAGATTTACCAAAAAATTTACAAAACCAAAAGAGAAGAGAAAAACCGAATCGTTTATTTCTTTACAACCGAGGTTCCATTGATTGTTTATGAATACAAAAGATACCTGGTTTATGCTTTTGTGTTGTTTTTTGCCACAGTGGCCATGGGAGTTGTTTCGGCTAAGTATGATGAAAACTTTGTGCGTTTAATTCTGGGTGACAGTTATGTAAACATGACTCTCGAAAACATCAAAGACGGAAATCCTGTAGCTGTTTATAAATCAGGCAGTCATTTAGGCAGTTTCATCGGCATCACTTTAAACAATCTTTATGTCGGTGCCAGATGCTATTTATATGGCATTTTTGGAGGTATTGGCACATTTTATATCTTCTTACAAAACTCCCTGATGCTGGGTTCTTTCCAATATTTCTTCTATCAGCAAGGTGTATTCTGGGAAAGTGTCCGAGGCATTTGGATTCATGGTTCTATGGAGATTTTCGCTATCGTAATTGAATCAATGGCAGGATTCATTCTTGGGGCTTCCATCTTGTTTCCAAGAACCTATTCGAGAATGAATTCCTTTAAAATCGGTTTCAAAAACAGTTTTAAAATCTTTTTGAGCACATTTCCTTTCACCATTTCTGCAGGCTTTCTGGAAGGTTTTATTACACGCTATTCGATAGAAATGGAAAATTGGTTCAGTAGTTTTATCATTCTATTTACGCTGGCTGTAATTTCTTTTTACTATTTGATTTATCCATTTATTGTCCATAAAAAAATACCCAATTCATAATGTTTGTACTTTTCAAAAAAAGGGGATTTAGCGAATATATCTCTGACACCATTACTTTTTTCAAAACCTTCGGTAAGCACTATTTCAAGAATTATTTCATCATTAATGGTGGATTTTTATTGATTCTGATGGTTTTAATTTATTTTATTTTTAAGGTGTATTGGGAAGTTATTTTTTCATCCTTAGAAAATCCAAATGCAAACTATCTTGAAAGTTATTTTGCAGATAATGCAGCGCTATTTATTGGATCTCTACTCCTGTTTGTTACTCTTGCCGTTATTCTGTCTTTACTGAATTTTGCTTTTCCGGTTCTGTATCTTCAGCTTATCGAAAAAAACAATGGAAACAATTTCACGACTTCTGATCTTATAATGAGTTTGAAAGAAAACTTTGGACGGCTACTGATATTTTTTCTGGGTTTCGCTTTCATAATTATCCCGGCTATGATGGTGGTATTTGTGCTGACTTTTCTAATGATTTTTATTCTTATTGGTATCCCGTTACTGTTCATCATCGGACCGGCTTTTTTAGCTTGGATGACATTAAGTTTTCACGACTATTTAATACAAAAGACAGGATTTTTTGAATCATTAAAGAATGGATTTAATTTAGTGAAGCAACAATTTTGGGTAATCGTGGGAACCACTTTTATCATGGCACTGCTTATTCAGATCATACAGGGAATCCTTTCGATAATCCCCTATTTTATTGGAATCATCTTCATATTTACTACAGGAAATTCATCCGGTTTTGATAATCCAAATATGGAAAATCTTTCGGCCATGGGTATTTTAATGGCTGTGGTCATGGTCTTATCCATTGTTTTGAGCTACTTTTTCAACAATTTCCTCATCATTAATCAAGGACTTATTTATTATAGTTTGAGAGAAGAAAATGAGAACAATACGCCTAAAAGTCAAATTGATTTAATCGGAAGCGAAAGTGAATAAACTGCTATTTCTTTTTTTCTTTTTCATTTGTTCCAATATTGGAGCTGCTGATTCTTTGGCTGTTGCCAAAGAAGAAAAAATACTGTTCACAGAAAAAGACATTCTGATAGATTCAACAGCTATAGAAGCGAAATCATTTCCACAGAATTTCAAAAAAAAATACACAGATGAAGCTTTTATCTATGAATTCAAAACCCCCGAGAAAAATGCCTGGGATCGTTTCAAAGAATGGTTAGCCGGAATTCTGAAAAATTTATTCAGTTTCGGCAGCAATGAGGCCTCACTAAATTTCGTTGGTATCTTACTCAAAATAATTGCTGTCCTGATTGTTGTTTTTGTAATCTATCTTATTGTAAAAGCTTTAATGAATAAAGAAGGCCAATGGATTTTTGGAAGAAATTCAGATAAAAAAGGGATGAATTACAATGAAATTGAAAAAAATCTTCACTTGGTTGATTTTGAAAAATTGATTAAGGAGACCTTGGCGTCAGGAGAAAAGAGACTGTGCATTCGCTACTATTATCTTTGGTTACTCAAAAAAATGTCCGAAAAACATCTGATTGTCTGGGATGTCGAAAAAACCAATTCAGACTACTTGTACGAACTGCAAAATCAGTCACAGAAAGATGATTTCGCCTATCTCTCCTATTTGTACAACTACATTTGGTATGGTGAATTTGAACTGGACGAAGACACTTTCGAAAAAGCTAAAAATACCTTCGAAAAATCCATAAAATCAATTAGCAATGAATAGAACCCTCAAAATATACATCGCTTTTTTGGTGCTGGTTCTTGCCGTCATTATTGCCATTGATGTCAACCGACCAAAACCTGTTGACTGGACCTCAACCTATTCTATAAAAGACAAAATTCCTTATGGAATGTATGTTTTTAACAAAGAAATTGGTTCGATATTGAAAAACCAAAAAATCGAAAAAGTAACAACTACTCCTTATGAGTTTTTGGAATCAAAATACGATTATGACACCTTAGTCAATAATTACAAGATAAAAGGAACCATCCTGAGTATCTCTGAATTATCCGACATTGATGACGAATCTATAAAGGAACTTTGTTATTTTGTGAGCCGAGGAAATACAGCTTTTATCAGCGCCAAAACGATTCCCAATTCATTATTGGATACTTTAAAACTAAAAATGGATTCCGAGTACAGATACTCAGATGCCATAAACAATTGGACGGTCAACAAAAAATTAGGTGTCAAAAAATACAAACTATCAGAAGGCGTCGGTAATAATTATTTCTCGACCATTGACACTTTGAATACAACCGTTTTAGGTTATCAGAGTGGCGACAGTTCCCGTGTGAATTTCATAAAAGTAAAGTACAGCAATGGTACTTTCTATTTGCACACGCAACCTGTGGCATTTACTAATTTTCATTTGCTGAAAGCAGATCATCATGAATATGCCGAAAAAGTGTTGTCTTATATTCCGGCAGGAGACGTTTTTTGGTATATAAAAGATCAAAATGGAGATGTTATCTCAGATTCTCCCATGCGTTATATACTGAGTCAACCGGCATTGAAATGGGCCTGGTATTTTTTCCTGATCGGAATGCTCTTCTTTATGATTTTTAATGCCAAACGAAAACAACGTATTGTTCCTATAATAAAACCTTTGACCAATACAACTGTGGATTTCACCAAAACTATTGGAAATCTATACTATCAGGAAGGAGATCACGACAATATTATTGATAAAAAAATTATTTATTTCCTTGAAAAGATCAGAAATGAATATTTGATTGACACTAACCGACTCGATGATGAGTTTGTGAAAAAATTACATCATAAATCAGGAAAAGATTTACACTTGATTAAAAATGCAATATTTTTGATTAACAATCATCGCAGAAGTCCACACAATAGCATTGAGGAAGATTTAATCCAGATTAATGATGCTATCGAGAAAATAATATAGATTATCTAATTTAAAAAAACTTGGCGCCTTTGCGGCAAAATATAAAAATATGGAAGACACAAACACTCAGGAAATCACAAACGAAAACGTAAGCTTTGAATCAAGAATAAATCTAGCACCGCTTTTAGCAAGCATCAACGCCATAAAGCAGGAACTGGGAACAGTAATCGTGGGACAAAATAAAATGATTGACCAACTATTAGTTGCCATTCTTTCTAACGGGCATGTTTTGCTTGAAGGTGTCCCGGGAGTTGCCAAAACAATCACAGCCAAACTGCTGTCTAAAACCATGAACATTGGCTTTAGTCGTATACAATTTACTCCCGATTTGATGCCATCAGATATTTTAGGAACTTCTGTTTTTGATTTGAAAAAATCAGAATTTGAATTTAAAAAAGGACCTATCTTTTCGAATCTGATTTTGATTGACGAGATTAATCGTGCTCCGGCCAAAACACAGGCTGCACTTTTTGAAGTAATGGAAGAACGACAAATCACCATCGACGGAAGTGCCTATATTCTGGATACACCTTTTTTGGTAATTGCTACTCAAAATCCAATTGAGCAGGAAGGAACTTATCGTTTACCCGAAGCACAATTAGACCGTTTCTTGTTTAAAATTTCGATTGATTATCCAAAATTGGAAGAGGAAATCACTATTATCCAAAGAGAGCATTTGTTGCAAAATCAGGGTAAACTCGAAAATATAAAATCACTACTTTCATCAGATGAAATCAAACAGTACCAAGCAATAGTAAAACAAATAATCGTTGAACATCAATTACTGGAATACATTGCAAAAATAGTAATGAACACCCGAGAAAATGCATTCTTGTACTTGGGCGCCTCCCCTCGTGCTTCGATTGCTATTTTGAATGCGGCAAAAGGTTTTGCGGCTATTCGAGGACGTGATTTTGTAACACCGGAAGATATTAAAGAAGCTGCAATTCCAGTTTTGCAACACCGTATCATCGTCACTCCTGAACGTGAAATGGAGGGCATTACCAGTACCGAAATCATCAAACAAATTTTGGAAACGGTAGAAATTCCGAGATAACCAACAAAGGCGAAATTTTCAACCTTAAACTTCACACTTTTTGAAACTAATAAAAAGTCTATACATCAACAATTTCTTTTTCTATGCGCTTTTGGGCATCATAGGATTATTTGTCTGCGCCTTTATTTTTCCGGCTTTATACAATGCTGCCTGGTATGTAGTATTGATTTTAATGACGTTTTTAGTTCTGGATGTATTGATTTTGTTCTTTGCAAAAAAAGGAATTGAAGCGAACCGAACTACACCTGAAAAATTATCAAACGGAGACGAAAATCCCATAAATGTCACTATTAAAAACTTTTATACGTTTCCAATTTCAGTAAAAATAATAGACGAAATTCCGTTTCAATTTCAGGTACGCAATTTTGAAATTAAAAGACAACTAAAAGCTTCTTCACAGGACGAAATCAGTTATTTTTTGCGCCCAACGGAGCGAGGAGAATATTCTTTTGGAAATCTGAATATCTATGTAAGTTCTCCTTTGCGAATGATTTCCAGACGATTTACATTCGATAAAGATCAAATGGTTCCCACCTATCCGTCCTATATTCAATTACGAAAATACGATCTGATAGCATTCTCTAATAATTTATTTCAATACGGAATCAAAAAAATCAGACGTATTGGACACACGATGGAGTTTGAACAGATTAAAGAATATGTTAACGGTGACGACATCAGAACCTTAAACTGGAAAGCCACCGCCAAGAAAAATTCGTTAATGGTCAACCAATTCCAAGACGAAAAATCCCAATCGGTTTATATGGTAATTGACAAAGGCCGAGTGATGAAAATGCCTTTCAACGGATTAAGTTTACTGGATTACGCCATTAATGCCACTTTGGTTCTATCGAATGTCATCTTAAAAAAACAAGATAAAGCGGGAATGTTTGCCTTTTCGAAAAAGGTTGAAAACAGGGTTTTTGCCGAAAAAAGAGCCTCTCAAATGCAAAAAATTCTTGAAAACCTATACAATATCAAAACTGATTTTTTCGAAAGTGATTACAGCCGATTGTATGTCGATATCAAGAAAAATATCAATCAAAGAAGTTTGATTATTTTGTATACCAATTTTGAAACAATGGAAGGTTTACATCGTCAATTACCTTATTTGAAAGGAATTGCCAAAAGTCATTTACTGGTTGTCGTTTTCTTTAACAATACCGAACTCAACGAACTCATTAATAAAAAAACAGAAACTATTCAGGACGTATATGATAAAGTTATAGCCGAGAAATTTGCTTTTGAAAAACGTTTAATCGTTAATGAACTTAAGAAATACGGAATTTATTCGGTGCTAACTCAGCCTGAAAATCTGACTTTGGATACGATAAACAAATATTTGGAAATCAAGGCAAGAGGGATTCTGTAGTATTCAGTCGCAATTTTCAGTTCCAAAAAGTCATTACAAAGGATTTAAATTTGAAGAGGAGGATTTGAAAAAACTCTGTACCTTAGCACCTCAGAAACTCAGAAACTTCAATTTTGAAACAAATCACTTCCGTACAAAATCCATTTATAAAATCATTGGTGTTATTGCAGGAAAAAGCAAAAGCACGCAAACAATCCGGAACTTTCCTGATTGAGGGACAACGTGAAATTTCGATAGCCATAAAAGGCGGTTATGAAATAGAAACACTGTTGTTTTTACCTGAAATTTGTTCCGAAACCGAAGCCAGAAAGTTATCCAAAACCGCAGACCTCATTGAGATCAACAAAGAAGTCTATCAAAAATTGGCCTATAGAGATACGACAGAAGGAATTTTGGCTGTAGCCAAAACCAAGTCTACACAATTATCCGACCTAAAATTATCCGATAATCCTTTAATTCTTGTTGCCGAAGCTCCTGAAAAACCAGGAAACATTGGTGCTTTACTGCGAACTGCCGATGCCGCCAATCTGGATGCTGTGATTATTGCCAACCCAAAAAGCGATTTATACAACCCAAATATTGTACGCTCCAGTGTGGGTTGTTTGTTTACTAATCAAATTGCGACAGGAACCACCTCAGAAATTATTGCTTTCCTGAAAGAGAAAAAAATCAATTTCTACTGCGCCACTTTACAAAATTCAAATCCGTATCATGTTGAAAATTACACGACCCCAACTGCCTTAGTTGTAGGAACCGAAGCTACCGGATTGACACAAGAATGGCGAGATGCAGCCACACAAAACATCATCATTCCAATGCAGGGCGAAATAGATTCCATGAATGTTTCGGTTGCAGCCGCGATTTTGATTTTTGAAGCCAAAAGACAAAGAGGATTTTAATTGGTGATTTTTCATCAACGACATTTGATCCCATATTTATAAGAAAAAGAAAGAATTAATAACGCCTAACAGAAAATTGAAAATGAAAAAAATTGCAATTACATTTGTATTACTACTCGCTTTGGTTACAAATTCTTTTGCCCAAATCACTCCAGATCAAGTCGATGCATTAGTGGACCGTACCTTAAAAACATTTGATGTTCCTGGAATTGCCGTGGCAATTGTAAAAGACGGTAAAATCGTTCATGCAAAAGGATACGGCGTAAAATCAATTTTGACAAACGAAAAAGTAGATGCCAATACCCTTTTTGGAATTGCTTCAAACAGCAAGGCATTCACCAGTGCCGCATTGGCCATGCTAGTGGATGAAGGCAAAATAAATTGGGACGATAAAGTCATTAAATACCTTCCCAATTTTAAAATGTATAATGACTATGTGACCAATGAATTTACGATTCGTGATTTATTGACGCACCGAAGCGGATTGGGTCTTGGTGCAGGCGATTTGATGATCTGGCCTGACGGAAGTGATTTTACAGCTCAGGATATCGTACAGAATTTACAATATTTGAAACCGGTTTCGGCTTTTAGAACCAAATATGATTATGACAATTTACTTTATATCGTTGCTGGTGAAGTAGTACATAAAGTAAGTGGGAAAAACTGGTGTGATTTTGTTGAAGAACGCATCATGAAGCCTTTGGAAATGAATAATAGTGCTGCCTCCTATTTAAGATTAAAGGACAGCACCAATATTATCGCCCCACATGTTCCAATTGATGGAAAACTAAAAGTAATTAAGCGTTACCAAAACCAACTTTTTGATGCTGCGGCCGGAATTTACTCTAGTGTCAATGACTTGAGCAAATGGACCATCATGCAAATGAATAACGGAAAATACGGTCCTGAAAACAAATCGCTGTTCTCAGAAAAAGAACACAATGAAATGTGGCAATTGCAAACTATTATTCCTGCCACTACAAAAGCGCCTTATAACACTCATTTTAGTGGTTACGGATTGGGTTGGTTTTTAAGCGACGTTAAGGGCTACAAACAAGTCACACATACCGGGGGATTAGAAGGAATTGTTACTCAAGTTACTTTATTGCCAGAATTGAATTTAGGAATCATTGTATTGACCAACCAACAATCTGGAGCAGCTTTTTCTGCGATTACCAACACCATAAAAGACAGCTATTTGGGAATTCAATCAGAGGATTATGTCACTCTTTACAGTAACAGAACAAAAGCCCATGAAGAAACTGCCGATAAAGTAACCGATGAAGTTTGGGTAACTGTAGCTAAAAATAAAAAAGATAAAATTAAAGTAGATTTCAATAATTTCATCGGAACTTACAAAGACAATTGGTTTGGTGATATTACAGTGTCTGAAAAGAAAGGAAAATTATACTTTGCATCCAAACGTTCACCACAGCTTTCAGGAGAAGTATTTTTCTATAAAGGAAATAATTTTGTGGTAAAATGGAACAATGCTTATTTCCATGCAGATGCCCATTTGTTTTTTGAATGCGATACAGCTGGAAAAGCAACCGGATTAAAAATGAAACCAATTTCTGAATTAACCGATTTCAGTTATGATTTTCAAGATTTAGACTTCAAAAAAATATAGAAATAATATGTTCAAAATGTGCGTTTTATTTTTTTAAAGTCTTGAATCTAAAATGTTACTCCAGAAACTTTCCCTTGCATATCTCCTAACTAATTCTTATTTTTAGGAATTGAACCATGCCGTTATGACTGAAATAGATTTAGAAAAAGAAAATAAAGCAATTGCCCAAGAATATAAAGAATTACTTCGTATAAGCTACCAAACCTTATCGACAGAAGACAAGAAACTTATACGTAAGGCTTTTGACGTAGCAGTTGATGCCCATAAAGATCAAAGAAGAAAATCCGGAGAAGCCTATATTTTCCATCCCATAGCTGTTGCAAAAATTGTGGCCTCAGAAATTGGCTTGGGAGCTACCTCCATTGCTGCCGCCCTATTACACGATGTTGTTGAAGATACTCCATTCACGATCGAGGATATAGAACGCATGTTCAATCCAAAAGTGGCCCAACTGGTTGAAGGACTGACCAAAATATCGATGGTTCAAAAGGATTTAAACGCATCTTTACAAGCAGAGAATTTCCGTAAAATGATTTTGACGCTAAACGATGATGTTCGTGTAATCCTCATAAAACTAGCGGATCGTTTGCACAACATGCAAACAATGGATTCCATGCAGGAAGACAAGCAAACCAAAATCGCATCGGAAACCCTATACATTTATGCTCCTTTAGCACATCGATTGGGCTTATATAATATCAAAACAAAACTGGAAGATTTAGGGTTGAAATATACTGAACCTGCCATCTATAATGATATTGTAAGTAAAATTAAAGAAACCAAAGAAGAGCAGGATGCCTATATCAAAGACATTTCAGATGTTTTGAAAGCATCCTTAAATGAAGAAGGTATTGAATACATCATAAAAGGCCGTCCAAAATCAATCTATTCCATTCGAAGAAAAATGAAAGCGCAAAATGTAAGCTTCGATGAAGTTTATGATAAATTCGCCTTGCGTATCGTGTACAAATCAAATCCACACGATGAAAAATTTCTCGCCTGGAAGATCTATTCTATCGTAACCGATCATTACAGACCAAGTCCAAGCCGTTTACGCGATTGGATTTCATCTCCTAAGTCAACGGGATACGAAGCACTGCACATTACCGTCATGGGACCAAAAGGTCGCTGGGTCGAAGTACAAGTACGAAGCGAACGAATGGATGAAATTGCCGAAAAAGGATATGCGGCTCACTACAAATATAAAAACGGAGCCACTGAAGAAAGTGGACTGGATGCCTGGCTGAATTTATTAAAAGAAGCTCTTGAAAGTTCAGAAACAAATGCAGTGGATTTTGTGGAAGACTTCAAAATGAATTTGTATTCAAAGGAAATTTTCGTTTTTACACCAAAAGGAGACATCAAATCGTTACCCAAAGGAGCAACCTCTCTTGATTTTGCCTTTAGCATCCACTCCGAAATAGGAATCCGTACCCGAGGAACCCGTGTCAACGGAAGATTGGTTCCTTTGAATCATGAATTAAAAAGTGGGGATCAAATAGAAGTAATCACTTCACAAAGTCAAAAACCAACGGTCAACTGGCTTGATTATGTAACGACTGCGAGAGCGAAAACAAAAATAAAAAACGTTCTAAACGAAAATACCAAGAAGATTGGTGAAGAAGGAAAAGAGTTGCTTACGCGAAAATTAAAACACTTAAAAATAACCATGAACGAATCGGTTGTTAATGAGTTGGTAAACTTTTTCAAACTAAAAACCAGCTTGGATTTATTTTACCGTGTTGGAATTGGCGCCATAGAAAACCAGCAACTGAAAGACTTCGCTGCTCAAAAAAGCAATACTTTCATTAATTTCTTCAAAAATAAAATCAAGCGTCCGCACAGTACTGCAGATGAAGACATTCATAAACAAATCATCAGCAGCAATTATGACATGCTTGTTTTTGGCAAGGATCACGACAAACTTGACTATAAGCTCTCCCCTTGTTGTAATCCTATTCCGGGAGACGATGTTTTTGGATTTGTAACAATCAACGAGGGTATCAAAGTGCATAAAAAAGATTGCCCAAATGCCATCGGTATGCAATCCAACTACGCCTACAGAATTATGACCGCGAAATGGATTGACTCTTCACAGGAAGAATTCAAAGCCATTATTAATATTACAGGAATGGACGTTTTAGGACTGACGAACCAATTGACAAAAGTGATTTCAAACAACATGAATGTAAATATCCAGAGCATTTCCTTAAGTACCGATGCGGGGATTTTTCATGGTCAGGTCGTAGTCATTGTACAAAACAATACTATTCTTAAAAAAATGATTAACAACATCAAAAAAATTGATGGTATCGATAAAGTTACAAGAGTTTATAAAACGTAAAAGAATGTGTTTTTTAACACTTATCATTAAACTTTAAACCTTGAACTTTAAACTTTAAACAAAAAAAATTATCTTTGCCAGATATGACACTCATTTCCACAGACAACAATAAAAACCAAGAAATTGTAAAAAATGTTTTTACAATGTATCTTGAAAAAAAAGGGCATCGTAAAACTCCGGAACGCTATGCTATTCTTCAGGAAATTTACGATAGTGAAGAACATTTTGATATTGAAAATCTTTATATCAAAATGAAAAACAAAAACTATCGTGTCAGCAGAGCAACCTTATACAATACAATTGAGTTGCTTTTGGATTGTGCCCTGGTTCGTAAACACCAATTCGGACAAAATCAAGCGCATTACGAAAAGTCCTATTTCGACAAACAACACGATCACATCATCATGACCGATACCGGTGAAGTAATTGAGTTTTGTGATCCACGAATTCAAAGTATCAAAAAAACAATCGAAGAGATATTTGATATAGAAATCACCAACCACTCTTTATATCTGTACGGAAATAAAAGAGGTTCAAAGCCTGAGACAAAAGTTTAAAAATAAATTAAATCAGACAACTATCAAGTTGTTTTTTCAAAACATATAATAACTACAAATAACACACAGAATGACCATAGATTTATTACTAGGATTACAATGGGGAGATGAAGGAAAAGGGAAAATCGTTGATGTATTAACTTCTAAATACGATATTATTGCTCGTTTTCAAGGTGGACCAAACGCAGGACACACTTTAGAATTTGATGGTATTAAACACGTACTAAGAACTATCCCATCTGGAATTTTTCATAAAACAGCCGTAAACATTATTGGAAACGGAGTTGTAATTGACCCAGTTGTTTTTCAAAAAGAAATCGAAGGTTTGGAAAAGTTTAATATTGACATCAAAAACAAATTAATCATTTCCAGAAAAGCGCATTTAATTTTACCAACTCACCGTTTGCTTGATGCGGCTTCTGAAGCTTCAAAAGGAAAAGCAAAAATTGGTTCTACTTTAAAAGGAATCGGACCAACATACATGGACAAAACCGGAAGAAACGGACTTCGTGTAGGTGATATCGAATTAGAAGATTTTGCGGATCGTTACAGATCTTTGGCTGACAAACATGAAGCAATGATTGCATTTTACAATGTTGCTATTGAATACAATCTTGAAGAGTTAGAGAAAGAGTTTTTTGAAGCTATTGAAGAATTAAAAAAATTAGATTTCATTGACAGCGAAGAATATTTGCACCAAGCACAAAAAGCAGGTAAATCTATTTTATGTGAAGGCGCTCAAGGTTCCTTATTAGATGTTGACTTTGGAACATATCCTTTTGTTACTTCTTCTAATACAACTGCGGCTGGTGCTTGTACCGGTTTAGGAATTGCTCCTAATAAAATCAAAGAAGTATACGGTATTTTTAAAGCATATGTAACCCGTGTAGGAAGTGGTCCATTCCCAACAGAACTTTTTGACGAGGATGGTGCTACTATGGCACGTGTAGGAAATGAATTTGGTTCTGTTACAGGAAGACAAAGACGTTGTGGATGGTTAGACTTAGTTGCTTTGAAATATGCAGTTCAAGTAAATGGTGTTACACAATTGATGATGATGAAAGGGGATGTACTTTCAGGATTTGAAACTTTAAAAGTATGTACAGAGTACAATTATAAAGGAGAGAAAATTTCTCATTTCCCATACAACATCGAACCAGAAAATGTTACTCCAATTTATAAAGACTTCAAGGGATGGCATCAAGATTTAACTGGTATGACAACTTATTATGAATTACCTGTTGAATTAAAAGAGTATATCGAGTTTATCGAGAAGGAAGTTGAAGTTCCAATAAAAATCGTTTCTGTAGGTCCAGACAGAAAACAAACGATTCTTAAATAAAGTTAATTGACGCCCTGAAAACTCAGGGCGTTTTTTTTACATAAAAAAATATCTCACGCATGAACAATCCAAATATTACAATCCAAAAAACCGAATTACTTTCAGACAACTGGTATATTTTGAACAAGGTAACTTTTGATTATTTAACAAAAGACAACACCTTAATTAGCCAAAAAAGAGAAGTCTATGACCGAGGAAACGGTGCCGCCATTTTATTATATAATACAAAGCAAAAAACAGTTATCCTTACAAGACAGTTTCGACTACCCACTTATTTAAATGGTAATGATTCCGGAATGATGATTGAAGTTTGTGCAGGGCTTTTGGATGAAGATCATCCAGAGCAATGTATCATTAGGGAAACAGAAGAAGAAACGGGTTATCGGGTTTCATCTGTCCGCAAAGTTTTTGAATCCTATATGTCTCCTGGAGCCGTAACTGAGATTTTATATTTTTTTGTGGGCAAGTACGATGAGTCGATGAAAGTCAGCGAAGGTGGTGGAGTTGAACACGAGCAGGAAAATATCGATGTTTTGGAATTCACTTTTGATGAAGCCTACGCGATGATTGAATCGGGCGAAATCAAAGATGCAAAAACCATCATGCTGTTGCAATATGCTAAAATCCATGATTTAGTATAAAAAAGCGTATTCCGTTTTCTGCCGCAGTTTGTAATGTTTCTATCATGATTCCTACCTAGCCCTGATAGCAACGGCATCCTTTTGCTTTTTTCTTTAAAAAGCAAAAGATAGAGTGGATAGCAGGAATCAGCTCCTTCCTTCGACTATACTCAGGATCATATTCAGATTGATTCATTTTTCATCACAAAATAGAATAATTATAAGGTATTATTTCTTTTTTAAATTGGGCAAAAAGAACGCTATAATTCCTATCAATGGTAAATAAGCGCAAATAGAATATACATAAGTTATGCTGGTATAATCAGCCAAATTACCTAATAATGCCGAACCCAAACCTCCCATTCCGAAAGCAAAACCATAAAATAGACCGGAAACCATTCCAAGTTTTTTAGGCAATAATTCTTGTGCAAAAACCAAAATTGCCGGAAAAGCAGAGGAAATTATTGTTCCGATTATTACCGATAAAATTCCAGTCCAAAACAAATCAACATAAGGCAGCATTAAAGTAAACGGTGCCGCTCCCAATACTGAAAACCAGATAACATATTTCCTTCCGAATTTATCTCCCAATGGGCCGCCAATCAGTGTTCCGACAGCACAAGATGCTAAAAATAAAACCAAATGGAATTGCGCTTCCTGAACAGATAAATGAAATTTCTCCATTAAATAAAACGTAAAATAACTAGACATACTTGCCATGTAGAAGAATTTTGAAAATATCAAAACCAATAATATCCCCACCGAAATAACAATTTTTGTTTGTGAGAGATTAGGCAAATCAACAACCGTTTTTTTAGTCGCTCTCATACTCAAATGGCTTTGGTACCAAAATGCAATTCTACTCAAAACCAGCAAAGCAATCATAGCAGCGACAACAAACCAAATGATATAATATTGTGCATTCGGTACGACTATTAATGCGACTAACAAAGGCCCTATAGCCGTCCCGGCATTACCTCCCAGTTGAAAAATAGATTGTGCCAAACCACGTTTCCCTCCCGACGCCAAAAAAGAAATTCTGGAAGCTTCAGGATGGAAAATAGAGGAACCTATACCAACTAAAACCACTGAAACTACTATTATTGAAAAATCCCAGGCATAAGACAACAGCACAATTCCTGACATGGTAAAAAGCATTCCGAAAATCTGCGAAAAAGGTTTGGGCCTTTTGTCTGTATACAAACCCACAACAGGCTGCAAAATAGAAGCCGCCAATTGGTAAGCCAAAGTGATTAGTCCGATTTGGGTAAAAGTTAAATTAAAATTCCCTTTCAATATCGGATAAGAAGCAGGAATAACTGCCTGCAACAAATCATTTAATAAATGCGCAAAAGCAATGGAGAACAATATGGGATAAACCGTTTGTTGAACCGATGTACCTGAATGTACATTGGATACAGTCTCTGAAGATGAAGAATTCATATATTAAAAAAATAAAAGGGTAAAAAATAATAATGTCTTAGCAATGAAAACCGTTTTAGATATATTGGGCCACAAAGTACCAAAACACTAAAGTGATAAAGGATAATGGAATTCCAAAACCAACCATCATACTGCTTAATCTGGGTTTTAAACCGTGTGAAGAAGCTAAAATACTGGCTGTAATCATAGGCGCCATGGCAGCTTCCATTACAGCAACTTGAATTAGTTTTGAATGTTGATCAAAAATTACCACATACAATAAATAGATTAAGGCAGGAGTCAAAATTAATTTATACAGCAAACCCAATCCCAAGAATTTCCAATGTTGGCTTTTGCTTTCAAATCGCAATTGCAAACCAACAGAAAGCATTGCCAGCGGGGTCATTCCGCTACCTATTTTTTGTAAAACGAATTGAATGTATTCGTGAAAATCGACATTATAAAAATTCATTAAACACGCCAGCAGAAAAGTAATGAACGGTGGAAAAAACAGAATTTTTTTAGCAATATGAACACCATTGGAACTTCCGGAAGAATATAATGTCGCCACCAAAATCCCTAAAGTAGAAAGCACCACAAAAGAGCCCGGCTGATCAACCAGAATAGCTGTTTTTAAGCCTTCCTCGCCATAGAGCGCTTGAATTATGGGAAACCCCAAAAAAGAAGTATTTCCTAAACCAGCTGTTATAATCAAACAGCCGATGAGCTTTTTAGACCATCCATATCTTTTTCCCAGAAAATTAAAAAACAAATAGGAAACAAAAAAAGTGATCCAAGCCACACTGATAGGAAAGACCAGTTCCTCACTTAATTCAATTTCAGGTATATAATACAACGCCAGCGCCGGAAGACAGACATAAACTACGATATTGTTTAATAATTTATAACTGTGAGATGGAAAGCGTTTTACTTTTTGCAACACTATTCCAAGGAATAAAAAAACAAAGATTAATATGAAGTTGCCCATAGACTGCAAAGATATCGACTAATTTATTATTTAGTCAATAATCCGAGAGGAAAAGCCCATTTTGTTGATGATAAATTATCATTTTCTACAAAAGGACGAAATATTTAAATAAAACAAAAAGCAAACATCCGTAGTTTTTAGTAATTTTACTAATCAAATCATTTGCTTTGCCTAATAAAAAACCGCATCCCACAGCCCTCAATGAAAAACCTGGAATTTCTCAACCGGAAATTACCAGTGGTGCCTCTGTCAAAAATATTCAGCAATTTAGAAAAATACAACCTTCAGCAAAAGAACTCGTTGACGGGATTTTAACTGGAAACATTACTTCTTTAAGTCGTGCAATTACCTTGGTCGAAAGTACCAATACCAGCCATTTAGAAAAAGCTAACGAAGTAATCAACGCCTGTCTACCGCATGCTAATAAATCTGTCCGAATAGGAATTACCGGAGTTCCGGGAGTAGGAAAAAGTACTTTTATTGAAGCCTTTGGTAAATACTTAACCGGATTGGGAAAGAAAGTGGCTGTTTTAGCTGTTGATCCCAGCAGTACTATCTCGCATGGAAGTATTTTGGGCGACAAAACACGAATGGAAGAATTGGTTAAAGATAAAAACGCTTATATCCGACCTTCGGCTTCCGGAGAAACATTGGGAGGTGTGGCGCGAAAAACAAGAGAAACCATTACACTTTGTGAGGCTTGCGGATTTGATACCATCATTATAGAAACTGTAGGAGTAGGTCAAAGTGAAACTGCTGTGCACAGCATGGTTGATTTCTTTTTACTGTTAAAAATAGCCGGTGCCGGTGATGAATTACAAGGGATCAAACGCGGAATAATGGAAATGGCCGATGCTATTATCATCAATAAAGCAGATGGCGATAATATCAAAAAAGCCAATTTGGCCAAGCTAGAATTCAACAGAGCTCTCCATCTTTTTCCTGCCAAAAAATCAGGTTGGACTCCTACGACCGCAACCTGCAGTGCCATTACCCATGAGGGAATATCTGGTGTTTGGGAAACGATCCAAAAATTCCTTGAACTGACAAAATCCAACAATTATTTCTTCGAAAAAAGAAAAGAACAAAACCAATACTGGATGTTGGAAACGATCAACGAGCAATTGAAAATGGATTTTTACAATCAGATAGAAATTCAGAAAGCACTGGATACAACAAAAAAAGCGGTACAAAACGATGAAATATCTCCCTTTGTTGCCGCCCAAAAATTATTAAATCTTTACCGAGATTATAAAAAATTATCCTGATACCACTGAACCTGTGCTTTTAATCCCTCATACAAACTAGTTTGAGGATTGTAGGCCAATAAATGTCTCGCTTTATCAATTACGGCATTCGTTCTCAACTGCTCACCTGCTCTTGCGTCAACAACTTCTATTGGGATTTTTTTATTTAAAATCTGCTCTACAAAGTCAATTCCTTGTTGCGTTGTATTTTCTTCCTCGGTACCCAGATTGATAATTTCATTATTGACAACCTCTTCTTTCCCAATCACACTCACCACACCATCAACAATATCTTGTACGTAAGTGAAGCTTCTTAAATGATTTTCGCTGCCTTTGTACAAAGGAAAAGGAATATTATTGAATGCATTTGCAATTAATTTGGTAAATAATTTTTCTGGTCTTTCTCGTGGACCATAAACGGAATACAACCTAAGTGAACAGGCTTTAATTTTTCCCGCTCTGCTACTTGCAAAAACCAATTGTTCCGCTGCTAATTTGGTCACACCATAATAAGAAGCAGGCATTGGAGCGACGGACTCATCGAAGGTAGCATGGACTCCATAAACAGAAGATGTTGCTATGTTCACAAAAAGTTTTAAATTTTCATTTCTTAAAGCAAAATCCAACAGATTTTTTGTGGCAATGACATTATTACTTAAATAATCTTCAAAACTGGAAGTGGCAGAAATACCAGGTTGAGCCGCAAAATGAAAAATATAATCAAAATCAGTAGTTAAGGACTGAAGCTGTTCCGGAAACCGAAGATCGATTTTCTTAATCTCAATACCTTTCGCTTTCAATACACTTGCATTCATCTCCTTTAATGCAACATTATAATAATCAGAGAAATTATCTAAACCGACAACTTTATGTCCTAATGAGTGTAAACGCTCCGAAACATGTGAAGCAATATATCCGGCTGCTCCTGTAACTAGTATTTTCATAATTAACAATTATTAATGATTGTTTTTAACAAAGTATCCTAATAATGACTCAAACGTAAGACAAAGATAAACAAATGTAACACGTTGATAAAGGAAATTATTTACAAAAAGATTACCTTGCATTACAAATAATAATAGTAATTTAGTAGTTACAAAAAAACCATTTTATTTATTATATTTAATAAATTGTTATTATTTAATACACCGGCAACATACTTAACAAAATTTACAAGGAATTATTAAAGCATCATCAAAAAACAAAAAAGCTGGATTTAAAACTTAGATCCTGCTGAAATAAAATTTTACTTTAATGAAAACTAAATTTCAAGTCCTATTTTCAAAGTATCCAGTCTTTTTTATAATTACTATTATTTTTATAGTCTCTTTATTCCAATTAAATTCTTGGGGTATAACAGAATCCAGCGAGGCCCGTTACGCTCAAATTGCAAAGGAGATGTTTGAAAGCGGCAATTATATGCATCCCACAAAAATGGGAATTTATCACTATCACAAACCTCCTCTTACTTATTACATCACCACTTTAGGGTACTATTTATTTGGAGAAAACGAATTTGGCGCCCGGTTTTTTTTATCTGTTGCTTTATTGATCCAATTGATTCTGGTCTATAAAACTTCTTTGCTGTTATTTAACGACAAAAAAACGACCCTACTGGCAACCGTTTTATACTTCTCTACTCCTTTGGTTTTAGCTTCAGTAAGAAACCTCACCACCGATGCTTTTTTAAACACCTTCATCTTGATGGCCATCTATTTCTGGTTACGTTATCTTGACAACAAAAAAATTTTCCTTCTGTTTTATATTTCACTTGGATTAGGCTTTTTAACAAAAGGACCATTGGTCTTAATACCAATACTTGTTTTTCAATCTACTTGGTATCTCTATCATAAAATTAGGGTTAAACTGTCTATTTATGATCTGATAGGTATTATCATTTTTTTTGTATTATGTGGCTGGTGGTATCTGATCATCATACAAGAAAATCCAATGATCTGGGACTACTTTATAAAAAACCAGCTTTACGGCAGAATGGCTACAAAAGACGCCTTTAGCAGAGGAAAACCCTTTTGGTATTATTTTGTTTTTGTTCCTTTATCATTACTGCCTTGGTTAGTTTATATCTTTTTTTCTTTCACAAAAAACCAAAAAAAAGATGCAAATTCTATTAAGAAAAAAGCCTTATTGATTTCTTTTTTGCTGATTATTTTTATTTTTTCGGCGTTTAAAACCAAACTTATTTTCTATATTTTACCGTCTCTTTTCTTAATAGTGCTTTATTCTTCAGATCAATTAAAAAACATACATGAAAGCCTCTGGCGAAAGCTAACCTTTTATTTGTATGGCTATTTTAGTTTGATTCTCATTGTGGCTTCAGTCGCAATGGCTCTTCATAAAATAGAAGTTTCATTAGTCGCCATAATAGTACTATTTTTAGGCCTGCTGATAAGTGTTTTTTTTCTAAAGAACACAGACTGGTTCCATAAAAACATCTACACCTTATTATTAAATACACTGGCCATTTTAGTATTTTCGACATATATAATGAAGTCAAATGAACTACTCATCAATTCGGTAAAACCAGTCGCTACTTTTGTAAATTCTCTTAAATCGAATAATGTTTACGTATACAACTATTTGCTTCCGTCCATGTGTTTTTATACAAACAAAAACGTCATAACTCTTAACAACGGAAATTCGACCAGTAAAAAAGAAGTACAATTCGAACAAAATCTGAACTATTTAAAAACGTATTACAACTTAGAAGAAAAGAATGAAATTTCAAGATTTGGTGCCAATTTCAAAACAAATGACGCAGTATTTTTAGTGCGTAAAAAAGAAAAACTACCTGACTACATAAAAACCAAACTACAGTTTCGACATCAAAAATATTTTAAAAAATGGGTTCTTTATTACAATTAAATACTGCATTCTAAAATATCGCAAATCAAATCTTAATCACTTTTTAAGTTATTTCTTCCGAAAATGAAATACTTTTGTGTAAATTTTATAAATATGAATTTCGAATTAACCATCATTATACCTGTTTATAACGAAGAAGATAATCTTGATCGTGTGCATCAAGAAATGAAACATTTTTTAAAAATTGCCAAGAAGAAAACAAAAATTTTATTTGTTAACGATGGCTCAAAAGACAATAGCCAAGTTTTAATCGAAAAAATCTGCACTGATACTCCAGAATTTAATTATATTTCTTTCGAAAAAAACACAGGATTAAGCGCTGCTATAAAAGCCGGTTTTGATTATACCGACACACAATGGGTCGGCTATATTGATGCTGATTTACAGACCTCCCCTGAAGATTTTAATATACTGATTGATTATACCGGCGAATATGATTTGGTTACCGGCGTACGATCTAACAGAAAAGATTCTTTTACTAAAAACATGTCTTCAAAAATTGCTAACGCAATAAGAAGAGCATTCACTGACGACGGAATGGATGACACAGGCTGTCCTTTAAAAATCATTCGTGCGGATATGGCCAAAAACATTCCAATGTTTAACGGTCTTCACCGATTTTTACCTGCGATGATTTTGTTGCAAAATGGAAAAATTAAGCAAACGCCCGTAAGACATTTTCAAAGAATAGCAGGAGTATCAAAATTCAATCTTTGGAACCGTTTATTAGGTCCTTTACAAGATTGTTTTGCTTACTTATGGATGAAGAAAAAATACATTAATTACAATGTAGCGAAACAAGGTTAATGAACAATTATATTATATATTCAATTGGTTTTTTGGCTCAAATCTTATTTTCGAGCCGTTTGATATTGCAATGGATTATCTCTGAAAAAAACAAAAAAGTATTAACTCCTGTTTTATTTTGGGAAATCAGTTTACTGGCTTCTTTTATGTTATTTGTTTACGGTTATTTGAGACATGATTTCTCAATCATGTTAGGCCAAACCATCACCTACTACATCTACATTCGCAACATTCAATTACAAAACGATTGGAAAAAAATTCCTTTTGCGCTGCGATGGTTTATTCTTTTATTTCCTATTTTCATTGTTTTATATGGTTACAACAACAACATCTACGACTTGCATAATTTGTTAAAAAATGAAAATATCCCGCAATGGTTACTATGGCTGGGAATATTCGCCCAAATCTTGTTTACCTTGAGATTTGTGTACCAGTGGATTTATTCTGAAAAAAAACAAAGTTCTATCTTACCCTTAGGATTTTGGATTCTAAGTTTAAGTGGTTCCCTTTTAATATTTATTTATGCCATCATTAGGAGAGATCCTGTTTTGTTGGCCGGTCACGCCATGGGACTGGTAATCTACGCCCGAAATATCGTAATTCTAAAGAAAGATGTCAAAATTAACGCATAATTATATCTGGTGGCTACTACTTGTAGCCTGCCTCATGCTTTTTCCACATTTGGATGTTATCGAAATAAATATCATGGAAGCCCGAAACCTTATTACTGCCAGAGAAATGGTAAGTAATAACAATTGGATATTGACCACCATCAATGAATTACCCCGTTATGAAAAACCGCCACTACCTACATGGCTGACGGCATTAGCCGGTATTTTTTTTGGTTTTGAAGACATTTACGGATTACGATTACCCGTCGTTCTGATTACCTTATTATTAGTATTCAGTACTCATAAATTATCACAAAAATTAGCCTTAAGTGGGCAACAAAATTTCCATAACGGACTAATATTAATCACCTCTTTTTATATTTTTTTTGCAGGACGGGACAATCAGTGGGACATCTACACCCACAGTTTCATGATGATCTGCATTGTATTTCTATGGCAATTATTAAATGATCCAAAAAATCAGTTATTAAATTCTGTTTTGGCAGGAGTATTTTTCGGTTTTTCATTTTTAAGTAAAGGACCAATTTCAGTTTATGCCTTATTTTTACCTTTTTTGATTGCTTATGGTTTTACCTATAAATTTGACTTAAAAGGCAAGAAACTATATGCTCTTTTAGTTTTATTAATTGGATTGACCATTGGTCTGTCATGGCCCTTATATGTTCGCTGGGCAGATCCAGAAACGGCTATGAGAGTAGCCAAAGTTGAAGGTGGCAGATGGGGAAGCTACAACATCAGACCTTTTTATTACTATTGGAGTTTCTTTACTCAAAGTGGAATTTGGACCGTACCAGCATTAATTGGATTGATTTATCCATATTTAAAAAATAAAGTCAGTAATCTGAAAGCATATCAGTTTACTTTAATCTGGACAATTACATCAGTAGTTTTATTATCCATTATACCCGAAAAGAAATCAAGATACCTACTGCCGGTTTTAATACCGATGGCTCTAAACACCGGTTTTTATATCGATTATTTAATTCGTGAGTTCAAGAACATCCACTTAAAAAAAGAAAAAGGAATCATCTATTTCGCTTTTGGATTAATTGGTATCATTTGTATAGCCATCCCTGTCGGACTATTTATAAAACTTAAAAATGACATTTCCGGTTTTGAGTTTTGGTTCATTGGTTTAACCATTACCTTATTCGCTTTAGGATACGTTCTTTTCCAAAATCTTAGAAACAAGAATTTCGCTAAAGTATTTTATGCTGTAATCGGAGTACAATTGGCGGTAGTTATTTTCGGAATACCATTAACCAAAGCCATTCTTAAAAACCCAGGCTACCAAAGCGCCAAAGCCTTAACAAAAAAAGAGAAAGAGCTAGGAATCAAAACCTATGAATTGAGTTCTTTTACTCCCGAAATTATATGGGATTATGGACACAGTATCCTTATTTTGCGAACTGAAAAAGCCAACAAACTAAATTTACCATTGGAAAATAAATTTGGTTTATTGGCTTCAGAAACGGATAGTATTTTCTCTATAAAAGAATTAGAAAACTACACTATACAAAAGGTTTCGTCGGTTGATTTAAACAGAATTCCAAAAGAATCCAAAAAACACAACAAACGATTAACCCGAAACTATTATGTCGTTACGAAGAAATAATTATTCTTCGTAACGCTTGATTTCTCTGTCGTAAAATTCATTGGCAAGCTCAATCAATCCTTCCATTTCGGCATTCAATTCCGCTTCGTCAAGATCTTCAGCTTCTTCCATAAATTCCACTTCATCATCTTTCAAATTGATGATAAATCTTGGATAATCCAGATGAATAATAAAAATATCTTCCGGAAAATCGGTATTATCGCCTAGTAAAAATTTTGGTAATTCCATATTGTTGTTTAATCGTTAATTTAGTTGTTTATAAATCTATTTATCAGATAAGATAATGGGTGCATTACCTTTCCCCATAAAAATGATTTTGGTATTTGGAGAAGCTGCCAACTCTTTTTGGGCTTTTATTTGTTCGTATTGCAATTGTTTATCAGATAACCCGCTCGAGATAATTCTTTGATAATCCGCTATACCCTGCGCTTCTACTCTTTTTCTTTCAGCTTCCTGTTTTTCTTTTTGAAGAACGAAAGTCATTTTTTGAGCCTCTTGTTCCGCATTAATTTTACTTTCAATAGTCTTTTTTACCGATGCCGGAAGATTGATGTTTCTAATTAACAATTGTTCTAATATCAAACCTCTGCTTTTAAAATCCGTTTCTATACTCTTGAAAATACGTTGCTGAAATTCATTTCTTTTTGTAGAATATAAGGCAACGGCATCATAATAAACTGCGTTGTCACGAATACGTGTTCTCGTTACGGGACGAACAATTTTATCTGAATAATCCACACCTATCTGCTTGAAAATTTTAGGTGCATCCTCTGGCAAAACGCGATATAATACAGTCAAATCGATTACTACTTCCAGTCCGTCATTTGACAAAACCCGAATAGCATCATCACCTTCCTGAGAGCCTTCCCCGTGAATGGCTGACATCGTGTAATTTTGCGTTTGTATATCATAATCTGTTACTTCCAAAAGTGGATTAATTAAATGCAATCCACTTTCCAGAATATCAGGTTGTACATTTCCATAAAGGGATTTAACACCAACTTTACCAGCATCTATTTGTTTGAACATGGAAGAAAAAAGCCCCAAAACAATCGCTAAAAAGCCAATAATTTTAAGAACATTAGAAAATTTAGAAAACTGATTCACATTGCTTTTTAATGTAAAACTTACAATTAATAAAATTATTCCAAGAATAATAAATAGTATCATTTTTTTAAATTTATATGGTTTAGTTAATCAGTCCATTAGACGGAAAAACAAAACAGAAGTTACAATTCCTGAAACTCTTTACTGTTTTAATTTTTCAAAGCCAATTTTCTTGTTAATCGCGCAAAGCGAATATACAAAAATAAAGCGGCAGCTGATAATCCCGCCAAAAGTCCAATCCATATTCCTACTGCCTCCAAAGAAGTGTATCTTCCCAAATAATACGAGATAGGAAACCCAATTACCCAATAGGCGATAAAGGTAATATACATCGGAATTTTAACATCCTGCAAACCCCTTAACGCTCCTAAAACCACCACCTGAATTCCATCTGAAATTTGAAAAACGGCAGCTACCAAAAGCAACTTGGCCGTTACAATGATAATTTCATGATTATCTATCATTTGAGCAGGATCACTCATATTCAAAAACAAATGAGGCAAATAATTATGAAAAACAACGAAAACAATCCCAAAGAAAGTCTCCAACATAATAGCCAATAAAAAGATCGAGCGCGCTACGACAATCAAATTCTTATATTCATTCATTCCCTTACTATGACTCACTCGAATCATCGCGGTAACACTCAATCCCATGGCAACCATAAATGTTGATGAAGCTAAGGTCAGCGCAATCTGATTAGCGGCCTGGTTGTTTTTTCCCAAAGAACCCGAAAGCCATATCGCAGCCGTAAACAAAGTTACTTCAAACAACATCTGCATCGCAGATGGCAATCCCAGATTAATAATTTTTTTCAGAATCGATTTTCGTATTTCTTTGAAACTAAAATTTTTAAAATAACGATTCATTATACTGTTATTCTTCATCAGATAATGCATAAAAACCACCATCATAATTCTAGAGATAACAGTTCCTAAAGCGGCTCCGATGATTCCCATTTTCGGAAAAAACCAAACCCCATAAATCAATACATAATTGAAGAAAATATGCACTACATTGGCCATAAAAATGGCGTACATAGAATATTTCGTCAGCGTCAATCCATCCGCAAATTGCTTATATCCCTGATACATAATCACCGGAATCAATGAAAAGGCAACCCAGTCAATATAAGGCGCCGCCATATCAGCCACTTCCTTGGGCTGATGCATAAAATACATAATTTGCTTAGACAGAACCGTCAAAATGAACAATGCCACTCCCAGAACTGTACATAATAACAGACCGTGATGAAATAGCGTGCGCACTTTTTTATCGTCTTTTTCAGCATTGGCTTCAGCCACCAAAGGCGTAATAGCAGTAGAAAATCCAATTCCCAAAGACAAGGCAATGAAAATAAAACTATTCCCCAAAGAAACAGCCGCCAATTCTGTGGAACCCAAGTTTCCAACCATAAAATTATCCACGATCCCTATTAGTGTATGCCCCAACATCCCCAAAATTACAGGATACGCCAGCTTTATATTATAAGAGAACTCTTTGGTATATTGTGATAAATTCACTTTGATTTTTTTTAGTTGGCAAAGGTAAATCTTTTTATCCCCCTTTTACTACCAATCACTTTCAAAATATGCTAACAATTTTCTTCCTACAATAAAATAGACTATTTTTGAGAAGCCAATTCCGGCTGTACGTTACAATCTTTCTCAAGAAATCCTTTTTTCTAAGTCACAGCAGGAGCTTCCTAGGGTCGCTCTGCCATAACAAGAAAAAAATAGTTTTTCTTCTCAAAAGGATTTTCACTTCCATCAGGGCTAGGGCATTCATTTTCAAAATAACTTTTCATGGAAAAATTCACACTCGAATTATTGTTTCAAATCATCGGAATTGGTTCAGCATCTGGCCTAATCTATAAAGACAACTCTTTATTAATCATCGGAGACAACAGTGGTTTTCTTTACGAATATCAAATCGATTCTAAAGAGTTGAAACGACATGCATTAATCGAAAACCCATCAGAAAACATTCTAAAAAAAGACAAACCAGATTTTGAAGCACTAACTCATTTTGAAGATAATGTGTATGTTTTTGGCTCAGGTTCAACCGAAAAAAGAAACAAAATGGTGCAATTCAATACCCAAAATAAAAGTACCTCCTCCACTGACCTGACAGATTTATATGCCGTCATGCAAAGTTTTGGAGAAATAAAACCAGAAGATTTCAATATCGAAGGTGCTATTTACAATGGCAAAGAATGGTTTTTATTGAATCGCGGCAATGGAAAATCAAACAACAATACTCTTTTCACCATTGACGGAAAAAATCTGACCAACGAATTCCAAATTCTTTCCAACCATTACAAACTACCTAAAATAAAAGGTGTTCGCAGTAGTTTTACCGATGCGATTTTGGTTGATAACAATATATATTTTTTGGCTACAGCCGAAGACACTGAATCAACCTATGATGATGGTGAGGTTTTAGGAAGCCTTATTGGGCGTATCAATATCGAAACCATGAAAATTGATTTTACCAAAAAAATCAGTGACAGTCATAAATTTGAAGGTTTGACCCTATTCAAAAACACCAATGAAAAAATTGAATTCCTGCTTTGTGAAGATAAGGACAATGATGTTTTAGAAACAGCTATTTATAAATTGACTTTAGACAAAACCAAATTATAAGACTCAGAAAAAAATATTTTTAAAAATATTTTGATCCCCTCCCAACCTTTTTCCCTTTTTATATCTCTTTAGTAATAAAGACACCAATTGTGATAAACGAAATACTAATTTCTAACTGCAAAAAAATGCATCGTGATGCCCAGCGTCAGATGTATGAGCACATGGCTCCAAAATTGTATCGCACTTGCAAACGATATCTCAAAAAAGAAGAAGAAATTGAAGAAGCATTGGCAGATGCCTTCTATACTATTTTCACAAAAATGGACCAGCTAAAAGAAGTCCAGGCCTTTGAAGCATGGGCCAGAAAAATAACTGTAAACCATTGTTTGGCAAACATCAAGAAAAACACCAACTTCAATATGTATCTTGATGATGTCCATTTGTTGTCACAACCTTTTACAGATGAAATAACCCAACTCGAAGAAGAAGATTTACTCAATTTACTGAATCATATTCCCGAAGGATGCAAAACTATTTTTAATCTTTTTATCATAGAAGGTTATGGACACAAAGAAATAGCCGGCATGCTCAGTATTTCAGAAGGCACCTCAAAATCACAATTGAATGTCGCGAAAACCAAACTAAAGGAATTAGTAAACAAATTGTACTATCAAAAAGCGAAATAGTCATGGACAATCAAGATAAAATATTTGAGCACATAAAAAATGCTTCTCAAAAAGCAGAAACCAAGGACTTTCCTGCAATGGAAAAAATATGGTCTCGCGTAGAAGAAAGACTTGACAAAAAAGAAGATAAAAAAACCATTGCCTTATGGAAAAAAATTGCCGTTGCAGCGTCTTTTTTATTAGTGCTTTCGTTAGGCTTTCAGTTTTTAAAATCTGAAAAAACAATTGGTATTGAAACACCAAAATTAGTTAATACTGATACTATTACAACAACCATTCAACAAACTGCTAAAGAAAAAAACAGTATCGCTCTTTCTAATGAAACACAGACAGTTACTAAAAAAGAAGCCTTGCAAATTTTAAATAATCAAATCGGAAATCAGCAAAAAGTAGCTTTAAATGAAACAACAATTTCAGATACTTTAACGGAAAGCATTCCAACAGCGTCGGTTGCAATTCCAAATGAAATTTCAGAAGAAACATTTTCTTTTGAAGAACAGATTACAAAAGAAAAACAAACTGGTTCAGCTACAGTTTTAAAAGCTAAAAGATTCGATTCCGCTGCAATGAAATATGCCAAAAGCGAACAATACGAAGAAAAAAGCAGTAAAAAAGAAGTACAAATTCCCCAAAAAAGCACTCCTTTGGTTGTAATTAATGGAAAAGCATTGTCCCACAGCAATGAGACTAAAAAAGACCAAATGATGCAAAAGCAGCTGAGTAAGTTAAATCCTGAAAACCTGGAATCTATCGTTGTACTTGAAGAGCCTTTATACATCATTGACGGTATTTACTATTCAGAAAATGATTTATTTGGTTCTAATCCCACAAGTCCATACGCTCCATTAAACAAGCAAGAAATTAAAACAGTCACCATATTACAAGACCAGGAAGCGACTACGGCTTATGGAGAAAAAGGTAAAAAAGGAGTTGTTATAATCACTACTAAAACCGGAAAACCCGAATCACCTAAATAGGTAAAAACTCGAATTAATCTTTAAAAATCACTATCATGAAAAGCTTAAAACTTATTTCATCAGCCATTGCTATGCTTGTATGTTTCGTGTCGACCGCACAAGAAAAAACAATTACAGGAACCGTTTCAGATACCGCCGGTCCCCTTCCGGGAGCTACCATTAGCATCCAAAAATCAAAAAAAGGAACCACAACTAATTTTGATGGTCATTATTCGATTACTGCCCAAAAAGGAGACATTCTTATTTTCAGTTATATCGGATACAAAACCCAAACAAAAACAGTAGGAAATGCAAATATTATAAATGTAAAATTAGAAAGTAGCGACCAATCATTACAAGAAGTAGTCGTTGTGGGATACGGAACTAGTTCAAGCGAATCCGACAACAATAACTACAGTTATACCAAAAAGAAAGTCACAACTGCAGCGTCTACCCAAATGGTTCAAGGCAGAGTGGCAGGTTTACAAATTTCACCTAATTATGTTCAAAAAGAAGCAATTCCAAATACTCAGACACTAGGGGCTGCTTCATTACCTTCAAAGAATGAACCTTTGTACATCATTGATGGCGTTCCTGTAAAGGCAAAACAAATGTCAAAAATAAATCCTAATGACATTCAGGATGTGAAGATTTTAAAAGATACAGCCGCGACCAATATTTACGGCAACAAAGGAGCTAATGGCGTAGTCATAGTGGCAACCATAAATGGAATTTATCAGAATCTTACCGAAAAAGAATTACAAAAAAAACTGGATCAACAGGAGAAAAACCCAACACCAAATCCAGCTGAGACAAGTCAGGAAGATTATAATTCATTGATAGAAAACCCATTCGAAAGCCCAAAATCAGCTCCGCTATCCACATTCTCTATTGATGTCGATAATGCTTCTTATACTAATGTACGTCGTTTTTTAAACAATGGGGAAACTGTACCGAAAGATGCTGTTCGTGTAGAGGAAATGGTTAACTTCTTCAAATACAACTACACGCAACCCAAAGATCAAAATCCGTTTTCAATACAAACTGAATTCAGCAATTGTCCTTGGAATAATAAACACCAAATTTTGAAAATTGGTTTGCAAGGAAAAAACATCCCAACAGATGATTTACCTGCCTCGAATTTAGTATTCCTCATCGATGTATCAGGTTCTATGAGTGACGTCAACAAATTACCATTACTCAAGCAATCGATGAAAATCTTGGTTAACGAATTGCGAAAAAAAGACAAAGTTGCCATTGTGGTCTATGCCGGAGCTGCAGGATTAGTGCTACCTCCTACATCCGGTGATGAGAAAAAAACGATTATTGATGCATTAGAAAATCTAAATGCCGGCGGAAGTACTGCGGGTGGAGCCGGAATTAATTTGGCTTATAAAATAGCTCAGGAAAATTTCATAAAAGACGGAAACAACAGAGTTATTCTGGCTACTGATGGCGATTTTAATGTAGGAAGCTCTTCCGACACCGACATGCAAACTTTAATTGAAGAAAAAAGAAAAACAGGCGTTTTCCTAACCTGTTTAGGTTACGGAATGGGAAATTACAAAGACAGTAAAATGGAAACATTAGCAGATAAAGGAAACGGAAACTATGCTTATATTGATAACATTCAGGAAGCCAATCGCTTTTTAGGCAAAGAGTTTAAAGGATCCATGTTTGCTATCGCCAAAGATGTAAAAATTCAAATTGAATTCAATCCAAAACAAATACAAGCGTATCGATTGATTGGTTATGAAAACAGAAAATTACGTCCGGAAGATTTTACTAATGATGTTATTGATGCAGGTGAATTAGGAAGCAATCACAGTGTTACTGCCTTGTATGAAATTATTCCAAATGGAGTGAAAACTGACTTTTTGAATAATCAACCCGAACTAAAATATACCACAGTGCCAGAAAACGGGACCAATTATAATGATGAATTAGCTACTATAAAATTCCGTTACAAAAAACCTGATGGAGATAAAAGTATCGAAATGATTAAAGTGATTGATAACAAAGCAGCTTTATTAGGAACGACATCCAATGATTTCAAATTTAGTACTGCAGTAGCTTGGTTTGGACTGAAGCTTAGAGATTCTAAATTAATCTCTAACAAATCATCTGAAGACATTATCAAACTGGCAAAACAAGGATTAATTAATGACACCGAAGGATACAAAGCAGAATTCATCCGCTTGGTTGAAACAGTAAAATAATACAATTTAGCCAAATTTATTTCTATTGTTGACCTTCCTATAAAGCCACTTAATCAAACAACTGCTTTATTAAATCAATAAAGCAGTTAATTATATATTAAGAATAAAAAATAAGGCGTTCCTAAATTTGAAAACAAGTATTTTTGTTAAACGATATACAGAAAAACAAACACTTTAAGTGTCACCAAAAAAAATTAAAAAATGAACGACTTAAAAAATAAAAATGCCCTGATTACAGGCGCAGGAAAAGGAATTGGAAAAGCAGTAGCTATTGCCTTGGCAAAAGAAGGCGTAAATGTAATTTTGATAGCAAGAACACAAGAAGAGATTGACAGTGTAGCTGCAAAAGCGCGTTCTTTAAGAGTAAAAGCACTCGCAATAACCGCTGATGTTGCCGATATTAACTCAGTAAACGCTGCGGTAGAAAAAGCTTTAGCCGAATTCAAAACAATTGATATTTTAATCAACAATGCCGGGATAGCTGCTTTTGGTAAATTTTTAGAATTAGAACCAACAGATTGGGAACGCATCATTCAGGTAAACCTGATGGGGGTGTATTATGTGACTCGTGCCGTTATACCTAATATGATTGAAAGACAAACCGGTGATATCATCAACATTTCTTCAACAGCAGGATTAAGCGGAAATACGCTAACGAGTGCCTATAGTGCGTCTAAATTTGCTTTATTAGGACTAACCGAATCCTTAATGCAGGAAATGCGCAAACACAATATTCGTGTGACGGCACTAACACCAAGCACTGTTGCCACAGATATGGCGAAAGAATTAAAATTGACGGACGGCAATCCGGAAAAAGTAATGCAATCTGAAGATATTGCCGAATTAATCATCGCTCAACTCAAATTAAACCGACGCGTATTCATTAAAAGCAGCAGTATTTGGTCTACAAATCCTTAAGTCGTTTTTTATTTTTAGATAAAAGACAGATAAGCTTAAAATATAAAAACCATTAAGAAATTAAGTTTCATTAAGTTTTGCACTTAATTTTCTTAATCTCTTAATGGTTTTGATTTATAGGTTTAAGACTGATTTAAACTAGAGCCGAAACAAATTCCATTCGCACACTGCCATCTTCATCTATTTTTGTCAAATTGATTTCGCGTAACGTATTAACCAATTCGGGATTCCAAGGTGTTTTTACCTTCACATAGTTTTCTGTAAAACCATGAATGTATCCTTCCTTATTTTCACCTTCAAATAAAACCGTTCTATTTGTTCCCAACTGGCTTTCATAAAAAGCACGACGTTTTTTTACTGATAAACCACGTAACATTTTGCTGCGTTTTGCACGAACATTTGCAGGAACAACACCTTCCATTTCCGCTGCTTCGGTATTATCACGCTCCGAATAGGTGAAAACATGCAGATACGAAATATCCATTTCATTCAGAAAATGATAGGTTTCTAGAAAATGTTCGTCAGTTTCACCCGGAAAACCAACAATGACATCAACACCAATACAGGCATGAGGCATCACTTCCCGAATCTTATTCACTCTTTCGGTATAGACTTCACGAAGATAACGACGCTTCATCATCTTCAGGATATCATTACTTCCTGACTGTAACGGAATATGAAAATGTGGCACAAAAGTTCGGCTTTTAGAAACAAATTCAATGGTTTCATTTTTCAACAAATTGGGTTCTATAGACGAAATTCGCAATCTTTCAATTCCTTCCACTTTATCTAAAGCCTGAACCAATTCTAAAAATGTATGTTCATGTTTCTTATTCCCGAATTCCCCTTTTCCGTAATCCCCAATATTTACACCGGTTAAAACAATTTCCTTGATATTTTGCTGTGAAATCTCATAAGCGTTTTTCAATACATTTTCCAGTTCATCACTTCTTGAAATTCCTCTCGCCAGTGGAATGGTACAATAGGTACATTTGTAATCACAACCATCCTGTACTTTCAAGAAAGCACGAGTACGATCACCTATTGAGTAACTTCCCACATAAAAATCAGCTTCAGCGATTTCGCAGGAATGCACTTCTCCAAAATCATTTTTAGACAAATCATTAATATAATCAGCAAGCTTGAATTTTTCAGTCGCTCCCAAAACCAAATCCACTCCATCTACATTAGCCAATTCTTCCGGTTTCAATTGGGCATAACACCCCACTGCCGCAACAAAGGCCTTATCATTCAACTTCATTGCTTTACGCACCACTTGCTTGAACTGCTTATCAGCATTTTCAGTCACCGAGCAGGTATTGATTACATACATATCCGCTACTTCCTCAAAATCTACACGATCAAAACCCTCGTCTTGTAAATTTCGTGCAATTGTCGATGTTTCTGAAAAATTCAGTTTGCACCCCAGTGTGTAAAAAGCAACTTTTTTTCTGTTTTCCATAAGTAGTCTCAATTTAATGAAATCGTTGTCAAAAAAATTGAGTGCGCAAATTTACGTAGAAAACCTTAGAAATAAAAAGATATAATTTTTGTAACTTTTTATTTACAATGCAGACTAACCGGAAAACCATTTAAAAACTCACTTATATGAAAAAACACATTTTATGCTTCTTTGTACTCCTAACCTCGGTTAGTAGCATGGTAGCACAAACAGAAAAATCAGCAATTCCATTATTAGACCGGGAGTTGTTTTTTGGTAACCCGGAAATATCAGGAGGACAGTTAAGTCCAGATGGAAAATGGATTTCTTTTATGAAAGAATACCAGGGCATCATGAATATTTGGGTTAAAAAATTTGATGAACCTTTTGACAAAGCACGTCCTTTAACAGACAGTAAGAGACCAATGTATGGCTATTTTTGGTCTTATGACTCGAAATACATCCTGTTTGCAAAAGATAAAGACGGTGATGAAAATGTAAACGTTTTTGCCGTAAATCCAATGGATGAAGCTGCCGCTGGAAAAGTACCTGAATCGAGAAACTTAACACCTTTAAAGGACGTTACCGCTCAAATCAATACCGTCAGCAAAAAAAACCCTGATATCTTAATGATCTCATTAAATGACAGAGACAAAGCTTGGCACGATTTATACCAACTCAAAATTTCTACTGGAGAGTTGACAAAAATCTATGAAAATAAAGACAGAATTACTGGTTACGATTTTGATTGGGACGAAAACCTGAGAGTTTTATCCAAAACAGATGAAAAAGGGAACACGGTCATGCTCAAAAAAGAGGGTGATGTATTAACTCCTATTTATGAAACTCTCGTTACTGAACAAGCTTATATTGCAGGCTGGACTCCAGACAACAAACAAGCTTATTTAGTTTCCAATACAGGAGATTTGAATCTTTCTACCCTATTTTTGATTGACCTTGAAAGCAAAAAAGTGACTCAATTAGAAAGTGACCCTAAAAAAAGCGTCGATTTTGGAGGCCTTAATCTTGACAATAATACCCGTGAAGTTATTTATACTTCTTACACTGATGATAAAACAGAATATTATTGGAAAGATAAAAACTGGGAAAACAATTATAAATATTTGAAAAGCAAGTTTCCAGGAAGAGAAGTAAGTTTTCAAAGTGCTACAAAAGATTATAAAAAATTCTTAATCAGTACTTGGGGTGACAAATATGCAGCCGAAGCTTATTTTTTCAATAGTGAAACCAAAGAATTACTGTTGCAATACGTTCCTAGGCCGGCATTAAAAAAAGTTGAACAATATTTGGCTTCAATGAAATCTATCCGTTACAAAAGTAGCGACGGATTAGAGATTCCGGCATACTTAACTTTACCGATAGGGAAAAAAGCCAAAAACTTACCTGTTGTAATTTTAGTTCATGGCGGACCGAAAGGACCAAGGGATACTTGGGGCTATGATGCCGAAGCGCAATTTCTAGCCAACAGAGGATATGCCGTTTTACAACCCAACTTTAGAGCTAGTGGCGGTTACGGAAAAAAATTCTTAAATGCAGGAGATTTACAATGGGGTAAATTAATGCAGGATGACATTACTTTTGGTGTACATTACTTAATCGAGCAAGGAATAGCCGACAAAGATAAAGTAGCTATTGCGGGGGGAAGTTATGGAGGTTATGCTACTTTAGCAGGATTAGCTTTTACACCGGACTTATATGCTTGTGGTGTTGATATTGTTGGCCCAAGCAACATCTTTACATTATTAGAATCAGTACCTGCTTATTGGGAACCTGCCAGAGCATTTTTATATGGAATGGTTGGAGACCCAAATACTGAAGCCGGTAAAAAAAGAATGCATGAAGCAAGTCCATTATTTAGTGCCGATAAAATTGTAAAACCGTTACTAATTATTCAAGGAGCAAACGATCCAAGAGTTAAAAAAGCAGAAGCGGATCAAATTGCTATCGCTTTGAGAGACAAAGGAAAACAAGTTTCTTATCTATTAGCAGATGATGAAGGGCACGGTTTCCGTAAACCGGTCAACAGTATGGCTATGTATGCTGAAATTGAAAAATTCTTAGCTGGAATCTTGGGCGGTACTTACCAAAAAACAATGCCTGAAGATGTGGCTAAAAGATTAAAAGAATTAACAGTCGATATTAGCAAAGTAACTTATGAAGCTGCAAAAACAGAAAAGCCAGCAACTGTTTTACCGAAATTGACCAATAATCTAAAAGCACAAACCATCAATTATGATTTTGTAATTGAAGTACAAGGACAAACTATTCCAATGAGTATGAGTCGTACGATTGCTAAAAATGGCGATAATTGGATCGTCAAAGATGTAGCTAAAGGTACTATGGGAGAAATGATAGACGAAACAGAATATACTAGTGATTTGACAGTTGTCTCAAGAAAAATGCAGCAAATGGGACAAAACATTCCAATGAGTTTCTCTAAAGATAAAATGACTTTGGAAATGAAAGGAACAAAAATGGAAGTTCCTTTTTCTGGAGCTTATATCTCTGACGGCGCTGGATTTGATGCTGTTATTGCAAGTTTGCCATTACAAAAAGATTATCAATTGATTTTTGAAATGCCTGATATGACCAGTATGAAAGCGAAACTTGTGACTATGAAAGTGACGGGCAATGAAAAAGTAAACGCAGTTGATTGTTTAAAAGTCGAAATTAAAGCGAACGATAATGCGAACGATTGCACAACACTTTGGATAAATCCAACTTTAAAAATAGCAGAAAAAATGACCCAAATAGTTCCAGCTATGGGTAATGCCAAAATGACTACAACCAAAAAATAATTGGTTCTAAATACTAAAAAAAGGAGTTGCTAAAATTTAGCAACTCCTTTTTGTTTTTCAAAAATAAGATTTCACATTTCCTAAGTCGCAAGTGATTTTTTAAATGTATTAGCTAAAAAACTCAATACATTAAAAATCAAAACATTATATCTTATTTAGTATATTTGATATGACTTTTTAATTTTAATCTTAAACATTATATCATGGAAAAAAATCGCATTATAACAATTGTGGCGGCCGTAGTAACTGTACTAACGATATCATGTGAAAATGATATAAATCTAATGCCAGAAACCGTCCAAAAAGAAGAACAACCAAAATTTGTCCCTGGAGAAATCCTCGTAAAATTTAAAGATGGAGGCAAAACAACCAGTAAAATAAAATCGGGTGCTTTGTCTTTAATTTCGGGTACTATCGTTGAAACTATCAACACAAATGCAATGAAAACAGGAGAAACAGGCAAAGGGAATGGCAGCGGTAATCTTTTACTCGTTTCTTCAAAATTAGGAACTATGGAAGCGATCGCACTCCTTGATAATTTACCCGAAATCGAGTATGCCGAACCAAACTGGGTATACCAGCATTATGCAACTTCTAATGATACCTATTACAGTAATGGATCACTATGGGGAATGTATGGAGATGCGAGCTCACCCACTAACCAATACGGCAGCCAAGCAGCAGAAGCATGGACAACAGGCAATACTGGATCTAAGAGTGTATGGATTGGAATCATTGACGAAGGCTATATGTATACTCATGAAGATTTAGCTAGCAATGCAGGTACTAATCCCGGAGAAATTATTAATAATGGGGTTGATGATGATGGTAATGGACTGGTAGACGATGTTTACGGCTGGGATTTCGCTGGAAATGATAATACTGTTTTTGATGGTGTTGATGATGACCACGGTACACATGTAGCAGGAACAATTGGTGCTGTCGGGGGGAACAATAAAGGAGTTGCAGGTGTCACATGGAAGGTAAACCTGATCAGCGCAAAATTTTTAGGTATTAAGGGCGGAACCACCGCAAATGCCATTAAAGCGGTTGATTACTTTACCGACATGAAACAACGTCATGGAATCAACTTGGTTGCAACAAATAACTCCTGGGGAGGCGGAGGTTTTTCACAGGGACTATATGACGCGATAGAAAGAGCTAATCAGGCCGGCATTCTATTTATAGCTGCTGCCGGTAACGCCACTAATAACAATGACGCTACTGCATCTTATCCTGCATCATATACAAACACAAATATTATTGCTGTAGCTTCCATCACAAACACCGGTGCGATTAGTAGTTTTTCTAACTATGGGTTAACTAGTGTAGACATTGGTGCTCCAGGATCTGGTATAAATTCTTCTGTACCAAAAAGATCTCAAGGAAAAATAGTTTCGGCTTATGCAAGTTATAATGGCACGTCTATGGCCACACCACATGTAACAGGCGCAGCGGCTTTATATGCAGCGTCACATCCCGGGGCTACCGCGGCTACAATTAAAAATGCAATACTAAGCAGTGCAATACCTACAGCTTCACTGAGTAATAAGTGCAGTACCGGCGGCCGCTTGAATGTCAGCGGATTTTAATTAATAAAAAAACGAGAGTCTCTTTAATTGGGAGGCTCTCGTTTTCTAATCACATATTTCTAAATTTATATCGTACTCAAAATCTAGTTCAAAATAAACCTGCGAACTACTTCTGCCACTCCATGATCATTATTGGAAGCTACAATTACGTCGGCTTTATCTCGAAGTTCAGGAGTAACATTATCGACCCAAACACCCAGTCCTGCATATTCTATCATAGTCAAATCATTACCCGCATTTCCAACTGCGATAATTTCACTTTGAAGAATATTCAGTTTATCTGCCAAAAATTTAATGCTGGCGCCTTTGTCTATTCCATTTTGTGCTACTTCTAAAAAGAAAGGCTTCGACATACATACGCTCAAATGCGGCATGGCGGCTTTTAAGTCTTTTTCAACTTCTTTGAGGTAACTTGGCTCTTCCAACAAAATACATTTTATGGCTGATGATTTAACCTTATTTTTAAAACTTGGTACTTTATTATGTTCTAAACCTGTTATGGTTCTCTCCACTTCAATGTACTCCGAATCAGTCTCGCTAACAATTTCATCATCAACATAAGTAATGATGTGCGTTTTACTTTTAAGACTGTAATCGTACAATTCATGAATTTGCTGTTGACTTAACGTTTGTTCAAAGATGATTTTATCTTCTTTCAAATCCGTTATAACTGCTCCATTATAGGAAATCATATATGAATCATCTAATTTCAATTCTTTAGCATAAGCGGTCATCGCCGGTGTTGGTCTGCCCGAAGCCAAAACAACGTAAACACCTAAATCTTGTGCCTTGAACAGCATTTCTTTATTCTCTTCCGAAATTTTATGGTCATCGGTCAACAAAGTGTCATCCATGTCCAAAACTAACATTTTGTATTTCATCTGTATTCAGTCTTATTTAAATACTCATTCTAAATTCCTCAATAACAGGATTTGCTTTTCCAAAATCTACTTCTTGGATAAATAATTCAACCGCTAAATCCGTATTACCAAATCCTGCCAATCGGGCTGATTGAATATTATTTTTCAAAACTGTATCTACTCCTACTGCTTCAATTTTTTCCTGCAAGGCCAAAGCCAAGATTTCGCTCCCAGAAAACACTTTCATTAATCCCATCTTCTTATTTTATTATAGTTTTTTTATATTTTTCTTGCTCCAAAAAAATTTCGCTCTTTATGGAGCATTTTTATATGTTATCGATTACCATTTTCTTCATCACCTTCAAGTTCTTCGAAATCATCGCCTTTTTCTGCTTCAAAGTTTTCTTCCTCTTCAAAATCTTCTTCATCTCCATCAAAATCAAATTCGTAAGGTTCCAACAACATTTTATCAGCTAAGGTTTCTATTCGCTCAGTCAACTGCTCAGTAAAGATAATACGTTGGGTTTTAGTGATGCTGTTGGATATGCGCATGATTTTAGTTTCGTGACGCAATTTCAAAATTGGATCTGCATCATCTAGAATAAACATTTTCAAACGGTTTACATTGTAACCTGCCGTAGAAAACATGTCACTCAACTTATTGGGAGTCCCAATCAGTACGTCGATTCCGGTAGAAATATAGTTTTTATCATAATCTGTATCGCCTTTGTCATGAACACCATAAATTTCTAAACCGCTGTACTTACCATACTTTTCGAAAAGTTCTTCCATTTCGAGAACCTTTGCTTTGTCTTCCACAATAATCAAAGCACGGGGTGATTCCTCGGTCCCTCCTGCCAATTTCTGAATCACATTGATTACTATCGTAGTCGTTTTTCCACTTCCTTTAGGTGCAATAATAATACAATCGGCTCCACTTTTCAGGGTCGAAAAAGTTTCTTGCTGCATGGCATTAGCCTCAGTCAAACCATTTTCAATTAAAGCTTGTTGCAGCTTTTCGTTTATTTTTTTTAGTTTCATATTTTTTATAGCTACAAGCCTTAAGGTATAAGCAAAATTATTGCAAAAAAATTCATAATGCTTATTGCATAAAGCTTAAAGATTGATTTTTATTTACTTGCGAACAATTTCACATCATTTTCTGAAATTTCATTTCCTCCAAGAATTATCAAGCGCTCCACTACATTTCTCAATTCACGAATATTTCCCGTCCAATCGTATTCCTGTAATAACTGAATCGCTTCTTTGGAAAACTTTTTCACAGCTGTTCCTTGCTCTGAGGCAATTTTATCAGTAAAATGCGAAATTAACATCGGAATATCTTCTCTCCTTTCATTTAGCGCCGGAACTTTTATCAAAATCACAGCTAAACGGTGGTATAAATCTTCGCGGAAGCGACCTTCGGCTATTTCCTTTTTTAAATCCTTATTGGTAGCTGCCACCACACGCACATCGACTTTAATATCTTTATCTGCCCCTACTCTGGTAATCATACTTTCTTGTAAAGCACGTAAAACTTTGGCTTGAGCCGAAAGACTCATATCTCCAATTTCATCCAAGAAAATGGTTCCTTTATCAGCTGCTTCAAACTTTCCTGCCCGATCTTTTACGGCCGAAGTAAACGCCCCTTTTACATGTCCGAACAATTCGCTTTCAATCAGTTCAGATGGAATCGCAGCACAATTCACCTCGATTAACGGAAAATTGGCTCTTTCACTTTTTTCATGCAATTGATGGGCAACGAGTTCTTTTCCGGTTCCGTTAGGTCCTGTAATCAAAACTCTAGCTTCAGTTTGCGCGACTTTTTCAATCATCACTTTGATGTGATTGATCGCTTCGCTCTCACCAATCATTTCGTAATTTTTACTGACTTTTTTCTTCAGAATTTTATTCTCAACTACTAATTGTTTTTTATCTAAAGCGTTACGAACCGTATTCAATAATCTATTTAAATCAGGTGGTTTTGAGATGTAATCAAAAGCCCCCAAACGCATCGTATTGATGGCTGTTTCCATATCACCATGACCGGATATCATAACCATTGGAATTTCCGGTTTTATTTTCTTAACCGCTTCCAGAAGTTCAACTCCATCCATTTTTGGCATTTTGATATCACACAAAACCAAATCATAGTCGGTATTTTTTATTTTCTCATAGCCTTCAATTCCATCTTCAGCTTCTTCAACTATGTACGCAGTATTTTCTTCCGAAAGTATTTTAGTTAACACTCTTCGGATGGCTGGTTCGTCTTCTATGATTAATATTTTTGACATATCTTTTGATAATTTGGTTAATCCTTAATTTGACTATTGGGCTAATCGGTTTTACGGATTAACAATAACTGCACCAAACTAAATTTAATATTGCAACCATCGGTATAATTCTTTCCATGTTGGTTTTTTACCATACATCAATATTCCCACTCGATATATTTTGGAAGCAAACCAAACTACAAAAAAGAAGGTTGAAAAGAGGATTACTATAGAAATCGCAATTTGCCACAAAGGTACGCCAAACGGAATTCGCATGAGCATAACAATGGGAGAAGTAAGCGGAACCATAGAAAAAACTGTTGCAACAGTACCGTGCGGATCATTCATCACCGTAAAAAAACCTATATAAACACCCAAAATCAAAGGCATAATGATTGGCAGAAGAAACTGTTGTGAGTCGGTTTCATTATCTACTGCCGCTCCAATTGCCGCATAAAATGAACTGTATAGAAAATAACCTCCTATAAAATAAATCACAAAACTGATTAAAATTGTAGCTATAGGGAGGTTCCAAAGTTCCTGAATATACATTTGTGCCATATTAGCAAATTCCTGATGTGCGCTTTGCATTATTTCTGGCGGAATATGAGAAGTTGCACCTAAATTCACATGAAAAAATATGGTAGCCGAAAACATTAGTAGTAATCCGATAATAGCCCAAATAAAGAACTGCAAAATTCCGGCAAGCGAAGTTCCAATAATTTTTCCCATCATAAGCTGAAATGGCTTTACTGAGGATATAATAATCTCAACAATACGACTGGTTTTTTCTTCAATCACACTACGCATCACCATGTTACCGTAAATAATAATAAACATCATAATAAGATATCCAAAGGCTCCTCCAATGGCAATCTTTATCTCGTTAAGTCCTTTCAAACTTTGCTCTCCTGAAGCTTTAGTGAGATTGATATTTACTTTAGCCTCTGCATTTTTTATTGCTGATGTATCTAGATGTGCTTTCTCAAAATTAGCCGCAGTTAGTTTTTTTGCTATTTCGTCTTGAATGTTTTCAACGAATGAAATACTGGGACTATCGTTTGATATGAATTGAATTTGGTTTTCCAAGGCTTTGGCATTATCCACTTTTGGGATAACCAATAAACCTTCGAAGCTTTCATTTGTGATACTGTCTTTAAGAAACTTCACATCAATTAAAGACAAATCAACATATTTATATTCGGCTGTTTTGCTGTTGTGTGACACAAATTCATTAACAAACAATCCTGTTTCATCATGAATGGCAATTCGCTTGGTATCCGCTTTCATGCTACTTAAATACCCAACAAACAATGCGATTCCAACAAAAAGTATCGGACTTAAAAATGTCATTACAATAAAAGACTTATTACGTACTTTGGCAATGAATTCTCTTTTTATAATCAGTGATATGATGCTCATTTTAGACTACTTAGATTTTTGGATTATTTAGATTATTCAGAACGATTAGATTAGAAGCTTGTAAAAAGTCTAAAAATCTAAGAAGTCTAACAATCTATTTTGTTACTGTTTGTATAAAAATATCGTTAACACTAGGGATTTTTTCCACAAAATGGGTCACCTGGCCGCGTTGGGTGAGAATATTCAACAATTCATTTGGGGTCGCATTTCCTAATTGAATTTCCAGTTTTAAGTCATTGCTTAGTGTCTTGAAATGAGCTGGAGCTACTGAGAATTTTTGTGTAATAGCATACATCAATCCTTCTACATTATCAGACAGGATACCCACTTCAAAACTATTGGTCTTAAATTCTCTTCTTACATCGTCCAGTTTTCCTTCAATCAGTTTATTCGACTTGTGAATTAAAGCAATGTGATCACACAATTCTTCCACACTTTCCATTCTGTGAGTAGAAAAAATGATAGTCGAACCCTGTTCTTTTAAGGCTAAAATTTCGTCTTTGATAATATTGGCGTTGACAGGATCAAAACCCGAAAAAGGCTCATCAAAAATCAATAATTTAGGTTTGTGCAACACGCAAACCACAAACTGAATTTTCTGTGCCATCCCTTTGGAGAGTTCTTCAATTTTCTTGTTCCACCACCCTTGAATTTCCAATTTATCAAACCAATATTCTAATTGTTTTTTGGCCTCTGCTTTAGACAATCCTTTCATTTGAGCCAAGTACAAACATTGCTCTCCTACTTTCATTGACTTATACAAGCCTCTTTCTTCGGGAAGATAACCAATATATTGCACGTGTTTGGGTTGCAACTTTTCTCCGTCGAGAATAATCTCACCACTATCAGGTAAGGTAATTTGATTTATGATTCGGATCAGTGATGTTTTACCGGCTCCATTAGGACCTAAAAGACCGTAAATACTACCTTGGGGAACAGACAAAGAAACTTCGTTAAGCGCTACATAATCTCCATATTGCTTTACTATTTTATTGACTTCAAGTAGGTTGCTCATGCTAAATTTTGATTTATTTCAACTGTTCGGCTTTATGGCCTTTCGTGTGTAAAAGTAAATAATTAGTGCTTAAATACTTTCCACTGTTACACAAAAAACCCATCCTTGTACTCATAAGGATGGGAATTGTCTTTTTGAATTTAAAAAACTCAATTTGTATGTATTAAGAAAACATGTCTTTTACTTTCTCAAAGAATGATTTATCTGTTTTTTCAGGATTTGGAATAAAATTCTCGTCATTAAGATTTTTTTCGAAAAACTGTTTTTGTTCTTTGTTTAATGTTTTTGGTGTCCAAACATTAACATGAACCAATAAATCTCCATTTCCGTATCCGTTAAGACTTGGAATTCCTTTTCCTTTCAGTCTAAGAATCTTACCGGATTGGATTCCATCTTCCAATTTAATTCTCACTTTTCCATTTACAGCTTCAATATCTTTTGAGATTCCGAGAACTGCTTCAGAAAAACTAATGTATAAATCATAATGTAAATTCTCTCCTTCACGTTTCAAGAATTCATGTTCAATTTCTTCAATAGCTACAATCAAATCTCCTGGAATACTATTTCCTGGAGCGTCGTTTCCTTTATTGGAAACTTTCAATTGCATTCCGTCAACCACACCGGCAGGGATTTTTATTGAAACGGTTTCGTCCTCAAGAATCATTCCTTGTGAATCAGCTTCAGCAGGTTTTTTATCTAAAATCTGACCTGAACCACCACAAGTTGGGCAAGTGGAAGCCGATTGCATTCTTCCCAAAATAGTATTGGTCACACGCATTACTTGTCCTTGACCGTTACAGGTAGAACATGTTTTATAAGAAACGCCAGGTGCTTGCACTTTGCGTTTTACTTTTACTTTTTTCTCTACTCCATTGGCAATTTCTTCCAATGTCAATTTTACTTTTATACGAAGATTACTTCCTTTTGCACGACGCGCTCTTCCGCCACCTCCGTTGCCACCAAATCCGCCGAAACCGCTTCCGAAAATATCGCCGAATTGACTAAAAATATCATCCATATTCATTCCGCCGTGGCCTCCGCCAAAACCTCCTGAACCATCAAAAGCCTGATGACCGTATTGATCGTATTTGGCTTTTTTCTGAGGATCACTCAAAATCTCATAAGCCTCAGCGGCTAATTTGAATTTTTCTTCTGCCTCTTTGTCGCCTGGATTTTTATCAGGATGGTATTTTATTGCGCTTTTTCTGTATGCTTTTTTAATTTCAGCAGCATCTGCACTTCTTGAAATGCCTAATATTTCGTAAAAATCTTTTTTCATAATGAGAATAAATTCCAAATATTAAAATTCCAAATCCAAATTTTAAAATCATTGAAGTTTGGAATTTTTAATTTGTATTTTTTAGTTTCCGATAACTACTTTAGGATAACGTATGATTTTGTCTCCCAATTTGTATCCTTTTTCAAGAACATCTACAATTTTACCTTTCATTTTATCTGATGGCGCCGGAATTTGAGTAATTGCTTCTGCAAAATCAGCATCAAAAGAATCCCCTGCTTTCACCTCAACCTGCTCCAATCCTTTTGAAACTAATGTACTTTTTAATTTTTCATGAATAAGTTCCACACCTTTAGCTAAAAGCTCATCCTCTGATTTGCTTATTTCAACCAAGGCTCTGTCAAAATCATCTAAAACAGGAAGCATTGCTAATAAAACTTCTTGATTTGCTGTTTTAAATAACTCGATTCTTTCTTTTGAAGTTCTTCTTTTGTAATTTTCGAATTCAGCAAACAATCGTAAAAACTTATCTTTTTCTCTAGCCAAGTCTTGCGTTAATTGCTCTTCAACAGTTAATTCCTCATCAATAATGATTTGTTCTCCATTTGCATTTTTTTCCAATGTTGCGTCATCTATTTCTTGATCGATTTCTGTATTATCAGTAGTCATATTACTCGTGTTTTTAAAAAAATTCTTAAACTTCATTTTTATTCTTGTTTTTTGATTGCAAAAGTACTGCCAAATCTTTTAAAATGTCAAATTGTCACTATCTTAGACTGACTTCATTTATCTTATGTAATTCAAACCTTAAAAAAAATATTTGAGCCAAAAAAAATTTAATATAATTTTAAGACTATTTCGATATAGTTTGAATAAGTTTGTATACAGATTATCAATCAATTTGATTATTAGTAAACCAAAATGAAATTAAGGTCGTCTTCTAAATAATTATTAATTCATCATTACCTTATATTAAAAAAAGCTTCGTTTAGAAAAACGAAGCTTTTTTTTGTTTTTAAAGTAATGCCTTTTTCAAACCTTCAAAATCGAGTGAAACTTGCTCCCCCGTAATTAAGTTCTTCAAAGAAAAAGTATTCGAAGCCATTTCCTGGTCACCTACAATAACAGCAAAAGGAATGTTCCTTTTATCAGCATGTTGAAATTGTCTCGCCACTTTGGCATTATCTGGATACAATTCGACTTTCGTTCCAGAATTTCTTAATTCTTTTATTGCTTTCATCGCATAAAAAGCTTCTTTCTCACCATAATTGATAAACAAGGCTTTTGAGGTAGCTGTAACTGTATCTGGAAACAAATTCAATTCTTCAACAACGAGATAAATTCGGTCCAGTCCAAAAGAAATTCCAACACCACTCATGTTTTTCAATCCGAAAATACCGGTCAAATCATCATACCTACCGCCACCGCCGATAGATCCCATTGCGACCTGTTTTGGTGGCGCCACTTCAAAAATAGCACCCGTATAATAATTCAGTCCTCTTGCCAAAGTCACATCTAAATCTAAAATTGCTGTTGACAAACCTAATTCCGTAACATTGTCACAAATGAAACGCAACTCTTCTACTCCTTTCATTCCTTCTTCGGAATCAGCAAGTAAAACAGACAGTTGGTATATTTTTTCAGAAATTGTTCCTGTAAAATTGAATAAAGGCTGAACCTTTGTGATAGCGTCTTCAGAAATTCCTTTCTCAATCATTTCTTTTTTAACACCGTCTTCTCCGATTTTATCTAATTTATCTAAGGCAACGGTAAAATCGATTAATTTATCAGATGCACCGATTACTTCTGCGATACCGGATAATATTTTTCGGTTATTGATTTTGATTGTTACACCTTCTAAACCTAAAGCGGTAAAAACAGTATCGTATAATTGAACCAATTCTACTTCTTGCCATAATGATTTAGAACCAACCACATCAGCATCACATTGAAAAAACTCTCTAAAACGGCCTTTTTGCGGACGGTCAGCACGCCAAACCGGTTGGATTTGGTATCTTTTAAATGGAAACTCAATATCATTTTGGTGTTGTACCACATAACGGGCAAAGGGAACCGTTAAATCATAACGCAAGGCTTTCTCAGAAATACTTGCCGTCAATCTAGTACTGTCTTTATTCTCCAGATGGTTAGCATTGGCTTTCGCCAAATAATCGCCGGAGTTTAATATTTTAAAAATCAATCGATCGCCTTCCTCTCCGTATTTCCCCATTAGGGTTTCGGAATTTTCGAAAGAAGGTGTTTCTATGGGTTGGAATCCAAATTTCTCAAAATTACTTTTTATAATCTGGATGATATATTGACGTTTTGCCACCTCAGCCGGTGAAAAATCTCTGGTTCCTTTTGGAATACTAGGTTTTGATGCCATTTTAATTAATTACGAATTACCAATTAAAAATTAAAAATTTACAAAATCGTAATTCGCAATTTGTAATTCTTAATTTTTTATGCAAATATCTTATTTTTAAAATAATTCTCTCTAAAAAAGACGGTCTTTTATTAGCAGGATCCCTAGCCCAGGTTCAAGCGAAAATCCGGAGGTAAAAAATAATATTGTTTTCTTGCCTGAAAGAGCGACCGGAGGAAGCTCCTTTTGGGCAATGGAAAACAAATTATTTTTGCCTACGGATTGTAACGGAAGCTGGAAAAAGCTACTAAAAAAAGAGATGGAAATAAATTACCTTTTTAAAAAAGATAACTTGTAACAAAAATTGTAATTTCGTGACAAACTCGTATGATGCTAAAATTATTTAAAGAAAATATCCGAATTGCATTTGGTTCTATCAGAACACAATTGTTACGTACCATACTTACTGTATTGATTATTGCTATTGGAATTACCGCTTTGGTTGGAATTCTGACTGTCGTTTCCGCTTTAGAAAATACCATTTCATCTGATTTTGCTTCGATGGGCGCCAACACATTCAACATCAACCAATACGAAAATATAACCCGAAGACGCGGAAATGAAGAACGTGAAATTATAAATCCAATTATTTCCTATCCTGAAGCTGTTGCTTTTCAAAACAAATATAACTATCCTTTTACCGAAACCTCCCTATCCTTCACAGCAACTTCTACCGCAGAAGTAAAATATGAAGCCAAGGAAACTGATCCTGAAATTAGCATCTTAGGAGTTGACCAACATTTTATCACCAATTCAGGTTTAGAAACCAGTTTGGGTAGAAATTTTACCGGTTTTGACATTCAAAATAACAACTATGTTTGTGTTGTGGGCTCCGATTTTGAAAAGGGTTTACTAAAAGATGTTAATCCAATTGACAAAATAATCTCCATCAGAGGCGCCAAATTTAAAGTTATCGGAGTACTGAAAGAAAAAGGATCGACATTTGGAAACAGCCAGGACTTGCGGGTTTTAATCCCTATTCAAGTGGCGCGTTCCTTGTTTACTGCACCAAATATCAATTATACCATGAGTGTCATGGTGTCTAAAAAAGAATTACTCGATCAAGCCATAGACAATGCTACCAGCACCATGCGAAGAGTACGTAAATTAAGTCCTGTTCGAGACAATAATTTTGGAGTGGTACGAAGTGATGATCTTATTAATAGAATTCTGGGGATTACAAAATACTTGGGTTATGCCTCCTGGATTATTAGTATCATCACCATTTTAGGATCATCGATTGCCTTGATGAATATCATGATTGTTTCGGTAACGGAAAGAACCCGTGAAATTGGGGTTCGAAAAGCCTTAGGAGCGAAGAAATCAACCATTGCTTTTCAGTTTTTTATTGAAACTTTACTTATTGGTCAATTTGGCGGATTGGTGGGAATTGTCTTAGGAATCTTGATTGGTTTTGCCATTTCAACTGCAATGACTTTTGATTTTGTAATTCCATGGGGAGCCATCTTAGCGGCATTCGCAACCAGTTTTATGGTAGCCATTGTTTCGGGGCTGTACCCTGCTGTAAAAGCGGCAAAACTTGACCCGATTGAGGCGTTACGATATGAATAACTTCTAGTGTACAGTTGCCAGTATTCAGTTTACAGCGGTTACAAAAAACAAAATTTAAAAAAGAAATTTATATTAATGTTCTAGTTGATTTTGGCCAGAAAAAAAATTCCATTGCTAAAAAATATAAATTTATGGAATGGAAAAAATTACCTCCAAAAAAAACTGAACACTGAATACTGATTACTGAACACTCCCTTTAATCATCCTGTCGTTCCCGTAAATATCTTTTCGCAATTCAATATTTTTAAAATTCATTTGTTCAAGTAAATCAATCATTTCTTTTCCTAGATACTGATTGATTTCAAAATACAATTGTCCGTGTGGTAAAAGATTCTTTTGGGCCAATTCGGCTATTTTTCTATAAAAAACCAAAGCATCATTATCTTCCACAAAAAGCGCCAAATGCGGTTCATTATCTAAAACATTTTTCTTGATCTCCTCTTTTTCTAAATTCCGAACATAAGGAGGATTCGAAACAATGATATCAAATTGTTGCTGCAAATCTTCGGTTTCAAGAATATTTTGATGTATAAAAGTAACGGCTGTCTTATTTATTGCAGCATTTTTTTGGGCTGTAGCCAAAGCTTTTTCCGAAACATCAATCGCAAAGACAGATACATTCATGAGATTCTTTGCCAATGAAATAGCGATACAACCACTTCCTGTACCAATGTCCAAAATTTTCAGTCCTGAAGTTTCGGAATCAGATGGTTCTACATTTAGATTATTAGAAATAATCCAGTCTACTAATTCTTCTGTTTCTGGTCTTGGAATCAAAACATTTTCATTCACTTCAAAATCTAATCCGTAGAAACTCGTTTTGCCTAGAAGGTATTGTATTGGAATTTCTTTTTTTAATTGCTCTAAAATCGAATTCCAAACCACTATTTCCTCTTCCGAAAAAAACAAATCAGGACGCAATGCCAAGTCAATTCTTTTTAATTGCTGCTTTTCCTCTAAAATCAAATAGAAAAAACTTTCCGCTTCTCCGGCATCATAAATGGGAGTCAGTTCTTGGATAAATTGGTCTCTGTATTCTTTTATTTTCATCTTAAAACTTATAATTCCTTCAGCATCCAAACAGGACAACTTGTATGGCCAGTGCTTCCCATTGGAGAACAAATAGATTCAAAACCCGATTTTTTGTATAATTTTTGAGCGGCATGCATAAAAGGCATGGTCTCCAGATAACATTTCTTAAAACCAAAATCTTTGGCGCTTTGCAAACATTTGTCCATCATCTCACTTCCAATTCCTAAACCACGTGTTTCCGGCAAGAAATACATTTTCTGCAATTCACAAACAGTCTCCGCTTCATTTTCTAATGGCGCTATTCCCGCACATCCAATGATTCTACCGTCTTTTTCGACCACATAGTAAACCGATTTTGGTTTATTATACTCTTCAAACATCAAATCCAGATACGGATCTTCGTAGGCCGTTCCAACTTTTGGGATATTCAATTCGTCAAAAACAGATCGTATTAATTGAGCAACCGCCTGATTATCTCTTTTTTCTATTTTTCTGATGGTATAATTTTCCATATTCTTTAAGACTGCTATTTTTTTGACAAAAATAGCCATTGTTTATTGTTATTTTCAAAAGTTTTAAAACTAAATCTTAAACGCAAAAATTAGTACTTTTGTACCGTGAAAACCCATGAGAAATACATACAGCGTTGCATTGAATTAGCCAAAAATGGCTTAGGAACCACTTACCCCAACCCAATGGTGGGTAGTGTAATTGTTTATGAAGACACTATTATAGGTGAAGGCTGGCATAAAAAGGCCGGTGAACCCCATGCTGAAGTCAATGCCATAAATTCCGTAAAAGACAAGTCTCTATTAAAAAAAGCAACGATTTATGTGAGTTTGGAACCTTGTAGCCATTTTGGAAAAACACCGCCCTGTTGTGATTTAATCATTAAGAATGAAATCCCAAATGTAGTTATTGGTACCGTTGACCCTAATATAAAAGTAGCAGGAAACGGAATCAAAAAACTAGTTGAAGCCGGTACAAATGTTACTGTTGGCGTTCTTGAGGCGGAATGTCACGAATTGAACAAGCGATTTTTTACTTTTCACGAAAAGAAAAGACCTTATATTATATTGAAATGGGCAGAAACCAAAGACGGTTTTATTGCTCCTGAAAAGAAAGTTCGCTATCCTGAAACGTTGGACCAGGATGATAATGAGAAAAAACCATTTTGGATTACCAATCCCTACTCGAGACAATTAGTTCATAAATGGAGAACCGAAGAACAAGCCATTCTGGTAGGAACACAAACGGTTATTGATGACAATCCTAAATTGGACGCCAGAGATTGGTACGGAAACAATCCTGTCCGAATAGTCATCGATCAAAACAATCGCATTCCAAAAGGCAGTCACATCCTTGACAATCAAGTTAAAACTATCTTATTTTCAAAATCAAAAACAACAATTGAGAAAGAAAACACTATCTTTGAAGTAATTGATTTTGAACAAAATATAGCCTCCCAAATAGCAGCTATACTGTACCTACATCAAATTCAATCAGTAATCATTGAAGGCGGACAACAAACATTACAGACTTTTATTGACGCCAATCTTTGGGATGAAGCCCGAATATTTATTGGAAATATACATTTTGCTTCTGGAACAAAAGCACCTGCTTTAACCAGAACGAATTTTAACGAGCTCTTGATTGACGGTGATCAATTACTAATATTAAAAAACCATGATTAATACTATCATTTTTGATTTTGGAGATATTTTTATCAATTTAGATAAACAAGCCACTATGGATGGTTTGAAAAAATTGGGTTTATCCGAATGGAATGATGATTTAGATCATCTTAACAAACAATTTGAGATGGGAAAAATCTCTCCAGAAAAATTTCTTTCAGGATTCCAAAAACACATGCCGAATGCTTCTATCGAAGAAATTTTATCTGCCTGGAATGCCATTTTATTGGATTTCCCATTATATCGTTTAGAATTCCTTCAAATGTTGTCTAAAAAATACAGACTATTCCTTTTAAGCAATACAGATTCTATCCACATAGAAACATTCGAACAAAAAACTGGAGCTTCTTTTTACAGCGATTTCTATCAATGTTTTGAAAAAGTATATTTCTCCTTTGAAATAGGTATGCGAAAACCCAATACCGATATTTACAACTACGTTTTGAACAAACATGAATTGTCAGCAAAAAGAACTTTATTTATAGACGACAAAAAAGAGAATACGGACGCCGCCCAATCTTTAGGGATTCAGGTCTGGAATTTGCAAGTAGGAAAAGAAGATGTAGTTGATCTGTTTGAAAAAAAAATAATTGAATAACAATAACGATTTAATAGTAACTACAATTGCTGTAAAAAACAGAAAAACAATCAAACTCATTAAAAACAACTCCTACAGTCTATAAATTTTGATATTGATTTTTGAAATTAATATTGAATTTTGCCATTGAAAATGAAAGACACCTACAATACCATTGCAGATTCATCTGAAGAAATTTTATACAAAGAAAAAAACAGTAAATTCTTTGGTTATGCTTTTCCTATACAATCAGAAGAAGAAGTGAAACCTATAATTGATGTATTGCGAAAGCAACATCCTCATGCAGTACATTATTGTTATGCCTACCAAATCGGCTCCGACACAATTTCTTATAGAGCAAATGATGATGGTGAACCAAGCAATACAGCGGGAATGCCAATATATGGACAAATCCAGTCTTTTGCGGTTACCAATGTATTGATTGTTGTGGTGCGAATTTTTGGCGGAATAAAATTAGGCGTTGGAGGATTAATCTCCGCTTACCGAACTACTGCTCAAATGGTTCTTGAAACTTGTGATATAATCGAAAAAACAATAGACATCCATTACCATATTTCATTTGATTACAAAAACATGAATAAAGTCATGAGAGTCATCAAAGAAAAAAAATTGGATATTGTGTCGCAAGAAATGGAAATTGATGAAAATTCAGGACTGCCAATTGGTAAAATTGAAATAAAAACGCGAAAAAAAAATGCCGAAATGGTATTCGACATTTTTAATTCTATGTTTGAAATCGACATAAAATAACTTAAAAAAATGATAATCTATGATTTTTTTAATCGTTTATTTTATATCCTTCAAAAGATCCAAAATATAAGTCGGAGGAGCTGTTGGACGACCCGTTTTTAAGGACACAAAAACCAAAATAAATTGAGCCGTTGTTAATAACTCATCGGATTCGTTATAAATCGCACAATCAAATTCAATCTTCACCGACGTCTGGCTTTTAAAAACTGTATGAACCGTCAAAAGCTCATCGTATCGAGCCGATTTTTTGTAATTTATATTCATCGAAACAATTGGTAAGGCAATTCCGCCTTCTTCCATACTTTTATACGAAATCCCTTTGTTTCTAAGCCATTCCACCCTTCCTATCTCAAAATACGGGATGTAATTTCCATGATAAACGACTCCCATTTGGTCTGTTTCTGAGTAACGAACACGAACTTGAATTTGATGATCTTTCATTAATTATTTATTAAAAAAATTTAAAATTTAGAACCCCCTTACAACAATAATTCTATAAATTATAACCTAAATTATTTTTTTTTACAGAAATTTGTTCACATATTTGTTATCCCAAAAAACAATAAAATATCACCCTTTTTTTTAAGAGATAATAATTACCAAATAAAAATAATTTAACAGAATATATGAACAAAACTGCACAATCGGTATGGGAAAACTGTCTGTCATTCATAAAAGACAACATTCAAGATCAGGCTTACAAAACTTGGTTTGAACCAATCAAGTCAGTTGAACTCACCGATAATGCATTATACATTCAAGTACCTAGTAAATTTTTCTACGAATGGTTAGAAGAACACTATGTTAAATTATTAAAAGTAGCCCTTACCAAAGAACTGGGAAAAAACGCAAAGTTACTCTATAAAATCAAAATGGAAAACACTTATGGCAATAAACAACCGTTTACGGAACAATTGCCTAGTGCCAATAGAGTACCAATGAAACCACAAGATGTTGACGCTCCTTTCAAAAATCTTAGTCCTGAATTAAAGAATCCATTTGTAATTCCTGGTATTCGAAATTTAAAAATCGAATCTCAATTAAACGCAAATTATAGTTTTGATAATTTCCTGGAAGGTGATTCAAATAGATTAGCTCGTTCTGCAGGTATGGCTGTTGCCAATAAACCTGGAGGAACCTCATTCAATCCGCTATTAATTTTTGGTGGTGTCGGTTTAGGAAAAACTCACTTAGCACACGCTATAGGTGTAGAAATTAAAGACAAATATCCTGAAAAAACAGTTTTATATATCTCTGCTGAAATTTTCACACAACAATATATTGATTCGGTAAAGAAAAACAACAGAAATGACTTCATTCATTTTTATCAATTGATTGATGTTTTAATTATTGATGACGTTCAATTCTTATCTGGTAAATCGGGAACCCAAGATGTATTTTTCCATATTTTCAATTATTTACATCAAAACGGAAAACAGGTTATCCTGACTTCTGACAAGGCTCCTGTTGATATGCAAGATATTGAACAACGTTTGCTATCTCGTTTCAAATGGGGATTATCTGCAGAATTACACCAGCCGGATTACGAAACTCGAATTTCGATCCTGAAAAATATTTTATACCGGGATGGTGTAGAAATTCCTGATGAAATTATTGAATACGTAGCCCGTAATATAAAATCGAACGTAAGAGAACTGGAAGGCGCTATTATTTCATTGATTGCACAATCTTCTTTCAATAAAAAAGAAGTTACCATTGAACTTGCCAAGAGTGTCGTTGAGAAATTTGTAAAAAATGTCAAACGAGAAATCTCTATCGATTATATTCAAAAAATTGTCTCGGATTATTTCCAATTGGATATAGAAACACTACAATCCAAAACCAGAAAAAGACATGTAGTGCAAGCAAGACAATTAGCAATGTTTTTTGCTAAAAAATTCACTAAAGCGTCTTTAGCTAATATCGGTTCTCAAATTGGTGATCGCGATCACGCAACCGTATTACATGCTTGTAAAACTGTTGACAACTTAGTATCTACAGACAAACAGTTCAAAAAATTTGTTGAAGACATCAATAAAAAATTAACGCTTTAAGCACATCATGTCCGTAAAAGTTTTAATGGTATGTTTGGGAAATATTTGTAGGTCACCCTTGGCCGAAGGAATATTGGCATCCAAACTACCAAATGATAAATTCAAAGTAGATTCTGCTGGAACCGGTTCTTGGCATATAGGTCATGCACCTGACGAGCGTTCCATTGCAGTAGCAAAAAAAAACGGATTAATTATTTCCAATCAAAGAGGAAGACAATTCAGCACTGCTGATTTTGAAACTTTTGATTACATCTTTGTCATGGATAGTTCCAATTATAACACTGTTACTGCACTTGCAAAAAATCAGACACAAAAAGATAAGGTAAGACTGATTTTGGACGAATTATTTCCAAATGAAAATGTTGATGTACCTGATCCCTACTTTGGTTTGCCCAATGGTTTCAATATCGTATACCAAATGCTGGATGAAGTTTGTGATGTAATTGCCAAAAAATTGATTGACAAGCATCAAATAAATTAAATTTAACTTTGATACGACAATACCGTTGCATTTATTTTCGTTTTTAAATTAGTTCTAAAAATATAAAATCAGCTTCATGAATCCAGTACCTCATCTAGGAAAACTTTATTTAATCCCCACAACAATGGGCGATTGCGATCCAATGGACGTACTGCCACAAACAATCAAAAGAAGCATTGATTTCATTGACCATTATATTGTCGAAAACGAAAAAACCGCCAGAAAATCAATTAAGGCAGTCAGTCCGGATAAAAAACAGTCAGAATTAGTTCTTTTTGCACTAAATAAACATACGGAACCCAAAGAGCATCTTAGTTTCATCAAGCCTTTATTAGAAGGAAAAAACATGGGACTAATGAGCGAAGCCGGCTGTCCCGGAGTTGCTGATCCCGGAGCAGTAATTGTAAAATTAGCTCATGAAAAAGGAATTCAGGTTGTACCACTTGTTGGCCCTTCTTCTATACTTTTGGCTATGATGGCTTCTGGTATGAATGGACAAAGTTTCACCTTCAACGGTTATTTACCCATTGAAAAGGGAGAAAAAAAAACAGCTCTGAAAAATTTAGAAAAATTATCCCAAGATAAAAATCAATCTCAGATTTTTATTGAAACTCCTTACAGAAATAACAAAATGCTGGAAGATATTCTGCAAGCACTAAATCCGGCAACTTATTTATGTATTGCAACTGACATTACGTTGCCGACAGAATATATCAAAACGATGAGAGCCTCAGACTGGAAAAAAGTAAAAGTAGATTTACATAACCGCCCTACTATTTTTATTATTCATAAAATGTAACAATTAACAAAAAATACTCACCCGAATTTTAATTTCAATCTTTTAAGATTCTTTTTATTTACAGAAAAACAGCACGTTTTGTGCTGTTTTTTTTATAAACAAAAAAACACATATATAATTTCCTGCTAAAAAAAAACACTGTAAATCATTGTAAATTAACAGTTTATATAGATACAATTAACCCGTGTACCTGAAAAATTTAACTACTTTTACTTAGACCAAACACATATCATTAAAATGAAAAAGTTATCATTATTTTTTTCAAAGCCCTGAATAATAATGATTTAAAATGAGCGGTTTTAACAAAAAGGGGGAGAAAAAAACATAAGCCTTAATTCATTTTTAAGTCATTTACATTAGCCTCATTTAATTATAATTTAAAACTATAATGTCATGAAATCATTTATAATTGTTTTATTATTTTTAAGTTTAACTACTTTGGCTTATTCCCAAGAACAGAAAAGTAGTTCAGGAGAAGGAGAAATTAAAATGGAGGAATTACCCGCAGTTGTAATTAAAAGTGTAGGAAAAGATTTCTCAGTCTATTTACCAGACAGAAACCCTGATAAAGATGTTAGAGCCCTGGAAGAAAAATTCATCTCCTATGATTTAGGTAAAGATTATGAAGGATATGAATCTTATTTGGTAGTTATGGAGACAAAAAACGGCTCCTTATCAGCAACTTATAACGAAAAAGGAAAATTAACCAGCGTTATTGAGAACTATCAAAACGTAAAACTTCCCAGCAGTGTAATTTATTCCGTTTATAAAAAATTCCCTGAATGGAAAATTGTAAACGATAAATATCTTTATACACAAAAAGAAGGTGATGTTCAGAAAAAAGAATATACTCTCAAAATAAAAAAAGACAAAGATGTTAAGAAATTGATCATCAATCCAACTGGAGAAATTTTAGAAGAAAAATAAACCAACAAACAACTTTAAAAAAGCTATCGGTTGGTAGCTTTTTTTTTATACCAAAATCTAAATCAAGTTAAATTAAAACTCCAAATAAAATTTATATAGATTAGCAAAAAAAATCAAACTTACTATAAAAGGACTACTTTTATATTTACAATTTTTATGTCTGCATTCTATGAATAAACTTCCTAATATTGGCACTAGTATCTTTACAATTATGTCCAAAATGGCAACCGAATACAACGCCATTAATCTTTCGCAAGGTTTTCCCAATTTCCCTGTTGATACCCAATTGACCGATATTGTTGCCAAACTCTCCAATAAAAACGTACATCAATACCTGCCTATGTCAGGTTATCCTCCTCTATTATCAAAAATAGCGACACTTGTGAAGAATTCCTATGGCCGAATAATCCAAGCTGAAACAGAAATACTGGTAACTGCCGGTGCAACGCAAGGAATTTTTACCACTATAATAGCTTTAGTAGAAACCGGAGATGAAGTGATCATTTTAGATCCGAGTTATGATTCCTATGAAGCACCAGTCTTATTGTGCAAAGCAAACCCGATTCGGGTTCCATTAAACGATGATTATACTCCAAATTGGGAACTTATTGAAAAAGCCTGTACGCCAAAAACCAAAATGATTATTATCAATAATCCGCATAACCCAACAGGTAAAATTCTAAACCATTCGGATTTAGAATCTTTAGAATCCATATTACAAAAATTCCCAAAGTTGATAGTACTCTCTGATGAAGTATACGAGTATATTACCTTCGAAGAAAAACATATTTCAGCGCATACCCGAGAAAAACTGCTTCCTCGTTGTGTGATGGTATCTTCATTTGGAAAATCTTTCCATGTTACTGGCTGGAAAGTCGGTTATCTTGTAGCTCCTGAGCATCTCATGACCGAAATCAAAAAAGTACATCAATTTTTGGTTTTTAGTGTAAACAGTATTTGTCAAGTAGCCATAAGTGATTATTTAGACCTGGTTTCGGTTAAGGAAATTGGGGGATTTTATCAAGAAAAACGAGATTATTTCAGGAGCTTGATCTGTAACAGCAGATTCGAGCTTATGCCCTGTGAAGGAACCTATTTTCAAGTGGTATCCTACGCTTCCATTTCTGATGAAGCTGATGTAGATTTTTGTAAACGCTTAATTAGGGAACACGGGGTAGCTGCTATTCCAATCTCAACGTTTTATGCTGATCAAAAAGACCTAAAACTCATTCGTTTTTGCTTTGCAAAGGATAATGCCACATTGGAAGAAGCAGCAAAACGCTTGTGTGAAATTTAATTATTCAAGCTCTTTTCATAATTACTAAGACGCAAAGCCTAAATCATAGCAAGTTAGAAGTTTAGGAATTTGTCATTACCAACTAATTTCAAAAAATCTAATTTCTTGAGTTTATTATGCATGCATACTATTTTTTATTATATTTACAAACCAAAAATTTAAAATACTTATGAGTTATACAGATAAAATGTTGCGTGACGATGCTTTAAAAGGCAAAGTTATTGTCGTAACCGGAGGCGGAAGTGGTTTAGGAAAAGCAATGACCAAATATTTTTTAGAGCTTGGAGCACAAGTGGCCATTACATCCCGGGATTTAGACAAATTAAAAAATACCGCTACTGAACTAGAGACAGAAACCGGCGGTACCTGTTTACCTCTACAGTGTGATGTTCGCCATTACGATCAGGTCGAAAACATGTTGCAAGAGGTTTTAAAGACATTCGGCAAAGTAGATGTATTATTGAATAATGCCGCTGGAAATTTCATTTCACCAACAGAAAGATTGTCTGCCAACGCCTTTGATACTGTAATTGATATTGTATTAAAAGGGACAAAAAACTGTACACTTGCTTTTGGAAAGCACTGGATAGACAGCAAACAAACATCTTCTACCATTTTAAATATAGTGACCACTTATGCCTGGACCGGTTCTGCTTATGTAGTTCCAAGCGCTACTGCAAAAGCAGGAGTTCTGGCAATGACCCGAAGCCTGGCTGTGGAGTGGGCAAAATACGGAATTCGCTCCAATGCCATTGCTCCAGGGCCATTCCCTACGAAGGGAGCTTGGGACAGATTGTTACCAGGAGATTTAGCCGAAAAATTTGACATGTCAAAAAAAGTACCGTTAAAACGCGTTGGGGATCATCAGGAATTAGCCAACTTGGCAGCCTACTTAGTTTCTGATTTCTCTGCTTATGTAAATGGAGAAGTAGTAGTTATCGACGGTGGCGAATGGCTAAAAGGTGCCGGACAATTTAATCTCTTGGAAGCCATTCCAGAAGAACTTTGGGATCAATTGGAAATGATGATTAAAGCCAAGAAAAATAAATAATCGATTTAAAAAATAAAAAAAGAGAGAGCCGAATCAGTTCTCTCTTTTTATTTACTCTGATTCTTACAGAAAGCAACTAACACCCCTCCTATGCTTTTGGTTAATTTATCAACAGAATATTTCCTTTTTTAAGAACTATTCCGATAGAAAAACTAAGATTTACTAATCGCATATAAGTATATTAAATTAGCAAACATTTTCTGGAAAACAAAATCCACTCGCAATTAAATTCCTATTTTTGTTTTGTCAAATACATAACAAAAATTTTATGCTCATTATTGGGATTGCAGGAGGAACGGGAAGCGGAAAAACAACAGTAGTTCATCAGATTATGAATGAATTACCCGAAGCGGAAGTAGGCATCATTTCACAAGATTCTTATTATAAAGAAAACCACGGTCTATCATTTGACGAAAGGGCATTAATCAATTTTGACCATCCTCGTGCTATAGATTTTGAATTATTGGTAGCGCATCTGAAAGAATTAAAAGCAGGTAATAACATTGATCAGCCCGTTTATTCCTTTGTAACGCACAACAGAACCAGTGATACTGTTTTTACACATCCGAGAAAAGTCATGATTGTAGAAGGTATTCTAATTTTGGCCAATCCTGAATTACGTGATCTGTTTGACATTAAAGTATATGTACATGCTGATTCTGACGAACGCCTGATAAGACGTCTCAAAAGAGATATTGCCGAACGAGGACGTGACATGAGTGAAGTTTTAAATCGTTATCAAAATACTTTAAAACCGATGCATGAACAATTCATTGAACCGACTAAAGCATTTGCTGATATCATTATACCAAACGACAAGTACAACACCGTAGCTATTGATGTTGTCAGAGCCGTTATCAATCAAAAAATTCTATAATTAATTGTACTTTTAAAGAAAAGTTTAAAACCATAATTAACAAATATAATTTCAAGCAAATAAAAAACAGAAGAGCCATTTCGCTCTTTCCGTTTTCATTTTTCAATATAGATTCTTGCTGTGTTATCATCAACACCAAAAGGATTTTTAGAGTAAACAGAGTTCTATGGACTCAAATAAAATTAAAAATTAAGTTCCGTAATTAGGCCTAAAAAACAGTACAAATGAAAAATCCATACAAAGACAAGTCTTGGTTTAAATTTTTGAGTAACAAGTATGTTTGGGTATTACTATTTTTTGCGACTTGGATGATTTTTCTCGATAATTATTCCTATTTCGATCATCAATTTCTGGACAAACAAATAGACGAACTTGAAGACAATGCGGCCTATTATAAGGAAGAAATAAGAAAAGATCAAGAACACATTAAACAGCTGAAAAATTCGGAACAAATAGAAAAATATGCCCGCGAAAAGTACTATATGAAAAAAGACAGCGAGGACATTTACATCATCGAATTTGAAGGAGACAGCACAAATTTAGACAAATAGAGTCCAACAAGTAAAGAGAAAATCAGGATAACAATAGTATTGACTGTTCCAAACATTTAATATATTCTGCGACAATAAAACCGTAACCGAAAAAGTAAACCTAATGAAAGACCTTTTCAACGAATTCAATCCTGTTTCTGCCAAACAATGGAAACAAAAAATCCAGTTTGAACTTAAAGGAGCCGATTATAACGAAACCTTAATCTGGAATTCGCCAGAAGATATCAAAGTAAAACCTTTCTATGACGGAGAAGACTTTTCCAAGTCTTTCCCAATCACCACAAAGGCAACAGAATTTAAAATCTGTCAGAACATTTTTGTTTTTGATGTTGAAAAATCAATTGAAAGAGCTTTAGATACCTTAAATCGAGGTGCCGAAAGTATCCGTTTTACAATAGAAAATGAAGCTATAGACGTATTCAAACTATTGGAAAAATTACCTTTAGAAAAAATAACGATTTACTTCCATTTAAGTTTTATTTCAATCGATTTCGTAAAAAAAATTGATACTATTGCGAAGCAAAGAAACGCAATAATATTTTGTAATCTGGACCCTATCGGACAATTAGCCAGAGATGGAAACTGGTTTACAACCGCTGAAAAAAGTAACTTCGAAACATTAAATTTACTTTCAAAAGAGACTTCTTCCATTTCGCTAATCAGTATAGACGGTTCTTTATATCAAAATGCCGGCGCTAACATGGTGCAACAAATCGCCTATTGTCTGGCGCATGCCAATGAATACTTCAATAGATTAGAAACGATTGACCATCCTATCGTTTTCGAAATTTCGGTAGGAACCAATTACTTTTTTGAAATTGCCAAACTTCGTGCTTTACGATTGCTTTTTAACCTTATTGCAAAAGAATACAAACACAAGTTCGATTGCTCGCTCTTGGTTACACCTACAAAAAGAAACAAGACATTATACGATTACAACGTAAATATGCTTCGTACCACAACCGAATGCATGAGCGCTATCCTTGGAGGTGCAAATGCGATTGCCAATTTGCCTTACGACGCTTTGTATCATAAAGACAATGAATTTGGAGACCGAATTGCCAGAAATCAATTATTGATTCTAAAAAAAGAAAGCTATTTTGACAAAGTAAACAATCCGGCCGACGGAAGTTACTACATAGAAAACATCACCAATCAATTGGCGGAAAAGGCATTAGTCTTATTTAAAGATATTGAGTCTAATGGAGGATTCTTGAAACAACTCAATGAAGGAATTATAAAAAGAAAAATACAGGAAAGCGCAGACGCGACACAAGACCTGTTTGATTCCGGAAAAGAAATTCTTCTCGGAACAAACAAATACGCCAACAAGGAAGACCGAATGAAACAAGATTTAGAACTCTTCCCTTTTGTAAAAGTAAAACCACGAAAGACCTTAATTACACCAATCATTGAAAAACGACTGGCAGAAAAACTGGAACAGGAGCGCCTTTCGAAGGAGTAAACACTACTTCAATACTAAAATTGAAAAAATAATTTTTTGACTTTACAAATGAAAAGAAAAGATCTACAACATATACAACTAAGCGGTATCTCCAAGACAGAGAGCCGTGACCATTCAACAGATGATTTTCAGACGGCTGAAGGAATTGCGTTGAAACAAAACTATACCGAAAAAGACATTGAGAATCTTGAACATCTTGGTTTTGGTGCTGGCTTTGCGCCAAATTTACGCGGGCCCTACGCCACCATGTATGTCCGCAGACCTTGGACCGTTCGTCAATATGCCGGTTTTTCAACTGCAGAAGAAAGTAATGCTTTTTACCGAAGGAATTTAGCCGCAGGACAAAAAGGTCTTTCCATAGCCTTTGATTTACCAACACACCGTGGTTACGATTCTGATCATGAACGCGTAGTGGGAGACGTCGGAAAAGCGGGAGTTGCTATTGACTCTGTGGAAGACATGAAAGTATTATTTGACCAAATTCCACTTGACGAAATGTCCGTTTCTATGACCATGAACGGTGCTGTTTTACCTATTATGGCTTTTTACATTGTTGCTGCTGAAGAACAAGGAGTAAAACCAGTACAACTGTCAGGAACAATACAAAATGACATCCTGAAAGAGTTTATGGTCCGCAATACCTATATCTATCCTCCAACTCCGTCGATGAAAATCATTGCTGATATTTTTGAATATACCAGCAAAAATATGCCGAAATTCAACTCCATATCCATTTCGGGTTACCACATGCAGGAAGCGGGAGCTACAGCCGATATTGAATTAGCTTACACGCTCGCGGACGGCTTAGAATACATCAGAACAGGATTAGCAACCGGAATGAAAATCGATGAATTCGCTCCACGTCTTTCCTTTTTCTGGGCCATAGGAATGAACCATTTTATGGAAATAGCAAAAATGCGTGCCGGACGAATGATTTGGGCAAAACTCCTAAAACAATTTAATCCGCAAGATGAAAAATCTTTGGCTTTACGAACGCATTGCCAAACCAGCGGTTGGAGTTTAACTGAACAAGATCCGTTTAACAATGTCGCCAGAACCTGTATTGAAGCAGCGGCAGCAGCATTTGGAGGAACACAATCCTTACATACCAATGCTTTGGATGAAGCCATTGCTTTACCAACCGATTTCTCCGCAAGAATTGCCAGAAATACACAACTTTTTTTACAGGAAGAAACCAAAATTACTAAAACAGTTGATCCTTGGGCAGGCAGTTATTATGTAGAAAGCTTGACCAATGAAATTGCTGAGAATGCTTGGAAACTTATCGAGGAAGTGGAAGCGTTAGGAGGCATGACCAAAGCCATAGAATCCGGAATTCCGAAACTTCGTATTGAGGAAGCCGCGGCCAGAAAACAAGCCCGTATCGATAGCGGCCAGGATGTGATTGTAGGAGTCAACAAATATCGATTGGATAAAGAAGACCCTTTACAAATTCTCGATGTAGATAACCAGATGGTACGTAAGCAACAGCTGGAGCAATTAGACCATATTAAAGCTACTCGAGATTCAGAAAAAGTAAAAAATTCACTTGAAAAATTAATCCATTGTGCTAAAACCGGAGAAGGTAATTTACTTGAATTAGCCGTTGAGGCAGCAAGAAACCGAACAACTCTGGGAGAAATCAGTGACGCTTTAGAAACTGTTTTTGGAAGATACAAAGCACAAATTAAATCTTTTAGCGGTGTGTACAGTAAAGAAATAAAAGACGACAAAAGTTTTGAAAAAGCAAAACAATTAGCCGATATTTTCGCCAAACAAGAAGGCCGTCGACCAAGAATTATGATTGCCAAAATGGGACAAGATGGTCATGATCGTGGGGCCAAAGTGGTAGCCACGGGATATGCCGATGTAGGTTTCGATGTAGATATTGGCCCTCTTTTTCAAACTCCGGCCGAAGCTGCCAAACAAGCCGTAGAAAATGACGTTCATGTGCTTGGCGTTTCTTCACTGGCTGCTGGTCATAAAACACTGGTTCCGCAGGTAATAGAAGAACTCAAAAAATACGGTCGTGAAGATATTATGGTTGTTGTGGGTGGTGTAATTCCTGCCCAAGATTATCAATTTCTATTTGATGCTGGCGCCGTTGCCGTTTTCGGTCCCGGAACAAAAATTAGCGATGCTGCCATAACTATTTTGGAAATCTTGATTGGATAACCATTAATTTGAATTAGAAATCAATTCATTTCTTACCCTTCATTTGGTATAAAAGAAGCAGTAATTCCATACATAAAAGCTTCTGTCTTTTAAAACAAAAAAATCAACATAAACGTTGATTTTTTTTGTTCTAAATCTATTCTCATTTCAAAAATAAAGACTATTATTCCTGTTAAAAACCCAACTCTATAGTAAACATTTATTAACTTAAATTACAGATATGATTAACAAAAGAACCCAATTAAATGAACTAATTTTACATAAAGATATCATTTTTAACATTTTAAAAACTGCCTCAAAGAAATCATAATTTTCAACTTAACAAATTGATGTATAATTGATTAACTCAATAAATAAGGAATCAAACCGCAGACCACGGAATATATTTGTTCATTAAATCTATACTCAATCGTTATTAATTAAAAACTGAATATTATGAAAACATTTGTTATTTTTTTGCTGTTTTTAGGATTAACAACAACCACTTATTCCCAAGTGGAAACAGATAAAGGGAAAATGAAAGTCGAAGAATTACCAGGAGTAGTAATTAAAAGAGTTGGATCCGATTTTTCAATTTACATACCGGATAATAATCCAGATGCCAGAGTTAAAGCTCTTCAGGAAAAATTCGTCGCTTATGACCTCGGTAAAGAATATGAAGAATACGGAGAATATCTTGTGGTGACAAGTTCAGACGTTGGGTCATTAGCAGCCACTTACAATGAAAACGGAAAATTAGTCCGTGTTGTTGAAAATTACAAAAATGTAAAACTCCCTTCTGAAGTAATTTACTCCATTTACAGAACCTATCCCGAATGGACCATTGTAAATGACAAATTCCTCTATACACAAGAAGAAGGAGATATCATTAAAAAACAATACAATATTAAGATTAAAAAAGGAGATGAAACCCGCAAATTGGTGGTTCGTCCTAATGGAGAAATTTTAAAAGACAAATAATCTGTTCAGACCAATAAATAAAAAGGCTGCTAAAATTATTTTAGCAGCCTTTTTTGTTTTTTGCACATATGACTAAATACTATTTACCGTGGCATTACTGTCAGCAACAATAAAAGAAGTATCATACCCTCCAAATGCTTTCATGTAACTTATGATTGAAGTACCATAAGCATCGCGGAAATAGCGCTTCCCTTTATATCTGAAATATTTTTTCACGGAACCAACTCCTCCAAGATGCGCCGCCGCTAAAATCCCGGATTCTGTAATTCGGATACCATTCATTATGGTTCCTTCGTATTTTTCAATCACATATTTTAACTCCCCTTTGTTTTTAGCTAAAAGAGCTAAAAAAGCTTTCTCCTGTAACTCAGGACTATTTAAAAATTCAGCACTGTTGTGAATCCCTATTGTTTTAAGAGTTTCAATTCCAAACTGATATTTCCCTAAATAACCTAGAGAATTAATTTTTCTGTACTTGTTTTGAGATTCTTTGAAGCCGATGGCCTGCTTGAAACCAATAAAGAAATTTCCTGTAAATGGAATATTTAAATTGGTGTAATCGTCTTCTTCTTGAGATGGGAATAAGTAATGCGTTCGATCAGTATCATCAATTAGAAACCAAGGGTTGGTGTCTAAATTAAAGGGTTTAAAACCAGAGCTTAAAAAGGCTATAATAATAGTCAAACCTGCATAAAAATACCATTTCTTTATCATATAATGTTTTTCTTCAAAACGCTGTCCCGTTAAGAAATTTCTACATTGCAAATATACAATAAAAAATACGGTGCTGAAAATCAGCATGTTAAACTTTCTTAAAAATAGATGAAGTGTAATTTAATACCGTCGAACTGCGTTATTTCAATCGTTGGAGCAGGAACTTTTACAGTATTCAAAACAGAAAAAAAAGTTTTCAAAAAATGCGATTTTGTTTGAATTTTAGTCAAATCAACATCCAAACTGACATAAAATTGGCGAGCAATCTCCGTTTTGGGGAGGGGGAATTGGGTATTATTTTCATTATTTCCAGAAATCATTCCATCAACACCATAGCCCAATGCCAAGTTCAACCATTTTGGAATTTTAGATTCTTTGGAAAAGGAATATAAATTAGCAGATAGCCAATAGGTTTGACCATTATAATCTTTTAATATTTGCTCAGACAGTGAACTACCTAAAACATCTGGTCTGTAGCCTGCATATTGTGTAGTGTGAAAAGAAAACTTAGGCATGATGCGTTGTTCTTTCCAAAGAAGCTCCTGGGAAACATATAAGGCCGTACCCGTAGCATTGGCGATTACATCCCCAGATGATGCTCCCCATTCAGAAGAATATCCATCTAAAACCTCAACAGCAGTCAGGAATACAAATCCCAAACCTGCACCATAAATCAATTGATTTTTTTTACTGGCACCACTCCAATGCAATAATTCGGCACCAAATCGACCCAAATGATAAGAAGAGTACATATGTCCCAATTTATCCATTTGAAGCCATTCAGAATTATCATTGATAAAATGAAAATCTGATTTTGGATAATCAGCATACCAGAGTTCGTTTAAACCCACTAAAGCAACAGAAGCCAATACCGCTTCAGAAATGAAAACGGTATTTTGTCTTTTTATGTTTAAGGAATCAGCCGGAGTTAAAAAACTGTCAATTGTATTCTGAGCCGATACGAGTTGGAATCCTGCCAGAAAAATGAATAAAAAACAGCGTTTTTTTTGACCATTCAAAACTATCTTTTTACCCCTTGACTGTTAATCCAGTTGTAATATTTTTTGGCATTTATTTCATGCTCCGCTTGTGTTACGGCAAACTCATGATAACCAAAACGATCCACACTTGCGCAGAAATAGATGTAATTATGATTCTCAGGATTCAATACAGCTTCCAATGCAGTTATATCAGGCATAGCGATCGGTCCCGGAGGAAGTCCTGCTGAATAATAGGTGTTGTATGGAGAGGCAACACTTAAATCCTTATTTAAAACTCTCTTAATAACCTGTTTGAAGTCATTAGATTGTTTTTTTACTGCGAAAATTACTGTCGGGTCTGCTTGTAGAAGCATTCCTTTTTTCAACCGATTCAAATAAACACCAGCAATTCTTGGCCTTTCATCTTTCTTAACCGATTCTTTATGGACAATCGAAGCCAAAATAGTTGCTTCAATAGGAGTTAATCCTTGTTTTTTAGCTTTTTCGATACGCTCTTCATTCCAAAAATTTCGGTATTCCTTAATCATCTTATCACGAAATTTTATTGCAGAAGTATTCCAGTAAATTTCATAGGTATTTGGAATAAACATGGTCAAAACATTTTCTTCGTTAAAACCATTTTCCTTTAAGAAAACAGGATCTTTAAAAGAATTTAACAATGATATACTATCTGCTTCAATCTGGGATCCAATACGTCCGGCAAAATCCTCCAATCTTTCTTGATTATTGAATGCCAAATTCACGGCAAGATTCTGACGCAAAGCGTTAATCAACTCATTGCTGTTCATTCCTTTTTTGAATAAAAACCGACCTGCTTTCACATTTTCAGGATAGCTTTTTTTATTGGCAACCACATCAAAACGATTCATATTCTCAACATAAGGGGCAACTATTTTTTTAACAGCCTCATAATTGGCATCCGTAGGAATATAAACATACACTTCATTTTCTTCGAATTTGGTGTTGTCTGCAAAAATTTGTCGTATTAAAATAAATCCGTAAATCATTAATCCGGATATTAAAACAACAGCTACTATTGTTATGATTTTTTTTAGATTCAAAACTAAAATTTTTAAAATGAATGATTAATTAATTGAAAAAGAGCTTCATCCCTATAACTTCCATTTATGAAAGTCCAGTCTTTCTTCACTCCTATTTTCTGAAATCCAAATTTAGTAAAAAGAGCTATACTAGCGGTGTTTTCTGTAGCAATATTTGCATACAATTGATGCAGGTTGAGATTATAAAAAGCATATTTAATTAACAGGCCCAAGGCTTCTGAACCGATACTCTGGTTTCTGTTTGCTGCAGCCTGAATAACAATACCCACTCCTGCCCTATTATTTTGCGGATCAAAATCAAATAAATCGATTAATCCTAAGGCCGGAAAATCCTGATCCTGACAAATAGCCAACCGCAATTGCTTGGCCTCGTAAATATCCTGATGGGCATTCTCTAAATACTGTTTGATCAAAAATCGACTGTAAGGCGTTTGGGTATTACTCACCTCCCAAATATTTTGGTCGTTCTCCATAACGTAAACGAACTCCAAATCATTGGGTTCTAGAGCCCGAAGGTAAATCGTATCGCCTTTTAATGTTATCATTTTAAATAATTACGAATTTGAAATTACGAATTACGAATTAACTTCTGAATAGGGACAATTATTACTTTGTTCTTATATCTCAATTACTCCTTTAAAAACAAACTCTGCAGGTCCTTTAAGGAAAACATTAATAAACTTCCCGGCCTCTTTATCAAAAGAAACGACCAGCTTTCCGCCTTCCACATTCAAATCTATCGAAGTAGCATCTGTTTCTCCTGTGGCATTCATGGCTATTGCTACAGCAGTTGCGCCGGTACCACAAGCAAGAGTTTCATCTTCCACACCTCTTTCATAAGTACGAAGTGAAAAGGTTTTGTCATCTATTTTTTTTACAAAATTGATATTACTTCCCTGTTTTCCGTATAAGTCACCGTACCGAATTTCGGCACCCTTTTCTTTAACATTATAATGTTCTAAATCATCAACCATTTGCACATGATGTGGAGAACCTGTGTTTAGAAAAACATGATCATTCGATTTATTTATATTGGCAACGTCAATCATCTGTAAAGAAACTAATCCGTTATCAGCAACAGAAGCATGATGCAAACCATCAGTAGCGATAAAAGTAGTATCGTTCCCTATAACATTTAGTTTTTTGGCGAAAGCCACTAAACATCTGCCTCCATTACCACACATCGAACTTTGATTTCCATCAGAATTATAATAAACCATTCTAAAATCAGTCTCGGGATCGTTTTCCAATAAAATAAGTCCATCAGCACCTATTCCAAAACGTCGGTCGCATAAGCGTTCAATCAGTTTGGTATCTTCTTTAGGGAAAGTTTCGGAACGATTATCAATCATTACAAAATCGTTTCCTGTTCCTTGGTATTTATAAAATTCTAATTGCATTTTTATTAAATTGAGTATACAAAAGTACGAACTATTAATGAAATGTTAATCATTGTTAAAGAGCGTTAAACCATTTTATAACAAAAAAATATGGTTTAGTTTTGTAATGAAACAACTAATAAAACTAAATTGTATTATGAAAAAAATTTCATCCTTATTTTTGGTATCTCTATTAAGTGGCGCCACTACATTAGGCGCGTACAAACTATTATTTGACGATAATAGCTATTTTTCTAATAACAAAAACGGTCTTGTTACAGTTGCTCCTGAACACTATGGCCGGAATGTGGGACTGGCTGCAGAAACCGTTGATTTTACTGAAGCCGCAGAAAAAACCATACATACGGTTGTCCATGTAAAAAACGTTTCCCGAAAAACAATCAGCAATCCTATACTGGAATATTTTTATGGCTATGGCGGTCAGCAACAACAAGAACAAGTGGGTACGGGTTCTGGTGTAATCATTTCCGAAGACGGTTATATTGTAACCAATAACCACGTAATAAAAGATGCGTCCGAAATTGAAATTACCCTTAATAATAAAAAATCTTATACTGCAAAACTCATTGGAACCGATTCTAAAATGGATATCGCTTTACTAAAAATTAATGCCGATGAGAAATTACCATACAGCGCTTTTGCTAATTCCGATTCAGTAAAAGTAGGTGAATGGGTTCTGGCGGTAGGAAATCCATATAACTTGACCTCTACGGTTACAGCAGGGATTGTTTCTGCTAAAGCCAGAAATCTGGACACGAGCGGTATTCAATCTTTCATACAGACAGATGCGGCTGTAAATCCGGGTAATAGCGGTGGGGCGTTAGTAAATACCCGTGGGGAATTAATTGGAATTAATACGATGATTTCATCAACAACAGGATCTTATGTCGGTTATTCCTTTGCGGTTCCTTCTAATAATGCCCGAAAAATTATAGAGGATTTAATGGAATTCGGGAATGTACAAAGAGGAATTTTAGGGGTTGAAGGAGGCGAATTAAATGCGCTTGCTTCCAAAGAATTGGGCGTTACCCAAACACAGGGATTTTATATCAATAAAGTCACAAAAAATTCCGGAGCTGAAAAAGCAGGATTACAAAAAGGAGATATTATCATCCAATTGGACGCTCAAAAAGTAGCCACTTTTGCAGACCTTTCCGGTTACATCAACACCAAAAGACCAAACGATAAAGTACAGGTAACTTATATTCGTGATGGTAAAAATATAATAGTGCCCGTTACTTTAAGCAAAAATGAGTTCTTCAGTACCGAATTCAAGGGAATAGAACTGGAAAACATTGATGCCAGTGACAAAAAGAAATTCAAAATTGATTATGGGGTAAAAATTAAATCCATAAACAATGAAAATCTAATGCAATATGCTGAAGAACTCCAAGGCAATATCATTTTAAGTATTGATAATATAAAAGCCACCAATATTGAAACTGTCTCTAAAATTTTCAAAAACAAAGATGACAAACAAAGTATGCGAATTGAAATGATCAATAAAAATGGTGAAATTTTCAGAATAATCATCTAATTGTTTTCTTCACAAATCCAAAAGCCATCTTAATTTTACAAGATGGCTTTTTTATTTAAAAAAAATCCAAAAAATTAGTTACGAAATCGATTGAAATCGATACTTTTGCGCAAAATTTAAAAAAACCTATTAATTTAATTCAATATGACTACCACCCCTTTATACGAAAAGGAAGTTTCATTTCAAGCCGACAGAAGACGTGCAGGAGTAGAATTGATCAGAATCATAAGTGATTTATGGTATGAAAAATCCATAGAAATGGTTTTATTCAGAAATCAACTGCTAGAAAAAAGTGTAAACGAAATTATCAACTTGCATGAATATGCAGGGGAATTTGTAGGGAAGCCAATTTCTATCTTTGATTCGGTTGAAATTGCTAAGGTTATTTTATCATTGGATTTACCGCCTGCCAAATTGGATATTGGAAAACTTACCTACGAATACCGATTGGAAGATGAAAAATATCCTGATGAAAGGTATTTTATATTGGATAAATTAAAAGATGCTAAAGACTCTGAAGAAATACAACCTAAAGACGTTGTGCTTTATGGCTTTGGAAGAATTGGACGTTTATTAGCCAGAGAATTAATGTCTAAAACCGGAAAAGGAAATCAATTGCGATTGAGAGCGATTGTAACTCGCGATAAAAATGATGCCAGTTCACTTGAAAAAAGAGCTTCATTATTGCGTTACGATTCGATCCACGGTGATTTTCAAGGTTCAGTAGTTGCTAATCCAAAAAACAATACTTTGGTGATCAACGGAACAACTGTTCATGTAATTACTGCCACTGATCCAGGAAAAATTGATTATACACGCTACGGAATTGACAATGCCTTAGTAATTGACAATACAGGTGCTTTTACAAATGAAGAAGCATTAAGCAAACATTTGCAGTCAAAAGGAGTTGAAAAAGTATTGTTAACGGCTCCCGGAAAAGGAGTCCCAAATATAGTTCATGGCGTAAACCATAATGATTACTGCCCGGACGAACACAACATTTTTTCGGCTGCTTCCTGTACTACCAATGCAATTACTCCAATTCTGAAAGTTGTTGAAGATACTTTGGGTGTTGTAAAAGGACACTTGGAAACCATTCATGCTTATACTAACGACCAGAATTTGGTTGATAATATGCATAAAAAATACCGTCGCGGAAGAGCTGCTGCATTAAATATGGTGATTACAGAAACTGGAGCTGGGACTGCTGTGGCCAAAGCAATACCTTCATTGGAAGGAAAACTAACTTCAAACGCGATTCGAGTTCCTGTTCCAAACGGATCATTGGTAGTTCTGAATCTTGAAGTTTCTAAACCAACATCAATAGCTGAAATCAATACCATCATGAAAAAATATGCTTTGCAAGGCGAATTGGTAGAGCAAATAAAATATTCATTGAATAACGAGTTAGTTTCCTCTGATATCGTTGGAACTTCGGCACCAGCTATTTACGACAGCAACGCCACTATTGTTTCAAAAGACGGAGAAAATATCGTGTTGTACATTTGGTATGATAACGAATTTGGCTACAGCCATCAGGTGATCCGATTGGCCAAATATATTGCTAAAGTAAGACGTTTCACGTACTACTAGAAAACCGATTACAGGTTGTACGTTGCTAAATTTTAGTTTTTTAGTTTTTTTTTAGTTTTTTAGATAAAAGCAACCCAACCTGAATTCAATAGAAAATCCGCTTCATTCATTTGAAGCGGATTTTTTTATTTTACTAATACAACAATCTATCCTAATTAAATAGGCAAAACGGTCGTGCTCTTCACTTCTGAAATAATAAAAAAACTGTTAATCAAAGAAACTTCCGGTAAAACGGATAATTTCTTTTGGTGAAAATGATGGTAACTTTCCATATCAGGTAAGACAATCTTTAGCATATAGTCAAAACTTCCCGACACAAAATTGCATTCGACCACTTCTGGCAAATTCAAAATAGCCTGATTGAATCCTTCCGAAATATCATAGGTTTGTTTTACAAGCGTCACCTGACAATAGACCGTCAGGTTTTTACCCAATTTCTTTTTATTCAAAATTGAAACATACTTCTCAATGATCCCTTCTTTCTCCAAACGCTTCACCCGATCATGAACGGGAGTGAGCGAAAGATTGATTCTATTCGCAATATCCTTCAGAGTCAAATGCGCATCTTCCTGCAAAAGGCGTAAGATTTTTTTGTCGGTTTCGTCCAGTGTCATAGCTATAAATTAAGGTGTTGATTTTAGTGTTTTTTAAACGGCAGTCTTTTTTTCTCTTTGGAATTATAAAAAAACATCTAAACAGAAATATTTCATGCTAAATTACTAAATAAAATGAATATTTTCTTAATTAACGACCATATAACCATAATATTTTCTTTATGCATAAATTTGTAATGCAATTATAATCAAACAATTAAACACAAATCAAATATGATAATCGGAGTTCCAAAAGAAATCAAAAATAACGAGAACCGCGTAGCGCTTACACCTGCAGGTGTAGCTGAATTCAAAAAACATGGACATATTGTTTATGTACAGGCTAGCGCTGGAGAAAACAGTGGTTTTAGCGATAAAGCGTATGCTGAAGCCGGAGCCGAAATATTGCCAACAATTGAGGACGTTTACAGCATTGCTGAAATGATTATCAAAGTAAAAGAGCCTATCGCTTCTGAATATTCTTTGATCAAAAAAGACCAATTATTATTTACTTATTTCCACTTTGCTTCTTCTGAACCATTAACTCATGCTATGTTAGAGCGCGAAGCAGTATGTTTAGCATATGAAACTGTTGAAAAAACAGACCGTAGTTTACCTTTATTGGTCCCAATGTCTGAAGTAGCTGGTCGTATGTCTATTCAAGAAGGTGCTAAATATTTAGAGAAACCATTAAAAGGAAAAGGAATCCTTTTAGGAGGTGTTCCAGGTGTTTCGCCTGCAAAAGTAGTAGTTTTAGGTGGTGGAATCGTAGGTACACAAGCGGCTAAAATGGCTGCTGGATTTGGTGCTAAAGTAACAATAATGGATGTTAGTTTACCACGTTTACGTTACCTGTCTGATGTGATGCCTGCTAATGTTACAACATTGATGTCAAATCATTATAATGTTCGTGAGGCTATCGCCGAAGCGGATTTGGTTATTGGTGCAGTTTTAATTCCTGGTGCCAAAGCCCCACACTTAATTACTCGTGACATGTTAAAATTAATGAGTCCAGGAACAGTGGTAGTGGATGTAGCTGTTGATCAAGGAGGTTGTATCGAAACCTGTACGCCAACAACTCACGAAGATCCAACTTTTATCATTGATGATATCGTTCATTATTGCGTGGCTAACATGCCTGGCGCTGTTCCTTATACTTCTACTTTGGCTTTGACCAATGCTACTTTACCTTACGCTTTGCAATTAGCAAACAAAGGATGGAAAAAAGCATGTCAAGAAAATGAAGAATTGAAAAAAGGATTGAACGTAGCTAACGGTAAAGTAGTTTACAGAGGAGTTGCTGAAGCTTGGGGATTAGCTTTCAATGAAGTTGATTCTGTATTGAATGAAGAATTGGCTACAGCCTAATCCATTCTTAAAATAAAGGCGCAAGAAAAACACTTGCGACAATCAATAGAAAATCCGTCACGTTAATGTGACGGATTTTTTTTTTAATATAGCTATACTAGAACGCAGATCAATCTGATTTACACGAATTTTAAAATTCCATCTGTGTAACTATTTCTCTATTCCAACCACTGTAAACTGCGACTGAAAACTGGTACTGTTTCCTGCAAACTGAGATCGCTCGCTACTCCTTCGGTTTCGTCAAATAATACACAGGAATACCTGTCAGCATAATCAGTACTCCCCAACCGCAGGTGGAGAATTTTGTAAACAATAAGGAAACACATACCGCCGAAGCGATTATAATATATAAAAACGGCAAGAAAGGATATCCAAACGCTTTGTATGGTCTCTCTGCATCAGGCATTTTCTTGCGAAGAATAAAAATTCCGTAAATGGTCAGAATGTAAAAAATCAAAACTATGATAATTACAAAATCCAATAAGTCACCATATTTTCCTGTCAAACATAAAAACGAAGCCCAAACGCATTGTACCCAAAGTGCCCAAGCCGGTACACTGGCGTCATTCAGACTGGCCGCTTTTTTAAGAAACAAACCATCTTTGGCCATGGTGTAATACACTCTGGCACCCGCCATAATCAATCCGTTATTACAGGCGAAAGTAGAAATCATAATCATCACCGCAATAATAATTGTTCCCATATCGCCAAAAGTATATTGCGATGCCACCACCGCAACTCGGTCAGATTTTGCCGTAGCAATTTCGTCAAAAGGAATCACCGCTAAGTACATCAAATTCGTCAAGACATAAATGATTGTTACGATAAATGTTCCCAAGAACAAACTCAAACCCACATTACGCTTTGGGTTCTTGATTTCACCTGCGATAAAAGTCACACCAACCCAAGCATCACTTGAAAACAAAGACCCCACCATCGCTGCTGAAATTCCCGTAATCAAAGCCGTTCCTCCTATTGGCATCCAGGAACCGTTATCAGAATTAAAAGCTCTTGGACTCCAGGCATCTGTCCAGTTAGCATCCCAAACTTCGGCTTTGGCAGCCAGAACTAAACCAAAGACAATCAAACCAAACAAAGATAAAATCTTAATTATGGTGAGTACTGTCTGCAAAATTTTACTGTTTTTAACTCCACGACTATTGATGTAGGTCAGTAAAACAATCGTAACAATAGAAACTAATTGGGCTGCATTGAGTTTAAAAAAACCCAATTCATATAAAATATTCTCGTCACTTAACGATGGAATCAAATAAGCCGCAAATTTCGAAAACCCAACACCTACTGCGGCAATCGTACCAGTCTGAATCACAGCAAAGAAACTCCAACCATACAAGAAAGCAATGAGTTTATTATACGCTTCTTTAAGATACACGTATTGTCCGCCCGCCTTTGGAAACATGGCACTCAATTCCCCATAACTCACCGCCGCAATCATGGTGATTATTCCTGAAATCAACCAAATCAAAGTCAGCCATCCTGCTGACCCCACTTGTCTGGCAATATCGGCACTTACTATAAATATCCCCGAACCTATCATCGAGCCCACCACAAGCATGGTTCCGTCTAGTAATCCGAGTTCTCTTTTAAAATCTTCTGGTTTGTTGTCTTCCATATAAAGTTAATTTTGGTTTTTTGGTTGGCTAAAGATATACTTTTTTGGGAAATTTCAGAAAAACAGACGGATAGATAATCGAGAATAGATAAGAGACAAATACAAGCTCCTTAATTTGGGCGTGTCCCTCCGTAGAAAACTCCGGGTCGGGCTGTACGCTGTATCTTTTTCGTCTACAAGATCTGTGCTCTCATCTCATTCTGAACTAGACGAAAAAGGATGCCGCTTCCATCACTCACGCGGCCCGCAGCACTAAAGAATCATTATAAAATTCCATTTTAATATATCGTATAGGCAAAACGCGAGCAAGGACAACTCGCCAGTTGTCCCTACTAAATAAATATTGCTTTATCAAGAAGATAATTAATCAGAAAAAATCAGATAATTTAATGCGAACAATCACTTAATCACAAAATCGATAAGCAGCACTTCTGTCTGTTTTCCTAGAAGTTGGGATAATAATATGGTTTCGGAATCCTTTTCCCGCCACAACATCATTCAAAAAATCTAAAGTATAGTGTTGGTCTTTCATAAAAAAAGCATCGTTGTATTCGTGACCGCCTCCACAAAATGTATATAAAAGCGTTTTCCCATCCAGCTCTTTCATATGATTAAAAATGGAATACGAACCGAAAAACATTAGCCAACCCCTGGAATTCGTTTTACAGTAGCGGTGTGCCGCTGTGGCATACGGAACCGTTTCATCGCCATTTCCGTGAAAAAGCATCATCGGAATCAGATTCTTTTTGGTAATTAGGTTTGGATCCATAATTGCTCCTGCTCCCGAAACAAGTCCTGCATATTTAAATCCTTCCGGCAATTTATTGTTATAGATATTCATTGTACTATAATCCCAAAAAGCGGCATGTAAAGCTGTTTCTCCCCCAGCACTTGCACCAGATATAAATATTTTGGAAGCGTCAATATTGTATGTAGCACTGTTGTTTATAAAAAATGAAGTAGCCTGCCATAAATCGTTAACCCCATACTGAATTGCCTTAATTTTTTCAGACACCATCATGTCACAATCAAAATTTTTACCCTTGGCGTATAACGTATAAGTAATCGTCGCTGCAGCATACCCATTTTGGGCAAGGTATCTACACAGCGGATATCCCGCACTTCTATCGCCTCCCGAAAAACCTCCGCCATGCACATAAAGGAGTAATGGCAATTTCGAGGCTGAAGCTTTTTCAGGAAGAAAGAGGTCTAAATCCAGTTTCAATGTATCATTCTGGAAATAAGTAAGGGTCTGCATTTTTTGGGCAGCGGCAAACTGTATGGTAAAGAATGCAAATACGAACAAAAAAATATATTTTTTCATTGCAGACAAAAAACGGTATTCTTTAATTGGTTTTCATTGGTGGCAAGTCAAATGCCTTTGCATCATGCTCAAAATTATTTCGGTGTGAACCATCACAAAAAGGTTTATTGGATGAAAATCCACAACGACACAGTCCCAATGCTGCTCTCCCCTGCAATCCATAAACGGTTCCTTCTTGGTCAACTATTTCGAAATCACCTTCAATTTTTATAGATCCATTACGATTAATTACTAGTTTTGTCTTGCTCATATGATTATTATTTATTTGAGTTCAAAGATTGCAAAATATATCCTGAAAGGGCAGCAACGGCGGCATTTTTATGATTCAACAAAGCTAATTTACATTAATTCTATATTACACAAAACTCAAACTTAAAACTACTGGTAACCTGTTAAAATAAATAGCCGCTAATAACCAAATCATTATTATTCATGACCACAAGCCCGATTGCAAGCATCTTAGCGGAAACTCAAAAACTCATCTTTACACCTTGTGGCTTCGAATTGACAAATCCAATACCCGAAAAAGAAAGTGCGGCTTATACCGCCTATACGTTCAAACTGGATCACTTAAAAATACTTTTTCGTGCAGCCAAAACAACTCCTACGAAGATTGGACAATTTGTAACTTTATGGAAACGAATCGACAAAGGTCCTATTCAACCTTATGATCTTTCAGATGATTTTGATTTTGTGGTAATCAACACTAGGACTGAGAATCAATTTGGACAATTTGTATTTCCAAAATCGGTACTTTCTGAACAAGGAATTCTTACTAATGATGTAAGAGAAGGAAAAAGAGCTATTCGGGTTTATCCTCCTTGGGACAAACCCAACAGTAAACAAGCACTAAAAACCCAAAAATGGCAATCCTATTATTTTCTTGATATTCCATTTGACCAACCGCTGAATCTAAGTCGGGCAAAATTGCTTTATTCTCCAGAGAGCAGGAATTAAAAACAATTCTTATTAAAATTACTATTCCCTTCAACAATAGGAAAACTATGACTATAAATCCGTTATATTCCTGTTATAAACGGACTTATTCGCTACTATATTATTATATTTGCGCAAAATAATGCATTCTGGGTTGTGGATATTTCTGCTTTCTTACGCAAATATCCCGAGCCCATTTTTTTTTATACAAAACCAAATTAAATACCACAACCTATTTTAAAAAATGGCTATCTTAAAAAGAGTAAATAAATACAGGCGAATTGTAACTCACAGTCTAACAAAAAACATTGGCAGTTCACCGTCAGCAATCACTATTCCATTAACTGACAAAACTAAAATTAAAAGAGTTTTGATTTCAAGGCCCAATCAAAGGCTGGGGAATTTATTATTAATCACACCTCTTGTACAGGAAGTTACAGCCACTTTTCCAAATTGCAAGATTGATTTATTTGTAAAAGGAGGTTTGGCTCCGATTGTATTTGACAATTATGAAAATATTTACAGAATCATTAAACTGCCTAAAAGACCGTTCCGAAATTTGATCGAGTATTTTCAGTTCTGGATTAAAATCAAAAAAAAGCCTTATGATTTAGTGATTAATGTAGATAAAAACTCTTCATCCGGAAGATTGTCTGTCCAGTTTTCTAAAGCAAAATATAAGTTCTTTGGTGATGCAGATATGGACAGTGAGATGAATTACGACGATTACGAGCATATTGCAAAATACCCAATCTATAACTTCAGAAGTTATTTAACCAAATTAGGACTCGAAAAAAATGAGAATCCAATTCCATCGCTAGACCTTAAATTACGTCCCGCTGAAATTGCCGAAGGAAAAAAGTTATTAGATGCTATTGCTCCAAAGGAGAAAAAGACGATTTGTATTTTTACTTATGCTACTGGTGACAAATGTTATTCAGAATCTTGGTGGGAAAGTTTTTACGAACGATTAAAAACGGAATACCAAAATTATAATATCATTGAAGTTTTACCTGTTGAAAACATCTCAAGAATCTCATTTAAAGCACCAACATTTTATAGCAAAGACATTCGTGAAATTGGTTCTTTGATTGCAAACACAACGATTTTCATTGGTGCAGATAGTGGAATAATGCATTTAGCCAGTTCGGTACACACCCCTACAATTGGGTTGTTTTCGACAAGTAACCAAAACAAATACAAGCCCTACAATAACAATAGCGTATCTATAAACACCAATACCACTGGTATGGATGAATGGATTAATACAATCAATACTGTTCTTAGTAAAATCTAATTTTTACACACAAGAATCAGTAATCATTAAGAATACTGAAACTATTGTGCCGAACTAGACAAGAATACTACGGTAAAAATTATGTAAAAAGAAGAAGCACCTCAGTTGACTGAGGAGCTTCTTCTTTTCTACGATATATCTACAATTATTGCAGAACTCTATTGATTTGAGTAAAATTTCTCTCGTAGTATTTTTCTTTGGTTGAAGAGATTATTACCCCTCTTTGCACTGAAGAATGTATGAATTTTATCTCTCCTTCATTTACTTCAACTACCATCCCCACATGATTAATTTGACTGCGACCGTTGGTTTTAAAGAAAATTAAATCCCCTTTTTGCGCTTCTTCAGTACTAATCTTGGTGCCATAACTAGCTTGTTCAAAAGATGACCTTGGCAATTTAATATCGAAAGCACCAAAAGTAGTGCACATCAAACCTGAACAATCAAAGCCCGCCTTTGAAGTTCCACCGCTGCGGTATCTGGTTCCAATATTATCTGAGGCCATTTTTATCAATTGATCCACCAATTCTATGTTGCTACTAGGTCTTATAAAACTGCTTTTTTCTCCTTGTTCATCATTTTGAACCACGGCTTTTTCCGCCGTTGCAACATTTTCTGGAATTGCATTTGGATTACGAATACTCAGTTTAAAACCTACTGGCAAGTTTCTTTTGATGGAAGGATTTTGTCTTTCTAATTCTTCAACCGATATTCCGTACTGTTTCGCTATTCCGAATTTAGTTTCTCTAGGTAAAACCTCACGTATAATTTCTTCGCTTAGTTCTTTAACAGGTTCTTTCACTGGAATGGTAGCAACGGTTTCCTGCTTTGGCAGCTCTTTTTCAGCAACTGCACTTTCCTGAACAATTTTCTCAGTTTCTTTTGCTGCTACTGTTTCAGGAACAAAACCCTCTTTTACGGGGATGGTGATTTTCTGACCAATTTTAAGTGATTCGGTTTCGAGTATCGGATTCGCTTTATTTAATTCAGGAACTGAAATGCCATATTTTTTTGCAATGGAATACTTGGTTTCGTTTTGCAAAACTTCGTAAACAAAAGACTCTTTAGTTTCTTGGACTGTTTCTTTTATCGGCGAAGCGTTAACGACTTCCTGTTTTGGTGTTGCTGTTTCAATAACAACCGGAGCGGTTTCTTTTGCTACTGGAGCTGGAACAAATCCTTCTTTTACAGGAATACTGATTTTTTGACCAATTTTAAGGGATTCTGATGCTAGTATTGGATTTGCTTTTTCCAAATCCGGAACCGAAACACCATATTTTTTTGCGATAGAATACTTGGTTTCATTTTGCAAAACCTCGTAAACGACATTCTCTTTAACCTCTTCAGTAACTTCTTTTATTGGAGCGGCAGCAGCAAGGATTTCCTGTTTTGACGTTTCTCTTTCGGGAACCGTTATTTCTGTTACAACTTTCTCTTCTTGATTCTCAGTTGCAGGGTTGGGTTGGTAACCTTCTTTTACAGGGACATTGATTTTTTGTCCTACTTTTAACCCTGAAGTTTCCAATTTCGGATTGGCTTTATTCAAATCTGTCAGTGTGATTCCATATTGTTTGGCAATACCAAACAGCGTTTCTTTGGCCAGCACTTCATGTATAATTTCTGCTGTTTTTGTTTCTTTTTCAGCTACAGTAGTTTCCTTTTTGCCGTTTTTAGTTGGAATCAACAAAACTGATTTGAGTTTCAAAACCCCTCTACAATCTGGATTTAATTCGTAAATATCGCTGGTTTTAACTTTGTATTTTTGCGCAATACTAGATATGGTTTCGCCTTTTGTAATGGTATGTTTGCTATACTTTTCCTGCGAAAAGACACTAGCACTACACAGGAATACCATCACTAAAATTAATTTGAAATACTTCATTCTACTTTTTTAAATTTTATCCCAATTTTAGTAATAGTAGCGATTTTGGGACACAAAAATCAAAATTCGTCATTTATTCGCCTATAAATACCGATTTTTTCAGGAATTACAAATATACCGATTTTAATAAGTTTGAAAGTTAAATAGATATTAAAATTGAAAAAAAAATCCATCTTTATTTTTTTTCTCAAACAAAAAACTGGTCATACTTGTACTAATATAACTCTCAAAAACAGGTAAAAATTGTGCTGAAATACAATTAAATCCTATTTTTTAATAATGGATCAATTAATTAGGAATAGCCCTGATCGAAGTGAAAAGCCTTTTGAAATGATCTTGTCTTTTTTCTTGACAAAAAAGAGCGACCAGAGGAAGCTCCTTTTTTGTCTTAGAAAAAACAAGAACATGAAAAAGCTTGAAGCGCAGAGCAGGAAAAGCTTCTGAAATATACTTAGAATGAATAAAAAAAGTGTTCAGTAATCAGTCGCAGCCTTTAATTACCGCAAACTAAATTACTAAACACTTTCTGTTTTAAACTGACCACTGTTAAACGGGTCACTATATGCTTCTTAATTACGCTTTTCCAGCAGCAGCAATCAAGTTTAATGCTGAACCAGCAACGAACCAACCAATTTGCCCCTCGTTATACGTATGGTTTGCCAAGATAATATCTTTGCTTCCGTCAGCATGAACGAATTCTAATGTTAATGGTTTTCCTGGAGCAAAATCAACTAAATCTGTAAAGTTGATTGTATCATCTTCCTGGATTTTTTCGTAATCTGCTTCGTTAGCAAAAGTTAATGCTAACATACCTTGTTTTTTCAAGTTTGTTTCGTGGATACGAGCAAATGATTTTACCAATACCGCTTTCACTCCTAAGAAACGAGGCTCCATAGCAGCATGCTCACGAGAAGAACCTTCACCATAGTTATGGTCACCCACAACGATAGATGAAACTCCCGCCGCTTTGTATGCACGAGCAACTGCAGGAACTGCATCATACTCCCCTGTTAATTGGTTTTTAACTGAATTTGTTTTTTCATTGTAAGCGTTTACTGCTCCAATCAACATATTATTTGAAATATTATCTAAGTGACCACGGAAACGCAACCATGGACCAGCCATAGAGATATGATCTGTAGTACATTTTCCGAAAGCTTTTATCAATAATTTAGCTCCAGAAATATTTTTACCGTCCCAAGCTTGGAATGGCGCTAATAACTGCAAACGATCTGATGTTGCACTTACAGCAATTTGAACCCCTGATCCATCAGCAGCCGGTACTTGAAAACCTGCATCTTCTACCGCAAAACCTTTGGTTGGTAATTCATCGCCATAAGGAGCACTCAATTTCACTTCTTCACCATTATCATTAATTAATGTATCAGTCAAAGGATTGAAATCCAAACGTCCTGAAATTGCTAATGCCGCAACCATTTCTGGCGAAGTTACAAACGCATGTGTATTTGGATTACCATCAGCTCTTTTAGAAAAGTTTCTGTTGAATGAGTGAACGATAGTATTTTTTTCACCTTTTTCTGCACCTTCTCTATCCCATTGTCCGATACATGGTCCACAAGCATTTGTAAATACTTTGGTACCCATTTTTTCGAAAGTAGCGATGATTCCATCTCTTTCAATAGTATATCTAATTTGCTCAGAACCAGGATTGATACCGAATTCAGCTTTTGGACTGATCCCTAATTCAACAGCTTGATTCACGATAGACGCAGCACGTGCCATATCTTCGTAGGAAGAGTTAGTACAGGAACCGATTAATCCCCATTCTACTTTTAACGGCCATCCGTTTGCAGCAGCTTCATCTTTCATTTTTGAAACCGGAGTACCTCTATCTGGAGTAAAAGGACCATTAATATGTGGTTCTAATTCAGAAAGGTTGATTTCGATTACTTGATCAAAATAAGTTTCTGGATTTGCATATACTTCTGGATCGGCAGTTAAGTAAGAAGCTACCTTATCAGCAGCATCTACTACATCTTGACGACCTGTTGCAGAGAGATACCTTCTCATTGACTCGTCATAACCAAATGTAGAAGTAGTCGCACCGATTTCGGCACCCATATTACAGATAGTTCCTTTTCCAGTACAAGACATCGAAGTAGCACCTTCTCCAAAATACTCAACAATAGCCCCTGTTCCACCTTTTACAGTAAGAATATCAGCTACTTTCAGGATAACGTCCTTTGGTGCAGTCCAACCAGAGAGTTTTCCAGTCAATTTTACCCCAATTAATTTTGGAAATTTCAATTCCCATGACATTCCTGACATTACATCTACTGCATCAGCTCCACCAACACCAATAGCTAACATTCCTAATCCACCTGCATTAACAGTATGTGAATCTGTACCGATCATTAGACCTCCAGGGAATGCATAGTTCTCTAAAACGATTTGGTGAATAATTCCTGAACCTGGTTTCCAAAAACCAATTCCGTATTTATTAGAAACTGAAGAAAGAAAATCAAAAACTTCTTTGGATTGTGTATTTGCTACAGCTAAATCGCTTGAAGCACCAACTTTTGCCTGAATCAAGTGATCACAGTGCACTGTTGTAGGAACTGCAACTTTTGATTTACCTGCATGCATAAATTGCAACAATGCCATCTGAGCCGTTGCATCTTGACAAGCAACTCTGTCTGGAGCAAAATCCACATAATCCACACCTCTTTTAAAAGTTTGGGTAGGTTGCCCTTCCCAAAGGTGATTGTATAAAATTTTCTCTGTCAATGCAAGCGGACGACCAACTAACTCGCGTGCTTTGTCTACACGAGCTGTCATATTTGCGTACACTTTTTCGATCATTTCTATATCAAAAGCCATAATATAAAGTGTTTTTTTGTTATTCCATTTTAAACATTACAAGGTACAAAAAAATTGAGTAGCTATAAAAAAAAAGCCTGAGTTTATGGCTCAGGCTTTTGAATTATTATTTAACTAATCTTGTGATTATTTAACTAGCAATTTATGTGAAGGTGCAAACTTAGTTAGGTTGATACCTTCTACCGCCGTTTTATATTCTTCAATTGTTGGAGTTCTACCAAGGATTGTAGATAATACTACAACCGGTGTAGACGAAAGTAAAGATTCTCCTTTTTTACCTTCAGTATCTTCAACAACTCTTCCTTGGAAAAGACGCGTAGAAGTTGCCATTACCGTATCTCCTTTGGCCGCTTTTTCTTGGTTACCCATACAAAGGTTACAACCTGGACGTTCTAGATATAGCATTTTTTCGTATGAAGTTCGTGCCGCAGCTTTAGGAACATTATCATCGAATTCGAAACCAGAATATTTTTGTAAAATTTCCCAGTCACCTTCTGCTTTTAATTCATCAACAATATTATAAGTAGGAGGAGCTACAACTAGTGGCGCTTTGAACTCTACTTTACCTTCTTGCTCATCAATATTTTTAAGCATGTGAGCTAGAATTTTCATATCCCCCTTGTGAACCATACAAGATCCGATAAATCCAAGATCTACTTGTTTAACTCCACCGTAGAAAGATAGAGGTCTGATAGTATCGTGAGTATATCTTTTAGAAACATCAGCATTATTTACGTCTGGATCAGCAATCATTGGTTCAGCAATCTGATCAAGATCCACAACCACTTCAGCATAATACTTAGCGTTTGCATCTGGTCTTAAAGCTGGTTTCTCACCTGAAATGATCTCAGCGATTCTCTTATCAGCAATAGCAATCAATCCTTTAAGAACTTGGTTTTTATTGTCCATTCCTTTGTCAATCATGATCTGGATTCTACCTTTCGCCATCTCTAACGATTCAATCAAAGTATAATCTTCAGAAATACAGATAGAAGCTTTTGCTTTCATTTCTGCAGTCCAGTCTGTAAAAGTAAACGCCTGATCTGCATTAAGAGTTCCTAAGTGAACTTCAATAATTCTTCCTTGGAATACATTCTCTCCACCAAATGTTTTAAGCATTTGAGATTGCGTAGCATGAACTACATCACGGAAATCCATATACCCTTTCATATCTCCTTTGAAAGTTACCTTCACAGATTCTGGAATTGGCATTGAGGCTTCACCAGTTGCCAATGCAAGAGCAACCGTTCCTGAGTCAGCACCAAAAGCAACACCTTTAGACATTCTAGTATGAGAGTCACCACCTATGATGATAGCCCACTCGTTTACAGTAATATCATTAAGTACTTTATGAATTACATCCGTCATTGAGTGATAAACACCTTTCGGGTCACGAGCTGTAATCAAACCAAAATCATTCATGAACTTCATTAATCTAGGAATATTTGCCTTAGATTTATTATCCCATACAGAAGCAGTATGACAACCTGATTGGTATGCACCATCAACAATTGGAGAAATAACAGTAGCAGCCATAGACTCTAACTCCTGAGAAGTCATCAAACCAGTTGTGTCTTGCGAACCAACAATATTTACGGTGACACGTACATCTGAACCTGCATGCAATACTTTACCCGGAGTAGTTCCAACAGCATTTGCATTGAATATTTTCTCTACTGCTGTAAGACCTTGCCCTTCATGAGAAATCTCTTTTGATGGAGCATATACAGGCACAATATCAACACCAAGAGTCTTTGAGGCAAATGTTTGCAATTTTTTTCCAAATACAATTGCGTATGAACCACCTGCTTTAATGAATTCCATTTTCTGCGGTGTGAATGCTTTAGAGATGTCGATTAATTCTTTGTCTCCGTTATATAATTTTTTTGATTTTGTATTAATTGTAAGAACCGTTCCTGTTGCCACAGAATATACTTCTTCTAAAACTGGATCGCCACTTTCATTACGAACTACTTCACCATTAGCGTCAGTCTTTTTTACCCAGTTTTTAAGATCCAGTCCAATACCACCAGTTACATCAACTGTTGTAAGGAAAATTGGCGAAATACCGTTTGTTCCTGCAACAATTGGCGCAAAGTTTACAAAAGGAACATAAGGACTTGCTTGTTTACCTGTCCATAATGCCACGTTGTTTACACCTGACATTCTTGAAGAACCAACTCCCATTGTACCTTTTTCTGCAATTAACATCACCGATTTGTCTGGATGTTGTGCTTGAAGCGCCTTAATTTCCTCTTGTGCTTGAGGAGTAATCATACATTTACCATGCAATTCACGATCTGAACGTGAGTGAGCCTGGTTACCTGGAGAAAGTAAATCTGTTGAAATATCTCCCTCACCAGCGATATAAGTAACTACCTTGATTTCTTCAACCACTTCTGGTAGTTTTGTAAAGAACTCAGCCTGAGCGTAACTTTCAATAATTTCTCTAGCGATTTCATTACCGCTTTCAAATGCCTCCTTAAGACGGTCTGTGTCCGCATCATAAAGATATACTTGTGTTTTAAGAACTTTTGCCGCTTCTTTCGCAATAGCTATATCATTGCCTAAAGCTAGATCAAGAAGCACCTCAATAGAAGGACCACCTTTCATATGTGATAATAATTCAAAAGCAAAAGCAGGAGTAATTTCATTTACTACAGATTCGCCAAGAATGATTTCTTTTAAAAATTTAGCTTTCTCACCAGCAGCGCTAGTAGTCCCTGGTATGGTATTGTAGATAAAAAAATTAAGAGAATCTTCTCTATATTCATTATTTACATCTTTAATTTGAGCAATAATTACACTTAACAAATCGGCACCATCAATTGGTTTCGGGTTAAGCCCTTGTTCTTTACGCTCTTCAATTTCTTTAATGTAATCTTTATAAATATTATTATCAAAAGCCATAGTAAATAGGTGTTTTTATTTTTTGTTCGCAAATTTAGGAATTAAAGCTGAGAATTAAAAAAAATATAATAGATGTACCTTTTTCAAAAATTATTATTGTAAAAAAACGATTTTGAGTGCATAATATTGCCAAAAAACCAATTTTTTATTAAAATAATAAATTATCAATATTTAAAAATCTTTTCTTTAACAAAGTCGAAATTATATGTTACAAACAAAGAGAGTTTTTACGTGGTAATTAAGGAAGAATCTTTCTAAATAAGTATTTATAACGTTGTAGTTAATTTGCATCCATGTTAATTATACGTATAACTACTTAAAAATTGAAATAGTAGTTTTAAAATCATTTTATTCATCTTTATTTCATATTGATAATTATAAGGGCGAATAATTGACACAAAAATTATCGTCTTTTTTTTCTAATTTATTCAACCATTAAAAAAAGCCTAACAGGTTAAAATCTGTTAGGCTTTCATAATGAGATTTATATTTTTTACATCAACTTTTGAATAATCATTTCCTCAGTAATACCTTCGGCATCTGCTTTGTAATTCTTAATGATTCTGTGACGCAAAATACCGGTTGCCACTGCTTTTACATCTTCAATATCAGGCGAAAACTTCCCATTGAAAGCAGCGTTAGCCTTGGCTGCCAAAATTAAATTCTGAGAAGCTCTCGGTCCTGCTCCCCAATCTAGATAATTTTTCACAAATTCATTTGACAACGGATTATCCGGTCGCGTTTTACTTACCAGACTTACAGCATATTCTATTACGTTATCAGCAACAGGAATCCTACGAATCAAATGTTGAAAATCGATAATTTCCTGAGCCGTAAACAAAGGATTTATAACAGCTTTAGCATCTGAAGTAGTTTGCTTAACTACCTGCACTTCCTCTAAAAAAGAAGGATACTCCAGTTTAACTGCAAACATAAAACGATCCAGTTGCGCTTCCGGCAATGGATAGGTTCCCTCCTGTTCAATAGGATTCTGGGTTGCCAGAACAAAATAAGGTAAATCCAATTTATAATTCTCTCCCGCTATGGTAACAGAACGTTCCTGCATCGCTTCCAGTAAAGCAGCCTGTGTTTTTGGCGGAGTTCTGTTTATTTCATCAGCCAAAATGATATTTGAAAAAACAGGACCTTTTATAAATTTAAATTGTCTGTTTTCATCTAATATTTCACTTCCCAAAATATCCGAAGGCATCAAATCCGGCGTAAACTGTATTCTTTTAAAATTCAAGCCCAAAGCTTGCGCCAGTGTATTTACCATTAACGTTTTTGCCAATCCCGGGACACCAACCAATAACGCATGCCCTCCCGAAAAAATACAAAGTAAAATTTGATCAATAACTGCATCCTGGCCAACAATAATTTTGGAGATTTCTTCTTTTAGTTCCTTTCTTTTTTGAACTAAACTATGTATTGCTGTTACATCAGACATTTTAAAAGTATTTTAAATTAAAAAGAGTTAGCATTATGAATTCATAAAACTAACTCTTTTTATTTATTTAATAAAAATTATTTTTTCAACCAGTTGTTTGTAAAGCTACAGTCTCTGTACTCCCCAATGATTTTAATGTAAGTCTCTTTAATCTTTTCATCAAACCATTTCCCAACAGTTGCAAATTGTTTTTCCTTTAATGCCAAGTCTTTAATTTTGATATAATCTTTAGCATAATCAGCAGTGTGCTCATTTATCCTATTAGTTACCGTAATTAATTTGTATCTTTTCTTACCTTGTTGTTCTTCCTCTAACAATGGCGCAGAAATTTCTTTATCTTTTAAATTTGAAACCTGCGTATACAAACTAGGATCCATTTTTGTTAATTCGAAACGAGTGTCTTGTGTTTTAGGATTAATCAATGCTCCACCATTTGCTCTGGTTTCTTTTTCATCAGACATAGTCCTTGCCGCTTCCGCAAAAGTAATTTCCTTATCTTCAATCCTTTTTTTGATTAAGGTGATTTTCTCCTTAGCTTCTTTCAACGCCTCTTCTGTTACCGTTGGTGCCAGTAAGATGTGACGCAATTCTATTTCCTGTCCTTTGATTTTTTCTACATAAATAATATGAAAACCGAAAGTAGTTTCAAAAGGAGCAGAAATTTCGCCTTCTCCAAGACTAAAGGCTACATCTTTAAATTCTTTTACAAAAGGCGTTCTTCTATTCATTTTATAATAACCGCCACTTGCTCTCGAACCCGGATCCTGAGAATACAAAACCGCTTTAGTTGCAAAACTTGAACCTTCCTCAATATCTTTTTTAAAACCGTTCAATCTATCAATTACTTTTTGCTTATCAGCATCTGAAATTTTAGGCTCCACAACAATTTGTGCCACTTCCATCTCTGCACCAAAAACAGGAAGATCCGCAGCAGGAATTTTTTTGAAAAAATTACGAACTTCTTCCGGTGTAATTTCTACATCCTCCACAATCTTCTTCATCATCTCAGAAGTCAGCTTGTTTTCTTTTAAGATATCAAATAAATAAGTTCTAAACTCTTCCTCGCTATCCTTTTGGTAATATTGAACTACTTTATCCATAGAACCTAATTGCTCTACCATATAGTTCACCCTGTCCTCCATCATACTTTTTACTTCCGCATCAGTTACCTGAATACTGTCTTGAATTGCCTGATGAGCATACAATTTGTCCTCCAATAATTTCCCCAACATCTGACATCTACTAACGTCTTTGATAGAACCTCCTTGGCTTGTAATTTCCAAATAACCTTTATCAATATCTGAATCCAATATGATGTAATCCCCAACGGTAGCAATAACACCATCTATTTTTAGCTTTTTATTAGATGAAGTTTTAGTAACTGCCACAACTGCACTGTCTTTAATAATTTCTTGTGCACTAATCATAGCGCCAGAAAAAAGTACAAGAAAAAGAGCAAGTACAATTCTGTTTTTCATGAATTTCATCGGTATTGATTTTAATAGCATTTCTCGAATTTTAATTTTATTTAGTATCGCAAAACATCTTTGATTTTTCATCCAATTCTGTTTTACGAAGATTCTGATAATTTTGGTCAAATATACGTTTAAAGAATCAAGAAATCGAATTGTTGTTAAAAACTCAATTCCCTTGTATTCTTTATAGTTATAGCGAACAAAAATAACAATTCAATTACATAATACAAGTTTACTTACTAGTATTAACAAAAAATTATAAAGCACTTATTTATTATTCCGTTTGCCTTATAAATATCAAAGAAATCGAGCTTTGGGTATCAAATGATTTAAAATCCTATTCAACGATTTTTCAATCAGCGATTATTAGAACCTGATTTTTCGTTTATCCTATTAAACCTTCATTTTTGAATTATTTATTTCCCAACACCAATACTTTTTCTCACTAATCAAAAAAAGCAGCCACGAATCTTTGTAAAAAAGTACGTAAAATTCTGATTTCAAACCCCGTTATTAAAAAAGTTCTCAACACTACAACGTTTTCGAAATCAAATAAAAAAGCGTTACTGTAAGACGCTTGAAAATTTATATAAATTAGCAATAAATTATCATTTTTATTAAAATACATACATAAAAATAAATATACAATACCAAAACAATCAATTTAATTTTATTTTAATAAAATTAAAAAATTCAACATCAGACATGAATCCACGAAAACAAAAGAGTCTATTTCATATGATTTATTTATTCTAATATTCTCTTATTGCTATTAACCAAATATATCACTTAACCAAAAACCATTTAACTTATGAAAAAACCAAATTTTAAAATTTACCTATTTTCAGCCCTATTGGTTGGATTTTACTCCTGTAATTCAAATGACGATTTAACATCAGACACCTCACCAACAGCTTCCGCATTCAAGGTAATTAATGTAACCAATCATGACGGACACCCTTTTAGTACAGGAAGTACTTCTTCCTCAAAAACAGGCAGGTATGTTGCTAATCCTGGTGGTGGTGTAATGATGCAAGCATTTTATTGGGATGTTCCTTCGGGAGGAAACTGGTGGAATACGATCAACGCCAAAGTAACCGAATGGTCTAATGCAGGAATAGGATCCATCTGGTTACCTCCAGCATCAAAAGCTCAAAATGGTGCATTTTCTATGGGATATGATCCTACCGATTATTTTGATTTTGGAGATTACAATCAGAATGGTTCATTAGAAACCCGATTTGGATCACGCACCGAATTAGAAAGTTTAATTACCAAGGCACATACCGAAAACATGCAAGTATATGCAGACATTGTAATTAATCATAATAGTGGAGGAGCTTCAGAAAGCAACCCATTTACAGGAACGAACACGTGGACAAATTTCACTGGTGTAGCTTCTGGAAAGTTTCCAAGAACTTATGCTGATTTTTACAAAAATTCCTTTGGCAACAACGACGAAGGTGCCTTTGGGGGATTTCCTGATTTATGCCATGCCGCTCCAAATGTTCAAGACTGGCTTTGGAAAAGAGCTGACGGTGTTGGTAAATACTACAAAAACACCATGCATTTTGATGGCTGGAGATTTGACTACGTAAAAGGTTTTGGCCCTTGGGTCGTAAAAGACTGGAATACAAACGTAGGCGGATTTTCAGTTGGAGAATACTGGGATTCTAACGTCAACACTTTAGAATGGTGGGCCAATAATGCCAACAGCTCCGTTTTTGATTTTGCATGTTATTACAAAATGAATGACGCCTTTGACGGAAACAATCTTAATCTGTTAAATGATGACATGATGTGGAAAAGAAATCCTTTCAAAGCAGTAACTTTTGTTACCAACCACGACACGGATGAAATATGGAACAAACAATTGGCTTACGCCTACATCCTAACCCATGAAGGATATCCTACTATTTTTTACAGAGATTATGAAGAATGGTTGAATAAAGCCAAACTAAACAATCTTATCTGGATTCATAATAACAAAGCAACAGGAACAACTTCTGTTTTATATACTGATAACGATGAATATATTGCCAGAAGAAATGGTTACAACGGAAACCCAGGATTAGTAGTTTACATTAATAATTCTTCATCTTGGCAAGAAAGATGGATACAGACAAACTGGAGCAATGCACAAATCAAAGATTTTACAGGAAATTCAGGCTGGTATCCTACAACCCAGGGAGATAAATGGGTTAAAATTCAATGTCCTCCAAATGGGTATACTGTTTGGTCAATAAACATGTAATAGTTTGTTTGTTTTTGTTTTTTTATATTTGAGGCTGTCCGAATACGACAGCCTCTTTTTTTTATTAAACTATAAACTGAAACCAAATTTGACCTCACAATTCTAGGGCAAAAAACACTACACTTCAGGCAAAGACATTGTAAAGGTATTTTTAGGTAATACATTTTTTTTAATTGGCATTTATAAATAGTACTTTTGCAAACTATTTTACATTAAATATGAGCTTTTTAAAAGAAATACAACGCAGAAGAACTTTCGGTATTATCTCACATCCCGATGCCGGTAAAACAACACTAACAGAAAAACTACTACTTTTTGGTGGTGCAATTCAAGAAGCTGGTGCCGTAAAGAATAATAAAATCAAAAAAGGAGCCACCAGTGACTTTATGGAAATTGAACGTCAAAGAGGGATTTCGGTTTCGACATCCGTTTTAGCATTTAATTATCAAGATAAAAAGATAAATATTCTCGATACGCCAGGACACAAGGATTTTGCAGAAGATACTTTCAGAACCTTAACCGCAGTAGACAGTGTTATCGTAGTAATTGACGTTGCCAAAGGGGTTGAGGAGCAGACCGAAAAATTAGTTGCTGTATGTCGAATGCGAAAAATTCCAATAATTGTATTCATCAATAAATTAGACCGTGAAGGAAAAGATGCTTTCGATCTAATGGATGAAGTGGAACAAAAACTGGGCTTAACCGTTACTCCTTTAAGTTTTCCGATAGGAATGGGATACGATTTTCAGGGAATCTATAATTTATGGGAAGAAAACATTAATTTGTTTAGTGGCGACAGTCGAAAAAACATAGAAGAAACTATCGCTTTTTCGGATGTTAAAAACCCTGAGTTAGAAAAAATTATTGGAGAAAAACCAGCTTATAAATTACGTGAAGAATTAGAACTGATAGACGAAGTGTATCCAAAATTTGATTGTCAGGATTATCTGGACGGAAAACTACAACCTGTATTTTTTGGTTCTGCTTTAAATAATTTTGGAGTAAGAGAGTTATTGGATTGTTTTGTTGAAATTGCACCATCGCCAAGACCTAAGGAATCAGAAACTCGATTAGTTGATCCCAAAGAAGAGAAATTGACTGGATTTGTTTTTAAAATTCACGCCAATATGGATCCTAAACACAGGGACCGTCTTGCTTTTATAAAAATTGTTTCCGGAACTTTTGAAAGAAACAAACCCTATTATCACGTTCGTCAGAAAAAGAATTTAAAATTCTCCAGTCCAAATGCGTTCTTCGCCGAGAAAAAAGAAATTGTGGATATCTCCTATCCTGGTGACATCGTAGGTTTACACGATACCGGGAATTTCAAAATTGGAGACACTTTAACAGAAGGAGAAATAATGAGCTTTAAAGGAATCCCTAGTTTCTCTCCGGAGCATTTCAGATATATTAATAACGCAGATCCAATGAAAGCCAAACAACTCGATAAAGGAATCGATCAGTTGATGGATGAAGGTGTGGCACAGTTATTTACACTGGAAATGAACAACAGAAAAATTATTGGAACTGTTGGTGCTCTTCAATATGAGGTTATTCAATATCGTTTAGAGCATGAATACGGAGCAAAATGTACCTATGAAAATTTTCCGGTTCACAAAGCATGCTGGGTAAAACCTAATGATCCAAAAAGTGAAGAGTTTAAAGAATTCAGAAGAATTAAACAAAAATTCTTAGCCCATGATAAATACGGGCAATTAGTATTTCTTGCCGATTCTGATTTTACAATTCAAATGACACAAAGTAAATTCCCGAATGTAAAATTATATTTCACTTCGGAATTTGAATAATCTTTAAAGATTTACCTAAAATAAAAAAAACGCTAATTCAAAAAATTAGCGTTTTTTTATAGAATTAATTATCCACCTAACTGATTATGTCACTGTACATTCGGCATTAACTGCTTTCTGCAAAAATGCTTTAATCAGCACTCTATTAGGAGCCATCCCAGAAGTCAAAATTTGTATTTTCGCATCGGTTTCCTCAGTTGAAATTGTAGTATTAGGATCTTGTTTGGATCCCATAAACCAAAGAAGAAAATTTATATTGTTAGTTGAAATTGTTGAAGGACTCTCCTGATTTGTCGTACTGGAATTTTCCTTCCCACCAATACTAAAACTTTTTTCATCAGACTGCCCATAAACAGAAACATTAGATAGTAAAACAACGATTAACAACATAAAAATGCTGTTTCTCTGTTTATTACAATTATGTTTTAAAAAATAATTCATCTCTATTTATCTTTACTGAATAAAACATGACTACCTCATATTCAATGGCTAAGCTATATCAATAAATTTCAAATAAAAAATATTTTCGACGAATCGTATTAATAATCGTCTAATTGACAACATCTTACCATTAACAAATTTTAATTCCTATTATTAGCTGTAAGACTCCAATTAACTTTGGACTTAGTAGTCAACTTTTTCAGGACAACAACAAAAAAAAAGGCTCCATTTCTGGAGCCTTTTTTACTATTGTGATTATGCTTGTCCTGCAGGACCAAAATTTAGAGGAATTGGAGTTTGTTCAGTGTCTTTTATTTCGCCATGAGCGACTTCAAAACGGTGAATATTCTCTCCAATAGCTTTCAACAATCTTTTGGCATGTTGCGGTGTCAAGACGATTCTTGATTTAACCTTGGCTTTTGGTATACCTGGCATAATACTTACAAAATCTAAAACGAATTCTGACGATGAGTGATTGATGATAGCCAAATTAGAATAAATTCCTTCAGCTGTTTTTTCATCTAACTCAATGTTGATTTGCTCTTGTTGATTAGAATTAGCCATATCTTAGTAAATATACTCTTCTTTATTAGCCATCATTTCATTGTAATCTTCTTTAGAACCTACAATTGTATGATCATATTCTCTCATACCGGTACCGGCAGGGATTCTGTGACCTACAATTACATTTTCTTTCAATCCTTCTAAGTAATCTACTTTACCTGCAACTGCAGCTTCGTTTAATACTTTAGTAGTTTCTTGGAAAGAAGCCGCTGAGATGAATGATTTCGTTTGAAGAGATGCTCTTGTAATACCTTGTAAAACTGGTGTTGCAGTTGCTGTGATTACATCACGGGCTACAACAAGATTTTTATCAGTACGTTTTAATAAAGAGTTTTCATCACGTAATTGACGAGGTGTAATAATTTGACCCGGTTTTAAATTAGCCGAATCACCAGCATCCTCAACTACTTTCATACCATATAAATTATCATTTTGAACGATAAAATCTTTAGTATGGATTAATTGATCTTCAAGGAATAATGTATCCCCTGGATCTTGCACTCTTACTTTACGCATCATTTGACGTATTACTACCTCAAAGTGTTTGTCGTTAATTTTTACCCCTTGCAAACGGTAAACCTCTTGAATTTCATTAACCAAATACTGTTGTACAGCAGCTGGACCTTGAATTCTCAAGATATCATCAGGAGTAATTGCTCCGTCAGACAATGGAACACCCGCTCTTACGAAGTCATTTTCCTGAACAAGGATTTGACTTGAAAGTTTCACTAGGTACTTTTTAACTTCACCAAATTTAGATTCAATAACAATCTCTCTGTTTCCTCTTTTGATTTTTCCAAAAGAAACAACACCGTCAATCTCTGAAACTACTGCTGGGTTTGAAGGATTACGAGCCTCTAACAACTCTGTAATTCTTGGTAAACCTCCTGTAATATCTCCTGATTTAGAAGAACGACGTGGGATTTTCACCAATACTTTACCTGCTTTAATTTTCTCCCCGTTTTCAACCATCAAGTGGGCTCCAACCGGTAAGTTATAAGAACGGATTAATTCACCCTCTTTACCGTAAACCAATAAAGTAGGAATTAATTTTTTGTTTCTGGCTTCTGAAATTACTTTTTCCTGGAATCCGGTTTGCTCATCAATTTCAACCATGAATGATTGACCTTGCTCTAAATCTTCGTAAGCAATTTTACCCGTAAATTCTGAAACAATAACTCCATTATATGGATCCCATTTACAGATTACATCTCCTTTTACAACAGACTGACCGTCTTTTACAAAAATACTTGATCCGTAAGGAATATTATTGGTACTTAATAAAATACCTGTTTTTTCGTCAATTAATTTTAATTCAGTAGAACGAGACACAACAATATCAACTGCATTTCCTTCATTGTCTTCACCTTTAACAGTTTTTAAATCTTCGATTTCAAGTTTACCATTAAATCTTGTAATGATGCTTGATTCTTCAGAGATACCACCCGCAACCCCACCGACGTGGAATGTACGCAATGTCAACTGTGTACCTGGCTCACCAATAGACTGTGCAGCAATAACACCAACTGCTTCACCTCTTTGCGTCATTTTTCCGGTAGCTAAGTTTCTACCGTAACATTTAGCACAAATTCCTTTTAAAGCCTCACATGTTAATGGAGAACGTACTTCAACTTTCTCCACTGGAGAAGCTTCAATAGTTTTCATTATTGCTTCAGTGATTTGTTGTCCTGATGCAACTAACACTTCATTATTCAAAGGATTAATTACATCTTGCAATGCAACACGTCCTAAGATTCTTTCTCCTAATGATTCAACGATTTCTTCGTTTTTCTTCAAAGCAGAAACTTCAACACCTCTTAATGTACCACAATCCTCGATGTTAACAATAACATCTTGAGAAACGTCATGTAACCTTCTTGTCAAGTATCCAGCATCCGCTGTTTTAAGAGCCGTATCCGCAAGACCTTTACGAGCACCGTGAGTAGAGATAAAGTACTCAAGGATAGAAAGACCTTCTTTAAAGTTCGAAAGAATCGGGTTTTCAATAATTTCACCACCACCAGCATTCGATTTTTTAGGCTTAGCCATCAAACCACGCATACCGGTTAACTGACGAATTTGTTCTTTGGAACCCCTCGCTCCAGAATCAAGCATCATATACACAGAGTTGAAACCTTGTTGGTCTTCTCTAATGTTTTTCATTGCCAATTCTGTTAATTGAGCATTGGTTGAAGTCCATACGTCAATAACTTGGTTGTAACGTTCGTTATTGGTAATAAGACCCATATTATAATTAGCTGAAATACCTTCCACTTGCGCTCTGGCATCTGCAATTAATTCTCCTTTTCTTTCTGGAATTTTGATATCTCCCAATGAGAATGACAAACCTCCTTTGAAGGCAAATTTGTATCCCATATCTTTCATGTTATCCAAGAAACCTGCCGTAGTAGGAACATCAGTAACGCTTAATACGTGACCGATAATATCTCTAAGGTTTTTCTTAGTCAATACATCATTGATATAACCTGCAGCTTCTGGTACTACCTCATTAAACAATACACGACCTGCCGTAGTTTTAATGATTTGGTAAACCAATTCTCCAGCTTCATTAAAATCTTTTGCTCTGATTTTCACAGAAGCATTTAATTCTAATCGGCCTTCATTCAATGCAATGTTTACTTCTTCTGCAGAATAGAAAGTTAAGCCTTCACCTAAAATTTTCAATTCTGGAGTAGACAAACGCTCTTTGGTCATATAATATAGACCAAGTACCATGTCCTGAGAAGGTACAGTAATCGGAGCACCATTAGCAGGATTCAAGATATTATGAGAAGCCAACATTAACAATTGCGCTTCCAAAATAGCTTCTGGTCCCAACGGTAAGTGAACCGCCATTTGATCCCCATCAAAATCCGCATTAAATGCAGTACAAACTAAAGGGTGCAATTGGATTGCTTTTCCTTCAATTAATTTTGGTTGGAATGCTTGAATACCTAATCTGTGCAAAGTAGGAGCACGGTTTAGTAATATTGGGTGACCCTTGATTACATTCTCAAGAATATCCCAAACTACAGGCTCTTTTTTGTCTATTATTTTTTTAGCTGATTTTACAGTTTTTACAATACCTCTTTCAATCAATTTACGGATAACGAAAGGTTTGTATAATTCAGATGCCATATCTTTCGGGATACCACATTCGAACAATTTCAATTCAGGTCCAACAACAATTACCGAACGAGCAGAATAATCCACACGTTTTCCAAGTAAATTTTGACGGAAACGTCCTTGTTTACCTTTTAAGGAATCAGATAATGATTTTAATGGTCTGTTTGATTCCGTTTTTACTGCAGATGCTTTACGAGTATTATCGAAAAGTGAATCTACAGACTCTTGCAACATACGTTTCTCGTTTCTCAAGATTACTTCAGGAGCTTTAATCTCCATTAATCTTTTCAAACGGTTGTTACGTATAATTACACGACGGTATAAGTCATTCAAATCTGAAGTTGCAAAACGACCTCCATCAAGTGGCACAAGCGGACGCAATTCTGGTGGTATAACAGGCACCACTTTCATAATCATCCATTCTGGACGGTTCTCACGGTTCAAGTTAGACTCACGGAAAGATTCAACTACTTGTAATCTTTTTAACGCTTCAGTTTTACGTTGTTTAGACGTTTCATTATTAGCACTGTGTCTTAATTGGTATGACAAAGAATCAAGATCAATTCTTGCCAATAAATCCATAATACACTCTGCTCCCATTTTGGCAACAAATTTATTAGGATCAAAATCATCAAGATACTGATTGTCTGCAGGAAGGGTATCTAAGATATTTAAATATTCTTCTTCAGTCAAAAAGTCCAATCTTTGGATTGATTCACCATCTGCATTTTTGGCGATACCTGCTTGGATTACTACATATCTTTCGTAGTAAATAATCATATCTAATTTCTTAGATGGAAGTCCAAGGATGTAACCAATTTTATTTGGAAGTGAACGGAAATACCAGATATGAGCAATTGGCACAACAAGGTTGATGTGTCCTACTCTGTCTCTACGTACTTTTTTCTCCGTAACTTCAACACCACAACGGTCACAAATGATCCCTTTATAGCGAATTCTTTTATATTTACCACAAGCACATTCAAAATCTTTTACAGGACCGAAAATTCTTTCGCAGAAAAGACCATCACGCTCTGGTTTATGCGTTCTGTAGTTGATAGTCTCTGGCTTTAATACTTCACCTCTTGATTCTTTCAAGATAGATTCAGGAGAAGCTAGTCCTATCGAAATTTTGTTAAACCTTTTTACCGGGTTTTTATCTTTATTATTTCTATTATTCATCATAGTTTTTACTATTGATTTATTTGCAATTAAAAAATTGATTTTAGATTTATGATTTACCTTGAACTACTAAGCTAATCGCTCAAAAAAAGATAGATCATTAAGCTAATACCTCGGATTACTTCTCTAAACTTCAAATAAAATTTTGAAGTGCTATTTATAAAACCCTCTTGAGTTTACATAAAAAATCGGAACGGGTTACGGGTATAAATCCTAAAAACTCTTATAAATGAGTAATCAGTTTTCAGATATTGCTATCCGAAAACTGAAAACTAAACTTTAATATTATTCTTCTAATCTAATGTCTAATCCAAGACCTTTCAATTCATGCATTAATACATTGAATGATTCAGGCAATCCTGGTTCCGGCATAGATTCTCCCTTAACGATTGCTTCGTAAGTTTTAGCTCTACCAATAACATCATCAGATTTCACAGTCAAGATTTCTCTAAGAGTACTTGATGCTCCATAAGCTTCAAGTGCCCAAACCTCCATCTCTCCAAAACGTTGACCTCCAAATTGAGCTTTACCTCCAAGTGGTTGTTGTGTAATCAACGAGTATGGTCCGATTGAACGTGCGTGCATCTTATCATCAACCATGTGTCCTAATTTCAACATATAGATAACACCCACAGTTGCTGCTTGATGGAAACGTTCTCCCGTTCCTCCATCATAAAGATGTGTATGTCCAAAACGTGGTACTCCAGCCTCATCAGTCAATGCATTGATCTGATCTAAAGATGCACCGTCGAAAATTGGTGTAGCAAATTTTCTACCCAAGTTTTGACCAGCCCAACCTAAAACAGTCTCATAAATTTGACCAATGTTCATACGTGATGGTACCCCAAGTGGATTCAACACGATATCAACAGGTGTTCCGTCTTCAAGGAAAGGCATATCTTCATGACGAACGATACGAGCAACGATACCTTTGTTACCGTGACGTCCTGCCATTTTATCCCCAACTTTCAGCTTACGTTTTTTAGCGATATACACTTTAGCTAATTTCAAAATTCCAGCTGGCAATTCATCTCCTACTGTAATAGTAAATTTCTCTCTACGTAGCGCACCTTGTAAGTCGTTCAATTTAATTTTATAGTTATGAATTAAATCATTAACCATTTTATTGGTTACATCATCTGCAACCCATTGACCTTTACTTAAGTGAGCGAAATCTTCAACAGCGTAAAGCATTTTTTGAGTATATTTTTTACCTTTTGGTAAAACTTCTTCACCCAAATCATTCATTACACCTTGAGAGGTTTTTCCGTTTACGATCAAGAAAAGTTTTTCAACCAATTTGTCTTTTAATTCAACAAATTTAACTTCAAACTCCATTTCAAGTGCTCCTAAAGCATCTTTATCCTGAGTACGTTTACGTTTATCTTTTACTGCTCTTGCAAATAATTTTTTGTCTAAAACAACACCGTGCAAAGATGGAGACGCTTTTAATGAAGCATCTTTTACATCACCTGCTTTATCCCCGAAGATTGCACGAAGCAATTTCTCTTCCGGAGTAGGGTCTGATTCTCCTTTTGGTGTAATTTTTCCGATAAGAATGTCGCCAGGTTTAACTTCAGCTCCAATTCTGATCATACCATTTTCATCTAAATCTTTAGTAGCTTCTTCAGAAACGTTTGGAATATCATTCGTTAATTCTTCGTTACCTAATTTAGTATCTCTAACTTCCAATGAATAATCATCTACGTGGATAGAGGTAAAAATATCGTCACGAACTACTTTTTCAGAAATTACAATCGCATCCTCGAAGTTGTATCCTTTCCATGGCATGAACGCAACTTTTAGGTTTCTACCTAAAGCTAATTCTCCATTTTGAGTTGCATATCCTTCAGACAATACTTGACCAAGAGATACTCTGTCACCTTTTCTTACGATAGGCTTCAAGTTGATACTTGTTCCTTGATTGGTTTTTCTAAATTTAATTAGATTGTATGTTTTTTCATCAGGCTCAAAACTCACCATTCTTTCTTCTTCAGAACGATCGTATTTGATAGTGATGATATTAGCATCTACATATTCTACTGTTCCGTCTCCTTCAGCGTTAATTAAAACTCTAGAATCAGAAGCAACTTGACGCTCCAATCCAGTTCCAACAATAGGCGCTTCCGGACGAATTAATGGTACAGCCTGACGCATCATGTTAGATCCCATCAAGGCTCTATTCGCATCATCATGTTCCAAGAACGGAATCAAAGAAGCAGAAATAGAAGCAATTTGATTTGGAGCAACGTCTGTATAATCAACATTAATTGGTTCAATTACTGGGAAATCACCTTCTTGACGAGCAATTACGTTATCTGCAGTAATTTTTCCTGTTGCATCCATCTCGATGTTTGCTTGCGCAATCATCATTCCTTCTTCTTCTTCAGCACTTAAGTAAATTGGAGTAGACTCTAAATCTACAGCTCCATTAGTTACTTTACGGTAAGGTGTTTCGATGAAACCCATTCCGTTTACTTTAGCATAAACACCAAGAGAAGAAATCAAACCAATGTTTGGTCCCTCAGGAGTTTCAATCGGACATAAACGACCGTAATGCGTATAGTGAACGTCACGTACCTCGAAACCGGCTCTCTCTCTTGAAAGTCCACCTGGTCCTAGTGCAGATAATCTTCTTTTGTGCGTAATCTCAGCCAATGGATTTGTTTGGTCCATAAATTGAGATAACTGGTTTGTTCCAAAGAAAGAGTTGATAACAGATGATAATGTTTTAGCATTAATCAAATCAATCGGTGTAAACACCTCGTTATCTCTAACGTTCATTCTTTCTCTAATGGTTCTCGCCATACGCGCTAAACCAACACCGAATTGTTGAGACAATTGTTCACCAACTGTTCTAACACGACGGTTTGATAAGTGATCAATATCATCAATCTCAGCTTTAGAGTTGATTAATTCAATCAAATATTTTACAATGGTAATGATATCTTCCTTAGTAAGCACTTGCTTTTCCATCGGGATATCCAAACCAAGTTTTTTGTTCATTCTATAACGACCTACTTCACCTAAGTTATAACGTTGGTCAGAGAAGAACAATTTATCTATAATACCACGAGCAGTTTCTTCATCAGGCGGTTCTGCGTTACGCAATTGTCTGTAGATATGCTCAACAGCTTCTTTTTCAGAGTTTGTTGGATCTTTTTGTAATGTATTATGAATAATTGCATAATCACCTTGATTAGCATCTTCTTTATGCAACAAAATAGATTTAACGTTTGAATCAATGATTTCTTCCACATTATCTTTGTCGATAATGGTATCTCTATCAAGGATAATTTCGTTACGTTCGATAGAAACTACTTCACCAGTATCTTCATCTACGAAATCTTCATGCCATGTATTCAATACACGCGCAGCTAATTTTCTACCGATATATTTTTTAAGTCCTGTTTTAGAAACTTTAATTTCCTCAGCAAGGTCAAAAATTTCAAGGATATCTTTATCTCTTTCAAAACCAATAGCTCTAAAAAGAGTAGTAACAGGTAATTTTTTCTTTCTATCGATATACGCGTACATAACGCTATTAATATCTGTAGAAAATTCTATCCAAGAACCTTTAAAAGGAATTACTCTGGCAGAATATAATTTGGTTCCATTTGCATGGAATGATTGTCCAAAGAAAACACCTGGAGATCGGTGTAGTTGCGAAACAACAACACGTTCAGCACCATTGATAACAAAAGTACCACTCGGCGTCATATAAGGAATTGTACCAAGATAAACATCCTGAACAATAGTTTCAAAATCTTCGTGCTCTGGATCTGTACAATATAGTTTTAACCTTGCTTTTAAAGGCACACTATACGTTAGACCTCTTTCTATACATTCTTGAATTGTATAACGTGGTGGATCTACAAAATAATCTAGGAATTCCAATACAAAGTTATTTCTTGTATCTGTAATTGGAAAGTTTTCCATGAAGGTGTTGTATAACCCTTCGTTGCCTCTTTCATCAGATTTAGTTTCTAATTGAAAAAAATCTTTAAAAGATTTAACCTGAACATCTAGAAAATCCGGATAGTCAGGAATGTTTTTTGTAGAGGCAAAATTCAATCTTTCAGTCTGATTTGTTATCATCAATGGACAAAATTTTGATTAAAAAAAAATAAAATAAACGTATAAATTTATTATACGAAAAAGGGTTTAGGTCTTTGGATACTTATCCAAGACCTAAACCTAGTTCTCAAAACCGAGTTTAACTATTTAAGCTCAACAACAGCTCCAGCTTCTTCTAAAGATTTTTTAAGCCCTTCAGCTTCTTCTTTAGAAACACCTTCTTTTACATTACTTGGTGCGCTATCAACTACATCTTTAGCTTCTTTCAAACCTAAACCTGTAAGTTCTTTAACTAATTTTACAACTGCTAATTTAGAAGCACCAGCTTCTTTCAATACAACTGTAAATTCTGTTTGAGCTTCTTCAGCAGCACCTTCACCACCACCAGCAGCAACTACTACAGCTGCAGCAGCTGGTTCGATACCATACTCGTCTTTTAATATTGTAGCTAATTCGTTAACTTCTTTTACTGTTAAATTAACTAATTGTTCTGCGAATTGTTTCAAATCTGCCATTTTTTCTATCGTTTTAAAATGATTTGTAAAATATAATTTATTTATTGTGCGCGTTTTTTAAATAAAAACTTAGAATAACTTCGTTTTTATTATGCTTCTGCTTCTTCGCTTGCGAATTGATTTTGAAGTGCAGAAATAACTCTTTGTGCTGGTGATTGAAGCAATCCAATGATTTCGCCGATAAGCTCTTCTTTAGATTTAATAGTTGCCAAGGCATCTAATTGATCATCTCCAATGTAAATTTCAGAATTAATATAAGCTCCTTTTAATACAGGTTTTGTTGATTTTTTTCTGAAATCTTTAATTATTTTTCCAGGTGCATTTGCAACATCTGAAATAAATATAGCGCTATTACCTGTCAATACAGAAGGTAAATCACCATAATCATTATCAGAAGCTTCCATTGCTTTTGCAAGCAAAGTGTTTTTTACAACCTCTAATTTTATACCTGCTTTAAAGCAAGCTCTTCTTAAACTTGAAGTTGTTTCTGCATTTAGTCCAGAAATATCAGATACATAAATAATATTTGTACCAGCTAACTGTGCAGTTAAATCTTCAATCGCGATTGATTTTTCTTCTCTAGTCATACTAAAAATTATTAACTACCAATTATACTGCTTTAGGATCCAATGCAATAGCTGGACTCATTGTGCTTGTAAGGTGTATACCTTTAATGTAGGTACCTTTAGCAGCAGTTGGTTTAAGTTTGATTAATGTTTGAATAATTTCGTGTGCATTGTCATAAATTTGCTCAGCTCCAAAAGAAACTTTACCAATTCCTGCATGTACGATACCAGTTTTATCAACTTTGAAATCGATTTTACCAGCTTTAACTTCTTGAACAGCTTTTGCAACATCCATAGTTACAGTACCTGTTTTAGGGTTTGGCATTAAACCTCTAGGTCCTAAAATACGACCTAATGGACCTAATTTACCCATAACAGCAGGCATAGTGATGATTACATCAACATCTGTCCAACCGTCTTTAATTTTTTGTAAATAATCGTCAAGACCTACATAGTCTGCACCAGCTTCTTTAGCTTCCGCTTCTTTATCTGGAGTAACCAATGCTAATACTTTAACGTCTTTACCAGTTCCATGAGGTAATGTTACTACACCTCTAACCATTTGATTCGCTTTTCTTGGATCAACACCCAAACGAACTGCGATATCAACAGACTCATCAAATTTTGCAGAAGCAATAACTTTAATTAATGCAGCAGCATCTTTTAAAGTATATAATTTGTTCTTTTCAATTTTTGAAGCAGCCTCTTTTTGCTTTTTTGTCAATTTTGCCATGTCTTTCTCTTAATTAAAAAGGAGCTTCTCCTGATACAGTTATACCCATAGATCTAGCTGTTCCAGCAACCATACTCATTGCAGACTCCATAGTGAATGCATTTAAGTCAGGCATTTTGTCTTCAGCAATTGCTCTAATTTGTTCCCAAGTAACACTAGCTACTTTTTTACGATTAGGCTCACCAGAACCAGATTTTAGCTTTGCAGCTTCCATTAACTGAACTGCTGCTGGAGGAGTCTTTACAACAAAATCAAATGATTTGTCTTTATACACAGTAATTTGTACTGGGCATATTTTGCCAGGTTTATCTTGAGTTCTAGCATTAAATTGCTTACAAAACTCCATGATGTTTACCCCAGCAGCTCCTAAAGCAGGTCCAACCGGTGGCGACGGATTCGCAGCACCTCCCTTAACTTGTAGTTTAACTACCTTACTAATTTCTTTAGCCATTTTTTAAAAAATTTAACACCACAATCATAGGAAGCGATTGCGGTGGATATTATAGATGTAACAAAAAATTATACTTTTTCAACTTGCATAAAACTCAACTCTAACGGTGTTTTTCTTCCGAAAATTTTCACCATTACTTCCAGTTTACGCTTTTCTTCATTTATTTTTTCAACTGTACCATTGAAACCATTAAAAGGCCCATCAATAACCTTAACCGTTTCACCTAAGTTGAATGGTATAGCACGAGTATCTGTATTAACAGCTAACTCATCTACTTTACCTAACATTCTGTTCACTTCAGAAACTCTTAATGGAACAGGTTCTCCATTTTTAGTTTCTCCAAGAAAACCAATCACACTTGTTATTGACTTAATAATATGAGGAATTTCACCAACAAGATTTGCTTCGATCATTACATATCCAGGAAAATAAACTTTATCCTTAGATATTTTTTTCCCTTCTTTTACAGTAACCACTTTTTCAGTAGGAACTAAAACCTGAGAAACATAATCACTCATGCCCAATCTTGCGATCTCAGTTTCGATGTAAGCTTTTACTTTATTTTCTTGTCCACTTACTGCTCGAACGACATACCACTTCTTTACATTATTATCTGTCATCACAAAAATTAAGCTTTTATCCAGTTAAAAAATCCAGCTAATGCTTTTGCAAAAACCTCATCTACTCCCCAAGTTGCCAAAGCGAATACTACTGAAAAAACAGCAACAACAATTGTTAGACGTTGTACTTCAGCCCAAGCTGGCCAAGTTACATTTGATTTCAACTCTTCAAATGCTTCCGAAATGTAATTAACAACTTTTGTCATTATGATATATTTTTTTTGCACGGGCGGAGGGATTCGAACCCCCATCAACGGTTTTGGAGACCGCTATTCTACCCTTGAACTACGCCCGTTTGTTAAAGCCAGCAACAAACCTAGATTTGTTGACTGGCTTATAATTTATTTATAGAATTACTCTACGATTTCAGTAACTTGACCAGCACCAACTGTTCTACCACCTTCACGGATAGCAAAACGTAAACCTACGTTCATAGCGATTGGGCTCAACAAAGCAACATTAATAGTTAAGTTATCTCCTGGCATTACCATCTCTACTCCTTCTGGTAAAGTAATAACTCCTGTTACGTCAGTTGTACGTACGTAGAACTGTGGACGGTAGTTATTATGGAATGGAGTATGACGTCCACCTTCTTCTTTTTTCAAGATATAAACCTCAGCTTTGAAAGTAGCGTGTGGTTTTACTGAACCTGGCTTAATAATAACCATACCTCTTTTGATATCAGCTTTATCAATACCTCTCAACAACAAACCTACGTTATCTCCAGCTTCACCTCTATCAAGGATTTTACGGAACATCTCAACTCCAGTAATAGTAGAAGTCAATTTTTCAGCTCCCATACCAATGATCTCAACAGGATCTCCAGTATTAGCAACTCCAGTTTCGATACGACCTGTAGCAACAGTTCCACGACCTGTAATTGTAAATACATCTTCAACCGGCATCAAGAATGGCTTAGCAACGTCACGAACTGGCTCTTCAATCCAGCTATCAACAGCTTCCATCAATTCAAGAATTTTTGGTACCCAAGCTGGATCATTATTCAATCCACCTAAAGCAGACCCTTGAATAACTGGACAGTTGTCTCCATCGTACTCATAGAAAGACAATAAGTCTCTAATTTCCATTTCAACTAACTCTAACAACTCAGCATCATCAACCATATCCACTTTATTCATGAATACTACCATTCTAGGAATACCTACTTGACGACCTAAAAGGATATGCTCACGAGTTTGTGGCATTGGTCCGTCAGTTGCAGCTACAACAAGGATAGCACCATCCATTTGAGCAGCACCAGTAACCATGTTTTTTACGTAATCCGCGTGACCTGGACAGTCAACGTGAGCGTAGTGACGGTTAGCTGTTTCATATTCTACGTGAGATGTATTAATTGTAATACCTCTTTCTTTTTCCTCAGGAGCATTATCAATTTGATCAAATGATTTTGCTTGACAGTAACCAGCATCAGATAATACTTTCGTTATTGCTGCAGTTAAAGTAGTTTTTCCGTGATCTACGTGTCCAATTGTACCTATATTTAAGTGCGGTTTGGAACGATTAAAAGTTTCTTTTGCCATTTTACTTAATTTTTAATCTTAGTTATATATTTATTAGTGTTCAAATATTCTGTTTTGAGCCAATGTCGGGAATTGAACCCGAGACCTCTTCCTTACCAAGGAAGCACTCTACCCCTGAGCTACACCGGCAATCTATTTTAGATTTACGATGTTTAAAAAACGATATTTCAAATTTTATTTCAAATCCAATATCCGAAATCGCAAATTTAGTGGGGAGAGCAGGATTCGAACCTGCGAAGTTCACACAGCAGATTTACAGTCTGCCCTCGTTGGCCGCTTGAGTATCTCCCCTAAACCATTATTATCAATATTTCAAAAAAAAAAGAGCCGATAGAGGGACTCGAACCCACGACCTGCTGATTACAAATCAGCTGCTCTAGCCAACTGAGCTACACCGGCATTATCAATAAAAAAAGTCCGCTATTTCTAACGGACTGCAAATGTAGAGATTTTATCTCTCAAACAAAACATTTTTTCAAAAAAATTTATATTAAATATGAGAACTTATTTTTTCTTTCCTTTTTACCAGCAATCGTTCCAGCGATTCTGCACAAAGTTCAACCGCTTCTTCAAAAATCTTACACTGTTTCTTAACTAAGAAATCATCCCCAGGCACATTGATTTTTATCTCGACAAACTTATTTTCTTTGTCACTCGTCTTTTCAACTTTCAAAAAAACATCAGCGGATACTATCCTGTCATAATACTTTTCCAACTTATCCATTCTTTCTTGAACGAAATCAACTAGCTTTCTGTCAACAGTAAAGTTAACTGCATGAACACTTACCTTCATAATCTTTTTTTTAATGGTTAAACATTCTCGAACTACTTTTGGTTTCTCGGATGCGCATCTTTATAAACTTTTTTTAGCTCTGATAAACTACTGTGCGTATACACTTGTGTCGATGCCAAACTGGAATGCCCTAATAATTCTTTAACTGAATTTAAATCGGCTCCGTTATTTAATAAGTGAGTCGCAAATGTATGTCTTAATATATGAGGACTCTTTTTTACCTTTTCGGAGACAGTACTAAAGTATGAATTTATTAATCGATAAACAAACGAATCATTCAATTTTAACCCTTTTTTAGTTAGAAAAAAATAATCCTCATCCACAATAACATCCAGCTCCACCCTCTCCTTTATATACAACGAAAACTGTGTTGTAATTATTGGCAAAACCGGAATAATCCTCTCTTTATTTCTTTTACCAAGGACCTTTATAAGATTGTTCGATACATCAACATTGCTTTTTTTAAGATGAATCAACTCTGTTCTTCGCATTCCCGTAGTATAGAACAGATCAATTATAAGTTTATTTCTTACCTCTTCAAAACCAACAGGATTTTGCATCAGACTCAAAACATCCACAACCTCTTTCTCTGAAAATGGAATTTGTATTTTTTTTGGAATTTTCAACGCCTTATGCTTCAGCATAGGACTCATCTCTATTTGTTTAGTCTTCAATAGAAATTTATAAAATGCCTTCAATGAAGCCATCTTTCGATTAACAGACACATTCGACACCTCACTGTCCACAAGAAAAACAATCCAACTTCTAATCTGACTATAATTAGCCTGTTCAATATTTTCCTGATCAAAATGTATTGCATTAAACCCCTCAAAGGATTCCACATCATTCAAGTAAGCATTCACGGTATGGGGAGAATATTTTTTCTCGAACTGAAGATAATCCCGAAATGCATTTTTATTTGTAGACATAAAAAAACCGTTAGCATCAAAGTTATAAAACTTTTAATGACTAACGGTAATTTATTTTACTAGATATAGACTAACTCTCTAAGCTATCTTTCATATTCTGGATATAAGCCGCTTTTTGAATTTTGATTCTATTTGTAACTGATGGTTTAATAAAAGCAGTACGCGCTCTTAATTGACGAACAGTTCCAGTTTTGTCAAATTTTCTTTTGTAACGTTTTAACGCTCTATCGATATTTTCTCCGTCTTTAATTGGTATAATTAACATAATATAGACACCCCCTTTCTTTAAGTGCGCAAAAGTATATCTTTATTTTGAATTACAAGCCATTAATCCTGATTTATTTTTGGGCGTGCCGGCGGAAACGGATTTTATGCGTACCGAAACGTGTCATCATCCGCCGTCAGGCTGTCCGTTACAAGTCCTCATTGCATTCCGGGCTTTTCTCTTCCATCCTTCACGCAAAAAAAGAGTCAATCTACAATTTCTTGCCTATTGACTCTTTCTGTCCTCTTATTTTATTTTGAAATTAGTCTTTCAATATATTTCTGGAAATCACCAATTTTTGAATTTCGGTAGTCCCTTCACCAATGGTACATAATTTAGAATCTCTATAAAATTTCTCTACAGGATAATCTTTAGTATAACCATAACCGCCATGAATCTGTACCGCTTCATTAGCAACTTTTACACAAACCTCCGAAGCATACATTTTTGCCATAGCACCCATAGTAGTAACAGGTCTGTGTTTTTCTTTCAGAAAAGCCGCCTTGTGCAATAACAATTCCGAAGCTTCAATTTCGGTTGCCATGTCCGCCAATTTAAAAGCTATTCCTTGAAATTCAGATATTGGCTTACCAAACTGATGTCTTTCTTTCGAATATTTCAATGCTGCTTCATAAGCTCCCTTAGCAATACCCAGAGACAAAGCGCCTATAGATATTCTTCCACCATCTAAAATTTTCATCGCCTGAATAAAACCTTGTCCAACTTCACCCAAACGGTTTGCATCAGGAATCCTGCAATTATCAAATATCAATTCTGCCGTTTCACTGGCACGCATTCCGAGTTTGTTTTCTTTTTTCCCGGAACTGAATCCCGGCATTCCTTTTTCAAACACAAATGCGGTCATTCCTTTCGAATCTCCTTTTTCACCGGTACGAACAATAACAACAGCAATATCTCCTGAAATTGCATGCGTTATAAAATTTTTAGATCCATTAACAACCCAAAAATCACCATCCTTAACCGCCGTCGTATTCATTCCTCCCGCATCAGATCCTGTACCATGCTCTGTCAATCCCCAAGCACCAATATGCTCTGCCGTGGCTAGCTTCGGAATCCATTTTTTCTTTTGTTCTTCATTACCAAAAGTTAAAATATGATTCGTACACAAAGAATTATGTGCCGCAACAGACAATCCTATTGATGGATCAACTTTAGATATCTCTTCAATAATGGTAATATATTCATGATATCCTAATCCAGAACCTCCTAATTCATGTGGAACTAAAACCCCCATAAATCCCATTTCACCTAATTTTTTAAACAAAGGAATGGGAAATATTTGCGCCTCATCCCATTCCATAATATGAGGCCTGATATTCTGTTCCGCAAAATCGCGTATGGATTGTGCAATCATTGATTGCGTTTCATTATAATCGAAGTTCATTGTGTCCTGTTTTATTTAAAGTCCAAATATAAGTCAATTATTTTTGCTTTATCAACAGGAAAACCCTTAATTTTTATTAAATCCTCAATATTCTTAATATCCCCATTCATACTTCGAAACGTTATTATTTGCTTAGCCAGCGGGTATTTAAAATACGGAAATTGAGAAAGTTCCTTTAAAGACGCGTTATTTACATCAATTTTCTTAAAGTCGGGAAGCTTCGAAACCTTAAAATGAATATTCAATTCCACGATTACTTCAGGCGAAAGTCCCCAAACATCATTCATTTGCTCCATCGACACAAATCCTCCTAAACTTTCTTTATGTTTTAAAATCCGAGCCGAAATACCTGCGCCTATTCCATAGATCTTGATTAAATCCTCCTGAGTCGCCTGATTGATGTCGATTGGCACTATTTTTTCTTTTTTGGCGAAAGCCATATTATCATATTTCTTGAATCCTTTGGTCCTCTTTCTATCATTTACCCATTCCGGAAATTTAAAATAAGGAGCGATAACCCTCAATAAAGAATCTGAAACCTTTGTCACCTTTTGAAACTCCTCCGGAGAGTTCACATATTTATTTTGTTTTCTAAAAGCCAGCAATCTGTCAATTTCCTGAACAGACATCCCTAATTTATATCCTTTGTAATCAGTTATAAAGTTAGGATTGAAAGGATATATTTTTGGTGAATACTTTTGCATACCACCTTTCATCGCGTCAATTTCAGATTGTAACGACAGCCACTTCTGTTTTTCCGGGTATTCTTTTGGAATACAACTAAAATCAACAAAAAAATAAATCAGTTGCAAGACGATAATAATGATAAAAAGTATAAAAACACCCTTCCTTTGCTCTCTTGAAAAATTAAAATAGCCTTTCATTTTTTAAATATCATTTTAGAAATTGAAATATTATATTTGAGTTGATTCTTTTATTAAATTAAAATTATAAATAATTTACTACAAATTTAATTATTAATTAATAATACTAGACATTCAAACTATTTTAAAAAAACAAATACCGAAGTCCCAAGGGAGCATATTCAAACCGGAATAGGCACTCTTAAGACAAACACCCCTTAAAACTAACGGTGAAAATTTTTTTATAACTTAAAACATAATTATTGTTTTTATTTTTTACAAAAAACAATACATTTGGAGCTTAATAACAATTAACTAACAATATATGTCAATTTGGAAAACTAAACCTCTTTCGGTATTACTAAACGAAGCAGACGAATCTGAAAAAGGATTAAAAAGAACACTGTCTTCTCGATCACTTGTAGCTCTTGGAGTTGGAGCGATCATAGGAGCTGGATTATTTTCATTAACAGGTATCGCTGCTGCTGAACATGCAGGACCGGCCGTTACCCTATCGTTTATTTTAGCCGCAGTGGGATGCGCATTTGCAGGTCTTTGTTATGCCGAATTTGCATCTATGATTCCTGTTGCAGGAAGTGCATACACCTATTCCTATGCAACTATGGGAGAATTTATGGCATGGATTATTGGTTGGGATTTAGTTCTTGAATACGCATTAGGTGCCGCAACGGTCGGCGTAAGTTGGTCTCGTTATCTACTTGAATTACTCAATAAATACGGAATACATCTGCCCCATGACTATATCTGTTCGCCTTGGGAGACTTTAAAACTCAGTGACGGTACTGTTATAGAAGGAGGAATTATAAACCTTCCGGCCATATTTATCGTTTCTATGTTATCCTTACTTTTGATAAGAGGAACAAAGGAATCTGCCTCCATAAACAACTTTTTGGTTATTCTAAAAGTAGCTGTCGTTATTATATTTATTGTTCTAGGCTGGAGTTTTATTGATACTTCAAATTACACTCCATATATCCCAGAAAACACAGGTGTTTTTGGAGAATTTGGATGGTCAGGTATAGCTGCCGGAGCAGGAACCGTGTTCTTTGCCTTTATTGGTTTTGATGCCGTTTCAACAGCAGCACAGGAAGCCAAAAACCCACAAAAAGGAATGCCTATAGGTATTTTAGGATCTTTAATAATCTGCACCATTCTGTATGTATTATTTGCACACGTTATGACAGGGCTTGTACCTTATTACGAATTTGCAGGCGATGCAAAACCAGCAGCGACAGCATTTGCAAAAACAGGATATACTTTTCTTCAAACTGGTCTAATCGTAGCTATTTTAGCTGGTTATACTTCAGTAATGCTAGTAATGTTAATGGGGCAAAGTCGTGTTTTCTATACGATGAGTAAAGATGGATTACTTCCTTCATTCTTCAGCGAAATTCACGCTAAATTCCGCACTCCTTGGAAAACAAACATTTTCTTCTTGGTTTTCGTAAGTTTATTTGCTGGTTTTGTTCCAGTAAGTGACTTAGGACATATGGTAAGTATTGGAACTTTATTAGCATTCGTTTTAGTTTGTATTGGAGTTTTGGTAATGCGTAAAAGAATGCCAGACGCACCAAGATCTTTCCGTACACCTTTAGTACCATTTGTACCAATTGCAGGTATTTTAATCTGTTTGGCTCTAATGTACTCTTTACCTAACGAAAGCTGGTTAAGGCTAGTAGTATGGATGGGATTAGGGATTGCCATTTATTTTTTATACGGAAAGAAAAACAGTAAACTGAACAATCCGGAAAAATAGTTTTCACACATAAATTAAAAAAAGGACTATAAAGTATTCAAATACTTCATAGTCCTTTTTTTTTATAAAAAAAATAATCTACAAATCAAAAACCGAAGTCCGTTTGGCACGAATTAAATCTTTCAGACGAATCCAAAAAGCTAATGTCAGATATACACCAAACCACAATCCTGCCGTAACAAAAGAAATGTAAATAAAAAACAAACGCACACTGGTTACCCGCATACCTAATTTATCGGCCAAACGAGAAGACACATGAAAACCATGTTTTTCAAAAAAGAATTTAAGTTTTAAAATAGCTGACATTTTTTTGTTTATTTCTTTGAAATGCAAATTTACAACATAAAAGCATTCCTCTTTAAGCAAATTCAGAAATAACTCCATCAACTTTTTTTCAACAGTTCCACTCCAATAGCACAATCCAAACATTTACTCCGATCACAATATTCATTTTTAAGCTGTAATAAAGACTGCGTTTCAAAAGCGTTTTCCGATTGTATTCCAAAAGAATTAAACTTTTCTATTATTGAATTTTTCTCTGCGCCCACCTCATTTAAAATACTTATTAAATCTTCTTCCATTTCCTTACCTTGGCTTTTGGCATAAGCAAATTGCAAAGGTATAATCGTATTAATGATTATTAAATCAATAAATGACTGGGACAATGTTTTCTTTTTCTTTGGACTCTCTTTATCAAACTGATAATGGGTTAACCAATAAGGCGCTGCCGAAACCTGAAATAATTCATATATGCTTTTGACAGAATTTAGCGCTATTATTTTCGAAAACAAATTCTGCTGACTATGATACAAATTTGCCAATTGTGAAAGACGAATTGTTGGAAAATTATCCGGACGATGTTTAAAGAACTGAAGAGGTTCAATAATGGTCTTTTCCAACTGATACTTGTGAAGCAAATAGAAATACCGGAACTTTAAATCTTTGAAATAATTATCTTCTTTTTCTAAGTCTAACAAACCCGCATTACCAAAAATAAGTCCTTCGAGATTTTCAACTTCAAAACTTTCTTTACGAATAATAGAAAAAGGTATGGATTGCGCGATTTTAAAAAAAACATCACCATTGGTATTTAACCCGAAGTTCTTCGCCAAAAGACAAAACAGAACAGCCTCCCAATCCTGATGTGTTTCTTCCAACAGATAATAAATGGACTGTGATTTTCGCTCCAATCGTTCAAAAAAAAGTCTTTCCTGCCAATTAATCAAAGTAAAACTGGTAATATTAACCAACTCCTTTTCACAAAAAATCCATGATTTCTGCGAGACCAATGACTGATAATTGATTATAATTTCCTTGTCAACATACTGTTTGAGTTCTAAAACCGGGATCTCCGTATTATTACTTCTGAAAATTTCAGTGTCGTGTTCCCAAACAACGTGCAGGATTACGTTTTCATAGGCGGCATCTCTTTCATGATGATGAGCATACCAATCAGAAGATTTGAGATGAATTTCAACATTCCCGGCCCATTTTTGATTTCCAATTTTAATTTGCGCATTAAAAAAATCAGGCCCCGCCATTTGCAGATATTGACCAACATTACCAATTAAAATTTCTTCCCCATTTGACGTTCTTAGATTCAAAGTGTCAAATTTTTTAAATCTCCAGAGATAATGGAGAAAATCTTCTTTCATCATTGTTAAACCTATTGTTAGTAGATGGTTTATCCATCCAACACTAAAGTAGTAAAAAAACTACAAATATTTTTTTAAAAAATAAATATTTTTTATTTCATTTCTGTCAAACATATAAGAAAAAAGTGTTAATTTTAATGTGCCCAAATTAAAAAAGCATGATTTATCAGATATTTCTTTTATCTGACACCTAAAATATTCAACTCACCTACAGATAGTTAGCATTCAGTTTAAGATTTTAAATACAATTACAATTGATTTTAAATTTATAAAAATGATAGCAAGCATAACAAACGTTTTACGTGAACATCCTGAATTAGCAGTATTCTTAACTTTAGCTTTAGGATTTGCTTTAGGACATATAAAAATCGGCTCTTTTAAATTTGGAGTAGTCCTGGGCACTTTGTTTGCAGGTGTACTTATTGGTCAGTTAGACATCCCGGTTCCCTCTATTGTAAAAACAATATTTTTTGATTTTTTCCTCTTTGCCACAGGATATAAAGTAGGTCCGCAATTTTTTCAGGGACTCAAAAAAAATGCCTTGCCGCAATTAATGCTAACAGTAGTAATCTGCGTTTCCTGTTTACTGATAGCCTATACCATTTCTAAAATTGTTGGTTATGATGTAGGAACTGCTGCAGGCCTATTAGCCGGCGCCTTTTCAGAATCAACACTTATAGGTACTGCATCAGAAGCCATTAATCAACTTTCTATACCCGAAGCAGAAAAACTACGATTAATCAATAAAATACCTGTGGCGTATGCTGTGACCTACCTTATAGGAGCCACTTCATTTGTATTTTTCCTAACTACAATTGCACCCAAATTACTGAGGATTAATTTAGTGGAAGAAAGTAAAAAATTGATCGGAACCATGACCGGTCAAATCGAGAATGAACCCGGAATAGATTCAGCCTATCAAAGATGGATCATAAGAGCTTATAAAGTCACCAATGAAAAATGGATTGGGTTGACCATTTCAGAATTAGAAAACATCAAACCAGATCTCCGAATTTCAATTCAAAGAATTCGACATAGAGGAAAATTATTAGACCCAACTCCTGATCTTATCATTCACGAAGACGACATCGTCGTAATTATGGCACAACACGGAAATATTCTGAAGAATGTTTCTACAATTGGTCCTGAAGTATTAGATGAACAATTATTGTCCTTCCCATTGGCACAAATGAATATTGTCATTACAAATAAAAAAATAATCGGCAAAACAATAGGAGAAATAATGTTACAGCATGGTCGCGGATTAATGATTGACAAACTAAGCAGAGAATACCACGAAATCCCTTTTGATCCAAAGACAGTTCTTCACCGAGGTGATATATTAAAGGTTTCAGGCAAAATGATTCATTTAGAACCTGCCGCAAAAGAACTAGGATATTTAGATCGTCTCAATGTAGATACAGATATAATATTTGTTGGTTTAGGTATCTTTTTAGGAGGATTATTTGGACTACTGGCGGTTACAGTTTTCGGAATTTCAATTACGTTAACCACTAGCGGAGGTGCACTAATCATGGGTTTAATTTTTGGTTGGATCCATTCAAAAACACCCCTTTTTGGAAGAATTCCTGAACCGGCCTTATGGATTTTTGACAATGTAGGCTTAGCCACTTTCATAGGCCTTGTAGGTTTGGCAGCCGGCCCAAGCTTTATTTCCGGCTTAAAGGAAACTGGACTAAGTATAATATTAGCCGGACTGGCAGTATCTATCGTGCCTCATATTATTGGATTATTATTTGGACGATATGTATTAAAAATGAATCCCATAATATTACTGGGGGCACAAACAGGTGCCGGAACTTCTACTATAGGACTAAAAGCGATCCAAGATGCTTCAGAAAGTAAATTTCCAGTTCTTGGCTATACTATCCCATATGCTTTAGGCAATATATTATTAACTTCTTGGGGACCCGTTTTAGTTGGCATGATGACCTAATTACCATTAGCCTAAAAAAAATAATACTATTTATATTTTTTTGAAAATCAACTTAAAAACACATAACTCATTCAACTCATTTATCATGGAAAAAACAAGAAGAGAACACGATTTTTTAGGAGAATTAGACATTCCTAATCATTTATATTATGGAATCCAAACTTTCAGAGCAGTTGAAAACTTTAATATTACTGGAATTCCAATTTCAAAAGAACCTTTATTTATTAAAGCTTTAGGGTATGTAAAAAAAGGAGCCGCTATGGCCAATAGAGATTGCGGAGCATTAGACGCCAAAATTTCAGAAGCCATTTGTTACGGCAGTGACCAGGTTATCGCCGGTAAATTTAATCAGGAATTTGTTAGTGATTTAATTCAAGGAGGAGCTGGCACATCGGTAAATATGAATGCCAACGAAGTAATTGCCAATATTGGTTTAGAATACTTAGGCCATAAAAAAGGAGAATATAATTTTCTGCATCCCAATAATCATGTAAACTGTTCCCAATCTACCAATGATGCTTATCCATCCGCTTTCAGAATAGCACTTTATCTAAAAATGGACAGTTTTATAAAAACCTTAGGAGATTTAGAAATCGCTTTCGCAGCAAAAGGAAAGGAATTCAACAGAGTATTGAAAATGGGAAGAACCCAACTACAAGATGCGGTACCCATGACTTTGGGACAAGAATTTCATTCATATGCAACAACAATAGGTGAAGACATTAACCGCCTAAAAGATGCCCAAAGTTTATTACTGGAGATTAATATGGGTGCAACCGCTATAGGTACAAAAGTAAATGCGCCCGAGGGTTATCCGGAATTATGTGTCAATTATTTAGCCAAAGAAATAGGTATTCCTTTGACATTAGCACCTGACCTTATAGAAGCCACTGTAGATACAGGAGCCTATGTCCAAATTATGGGCACAATGAAAAGAACAGCTGTCAAAATTTCAAAAATCTGTAATGACTTACGTTTACTAAGCTCAGGACCAAGAACCGGATTTAATGAAATTAATTTACCGGCACGTCAGCCCGGCTCTTCTATTATGCCAGGAAAAGTAAATCCTGTAATCCCGGAAGTTGTTAATCAAACTTGTTTTTATGTTATTGGTCAGGATTTAACGGTTACCATGGCCGCAGAAGCAGGACAGTTGCAACTGAATGTAATGGAACCGGTCATTGCCTTTGCCATGTTTACTTCATTGGATTATTTGACAAATGCCATTCAGGTTTTAATTGAAAAATGTATTGTTGGAATTACGGCTAATGAAACGCATTGCTACAACTTGGTTATGAACAGCATCGGAATAGTTACGCAATTAAACCCTATTCTGGGTTATGAAGAAAGTGCAAGCATAGCTGGGGAGGCATTAAAAACGAATAAAAGCGTCCATCAGATTGCCGTTTTAGAACGTAAATTAATCACCCAGGAAAAATGGGACGAAATTTATTCATTAGAAAATCTAATACATCCTAAATTCATAACTTCTTAAATTTTAATTTTTTACAAACAATTTTAGACCGAATTCCCAAATCAGTTTTTTTTTAAATAAATCTATACTAGTATTTTAACTAAAACTTTGAAATCATGAAAAAAATTGCTTTCCTATTATTTTTATCTGTGCTGAGTTTACAAATCCAAGCTCAGGATAAAAAAGCAGATTCAAAAAAATTACCAAATGTTGTAATTCTGGCCACAGGCGGTACTATTGCCGGAGCCGGAACAAGTTCAACAGGTTCGGCTTACACTTCTGGTCAGGTTAAGATTGAGGCCATGATAGATGCAGTACCAAATATTCGAACTTTAGCCAATTTAAGGGGAGAACAGATCGCAAATGTTGGTTCACAGGATATGAGTGTGAAAGTATGGCTTGATTTGGCAAACCGTATTAACGAACTATTAAAAGGTACTGATGTGGATGGTATTGTCATCACTCACGGAACCGATACCCAAGAAGAGACTGCATTCTTCCTGAATCTGGTAGTAAAAAGTGACAAACCGGTAGTATTAACAGGATCCATGCGTCCCTCTACAGCTTTGAGTGCCGATGGTCCTCTGAATATGTATAATGCGGTTGCTATTGCTGCCAATCCAAAAGCCAGAGGATATGGTGTCATGGTTTTAATGAATGACGATATTCATTCTGCTCATGATGTTAAAAAAATGATCACTACACCAGTTCAAACATTCCAGTCTCCTCTGGAAGGACTTTTGGGAACTTGTATTTTTGGTGAAGTGGAGTTTTTTCATAAACCATTCGGTCGCCACACTACAAACAGTGAATTCTCAATAGATGGAGTAAAAGAATTACCAAGGGTTGATATTGTTTACGCCTGCGCTGATTCCTCACCTGATTTAATTGATATAATGGTCAAAGCAGGAGCAAAAGGAATTGTAATTGCGGGTGTTGGTGATGGAAACATGAATGCCGGAACCTTGGAAGCCGCCAAAAGAGCAACCGCCAATAAAGTGCCAGTTGTAAGAGCTTCGCGTGTACCAATAGGTGCTGTTTTAATTAAGGGAGAGGTTGTTGACGCAGATTACGGAACAGTATCGTCTGCCGAACTAAACCCTCAAAAAGCCAGAATACTTTTAATGTTAGCACTTTTAAAAGACAGAAGCAGAGAAGATTTACAAAGACTGTATATTGAATATTAGTAATCAAAAGGAAATCATTATTTGTAACGGTTTCCTTTTTTCTGTCATCTAGAAAAATAACCTTTAAATTTCAGTATATGTTTTGGATAGAATTTGCTGTTCTTTTGGCAATGATTCTTATTGGATCACAAATGAAAGGAATCGGATTGGGTGTTATGGGGATGGTCGGTTTATTAATTTTTCTTTTTGTATTCAAAATGAAACCAACTGACCCACCTCTTGATGTAATGTTGATTATTATGGCGATAGTGACAACTGCAGCTACTTTGCAAGCTTCAGGAGGCTTGGATTATCTGGTAAGTCTGGCGGAAAAAATTATCAGAAGCAATCCCTCCAATATTACATTTATAGCACCGTTCACGGTTTATTTTTTATGCTTATTTGCAGGAACGGCTCATATCGTCTATTCCTTATTACCAATTATTGCTGAAGTGTCCGCTAAAAAAAGAATACGACCAGAAAGACCGTTGAGTATTTCTGTTATAGCGTCGCATCTTGCGTTGACCGGAAGCCCAATGAGCGCAGCTACTGCAGCTATGGTTGTTATTTTGGCTTATCCGGGAGCCTTGATGGATATCATGCTTATTTGCATTCCTGCCTGTATTATTGGTTTGATAATTGGGTGTTTTGCCGTTTTCAAAAAAGGAAAAGAACTTAATGACGATCCAATTTTTATTGAAAAGATGAAAGATCCTGTGTTTGCCGAAAGCATGGAAGCAGACACAGCAGGTCACATAAAACCGCTAAAACCGGGAGCTAAAACTTCGGTTTTAATATTTGCTTTTGCCATTGTGTTAATAGTAATTGCTGGTGCATTTCCAAATTTAATTCCAAGTTTTCATCCGGGAAAACCATCCCTTGCGGTTGCAGCCGACGGCTCCTTAAGCATGGTAACAATAATTAGCGTTATCACACTGACAGCTTCTGCCGCGATGATGTTAATCACCAAAACCAGTACTGCTGATGTTACCAAAGCAAGTTTGTTTACCTCGATGGCTTCTGCAGTAGTTTCGGTTTTTGGAGTGGTTTGGATGAGTTCCACTTTTATGAATCACAACAATACTATGATACAAGAAGCACTAGGAGATATTGTTGCTTCTTATCCTTGGACATTTGCTATTGCAGTATTTGTTATGGGTGTTTTAATGTTTAGTCAGGCAGCAACTACTAAAACGATGATGCCATTAGGAATTGCTTTGGGCCTTCCTCCATCAGCTTTAATAGCGATCTTCCCTGCCGTAAACAGTGATTTTGTATTACCGGGTTATCCAACGCTTTTAGCGGCAATTAACTTCGACAGAACTGGAAGTACTAAAATCGGAAATTTTGTTATTAATCACAGCTTTAACGTTCCTGGAGTTGTAGCCATCGTAGTTGCCATAATTGCAGGCTTTTTGTTAGGAACTGTACTATTGTAAAATTTAAAACAAAAACATTATGAAAAAATTTACAATCTATTTAATAATCGTTTTTTTACCCTTACTTGCAATGGGACAAGTTGAAAAACAATCGGGTAATGAGAGCTTATTTATTCCGGATTCCCTAAAGTCAATCATTCCTATTTCAAAACAGTCACTTCTAAAAGATGTGGATGTAATTTTCAATACGCGTATGGCTTATGAAAGTTATTTTATGGATGGGGATCACACTAAGTCTAACTTCAATATGAATCAACTTCGTTTTGAAGTAAAAGGAAAAATACATGAAAAAGTGTATTTCAGATTCCGTAACAGACACACCAGAGATCCTATTCCAGGTAATTTGGACAATATCAGCAGATCCGTAGATATGGCATTTGTAAGAATTGAGGTAGCTCCAAGAACTAACATTTCATTTGGTAAATTATGCGCAGATTGGGGAGGCTATGAATTTGATTATAACCCTATAGACATCTTAGCTTATAATGATATTATTGAATTTGCCGATAATTACTTAATGGGAGCCGGAATTTCACATACCTTAGAAGGAAACAAACACACCTTTTCTTTTCAGGTCTTAAATTCCAGAACTAAAACTTATGAAGAACAATATGGGGAATCAGCTCCTCCTGATTTAGAACCATCGGAATACGCATTAGCCGCGGTTGTTAATTGGAGAGGTAGTTTCTTTAATGGAAAATTCGAAACTATATATAGCTATAGTTATTTTAACGAAGCCAAAGGAGCCGGAATGGGTTATTTTGTATTAGGGAATAAGTTTAAAACAAAAAAATTCGCATTGCATTATGATTTTCAATACGATGACGAAGGCTTGGATCGATTAGGAATTATTACCGGTATAATTGACGGCCAGTATCAATATGCAGCAAAAGACGCGCTGTATATTGAAAACTGGGTTAGAGCGGAGTATTTGGTTTCCCCTAAAGTTAATTTGCTTATATCTGTAATGCACAGTAATCATTATTGGAACGATAATCCGGATCCGAATGCTACTGATAGATTATCAACCAGCTATGGTATCATCCCTGAAATTCAATATATGCCTTTCAATGATATTAATTTGAAATTTTATTTGGGATACGTAGCTCGCAAATATGATTACACCAGTTATGCTACAACTGCTTTTGGCGCTAACGATTACACTACCGGTCAATTAAGTTTCGGAATCATTGCACCGTTATTAGTTTTGTAATGAAGTTACGTCTGATAAAAAAATCATGTCTAATATATCAAGACTTAAAACTTAAAAAACTTTTGAGGAATGAAGAATGATATTGTTTAAAAAACTAAACTACCCTGTCATTTTTTATTCCTTAAAAGTTATAATAAACTACCTCAATAAATATAATTTGGCACAGGCACGAGCATCAGACAAAGCTTCGTGATGATTCAGTTGTATTTTCATTTCCCTGCAACAATCGCTTAATTTAGTTGGTTTTAACCCTTTTGCTTTATAAATCTTAACGGTGCATTTCCAACGAGATGCTATATTCAAATCCGAATAATCCAAATTATAAAGTGCCATTGATTTGAGCAACACATTTCTGTCAAAACTTTCGTTATGAGCTACCACTACTCTGTTACGCAGACGTTTTTGTATCTCCGGAAAAACTTGCGCAAATGATTTTGCATGCATCGTATCTCGAGGATAAATACCATGCACTTTTATCGTGAAGGGAGAATATTCGTTATTGGGCGGTTTAATTAAACTGACAAACTCATCAATGATTATTCCGTTTTCAACAGTAACAATACCCACGGAACAGGGATGATATCCTATGGCAGTTTCAAAATCTATGGCAGTAAAAGTCATTTGAGAGGTCAAAAGTTAGATTTGCAAGACAAAAGCTAAAAGAGTCTATTCCACTCTAAAAACTTTCATATAACTACAAATATAAATTTAATATGCAGAATTTAAAAGTTAAACTCTGATATTACCTTTCAAAATATCTAAAAAAAAAAATTTAGATTCTAGAATCAGAAATCAATTTCATAAACATTGCAATTGATGTAGTCTAACAATCTATTTCTATAATCTTCTTTGTCATGAAAATGCTCCGGCCAAAAAGTAGATGAATAAAAATACATCAATTCAAATACATCATCATGTTTAGTAGCTAGAACATCCAGATATTTAATATAACGATCATAGCAAAAGTAATCTTCGCTATAGGCATTATTTGTAATAGCCAATGCTCGCTTCTGTATAGGAAAATCATTCACTTCGTAGCCTTTGTTAACACAATACTCAGAGATTATTTCAATCACATAGCTTTCATGAATTTCGCCATACTTAAAACAATCTAAGCTGTCGCCTAAAACATCCCAAACTTCATGAATTTCAAGAATTTTATTTTTTACTGATTTGATTTCCATTTAAATAGATTTTAATGTTGTCCAAAAATAAACAAGGCGCCACTTGTTCTTTTACGGTTTTCCCTCATTTTAAAAAATAATTTCAAAAAATAATTTCAGACCTGCCGTAATAATCATAACCAACTAATAACAAGTATCTTATAAAAGTATTTCAGATAAAAATATTTTCCAAATTCAATATAAATACTTAACAATAATATCACATAAAAAAAACCTGCAAAAGATTTATTAAATCTCGCAGGTTTTTTCTTAAACATTTACTGGTGTTAACTTTACTTTATCGACCCAATTATGTCTGATTTAGTAATAATATGATGATTCCCATTTTCTAATTCAACCAAAACCGCATCATTTTCTTTCGTAAACAACTTAGAAAGCTCTTCTATTGGGGTTCCCAGTTTTACGATTGGAAACGGTTTTCCCATTACCTCCTTAATTGGTTTGTCAGCCACATTTTTATCAGCTACATAACTTTGGAATAAATCACTTTCGTCAACAGAACCTACAAAGCCAGTAACATCTATTACCGGAATCTGTGAAATTTTGTATTTACGCATTCTTTCAATGGCGTGAGAAACCAATTCTTCAGTACGAACCACAATTAAAGGCTTATCCATATGATCTCTGATAACATCTTCGGCTTTGGTGATATCTTCATCCAGAAAGCCACGTTCTCTCATCCAATCATCGTTAAACATCTTACCTACGTAACGGCTACCTGAATCATGAAATAAAACCACAACTACATCTTCCGGTTTAAAATGTTCCTTCAGTTGCAGTAATCCTTTTATTGCTGCTCCCGCAGAATTGCCCACAAAAATCCCTTCTTCCAGTGCAATTTTTCGGGTATAAACCGCCGCATCTTTATCGGTTACTTTTGTGAATCCATCAATTATCGAAAAATCAACATTCTTTGGCAAGATGTCTTCTCCAATCCCTTCTGTTATATATGAATAGATTTCGTTCTCATCAAAAATTCCCGTTTCATGATATTTTTTAAATACTGAACCATAGGTGTCGATTCCCCAAATTTTAATATTTGGATTCTTTTCCTTCAAATATTTCCCAACACCCGAAATAGTTCCTCCTGTTCCAACACCAACAACAAAGTGTGTAATTTTACCATCTGTTTGTTCCCAAATTTCAGGCCCTGTTTGCTCGTAATGCGCAAGCGTGTTCGATAAATTATCGTATTGGTTAACATACCAGGAATTAGGTGTTTCCTCAGCCAATCTTTGGGAAACCGAATAATATGATCTTGGGTCCGTTGGTTCTACATCAGTAGGACAAACCACTACTTTTGCACCAACAGCGCGAAGAATATCCATCTTCTCCTTGGATTGCTTATCGGAAATTACACAGATAAGTTTGTATCCTTTTATAATGGCTACCAAAGCCAATCCCATTCCGGTATTCCCGGAAGTTCCTTCTATAATTGTTCCTCCTGGTTTTAGTCGTCCGTCCGCTTCCGCATCCTCAATCATTTTTACGGCCATTCTGTCTTTCACAGAATTTCCGGGATTGAAAGTTTCAACTTTTGCCAATACCAAAGCATCAACTCCAGGTACCACTTTATTTAACTTTACTAATGGTGTGTTCCCTATAGTGCCTAATATATTTTCTGAGTACTGCATTGTATTACAATTTTAATTGCGTTATAAATTCTAACACAAAGATAGCGTTTTGTTATAAAAAATAAGTGTTAACAAAAAACGACTATCTAAATGATGGCAATTAGATGATACAATCCTTTTTTAAGCCGATAAAATTTACAGGAAGAAATTCCAAACCAATCCAAATCGAATAACGAAATCACGGTACGGATTAGTAGGTGAAGCATAAAAATTATTACCCGTTAAAGAAGAATTAAAATGTTCTGCTTTAAAATAAATTCGGGTTCTCTGAATTCGGGCATTAACAAAAAAATCTAAAACTGGGAAATTACCAATTTGCTTGTCTCGCTGAACAAAGAACTCCCCTATTACCGGATTGTAATCATTGGCATAGTAGTTCGTAAAATAATTAAATACAATTCCGGTCTGTAAATACAATGCTTTCTTTTTGAAAAAATAATCAGAAAAATAGAATGCATTTCTTAAAACAAACTCAGGAACATTTAAAACAGCGTCCGCTTGATCTACTTTTTGATATAAAACCGTATTATCTAAAGCAAACTTCCCGAATTGAAATTCTTTGCTCGCTTTAACTGACAAATAATTAATAGTCCCATCGTATTGGACTGGTGCAATAATTTGTGTTTTGGCAAGCGCTTGTGCATCCGTTGATACATCATCAAAATACAAATGATCTTTTAAAACTGTAAATTGAAGGGACGCATTTACCCAAGGTGTTGTTGCATTGGCTGACAACGAATTTATTTTCACATTCTTAAAATCATTAGACCAATTATACTCTACATAACTGCTTTGAAATAAATTGTAATTATTATTAGGCAGCTTGTTTATGTTTTGATATTGAAAAGTAAATTGGTTTTCGTCATTCAAATCATATTGCAACTTGGCATCGAGATTAGACAAAGACTGATTCGTAACAGATCTTGAATACAAAAACTTACCATTCCATTTGTTTTTACGGTACTCGTACTGCCCGCCCACATTATTTATATCTTGGCTTAATAAACTCGGAACCGTTTCATCATCAAAAATTAATATCTGATTGTAATAATAATTGGTTCTGAAATCATCCGCAAAAAACTGAAACTTCCCTAAAGTCATGTTCTCATACGTAAGTCCCACTTTATTATACATTTTATTATAATGCGTCTGGTCGCTTATATCGCTGCTTTTAAAAGAATCTCCAAATCTATAGACTTTTTCGCCACCAACAGTTGATGCTACCGTTGGCTGATTGTATTCAAAAAATTTATTTTCATAATTTATTTGATGGCTAACATACAAGTTGTTTGCCCCTTTTGTTGCATTGATTCTAAAAGAGTGATCTAAAAAACCTCTTTCCCCTTTCAAATAAGAACTGGCATCATTAAGGTAAACCTCCAATCTTTGTCGGTTCGTATAGTCAGGATTTTCACTTTCAAAATCTTCAATTGTGGTGATTCCTCCATTCTCTTCATTCATAATATCTTGACTCGTAAAATGCGCATTCGCAAAATAGCGCTTATCTTTTGTATTGTAACTTACCGTAAATCTAAAATTTCCAGTACTTGCCAATTGATTGATATACTTCCCTTCTGAACGCAATCCTCGGTAAGCCGCCGAAAAATTAAAATTTTCAGAGGTATTTATGGCAATAAAAGAATCAACTGATTGTCCTTTTTGCTGAGTGGTTTTATAATACAGTTCCGTAAAAGGTGTCGCCATAGAGGAGTACCGAATCTGGTTCGCTTCCAAATAATTAAAATGCTTGGCTTTGAAACCAAACTCCGGATAAGGCGAAAAATCGGTTAAACTGTATTGCAAAGTATTGTACGTTTGTCCATCATTCGGAAAAGGTAATAGTCCAAAATTGTCTTTACGCAAATAATTATGACTGTATTCTTTTTGAATGGTCAACGAAGTATCCACATAAGTAGTATCACGCTCTAAGGTAATTACACGATACATATCGATAGTTGCCTCTGGCGCTTTAGGCTTTTTTATAGAGTCCGAAGAATTGTATCTACTATTATAATCCATTTCTTTAGTACTATTTACTTGAGAAAACAGTAGCATGGGCAATGCCAGAAAAATTAGAAAAAAGAAAATTCTCATTTGAAAAAGATATAATTAGGCAACAATGTTCTTACAATTTTTATAAGGGCAAAGGTAAATGATAAAACCGTATAAATAAAAAAACACTTTAATTTATAGAACAAACAACAAAACATAATTCATTTACAAACTCCAACTCCTGCATTCCAGATAATCAGGGCGAGCCAGCAACAGCAAAAGGGGCTAATTCTCAATGCCGTCCAATTATAATCGGAAAAACGAAAAATACCAATTAACACAACGAAAAGTATACAAGTAAAAAAACTTACACACCATTTAAA
>NZ_JBDLZY010000008.1:0-103779 GCF_040049085.1 Flavobacterium maritimum
GTAATCCCTTTATTTTATTGGCTTTTTCGACCTTTTTTATATTATGTATTTATATACTTTTGGTTATACCCCTTATACAATCGCCCCTTTTGCTGTTGCTGTCGGGCTATCCGCGCTACTTCGGTAGCCAGCTTTTATCCCTCTCGCACTCGCGACAATCAATACTATTGCTACATAATTTGTATTCAGGTCGCAGTTTTCAGTCGCAGTCACAGTTTTCAGGATTGTCTCTAAACATTTCTATTTGCTTTTCTTAACAATATTCTGTTTTAAAAATGCTTTTAGAATCAACATCTTTTTGGACTAAAAACTGAGACTGAAAACTAGCTAAATATTCAAGACATTCTTTTTTCGAAATCAATTTGCATCACAAAAAAGAAAATCAAGAAAAAATTACAATATTTGCTTCTTGAAAATAGTTCCATATGCTTCAAAATAATTTCTCCAATTTTCTACTCGAAACCGGTACCGACGAAGCAGGCCGCGGATGTCTGGCCGGACCAGTCACAGCCGCTGCAGTGATTCTGCCTTTTGATTTTAAAAATACCATCCTGAATGACAGCAAGCAATTATCCGAAAAAGCAAGAGAAAAACTAAGACCCATTATTGAAGAACACGCTATTTCATTCGCAGTAACCCACCTACACCCAAACGAAATTGATGAAATAAACATCCTAAATGCTTCGATGAAAGGAATGCAGGAATGCATCCTAAAATTAAATCAAACCCCAGAATTTATCATTGTTGACGGCAATCGAGCTATAAACGCAAAATTAGGTTTAAAGAATGCTTTTGGAAAACAATTCTCTAAAGCCGAAATAGAATTATTGAAATCCATTCCGAATCAAAGCATTATTAAAGGGGATTCCAAATTTTTGAGTATTGCCGCAGCATCAGTATTGGCAAAAACCTATCGGGATGATTATATGAATCGCATCCACGAAGAATTCCCTATGTATAATTGGAAAAAAAACAAAGGTTACCCCACTCAAGAACACCGCGAGGCAATCAAAAAATATGGTACAACCAAATACCACCGAATGAGTTTTAGGTTATTGCCGGAACAATTGAAATTGGATATTTAGATATTAGACTATTGGATTCTTAGATTTTTTGAGCGTTTGATTCTTCGAACTATCCAATAATCTAAAAATCCGGCCATCGAACAATCTAACTATAGAACAATCGAGCATTCAAACAAGTCAGAAAAATGTTTTAGAATTTTTTCTTTCACTTCGGCTTCATCTACTTTTTCCACACCTAGTTCAACATTTAAAGAAGTTACTGCTTTTCCACGGATTCCACACGGAATAATGTTGTCAAAATACCCTAAGTCAGCATTAACATTTAGAGCAAAGCCGTGCATCGTTACCCAACGGGAAGCACGGACTCCCATAGCACAAATTTTTCTGGCAAATGGTGTCCCCACGCCCAACCAAACTCCGGTTTCTCCTTCACTTCTACCACATTCCAATCCGTATTCTTGTAGCGTCAGAATAATAGCTTCTTCCAGAAAACGTAAGTATTTATGAATATCAGAAAAGAAATTCTCCAGGTCCAAAATAGGATATCCTACAATCTGCCCAGGTCCGTGATAGGTTATATCGCCACCTCTATTGATCTTATAAAAAGTGGCACCTTTGGCTTCTAATTGTTTTTCGGACAGAAGTAAATTACTCAAATCACCGCTTTTCCCTAAAGTATATACATGAGGGTGCTCCACAAAAAGAAAATAATTGGGTGTTTCAATTTGGGTTTCCTCTCTCCTGTTCTTGATTTTCAAATCAACAATTCCTTTGAATAATTCTTCCTGATATTCCCAGGTTTCCTTATAATCTTTATTTCCTAAATCTTGAAGTTGGACTGTTTTATTCATTTTCATTTTTCTTTTCTAAAATTCAACCTCGATATTCAATTTATCCGGATTAGCCATATATTCACTAAATGGATACTGAATGGTAATCGTTTTTCTGTCTTCACTAAATAAAGCAGTGGTATTCGAAACTTTTTTCACCGGTTTTGGAAAATGATATTTAAGAACATAAATAGAAGATTCGAAGATCATTTTATACTGTTGAAGGGAATCATTCTCCATTTCATCCATTTCAGTTGAATTCACAGTTGCTTTTCTGCTGAATTTTTTGCCATTATAAGCATAGCTTAAAACAGAATTATTAGAACCAAAACCAGCAGTCGGTATATATGGATTAGCTTCCGCAGTATTTTTATTTCCTTTTTGAATCTTGCTAAAAGCATTCATGGTTTCCATTACATCTTGGAGTTCTGCCACGTTTTTAAAATCGGTATTCAACGAGAAAACAAATTGTTTTTTCTCCGCATTCATTTTCATTCTCATATTGAAATTCTCCAGCTTTTTTAGAAGTTCCTGCTGTTCTTTTGGAAGTTTTGCAATACTGTCTTTTTTTTCAACCATCAATTGCCTGAATGAAAAAGTAGAATCGATACTTTTTTCTGTTTTCAAGGAATCGTTTGGCATCATCGCCATCAAAGCGGAACCATCCATTTCTACAGAAAAATTTCCCGAACCATTATCATTAATGTAAATATTCTCCGTTACTGTGCAGCTAACCAGACTTATCAACACAAAAAACATCAAAAACAATCTTACTAACTTCATTTTTTATTTTTTTTCAAAGATACTAAAACATTAATTGAAATTATTTTGAAACTTTCCCCTCTCTTAACTCTTGAATTAGCGAAAGAAAAACACAAATTTAATTATTCCAACACTACCTCCAAATTCGTACTTTCCGGATGTGTCATACAATCTGTTATCGTAAATTGCAATTCCAGCGATTTTTTGTCTTCACTTATTTTTGCCTTAGAATTGGAAACCGACTTTATTTTTCTAGGAAAATGGTAATTCAAAGTATAGCCTTGAACAATTTTATGATTTGAAAATCGGGTTTTCAATTCGGTTATTTTATCCTGTTGTTTTTTCAACTCTACCGGATCTGAAATTATTACGGTTCTTTTAAAAAGACTTCCGTCAAAAGTATAGCTGACGATATAATAATGTTCTTCGGCACTCAACGCATAATTATGTTCTAAATCGTCCACATATTCCTGGGTTTTATACAAATCAGGAACTTCTTCAATTTTTTTGAAATTTTGAGAAACTATAGTTCTGAATTCTTTCTCATAAGAACTATTTTTGATATGCACATTTACATTTGCATACTTTTGAAAAATAGCCTGTTCTGATGCTGGAAGTCTCGAAAATGTATCCGAATATTTTGTAATAATATCTTTGAACACATACGTTGTGTCCCGAAAAACATCTTCCTTTGAATAATTTTCGGCTGCCAATTGCATGTAACTGTGTTCATCACGATGCGATTCCGTTTTTATTTTTCCGCTTCCGTCTTCGTTTAAGTAAATAGTTTCGGTCATTTGGCAACTCGCGGCAGACATTGCTATAAGAAAGAAGATGTATTTTTTCATGTAGGGATTTAGAGTTCAAATTTGATTTCAAATATACATGTTTTGTATTATTTTTCGTGCGGTTTTGAAAAACAAAAAGTTCTGGTATAGCCCCGATAGCAGCGGCATCCTTTTTATCTTGTTTTTTTTTCAAACAAGGTAAAAAGATAGAGCGAATAGCGGGACAAGTCGTCTTGAAAAAACGGTTGCTTCTGCTCCTGAAAAAAAATCAGCATATTATATAACTTTCCAACTTTATGACTTTGTAACTTTAAGACATAAAGACTATCTTTGCGCTCTTAAAATCAGAATATAATGGCATTATCCGAACAAGAAATACTACGTAGAGAAGCTCTCACCGAATTACGCAATTTAGGTATCGAACCTTATCCTGCAGCCGAATTTATCACTACCGCTTATTCAAGCGAAATCCTTGCTGATTTCGAAAAGTACGAAGGTAAGGAAGTGGTTCTAGCCGGTCGTTTGATGGGTAAACGTATCATGGGAAAGGCGTCGTTTGCGGAATTGAAAGATGCTGAAGGACGTATTCAGGTTTATGTTTCGAGAGATGACATTTCGACTGATGAAGAAAAAACGATGTACAATGTGGTTTTCAAAAAACTATTGGACATTGGTGATTTTATTGGAGTTCGCGGAACGGTTTTCAAAACTCAAGTAGGTGAAATCTCCGTTCATGTTTATGGATTGACAGTTTTGGCAAAATCTCTGAAACCGCTTCCTGTGGTTAAAATAGATGCTGACGGAAAAACTCACGATGCTTTTGCAGACCCAGAACAAAGGTACCGTCGTCGTTATGTGGATTTAACCGTGAACGATCATGTAAAAGATACTTTTATCAAAAGAACTAAATTGTTTAACGCCATGCGTTCTTTCTTTAATGACAAAGGATATCTTGAGGTAGAAACTCCAGTCTTACAGCCGATTCCAGGTGGTGCCGCAGCGAGACCTTTTATCACACACCACAACTCGCTTGACATTCCGTTATACATGAGAATTGCAAACGAATTGTACTTAAAAAGATTAATTGTTGGTGGATTTGATGGGGTTTACGAGTTCTCTAAAAACTTCCGTAATGAAGGAATGGACCGTACGCACAACCCGGAATTTACCGCAATGGAAATATATGTAGCTTACAAAGACTACAACTGGATGATGAATTTCACCGAAAACTTATTGGAACATTGCGCCATTGGTGTGAACGGAACCAGCGAGGCGACTTTTGGAGAGCACACCGTGAACTTCAAAGCTCCTTACGCCCGTGTTACAATGACCGATTCTATCAAACATTTTACGGGTTTTGATATTTCGGGCAAAAGTGAAACGGAACTTTTTGACGCCGCAAAAGGCATGGGAATTGAGGTAGATGCGACCATGGGTAAAGGAAAATTGATTGATGAAATTTTTGGTGCGAAATGCGAAGGAAATTATATTCAACCAACCTTCATTACTGATTACCCAAAAGAAATGTCTCCTTTGTGTAAACAACACCGTGACAATCCGGAATTGACAGAGCGTTTTGAGTTGATGGTTTGCGGTAAAGAAGTAGCAAACGCTTATTCTGAATTGAATGACCCAATTGACCAAAGAGAGCGTTTTGAAGACCAATTGCGTTTGGCTGAAAAAGGTGATGATGAAGCAAGTGGTATGATTGACGAAGATTTCTTGAGAGCCTTAGAATACGGAATGCCTCCAACATCTGGATTAGGAATTGGAATGGACCGTTTGATGATGTTCTTAACTAATAATGCATCTATTCAGGAAGTATTGCTGTTCCCTCAAATGAGACCAGAGAAAAAACAAGTTCAAATTGAGTTATCTGAAGAAGAAAAACTGATTCTTGATCTTTTGAAAATCAATGACAATCAAATGGATTTGGGATTATTGAAAATTAAATCAGATTTGAGCGGTAAAAAATGGGATGCCGCTACCAAAGGTTTGGCAAAACACAACTTGATCAAAGTAAGTCTTGTTGGTGATAGTAAAATTGTAGAATTGGTAGGATAACCAATTTTCTTAATGATAAAAAAAGGAGCTTCGATTGAAGCTCCTTTTTTGTTTATCCCAAATTCAATTACAGATTAAAACCCTACATTAATATTTATAAAAAAGTTTCTTCCTTTTCGGGGAATATTGTTCCAATCTGAAAAAGTAGAATAATAGGTATCCAAAATATTCTCAATCCCTGCATTTAGATTCCATTTACTTTTTTCAAAATTTAAAGAATAACCGGAAGCAACGTTTACAATCGCATAATCAGGAGTTCTGTCTTCACCATAAAAAGGGCTGTATTGCGTTTGGGTTGCATTTCCCTGAACTGCAATTTCAGAGGAGAATTTGCTTTTTCGATAATTCAAAGAAGATGTATAACGCAACGGACTTATAAAAGGCAAATTCTCTTTTTCATAATCTTTACCATAACTGTAAACCAATTGTCCTTTCCATTTGAAATCAGCTGTAAATTGGTATTCCATTTTGAAATCGGCATTGAAAATAGTAGCATAATCTAAGGCCGTATAAATTTTCACACCGCTGGCACCAATTGTCATCGGAATTAAATTAGCATCTGGTTTCCCCACTATATAATCCGAAATATGAAAATAAGAAGACGAAATACTAGTGGCTAATTTGCCTGTCTTATAACCAACAGAGACATTTCCCTCCAGGGACTTTTCATTTCTTAATTCAGGATTCCCAATATAATCGTACGTATCAAAACTATTAAATAAATAAAACCCATATCCTTCTGAAACAGATGGAGCACGATCACCATAAGCCAATCCAAAACTATATTCGAACCCATTTTTCCCATACAAGTAATTGGATGAAATGCTTTTCAAAATTCTGTTTTTACTGTCTTTCATATTTGGATAAAAAATCTGCAAACTTTCGAGGCCTAATTGGTTCGCAACTTCATTAAAATGATTGGCAATGCTTGCCGTGAACTTCAAATTAGAATGCTCATTCAAAACCACAGCATCTTCCAAAAACAAAGCACTATACAAGGTCCTTACATCAGGCCAGGTATACATAAACATTAAACTTTCGTTGGGATCATTAGGATACATGGTCATTTCAGCAATTGAACGGTTGTAAAAGGAATTCAAATCAGCAGTAAAATGATGTGCTTCAAAAATCCCTCTTATTTTAGAATAAAAACCATAGGTATCACTCCAGCCAGGCATATCCATGTGAACAGGAACTGCGGGACGTTTAGTATCGTCCATTTTGTGAGTGATGGTATTGTAATATACTTTGGTTTCCCAATTGTCAATTTTTGATGACTGGGGTGCGTATTCAAATTTCAAGGAAGTGATTAGAGCTTCCGCCAAAGAGACATCCATTGGAAGTGCCGGATAACCAACATCAGTTGCTTTATCATAAATTACCGATCCTTCTATTAATTTATTTTCATCAAAAGAAAAACCGGAAGTTGCCGAAATATTAAATTTTCTAAACTGAGAAAACAGTACTTCCTGATTATTTCCTGCCGTATAATTTTCAGCATCACGAAACATAAAATCGGTATCAACATAAAACAGACTATCAGAATAATTGACAGCCGATCCAATAATTTTCTGATTGCTATTGGTTTCAAAACCGGTATTTACAGAAGCATCCCAACCCGTATTTGAAAACCCAGTGCGATTTCTTATTAAATCAATTCCACCACCAATAGTAGCACCGTGACAACTGGCTTGTTGACCGGACTTCACTGTAGCTTCTGATAAATTTGAAACCTCAACATAAGAAGTTATCGGGTCCATTTTATCTGTACAAGCCCCAAACACTCGCATCCCATCAATGGTTATCAGCGTTCTTTCGGTTGCCATACTATTGATAATTGGCTCCCAAGCATACCCCCCTCTTTTAATCATATCCACTTTTCCTGACTGCTGTAAATAGTCATCTACTGTCGCCAAAGGTTTCGTTTGTTTTTGATATAATTGCGTTTTTTTACCAATGACAATCACTTCATTGAGTGATTTTGGTGCAACGGTATCTTTGGATTGTTCTTGTGCAAAAAGTGTGATTGAACTAAAAAACAACAGCAAAACTGCTTGCAATTTCTTTTTCATACGTCTCGATTATATTTGTTAGCGGTCATAAATGGTATGCTTCGCCTGTTCGCAAGCTCGGGTAGCTTTTACAGATAAGTGCTTGCTCACGCAAACTCCCTGATAAAGTTGATTTTATGACAGAAAAATTTAAAAAAAGGCCAAAAGAATAACTGCCAAAACATTTGACTTTTTTGGCCTTTTTTTGGTTAAGAAAATGAAAACGAATTAGAATTCAATCTCAAAGTAAATACTGCTTGCAGGAACTGCGTCTGTAACGGTTTCCCCTTTCAAAACAACATCCGAAGCATTTAGAAGCTGCAGGTTAATTTTCCATAAACCGGTCATGGTCAATGATAATTTTCCATGATATAATCCATCTGAAGCTGATTGCGTTAAGTCGACATTGTTTGGTGAACCATGATTTCCCATGCTTGGCATTCTTGGGTCAATTTTTACTTTGTAATTATCTACAACAGAAAAATTCATCATGGATTCCATTTTATAAACACCTACAGTAATATCATTTAAAGCGACTTTTGGGTGATGTGGTTCAACATAGGCCAAAATATATTTCACATTATCAGAACCTGTAAAAGTAGTTACTCTCTGTTTGGCAGAAGCTGGAACATCAATTACTGAAGTTGCAGAATATTCTGTTCCGTTAATCGTATAATCAATTTTTAAATCCCAATATTCTGTAGTGTTTTCAGCCATTTGGAAAACAACATTTCCTTCATATACCGTTCCTTCGGTAGTTACTTTTTCAACTTCTGAATACGGACATGAATGTGTCATCATTGTCATGTGCATTAATGGCAACCAACTTACTTCCGCATTTTTTACATATTGACCAGTTGTATTGTCTTTAATTCTCAAGCTGATTTCGTTATACCCTTGTTCCAAATACCCCATATGTGAATACAATTCTATAGTATGGGTGGTATTTGTTATTTCTTTGAATTTAGTGATTCCTTCTAATTCATTAACTGCCGGTGTATTATCATCATTATCTGAACAAGAAGTAAATGCAAGCGCTATAGCCAAAATGGCTACTATATTTTTTAATAAAGATTTCATTTCTAAAGTTTTTGTTTTGTATATAATATTTGTTCGCATATCGTTTCTGGAAATTAAATCGTTCCAAAAACAACACACAAGTATCCATCCGTTGAAAGAAACGGACAAAAAAGTGCACAAAAGTGCGTAAAACTTTAAGAAATGAAAGTAGGAGGATGAAAAACAGAACCACTATTCAAATGAGAATATAAATTAGAATAGGATTGGTTTATTTTTTCTTTGGTACCAAAGCTAATCGATGCAATTTTGAACGATTTGATTTCTTCAAAAAACAAGACCTCAAAAATTGGGGATACTATTTTTTTATCAGAAGACAATGGCTTTTCAGCATCTGAAGCTTTCGCCAATTCTTTCATCAAATGACATTTTCCGTTACATTGCATTTTCGGTTTGTCCTTATTAACACAAAGTACTTTTGAAATATATTCATAATTAACTACATACTCTAAAACCGGAAGTATTGGCTTTACAAGCATGAGGATTACTATTATGAATATGATTTTTTTCACGGTGCAAAAGTAGATTTATTTTTTCAAACACGAAACACTTATTCCTTACAACTCTCTACTGTTTTTTATTACTATTTCCTGAAGGCAAATAATAAAGCCAACTGAAACCTATTAAAAACAAAATCAAAGAAGCTACAAAAGCGGGGATTAATATCTCTCTGTTGTTTTCTAATGCGTTATTTAATGAGGCATACAACAACCAAATCTGAATACTCACATTCAGAATTAATATAAAAATTAATGTCGAAAGGATATTATTTAGCTTATTGGGATTGGCTCGGTTTTGACTGGTTCTGAAATTACTCATGACAAATACAATTTAATTGTTCCTGATTTTTTTAACTTACTTCTTCTTCATGAGATGCTTTTACATAAATGTCGTTTTCTTTAAAAAACACTTCCAGTTTAGGTAAAGCTCTCGGTGGTGGTCCTGCAAGTACGTCTCCAGTCTTCGCATCAAACGAACCTTCATGACATGGGCAATGGATAATTCCGGTTCCCGGTTTGTAAAATACAGAACAGGAAAGATGTGTACATTTTTGTTCGTAGGCTTTAAATTCTCCGTTTTCAAGATGAATCAAAATATATGGAATCGTGCTTCCTTCAATCACGAAGGCGCGCGTTCCACCTAAAGGCACCTCATCTTTCTTACAAACAAAATGTTCTCCTTCAACATCTTCTTTAGGAAGCAAATAAGCTTTGGCTGCGACCAAACCACTACCTACCATTAATCCGCCGGAAACTAACGTCAGGAATTTTGCGAAATCACGACGACTTACGTTGGTAGCTTGTTGTTTTTGTATTGGAAAGTCTTTTTTCCAGTTTTTATTTAAATTATCTTCTTTTGACATTTTTTTTATTGTAAAAAGGTTTAAAGTTTAATGTTTAAAGTTTTAACTTCCTGCGAGGTTCCCCTTCGAGATAGTCGGCCAACTAATATATAATCAGCTCTGTGCTTCCTTTCGGCATCATGATATTGACTTTGGTATTTACAATTTCTTTCCCGAATACGAAGGTATTCACCGGACTACTGTTCGGACGCATTTCTTCAATTTCTGCTCTGGTTCCATAGAATAAAGCACCACTTGGACATACTGTGGCACACATTGGTTTTTTACCAACGCTGGTTCTGTCGTAACACATCGTGCACTTCATCATCAAATCATATTCTTCTATTTTTTTCGGAACTCCAAAAGGGCATGCCATCACGCAATTGGAACAACCGATACATCTTTCCGTATTCGCGGTATGAACAATTCCAAATTCGTCTTTTGATATTGCATCGGCTGGGCAAACATTGGCACAAACCGGATCCTCACAATGCATACACACTTGAACCGTCGTTTGAATAGTAGAAGAACGATCTACATAATTGACATGTATCATCGAATCCTGACCGTTAGTCTCACATTCGGCGCAAGCCATTTCACATGCTTTACAGCCGATGCAGCGTTGCATATCTACAAAAAATTCCTCGTTTGTATTAAAACTGGTATAATTCATCTTTACATTTTATAGATTAAACACTAGCATACGCTTTTGATTCTTTTGATGGAGGTGCAATTTCCCTAAGCGGTTCTAATTGACAGGCACAAACCTTAAACTCCGGTATTTTTGATATTGGATCTAAAGTTCCTGGAGTCAATTGATTTGCCGATTTTTTTCCAGACCAGTGGTACGGTATAAAAACAGTATCTTCTCTAATGGTTTCTACGATGTTGGCAGGAAAAATCCCCTCTCCTCTTCGGGTAGAAACCTTTATCAATTCTCTTTGTTGGATTCCATATTGGCGGGCTAAATTCGGATGAATTTCTAACAGCGGTTCTGGGAACTGGTCTACTAATTTACCTATTCTACGAGTTTGTGTTCCGCTTAAATATTGGGAAACCACACGGCCCGTTGTTAAAACCACAGGATATTCAGTATCAGTTACTTCTCCCGGTAGTTTATATGGTGCCGGATTAAAATGGGCTTTACCATCTGGCGTTTTGAATTTTTTATCTTCCCATAAACGAGGAGTTCCCGGGTGATCTTCTGTTGGACAAGGCCAAAAAATTCCCATATTCTCTTCCACTCTTTTATACGTGATTCCGTTGTAATCAGCGGTTCCTCCTTTTGAAGCAACACGCAATTCATTAAAAATAGCTTCACTGTCACTGTAGGTGAATTTATCTTCCACTCCTAAACGTTTGGCCAATTCTAAAATGATCGAAGTATCGGTTCTGGCGTCTCCCGGAGGTGTTACCGCTTGTCGAATTCGGATTACCCTTCCTTCTGCCGAAGTTGTTGTACCTTCTTCTTCTTCCTGTAAAGAACCTGCCAGTACAATATCAGCATGACGTGCCGTTTCGTTCAAGAAAAAGTCGATACAAACATAAAATTCTAATTTCTCTAATGCTTCCCTAACATAATTACTATTAGGCAATGACACTAATGGATTAAAACAAATGGACAATAATCCTTTGATTTCTCCTCTATGAATGGCTTCTATAATTTCGTAAGCCGACAGCCCTTTTCCTGGCATGTCTTTTTCATCAATTCCCCAAACATTAGCAATGTATTGTCTGTGTTCCGGGTTTTCTATATCTCGATTTCCGGGTAACTGATCGCATTTGTGACCGTGTTCTCTACCACCTTGTCCGTTTCCTTGTCCGGTTATCGTTCCGTACCCACAATAAGGACGACCAATTCTTCCTGTAGCCAAAACTAAATTAATACAGCCTAAAACATTGTCCACCCCTTTTGAATGGTGCTCTATTCCACGGGCGTGCAGTAAGAAACTGGTTTTGGCTTTGCCCCATAATTCAGCGGCCTCTTTGATTTTTTCTTTTTTAATCCCTGTAACTTCTTCTGCCCATTCCAAGGTGTAGTCTTTTACGGCATCAATTGTTTCCTGGAAACCTGAAGTATAATTATCTATAAAATCATGATCTAACATGTCGTGATCCACCAGATATTTCAACATAGCTCCATAAAGAGCTGAATCAGTTCCTGGTTTTACATCCAAATGTACATCGGCAGTTCTGGCCAAAGGAATAATTCTTGGATCAATCACAATTAATTTTGCACCTCTATCTCTGGCTTTCCATATCCAGTGGGTCAGCGTTGGAAAGGTTTCGCTAATATTGGCTCCAGCCACAATAATCACTTCGGCATATTCCAAATCCGAATAATTATTGGAAGCACGGTCTAAACCAAATGCTTTTTTATTTCCGGCACCAGCGCTCACCATACACAAACGACCGTTGTAATCCAGATTTTTTGTTTTCAAAGCAACGCGGGCAAACTTCCCTACCAGATAACTTTTTTCATTGGTCAACGAAACTCCCGAAAGCATAGAGAAAGCATCTTTCCCGTACTTTTCCTGAATGCGTTTTATTTCGGATACCGTTTTATTCATTGCTTCGTCCCAAGATGTAGGCACAAATCCTTGTCCTTCTACTCTTTTTAAGGGATTCATCAAACGATCCGGATGGTTATTTTGCAAATAGCGTTGTACTCCTTTTGGACAAAGTCTGCCTTCATTAAAAGGAAATTCCATCCAAGGTTCAAAACCAACTACTTTATTACTTTTAACTAACAGTTGAATTCCGCATTGCATACCACAGAAGCAACAATGTGTTTTTACTACTTCATCTGGCTCGTCTCTTCCTTCATATCCCTCTTTTGGACTATAATTTTTATGCGGTCCAAAATGTTCTATTATATTTTCTGCTGAAACAGGTAATTTTGCCATATTTTTTTTTAGTTTTCAGTTTTGAGTCGCAGTTACATTTTTCTGCGCAGTCATGGTTTTCAGTTTCTCTCGATTGTTTTCCAATCAGTATCAAAGTTTAATCATAGTTTCAGGTTTGGCCTTCAAACTGTGACTGAATACATTCTCTTTATCCAAATAAATTGCCACCTATTTGTCTGGCTTTCAAATGCGCCTGTGCCAAACGGGATCTTTTTCCTTCGGGACTCAAATCAAGATGAGAACCTCCGTCTTCCATTGAAAAATCAAAACCGAGCTGACTAGTTACGGTTTTGAGATCGTCAATATGCAGTTTGGTGGCAAATTCTTCGCCTGTATGTTTACAAACTACCATCCCCTGTTTCATTCCTTCCTTTTTATAAATGTGCGCACCAATTTGTGCAGGACGTTGAATGATGTGGAAAAACTTCCCAAATGGAATCCATATCAAAAACATAATTACTGTAACAGCATGAATTACTGCGAGAAAATCGAAAGCAAAACCTTTCATGAATTGATATGAATACGTCAATCCTAATCCAGTAACCGAGATCGCTATCAATAAAATAAGCGGCAACAAATCACCTTCAAAAGATTGTGTTGCGATTAATCCGGGATTTGTCAATCGTCTTCTCAAATAATATAAAGATCCAAAAATAACTAAGTAAGAAGACCAGTTCAACGCATGAAACGTTAGAAATGCCATGATAGAACCCAATTCAAAATCCATTACTTTGAATCCGAAAAAATGGGCCTCATAAACGGATATCGTGTTGGGAGCCATTGTAAAATGAATCCACCCAAAGGTAAGCGGAATGGTAATTAAAAATGCTGATGTACAGCCTACTGCAATCATAAAGTGAGCTACCCAGCGGTATTTCCCTCTTGGATAAATGAATTTCTGAAAGGCGATATTCTCCACCGATTCTTTGGTAGCAAACCAAAAATGAGAAAACACTTTTCCAGTTACCAAATATGTAATTCCTCGTTTAAAATAAATCCAAGTTGGAGGCCTTTGCAACCAAACAGTATAGCGATACACAATTCCAAAGAAGGCAAACACGGTTCCAAATAAATAGGTAATCAGCGCTGCATCAAAATTCTGTAATTTTCTGGAGCCATAAAACACGAGTACAATAGCAAATATTGAAAGCAAAGTAGCAATCAGTAATGCTTTGGTATTAAAAGTCCGGTTTTTCATTTCAGATTGGGTTTAGATTAATTACTGACTAACTTGGTTTTTCACAACCTTTACGATTATAGAACCACCAATTGATACCTGTAGCTAAGATAGTAAAAAGAATCAAACCAATAAAAAATTGATTTACTGAGCCATTAGCAGAGATGTTATTTCCAATTAATTTTGAAAAAATAAACGGTCCAAATGCTGCGATAGCGGCAGTCCAACCAATAACTCCTGCGGCCTGACGTTGGTTCTCTGCAAAAATGATTGGATACTGTCTAAAAGTACCCGCGTTCCCAATACCTGTAAAGAAGAACATTCCCAAAATTACGGCTACAAAAAGAGGAAACTGATCCATACTTGTTGGTGACACCAGACCTTGGGTAACCAAAATGATTCCTCCTGCCAAAATCCCTAAGCCGGTAATTGTAGTAAGAATAGCTCCTCCCACTTTATCAGCCACGAAACCAAAAACGATTCTACTCGCAGATCCGATAAGCGGACCATAAAAAGCATATACTAACGGATCCGGTGCATTAGGAAAATCTCCGTATAGGAATTTAATCATCAAAGGAAAAGCTGCTGATAAACCGGCAAATGTCCCAAAAGTCATCAGGTAAGTAATCGTGCAATACCAAGTGTGTTTATTTGAAAAAATATCCATCTGCTCTTTTATGGAAGCTTGCATCGGAATACTTTTTAAGCTAAACCAACTGATAACTGCCAAAACCAAAAGAAAACCAATGTACCAAAATGCAGCAGATTGAATATAGATGCTCCTGTTTGTAACCGCCTCATTTTCGGGACTAATTTTGTTTAATATTTTTTCGGCCAATTTAGGGTTTGCATTTGCAATCGCTTTAGATTTCTCATTGAGTGGTAATGCAGAAAAAATTTCAAGATTTTCATTTGATTTCGTTACCGCTGTAACCGAATCTAATACTGGTTTCTTTACAGTAGCCAGAATTTTATTTTGTGATTTGTCATCCAAGGCTGCAAAAACTTCTTGTAGTTTTTCAACTGTTGAATCTTTTAAAACATTCCTTGTTTCCTTAACATCGATGCTTGTAAATACCGAAGTAGTCCCGTAAATACTAACACTCAAAATAATCGGGGTAATAAACTGAGCTAAACTAACTCCAAAATTCCCAATTCCCGCTTGGATTCCCAATGCAGTTCCTTTTAATCTTTTTGGAAAAAACAAACTGGTACTAGGCATAAAGGATGAAAAATCTCCACCGCCAAAACCACTAGTAATAGCCAAAAGAACAAATACCCAAAATGGAGTATTGGTATCCATTACCGCAAACCCGATTCCAATTGCCGGAATTAACTTGAGTAAAGTTGCCACAGTCACTACGTGCCTTGTACCAAAAATAGGCAGAATAAAGGTGTGTATGATTCTTAAAAATCCTGCGGCCAAACCAGGGATAGCCACCAACCAAAAAAGTTGGTCTTTCGAGAAAGGAAATCCTAATCCCGGTAATTTTACCGCTATTACGCTCATCATAAACCAGGAAGAAAAAGACAATATCAATGATAAAGTTGTAATCGTCAACGTTTTCCAGGCAATTTTACTACCTGTTTTTTTCCAGAACTCTTCATTTTCCGGTTCCCATTTGTCTAGCCAAGTTTTCATTTTGTATGTATTTATTGTTATATTTTTTTTTGCAATGCTTTGTATTACTAATGGTTGTGTTCTATATCGCGGGTAAAAGTTGGTGATTTAACTCTCAAAATTTTGATGATGGTTCTGTGCATCCACAACAGGCAAAGGATTGATATTACAAAGATGAATATCCAGGAGCTTGTCCAAAGTCCGGTTGAATTCAGCAAATAACCGAAGATAATTGGCCCAACAAAACCACCCAATCCACCTATTAAACCTACCATCCCTCCTACAACACCTACTTCATTCGGAAAATATTCCGGGATGTGTTTGAAAACTGCTGCTTTACCAATTCCCCAGGATATCCCTATCAGAATCACTAAAACAAGATATACCCAGATATTGGCGCTAAACTCAATTTGAGTAATCCCTTTTGCCAATAATTCTTTCTTTTTCACTTCTTGATTCTGTTTGACAACTATCTCTTGCCACGAATTCCTAACCGGAAAAATAGCGGTCTCTGCCTTATCTGAAGTTACTTTTGTGTTAATCTGCTGTGGTTTTCCATTAATGCTTATTGTCGAATCAGAAATTTCGGTAACAACACCATTGCTGGTTGCCAAAACTCCGGGACCGGCTGTAAAGACTTCCATTTTTGGAAACATCAATAAAAAACTAATTGCAATAGAAGAACCTAAAACCCAATACATCACTTTTCTGGCTCCGAATTTATCGGACAGATAACCTCCAAAAGCTCTGATAATTCCGGAAGGTAAACTGAACATTGTGGCAAACATTCCTCCCATCACTAATGAAGTCTGGTAAACATTCATGAAATTTGGCAGTAACCATTGTGAATAGGCGACAAAACAACCAAACACTAAGAAATAATACGCTCCAAAACGCCATACTCTAATATTTTTCAATGGAGATAAAAGCTCTTTGGTGGTTTTTGATACACCTGGATTTGTTTTGTTTTTGGCGAAAAGAATAAAAAGAATTCCGATAGCTACTAAAACTATCCCATAGGTTATCGGTAGCATTTTCCAACCATTTATTGGATCCTCCTCTGAAAAATTATTTAATAAAGTGGGAGCTACAAAAGTGGTGATGGCAGCTCCCGCATTTCCCATTCCGAAAATACCTAGCGCTCTACCCTGCCAGTTTTTAGGATACCATACTGAAGTATATCCAATCCCAACAGCAAAGCTGGTTCCTACCAATCCAAAAAGAAAACTCAATATGGCAAAACTCCAGAAAGAATCAGCAAACGGCAACAAAAAAAGCGGGATCGAACAAAGTATTAACAAGATGGAGAATACAATTTTCCCTCCGAATTTATCCGTAAAAATACCTATAGGAAGACGAAAAATCGAGCCTGATAAAATAGGAATCCCTAACAACCAGCCTACCTCAACAACAGTCCAATTGAATATTCCCTTGTCAACAAGATAGGTAACCAAAACACCATTTAAAGTCCAGCAGGCAAAACAGATTGTAAAAGCCAGGGTGTTTAAAAATAAAATTTTGTGGGATTGGGATAAACTACTCATAAAAGATTCTTTTTAAATGTTTCTCTTTAAATAAACTTCACATAATCATCGGATAAATATGTCCTTTATTTATAATGTAAAATTAATATCTAATACTTTTCTAAAACATGATATAAATCATTTAAGGAAGAAAGTTTTTCATTTAAAATAATCGCATAATTTGCATTTAATCGGCATACAGACTATTCTAAATCAACTTACTTTAATCATTAAAAGTAGTAAATAAATTAATAAAAAAAACAATCTAAAAAACACAACTACCTGAATTTGTTTTACATAAAAAAAATCCGTTTTAAAAACGGATTTTAGTACTTATAAATATAATTATGATTACGAACTCTTGTTATGTGGTGCTATACTTAGAACCCTGCACGATCGCCCGGCGTTCAATTTCTTTCTCCATATAAGTTTGAATGGCTGATTTTTTTAATCCCCAGTTGGGAGCTATCAGTAAATCCCAATCTGATATTCCAAACAATCTTTGGATAACAATATCGGGGCGCAACAATGGTATAACTTCACAAAGTAAATCGGTATATTCTTCTAAAGTAAATAAAGGGAATGGGTTTCTTTTATATTTAACTCCCATAACAGAACCTTCAACGATGTGCAGGTGGTGGAATTTCACAAATTTAATTTGAGGGAATCGGTTAATTTCGGCAATATAATTCAGCATCATTTCTCTGGTTTCCCACGGAAATCCAAAAACAGTATGCACACACAAATCAATTTTACTATCCTTTAATAATTCGACTGCAGTCACAAAATCAGCATGGCTGCAACCTCTGTTAATTTGTTCCAGAGTATCATCATACATCGATTCCATGCCCATTTCTAAATCAACATCATAACGATCGCAATAACTTTCCAGCAAAGCTACTTTTTCAGCATCTATACAATCCGGTCGTGTGCCAACAGAAAAACCAACAACATCTGATGAATCAACAGCCAAGGCTTCATCATAGATTTTTTTCAAATAGGGTACTGATGCATAGGTATTGGAATTAGGCTGAAAATACACAATAAATTTTTCGGCCTTGTATGATTTTCTGGCACGCTCCATACCTTGAAGTACTTGTTCTTGAATACTCGGCGCTTTTCTGGATAACTCCGGAGTAAAGGAATCAGTATTGCAATAAGTACAACCGCCATAACCTTTATTCCCGTCTCGGTTAGGACAACTAAATCCTCCATCAACAATTACTTTGTATACTCGTTGTCCGTTGTATTTTTCACGAAGGTAGGTCCCGTAATTTTTATATCCTTTAAACCCTAAATCTAATGTTGTACTCATATTCTAAATTTACACAATATCGCAAGGAACGACATTCTTACGTTTAACGTATTAACAGAAAAAAATTAGCCTCCAATCTTAATCATACTCCTGTTTTGGGAAAATAACTTTGGGTTTTGAAATTTGGCATCATCATCCATTCCGCCTCGCATGGCGTGTTTGGATTTTATGTTTTGAAAAATAAGTGGTTCTATGTCTTTACCTGCTCTTAAAGTATCTAGCAAGGAAGTCTCCGTATTCGAAAAAAGACAGTTTTTTAATTTCCCGTCAGCAGTTAAGCGAATGCGGTTGCAAGTACTACAAAACGGATTTGTCACCGAACTGATCACCGAAAAACTCCCTTTATGCGATGTGATTTTATGATTTTTGGCGGTATCATTTGGTTTGTCTTGTATGCGTTCCACTTTTTGACTGGAATAAAAATTTTCGACTTGCGCCATGATTTCGGCATACGAAACCAATTTTTCTTTATTCCATTGATTGCCATCAAAAGGCATGAACTCAATAAACCGAATCTGAATGTTGCGTTCTTTGGTCAATTCAATAAAATCAATTATTTCATTGTCATTAAATCCTTTCATCACCACCACATTCAACTTCACCTGAAACCCGTTAGCGTGAAGCAAATCCAGATTCTCCCATAGTTTATCAAAATAATTTCTACGGGTAATTTGGTTGAATTTATCTTTTTGCAAACTGTCAATACTAACATTTAAAGTGGTAATTCCCGCTTCTTTGAAAGTATCAATAAATTCATGTACCATAATTCCATTGGTAGTCAAAGTCAGTTCAACGCCTAATTTTCCTAAACGTTGAATGATATCTTTGGCATCTTTTCGAACTAAAGGTTCTCCTCCTGTCAACCTGATTTTGTTTACACCGAGATTGACAAAAGTTTGGGCAATCGTAACAATTTCATCTGCAGTCATCAGGTGTGCTCTTGGTGTAAGTGCAATTCCCTCGGCTGGCATGCAATAGGTACATCTCAAATTACAGTGTTCCGTAATCGAAATGCGCAAATAGCTGTGTGCTCTGCCGTGTGTGTCCTGCATTTGAATTGTTTTATTTTCCATGGTTGAAGCCATTTAAAATTTTAAATAAGTGCAATACCGATGGAAAAACAGCATCCATCGATTCACTTGCTCCTGCGGTTGAACCCGGTAAAGCCATGATCAGGGTATTTCCTTTAAACCCAACTACGCTTCTGGACAACATTGCATAAGGCGTTCTGTCCTGACCGTAAGAACGGATCGCTTCTTCTATCCCAGGAATGCGACGATCTAATATTGGAATCACCGCTTCCGGAGTAACATCCCGATTAGATAAACCGGTTCCCCCAGTAATAATCACCAAATCCATTTTTTTGTCACAAAACTGATTGATGCTAGCCTGAATATCGAGAACTTCGTCTGGAATAACCGAATAATTAGAAACTCTCAATCCCAGATTTTTGATTTTATCAGCAATCACTTTTCCTGCTTTGTCTTCTTTCTTTCCACTGGAAACGCTGTCCGAACAAACCATTACCGCCACTGCAAGATTGAGGTCTTCTTTGACCCCATAATCTGATTTTCCTCCTTTTTTATGTAGTAATTTGACGGTTGAAATCTCTACTTTTTTATCGATCGGTTTCAGCATGTCGTACATTGTCAAGGCTACAATCGAAGCACCGTGCATGGCTTCTACCTCAACACCGGTTTTATAAATTGTTTTTACGGTTACTTCTATTCGAACCGAATCTTCCAAACATTCAAACTGAATTCCGGTATATTCAATCGGCATCGGATGGCAATCCGGAATAGAATTCGAAGTATTTTTTACAGCGAATAAACCCGCTGTTCGGGATACTTCCAATACATCACCTTTAGGAACAGTTTTGTTCAAAATGGCCTGCATGGTTTCCGGCGAACCAACTTTTACGATGGCCTGAGCTGTTGCAGTACGTTGGGTTATTATTTTATGGGTGATATCTACCATGCTGATTTTTTGATTTCTTATTTACTATGTTTTTTTTGGCACACTGATGATACGGATTAAACTGATTCGTTTACTACAAACCTTTTTCAATATCCTGTCCCATTTTCAATCATTTTTAATTTTCACGCAGATTATGCAGATTCTTTTTCTGTTGATCATCTCTCTCTTACGTATTCTTTTTCCAAGTATAGGATTCGTCTTCCATTATTTCTTTTCCAAAAATGGATACTTTTTCCTTGATTTCTTCTACCAAAAATTCCAAGGCTTTATAAACCACTTTACGTCTTGGTGCCGACACAAAAACAAACAAACAAATCTCGCCTGTTTTCACGGTTCCCAAACTGTGATAAATATGCAGACAGGACAATTCGTATTTGGCGAAAGCCGCTTCCCTGATTTCATACAAACTTTGCTCAGCCATTTCTTCGTAGGCGCTATATTCGATGGCTGCTACCGTTTTTCCGTCGATAACGTCAGCACGAACCTGTCCTAAAAAAATATTATGCGCACCAATAGTGGTTTTACTCTGGTGTTTGGCAATAGAATTTCCAATGAAATCTGACGTTATTTGCCCTTGAATAAAGGAGCTTTTTTTAGGTTTTGGAGTTGACATACTATATAATCTATTGTTGTTACCTATTTTTATTTTTTGACAATGTTATTACTTGCCGTTTATAAGGACTGAACGCCTTTTTTAAGATGCGATACTTTTGTAAATCCTTCTCTTTTCAAATATTTCAATGCTGCTTGACTGCGTTGTCCCGTTTGACAAAACAAAACCGTTTCCTGATTTTTATTGAGCTCTTTTGCATACTGTTCTAAGGAATTTAAAGGCACGTTTACCAGATTCGAAAGAGCCAGTTTAGGTTCTTCACCGGATTCCCTTACATCAATAATCAGAACATCAGACAGGTTGTATTTTTCAAGAAAACTGTTTGGTTCTAAATCCTCATTTGGTTTTGCACTCTCTTGTTTTAAAAGAGCCAAACCATTCCTCATTCCTTTTTCAATTTGCTTTGGATTCTTATGAAAATCTATGATTTGTGTCTGATATTCTAACGCATCATAGACTAACAATTTTCCCGACAAAATATTCCCTATTTCCAGTATAATCTTAAGCACTTCGGTAGCCTGAAACGTACCAAGAGTATTGGGTAAAACGCCCAAAACGCCAGACACAACACAATTAGGAACCGCATTTAAATGCACTGTTTCAGGAAACAAACAACGATAGGTCGGTCCGTTTTTATAATTGAATACCGAAACCTGTCCTTCAAATTTATAAATCGAAGCATACACCACCGGTATTCTTTTGGCTACAGCCACATCATTAATCAGATAACGAACCGCAATGGTATCGGTACAATCCACGATAATCTGATAATCTGAAACAATCTTGGTTGCATTTTGTTCATTGAAAAACTCAGGAAAAACAGTAACTTTTACATCCGGATTCAACCCCAAAATAGCCTGTGCAGCTGTTTCCGCTTTTCCTTTTCCGCAATCTTTCAGACTGTAGAGCAATTGACGGTGCAAATTAGTTTCATCCACCACATCACCATCTACAATTCCGATAGATCCCACACCCGCCGCGGCCAAATTTTGCAATACCGGACAACCCAAACCACCGGCTCCAATTACCAAAACGCGTGCGTTCTGCAATTTTTGCTGACCTGAAAGCCCAATTTCTGCTAGGGCAATTTGTCTGGAATATCGTGCGTTATTTTTCATTTTTTATAGCTAAAACCCTTGCGAACACATTGGGTAAATTATTTGAATCATAAAACATTTGATTCAATACTTTCCTTCTTAACCACCAGCAAACGGCGGCAGAAAAGCAATTACATCCTGATCTTTAATGTTATAATCCAAACTACTCATCGCCCGGTTTACGGCAATCGTGTAGTTCGTATTTTTCAGTTCTTCATAAACAGCTTCCATTTTTGATTTCAAAAAAGAAACCGAAACTTTATGTTCCTCCATCTGGAATACTTCCTCTTTTTTACGAGTAATATCTACCAGCAGTCCAAAATATTTAAGCGTTATCGTCATTATACTATTTTTTTATAATCTTCCTCTGTATTGATGTTTTGCACTTGTGCGCTCCACTTTTCAGGAACCGTCAGCGTTTGATGATTCACTTCGTTAATAACACCTCGTAATTTCAATTGGTTTCCCGCCAAATGCTCTCCTAAAAGAATGCGCATCGAACGGTCATAAACCCCAATAAGCGGACTTGCTTTTTCTTCTACCTGCACTTGTGTCAACATAAACGAATCTTCATGTTTATCAACCAACCATTGTAATAATTCGGTTGAAACCAAAGGCACATCGACACTCAACACCAAATTAAATTTGGTTTTCGACTGTTTCAAAGCCGTATACAAACCACCTACAGGACCTTTGTCAGCAATTAAATCTTCTATGCGGGTATATCCTAAAGCATCATAGTCCGCATTTGATGAAACAACCACAATATTGTCTCCAATAATAGGTTTCATTGCTTCATAAATATGGCTTATAAATGGTTTTCCTTTTAAGGGCAGCAAGCCTTTATCAGTTCCCATGCGCTGGCTTTTCCCGCCTGCCAAAATAATTCCTGTATACTTTTCCATTAAGCTGTGGTATATAATTTAACTATTGCTATTCCGATAACCGCTGACAAAACATAACGCAAGGCCTTCGAATTAAATTTAGTACTTCCGTAATACGCCCCAAACAATCCTCCTATAAAAACCACACCAATCAAAACCAAAGAAGATTCAGGCAGGGTTCCGCCTTGGGAAACAAAACCAAAAAGTCCCGATATTGAGTTCGTCAAAATAAACAAAGCAGATACTGCCGCTGCTTGTTTCATCGTTGCCCATCCCAATATTAATAAAACCGGACTCAAAATAATGCCTCCTCCAATACCTAACAAACCGGATAAAAACCCTATTAAGGCTCCAAATCCCAATGCCAAAGGCAGATTAATCTCATTTATCGTATTTTTTTCTTTACCAAAAAATCCTAGCAGTCGCATCACGGCAAAAACCAAAACAGTGGCCAATATAATTTTATAATAAAAAGCGTCAATTTCTAAATAACCACCCACAAATGAAAACGGAATAGAGCTTAGCGCAAAAGGATAAAACAAATTCCATTTAAAATTTTTCTCGCGGTAATAGAAGTAAAAAGAAACCGCCGAAACCAAGATATTTAGTACCAAAGCCGTTGGTTTCATAAACGTCATCGGAAACGAAAAAGCACTCATTAAGGCCAAATAGCCGCTCGCACCGCCATGTCCCACACTAGCATATAAAAAAGCAACTATGGGTAATAATAGTAACAATAATGGGGTATCTAATAAATCAGCAACGGTCATAAAGCATGTTTTTTAAGTTCTGCGTCCAAAAATCCCCAGCAGGCAGTATTAATGGCTTCAAAAGATTCGATTAACGATTTTCCGTAGGGAGTCAAAACTGTACCACCACCTTTATTTCCTCCCACCTGGGTTTCAATCAGCGGCGTTTTCGAGGCTTTATTCGAAGCATCTACTAATTTCCAGGCTTTCTGATAGGAAATATTCATTGCTTTGGCGGCCTTATTGAGCGAACCCGTGGCATCAATTAATTTCAATAATTGAATGCGACCTTCACTAATGAGAATCCCTTCCTCCGTCTCAATCCAGATTTTGCTTTTAATTTTCAAAAGAAAATAGAGTTTCGTTATACTTTTACAAACATAACGAAATATTCCTTTTAATAAAAGAGAAATAAGTACTTTTTAACCGTTATCGATTTCGTAAACACAGAGGGCAAAACAAATTATCCGGTGACTTTGGGCGTGACCCCAGCCAGAAAAAAGGGCCAGCACCAAACTGGATCGACGCCCTTTTCCTGTCTGCTGTCGGGCTATCCGCGCTACTGCGGTAGCTTGCTCCTATCCCTCACGCGAATCGTCCTAATAACGAGGAAGATCAATTTCAGGAAAAACAGCTGGAAAATAGGGAATTCTTATATATTTTATAAGATAATTTCTATATATTTGGTAAAAATAAATACTGGCAGCTGTCAAACCAAGCCGCCCATTTTAAGGTGTATAGGTCTGATTTTGTCAGACCAATATACAAGTTGGCAGATAATTTAAAAGAACGAAACGAATACTAATGACCGAAAGAAAAAAAACTCTCAAAAAGAAGAAAATTATAGTAGAATTCCCATTCTACAAAAAATGGTCAACTTACTTTTATTTTCTCGGTTTCTTTCTTTTAATGTTTTTAATTTATATTATCTACAGAGTTCAAGTAAGTGAGAGAAAATTATTTACTTTAAGTTTTATTCCCCTACTACTTGGAATAATCTACGAAAACAAAAGACTTTCAACAGATTGGAAAATTATCGCTTTAAAAATTTTAGGCTCGCTTATTTTGAGTTTTTTTGCTTTTTTACCAGGAAAGCACGAAAAGAACTATAATTTTGAAAGTCATATTGAGGCTTGGCCTTTTACTTTTTTAGCATTTTTTATTTTAATATCAGTAATATTCCATGATAAAAAAGTTGTCCCAAAACTAACCGAAGGAATAACTCTAATTCAATCGATTTCAATAATATATTGGATTTTTGATTATAATTTATTTGAGAACCTAAATCTATTTTCCTTATCATTAATCTTAGTATCTTTCTTAATTTCATTCTATTCTTTAATTCACGCATTTACATATATACCATTAAGCAAAAATCATAGATTGTTCTTAAGTATATGGAGTTCAATAATTATGATAATTTTCGCAACAGAACATATTTTTAGTGTTTTTAATAGTCAAAACATCGAAGACACAGATGCTATAAATGGTTCTATACTAACTTTAGAATATTTTATTTTAGGCATATCGTCAATGTACATTTTGCAGAATTTTTTTATGTTAGCTGAATATTTGCCAAGTAGAAATAGATTTTACGACAAAACACATATGACAGATATAAAAGCAATGAATAAGACGCATATTGAACGATATTCGGAAAAGCAAGTGATGAAAATTGATTCTTTCCTTTGTCTACTCTACTGCTCTTTATTTTATTTCTTAAATTATAAATATCAAATAATGCATAGACAAACCGCAATTTGGCTTATAATTTTGACTTTGCCATATTTTATATATCTGAAAGAAAAAATGTTTCCTGAAAACGAAACGTAAAAAAATCATCTGCCAACACACGCTACAAGCAATTTGGGCAATAGGCTTAATTTGAAGTTGGTTTTGTGTCAGAAAGATTTGATAAATCCGAATAATGGGCTTAATTTAGTCCCAAACTGCGTGTAGCGCGGGAACGTTACCAGCAATTATACCAAAAAAATGAACAAATTTAGATTAAATAAAATACGTTTTGAAGAAAAGGACTTTGAAACAAATGAAATACAACTTGTAAATCCGGAACATTCTTCTGATTCAAATTACATTTCATTAATTGTTGGAAATAATGGCACTGGAAAAAGTAGAGTTCTAAGTAAAATAGCAAGATTTTTTGTTGAGCAAATTAAGGAATCAAATCAAAAACCATTATTTGGGTCTATTCTGGAATACAACAGAGCACCAGAAAAAATAATTGCTATCACAAATAGCATTTCCGACAAATTTCCAATGGATGAAAGTTTTAGACCTTTTCAAAATAATACCAATAATATTTATTTCAGAGATTTCAAATATAATTATCTAGGCACGAGAAATAGAATTAATAGTTTCTCAAATAGAGCTTTAATGAATAGAGCTTTGGATATTCTTTTTGAAAACTATTCTGAATTAGATGTTTCGAGAAATTACAGACATATTTTTGATTATTTAGATTATGAACCTGTATTAAAATTAAATTATAAAGTAAGTTCCAAACTCTACAACACATTTAACAGGCAGATTATTCCAAATGATTTTATTGATTATTTAAATAATCAGAACGATAATACAAGATTTAGAAGATTGACCCCAGAAAGAATTGAGGAATTAATTGGAGATAAAATTAATGAATTATGTGATTTTATAAATTCTTATCACTCAGGAAAAAGAGAATTATTAATAAATTTTTCAGAAAAAAACATTTCCAGAATTAATGCTGACAATTCTAGATATGAGAACAATGTTCATTCCTATAACCTTATAGGAATTTTAACAAAACTAGACATAATCAGACAAGTTGAAATTAAAGTATATAAAAAAGGAGGTTCTGAATTTAATTTCAATGAAGCAAGTTCAGGGGAAGCTAATATTCTATCAACTTTAATTGCTTTAATTCCATTAATTGTTGACAACAGCTTAATTTTAATTGACGAACCTGAAATAAGTTTACACCCATTATGGCAATCTCAGTACATTGACTTGATTAATAAAATTTTTTCAAATTTTAACGGCTGTCATATAATAATTGCTTCCCATTCACACTTTTTAGTAACAGATTTATTACCTGAAAAATCTTCAGTTATTACTTTAAAAAATCACAAAGGAATTATTAAATCTGAATCAATATTAGAACCAACATATGGTTGGTCTGCCGAAGAAATCCTTTATACTGTTTTTAATGTCAAAACAGTTCGTAACCATTTCATTGAATCCGATTTAGTAGACTTACTTGGCTTAATATCTGAAAAATCAAAGAATCTAAATAAAATTAGAGAACTGTTGCAATCTATTAAATCATTAAGTATTACTTCTAATGACCCATTAAATGTGGTCATTGAAGAAGCTACTGCATATCTAAAAGAAAATGATTAACCAAATTAAATCAACATATAATCTTTCACAACAAGAACAGAATTTGATAAATTCATTAATTCCATTCCAACCTGGAATATGGAACAATACTGCTGTAAAAGATGTAAAGACAGAAATTCATAAACAGCTACTTCTTATTCAAAATAACAATTGTTGCTACTGCGGTCTAAAAGTCAACGAAGGAGGTAGAGCCGAAATTGAACATATCGCGAACAAAGGAGGTCAAAAAAGACCCGCTTATATTGAATTTGTATTTACAAAAGAAAACCTTGCGATAATTTGTCAATTTTGTAATAGTTCTTCGAAAAAAGGGCAAGAAGATATTTTAGATAATGTGGATTTAACTAATTATACTAATTGTACATTTAAAATCGTTCACCCTTACTTTGACAATCCTGATTTACATTATACTTGGACAAAAGGAAAATACAAAATTTTAATCTCTTCAATATCTATTAAAGGAAATAAGTCAATTGAATTATTTGGACTAGACTCTGAATCTCACACTTTGGCTAGAGCAAAACAAGCAATGTTTGAAAACAAACTATCAAAGTATAATCAAAGAATACAAATTAGAAATAGAATAGCTGAAATATTCAACTTTAAGAAATAACTGCTGGTAACAGCTACTACAACGGATTTGGGCAATTGGTTTAATGGAAAAATGGTTTTGTATTTGGGATGATTTGGCAAATCCGAAAATAGGGCTTAATTTAGTCCCAAACCCGCTTTAGTACCAGAACGTTATGTGACATTTTAGAAAAAAACCAATAGTGAAAGACTACTACTGCCTAAATTTAAAATTTAAGGATAAAAAAATATCTGATAAAATATTTCATTCACATTTATTTGTTAATGACAAGGAAATGTATTTTCAAATAATTGATAATGATACCACTTCTCGAATTGATTCATATTTTTCAATGTCAGAAAATGCTTTAGGCTTATTTGAGGAAAATTTTGAAGTTATTGATACCGAAATTTCAATTATGTTTGACCAAAGTCGAATTTTTAAAGTCGTCTCTTTTCAAAATGATGATAAAAATCAATACTTTACGATTTATGTCAGCAAAATATGTCTTATTCATAAAAATCTCCATAATGAATTTGTAAATGAAGGTGTCGCTTATTTAAACAACAATGGATTAAGTGTTACAAATCTTTTTTATTCATTTTTTACTAACTTTAAAAATAAGAATACATTCTCAATATCACGAATGAATGGAATGCACGATTTCTATAAAATTGACAATATAAAATTTAGACCAGAACTTGAGTTCAAAAATAATGAAAAAAGAGGAAGTAAAAAGTTAACAATAAAGAAGATACCAACCATAAAGTTTAATTTTGAAGAAATTGAATTTGAAGAAATTAAAAATAGAATTCAGTTAATTTGTAATTTCTTATCCTTTTGTTTCAGCGTAAGAATAATTGTTGAAAAAATTGTTTTTAGAACCGAAGATGAAATTTTCATTTTTAGAGACACTGAACCAAACAATAAAACTTACATATCTGAATTGACAAATAACTTTAGATTTCTAAAAGAAAATTTTACTATTGACAAAATATTAAAAACTGATTGGTTTAGTAATTATAAAACAAATGAGATATCTCTAACAAAGGCTATAGATAATTTTTTACACGCTAGAGAAGTTAGTCTAGGAGCTTCTTTTCTATTACTTTTTAATATTATCGAAATATTTAATATAAATAAGAATCAAGAAAAATTCAACTTTAACATTAGCAAAGATGAAATGACAAAAGAGATTGTTTCTCATTTCAAGCAATATTTAACAGATAAAAATGATGAAATTGAGTTTGAAAAAAAACTTGAAGGTGTATTCAATAAAATAGAATATAAACCTTTTAAAAGCCCTCTAGAAGAAACTTTAAAAACAAATAATATTGACCCAACAAAATTTGGTTTTACACTCAATAAATTAAAGAGAACAAGAGATAGCATAACACACGGTAGCCTGAGTTCAATCAAGGAAGAAGATTTGAAACTACAAATCTATTGTATACGAAAAATTGCAATTTGCTTAATTCTGTCTAAATTTGGATTGAAAGATGACCTACATAAAAACGTCACATAACAGCCACTACAACGGATTTTGGCATTTGGCTTAATGGAAAGATGGTTTTGTACTTGGGATGATTTGGCTAATCCGAAGAATGGGCTTAATTTAGTCCCAAACCCGCTGTAGTGCCAGAACGTTATGCCTTATTGTACCAAACTATAAAATAAAAAATATGTTTCCAATTAAACATTTAATACTAACAGAAATTGAAATACTAGCTCAAAAATCAAAAGGTTTTGAAGCAGTTGACCATAACGCCACTAAAGGTGGGCTTAGAGAAAATCTTTTAATCAATTTTTTCAAGAAACTAATCCCTGAAGGTTTAGATATTACCAGTGGTATCATTTGTGATGCAAAAGGAAAGAGTAGTAATCAAACAGATTTTATAGTATATGATAAAAGTACATTACCTAGAATTTTGTTAGACAAAGAAATTTCTATTATTCCAATTGAAACGGTTTATATAATTGCTGAAATAAAAACTACATTAAGAACTTCTGATTTAGAGCAAATTAAAACCGCACGAGAAAATTTCAACAAATTAGAATTGGCAGCAAAACACATACCTAATAATCCTGAATTTAAAGTCCCTAGTGTTATAATAGCTTATGAAACCAATATTGCTGAAAAAACTTTAATTGAATGGATGGAAAAAATGAATGACATAGTATCGATATGCATCATTGGTAAATTCATATTGAGCAAAGAAGACACTATTAAGAAATATGAAAAAGGCGCTATAAATCCAAATTACTTTGAAACGCTAGTATTTTATAATCAACTTTATAATTATTTGAAACAAACACTGGAGACAAGAGAAATTAATCCAATTTGGGATGCTTATATAATGGGAGTTTAATTAAACAACAAGGCATAACAGCGGTTTTAAGAAATTGGGGGTTTGGTGAATAATGAAAAGGTCTTTTTGTATATTTGGCTTCAGTCTTAACGGAATGGTTTGGGAACAAAAATCCCCAACTTCTTAAAGCCGGCGGGACGTTATGTCTCAGTTTAGAAAACCAAAACAGTAAAGAAATGATTGATAAAGAATTAAGAATATTATTTTTAAAAACAAAATTAGAAAATGAAACTAAAAATCTTGATTCGAACAATTTTTTTGAATTAATAGAGGACAAAATTGGTTGGAAAAAATACAATGAAATATACCGTGAATGTGTTGCAAATTCATTACTTGATGAACAGACGCATAATAAATTAACCGAAATAGGGAAAACTACATTATACACTTTAGAGGCGGAATATACACAAGAGATTAAAGACAAAGAAGCAGAACGAAAAAAACTGCATAATGAATCTAAACTTTCTGATTGGCAAGTTAAAACTTTTTGGCCTTTATTCATATTTGGCTTATTTGGTGGTTTATACAGTGCGTACGACATTATAAAAAACTTAACCAAAGTAGAAAATGTACAATCAAAACAAATAACCAAAGAAGAAATGGAATCGGAATTATCCAAATTACGTACTTTAATTTTAACCCAAAAAAAAGATAATTCTTTAATTCCTGCTAATTTTGAAAAAGGCAAATAATGTCTTTAAACATAATATTTAATTAAATTTTTTCCGACTTAAACGATGTGGTAGCGAAACCGAAAATCGGAATAAATAAAAAACCGAAGGCATAACAGCTATTACAATGGATTTGGGTAATAGGTTTAATGGAAAGTTGGTTTTGTATTTGGGATGATTTGCTTCGCCTGTTCGCGATCGCTCGGGTGGCAAATCCGAAAAAAATAAGGCTTAATTTAATCCCAAACCCGCTGTAGTACCAGAATGTTGTATGCAAGCTAAAGCCAACAGCCCTAACAAAAAAAACACTATCCCTCAGTAGATTTCCTTTTATTTTCTTAAAATTTCTAAACATTTTATCACACTTCGGTGATTTGTGTTTACTCTTCCTTTTTTTGTGTTACTAAACCTCTTGATTGAGTCGCAACTTTGCATTGTAAATAATTTATTAAAACAATTTTAAATAATAATACAATGAAAAAGGTAATCTTAATCACTGGCGCAAGCTCTGGAATGGGTAAAGAAACAGCCAAAAACCTAATTAAAAAAGGACATATTGTTTATGCCGTTGCTAGACGCATTGACCAGATGCAAGATTTAAAGGAATTGGGCGGGTATCCAATCAAAATGGATGTTACCAAAGAAGAAGACATTCAAAATGTGGTAAATACAATTATCCGAAAAGAAGGCAAAATAGATGTACTTTGGAACAATGCTGGATATGGTCTTTACGGCTCAGTTGAAGATGTTCCTATGAACGAAGCCAGAAAACAAATGGAAGTAAATGTATTTGGTATGGCTGCTATGACTCAAAAAGTAGTTCCGCATATGAGAAAAGTAAAATCAGGAACAATCATTAATACTTCTTCAATGGGAGGCAAAATGTATTTCCCAATGGGGGCTTGGTATCATGCAAGTAAACACGCTGTAGAAGGCTTAAGCGATTGTTTACGATTGGAATTAAAACCTTTTGGAATTAAAGTAGTAATAATTGAACCAGGATTTATTGCTACCGAATTTGGTGATGTACTTTTAAATCAATTCGACACATTACCAAAAGATAGTGCCTACCGAAATATGATGGACAAAATCTCTGAAGGAACAAAAAAAGCAGCCCAAGGAAATGGTTCCTCACAACCTACAGTTATTTCCGATGCTATTGTAAAAATCATTAATTCAAATAATCCCAAAACCCGATACCGTGTTGGGAAATTTGCTAAACCTATGGTTTGGATGAGGACCAATTTAGGTGATAAACTATTCGATAAAATTGTAATGAGTCAAATGTAATCTGCTAAAATCAAAAACTAAATACAATTATGAAAACAATTAAATTAATTATGTTGCTTATTGTAACATTCAGCAATCAACTTTTCGCGCAAACCAATGAAAATGAAATTATAAGTAAATGGGAGTCGGACAAGAAAGATGTAATTTTGGAAGTATTCAAAAAAGGAGACAAATACTACGGAAGATATCTTTGGGGTAAGGAAATTGTTCAGAATGATGGAAAAACTTCCAAAAAAGACACCGAAAATCCAGACCCAAAATTGCGTTCAAGAAATGTTATAGGCATTACAAGCTTAACAGGCTTAACTTGGAATGGTAAAGAATATGTTGATGGAAAAATCTATAACGCCCCATCTGGAGATACATACAGTTGTAAACTTTGGATTAAAAAAAATAAACTATATTTAAGAGGGTTTTTGGGTATCTCATTATTAGGGCAAACAGCGACTTTTCATAAAATCGAATAGTATGGATTTTTTTCAAAATACAGCAAACTGGATAAAAGGTGAATTACTAGAGTCAAAACTTATCATTGCCTTTGGACTTTTAACAATTTTAATAGGTGTACTTTTCTGGAAAATGGGAAGTACACCCAATGCCAAAGCACTATTAATTCCTTTGTTAATTGTAGGTGGAATATATTTTTCTATTGGAGGAAATATGCTTTTCTCAAATCAAAAAAGAATGACTCAAATGCAACAAAACTACAAGCAAAACAAAACGGAATTTATCAAAGCCGAAAAAAAGCGGGTAGAAGATTTTCAGTATCAATATAAAATCTCAAAAATCATTGCAACATTGTTTTTCAGTGCTACAATTTTCATCTTTTGGTATACCAAAAATCCAACATGGCAAGGTGCCAGTATTGGACTTGCTCTTTTTGGTTTAGCTGGTTTGGTAGTTGATTATTTTTCTGAAGAAAGAGCGACAATATATTATCAAAAAATTTTAGAGACTTTAATTTAGAAAAGAAAATGACTAACGAAATTCATCACATAAAATCAATAAGCCAACTTCATCAGATGCAAGGTTTTACAAAACCTACACACCCACTGATTAGCATAGTTGATGTTTCAAAGTGGGAAATTTCAGAAGAATGGATTGGTTTCAAATCTACAACTGATTTATATTCCATCGCATTAAAAGATAAAAGCTGTGGAATGCAATATGGTAGAAATACTTATGATTTTGATGAAGGTGTTTTAATTTTTACAGCACCAAATCAAGTTCAATCAATAACGAAGGGACAAAAAATAAATGAAATAAAAGGCTGGATGTTATTCTTTCACCCGGATTTGATACGAAATACGTCACTAGGAAAAACTATTGACCAATACAAGTTCTTTTCTTATGATATACATGAAGCCTTACATTTATCAGAAACCGAACAAAAAACAATTACAGAATGTGTGAATATGATAAAAAGTGAAATTTCTGAACGCATAGATAATCACAGCCAAACAGTAATTTCTTCGTCTTTAGAATTATTATTAAACCTATCAAACCGTTATTACGAAAGACAATTCAACACACGATCTGCACAAAATTCCGATGTAGTAAGTCAGTTTTATAATCTATTGCAAAACTATTTTTATGAAGGCAATTTTATTACTCTAGGGATTCCGGCAATTGACTATTTTGCTGACAAAATTCATCTTTCACCAAATTACTTGAGTGATTTACTAAAAAAAGAAACGGGTTACAGTACTAAAGATCAAATCAATAATTTTATCATTGAAAAAGCAAAAAACTTCCTTTTAAGCAAAACAGAATCCGTTAGTGAAATTGCTTATTCGTTAGGATTTAATTACCCTCACTATTTCACTAGATTGTTTAAATCTAAAACAGGAATGACACCGCAGGAATACAGAAAACTTAATTAAAAAGCCTGCGTAAAACAGCGGTTTTAAGAAACTGGGGTTTTGGTTTTTAATGGAACGAGCTTTTTTTATATTTGACATCAGTCCTAATGGAATGGTTTGGGAATAAAAATCCCCAACTTCTTAAAGCCGGCGGGACGTTGTCGTTCGGCAGTGAAATTTGTGTTTAAAAATTGAATCTTAATAGGGCAACCCAATACGGTTGTCTTTTTTTATGGGATAAATTTAATTTGGCTCAACATCCAGTTGTAGATTTTGTCTTCTCTAAAATAACGTTCCACAGTACCGTGATTTCCATCCTTAACAACGGTAAAGGTAAGATTGGCATCGGGATTGCAGGTTTGAATTGCTTTGACCATTTTTTTGGATTCCGATAATGGGACAATATAATCTTTGTTTCCATGAATAACCCACAAAGGAACCGTAGCCAGATTGCAGGCATCTTTGGTATTTCCGCCTCCGCAAATGGCGACTGCCGCAGTGATTTTATCGGGATATTTACCGGCAAAATCAAAAGTGCCATATCCACCTAAGCTCATTCCACATACATAAACCCTTGATAAATCGGTATTGTAATTGTTTTGCACATATTCCAAAAGCTTTAAGAGCTTGTCTGGATTCCAAGCACCATGTGCTACTTGTGGCGCAATAACTATTGCTGGTATTTCTTTTCCGCTTTCAATGGTCCTAATTACGCCGTAACGTTTTACACGGTCCAAATTAGTTCCAGACAGACTTTTTCCGTGCAAAAATAAAATGATCGGTGCTTTTTTGTCCAACACCTCCTGACTGGGCAGATTGATCCAGAAAGGATAGTCAGTTTGATCTGTGATGGCTTTTAGCTGCGCTTGTGCAGTAGGAATGGTGCAAAGCATAAGTAGGTAAAATAAAATATGAAATCGCATGAATTGGGGGCTTAATGTTTGATTTGGGGAGGCAAAATACCTTTTTATAATTAAAGGAGGCAACTTTTTTTGGATAAAAACAAAAAAACAATATTTTTCCCTTTAGCCCCGATTGCTTAGCCAGTTCGGCTTTCAGCCTCGTGTGCGGGACGATATTTTCTAAAAAGTCAAAATTTTATAATCGAATGTAGATAGTCATCTTACCTTAAAACGTTGATGATAAATCACTTATTTGGTTTTAAAAAGCAAAGGACTTCCACAAAAGCAAAAGGGGTTTTCACGACTATTTAGTTCATGTTTAGGTTGCATTTTACCCAAGCGATGATTACGATGATGATCAACGAGAAGACGAACAAAGAGAAAGGAAAAATAATTAAACTTGGCGGACAACAATTTACTTTTGTACTAAGGCGTTATAAATATACCTCTACAACAAATACACTTCAACTTTATCGCCTTTTTTCAATTCATAGATTCCATCGGGCACAAAAACCAGTCCGTTGGAAACCGAGAAAGAATTCAGCATCGAAGAAGCCTGATGCGATAAAACATTCGCTTCATCATTAACAATATCCGCTTTTAAAAACTGAGAACGGGTATTATGCACAGTATAATCATGTCCCAACGAAATTGACTTGGATTGATTGTAGTTCGTCGCTTTTCCTGAAAGTATCGAAAGCGTTGGTAAAACGTAAACATAAAAACAAGTTAAGCAAGCCGCAGGATTTCCAGGCAAAGCAAAAACCATTTTGTCATTTCGTTTTCCTGCAAAAAGCGGTTTTCCGGGTTTTTGGTTAACTTTATAAAACAGTGTTTCGACTTCTAATTCCTTTAAGGCTGCTGCCACAAAATCATAATCCCCCACTGATATTCCTCCCGAAACCAAAACCACATTATTTACAGACAAAGCTTCTTGCAATTTGTTTTTGGTGTTTTCAAAATTATCGTTGACTTCATACAAATTCACCTGATCAAAATACCCCTCTTTCAAAGCCGATTCCAGCATGATACCGTTACTTTCATAGACTTTTCCGTATTCTAGAGGCGAACCCGGTTTTACCAATTCGTTCCCGGTTACCAGAATTCCTACACTCGGTTTTTTAAATACTTTTACGGAAGTAAAACCCAATCCGGCCAAGAACCCAATAGCCGCGGCATTTAGCAAAGTTCCTTTTTCTAGAGCCAGTTCCCCAACACTAATCTGTTCACCAATAGGTCTTATGTTCGTTTCTGGCTGAACAGCTTCTTCGAGCAACAATTGCTGTTCTTTTACCACTACTTTTTCAATTTGAATCACCGCTTGCGCCGAATCCGGAACAGCGGCTCCAGTGAAAATCTTAATCGCCTGACCTGGCAACAAAACCACCTGATGCGTATCCCCAGCTTTGATTTCACCAATAATCTCATACACCAGGGCATTATGCAAACACAAGGCAAACCCATCCATTGCCGATTGTCGGAACGGAGGCATGTTGATAGGTGAAAAAAGCGTTTGGGAAAGCACATGTTTTCGTGCCTGAACCAATGAATAGTCTGTTTCCTGTAACTCTGGTAAATTATTTTGTAGGATTGAAAAAGCCTCTTGAACTGAAATCATAGTGTAATTTTTAGCAACATTCAAAAATACAATTCCCAATTGACTTATTCCTTTTATTCTTTTAGAAATAAATAGAAGAAAATTGGACTCAATTGCATTTTACTATTCCGAAAGCACAGCTTTTCGGTGCTGCAAACCCCATTCTAACATTTTATCCAAAACTTCCCCTAAGTTCCTCGCCGAATCTGTCAACTCATATTCGACAGTTACCGGAATAGTATCATAAACGGTTCGTTTCACCATTCCGTTCATTTCTAAATCTTTCAATTCCTTGGATAACATTCGTGCTGTGATTTTGGGAATATTGCGTTGTATCTCTGTAAATCGTTTTTTATCAAACAATAAAGAACCAATAATAGGCAACTTCCATTTCCCATTAATTACATTCAAGGTATCATTCACAGCCAGTACAAACTGAATCGGACAAGCCTTTGCTTCGCTAAAACTAATTATTTCATCCATCTTTACCTGATTTCATTGTTAGTATACTAAAGTATAGTGATATACTTTAGTATACCACTATACTTTTAATAGCAAATATAAATATCTTTGCAGTATAATCTACAACTAAATATAAAAAAATGAGTCAAAAAATTTTAATAACAGGAGCAACAGGAAATTTTGGAAAAGCAACTATTGATTTCCTATTAAAAAAAGGAGTTACACCAAACTCGATTTCGGCTTTGGTAAGAGACGAGACAAAAGCAACCGATTTTAAAGCTAAGGGCATCAATATAAAAATTGGTGAATACGATAATTATGAATCGTTGGTCGCTGCCTTTTCAGGAATTGACAAATTACTATTGGTTTCAGGAACTGATATCGTGAACCGAGGAAAACAACAGGAAAATGTTGTAAAGGCTGCAAAAGAAGCCGGTGTCAAACACATTTTATACACCAGTTTTGAACGCAAAAATGAAACTGAAACTTCGCCAATCGCTTTTCTTGCCAAATCGCATATTGACACTGACAACAGCATCAAAGCAAGTGGCTTGAATTACACTATTTTCAGAAACAATTTGTATTTGGATGTGATACCGATGTTCGTAGGGGAGCAGGTTTTGGAAACAGGAGTATTTTTTCCCGCAGGAGAAACCAGATCAGCATTTGCTTCACGTACAGACTTAGCAGAAGCAGTAGCCAATGTTTTAATAAGTGAAGGACACGAAAACAAAGAATACGCCATGAATAATGTTGAAAATTATTCTTTTCAGGATGTGGCAGATATCTTGAGTAAAATCACAAACAAAAAAATTGACTATATAAATCCAACTGCTGCTATTTATACAGATGCATTATCAAAAGCTGGTGTGCCAGCAGAATATGTTGGGATGTTTGCAGGATTTGCAGAAGCGATAAAACAAGGAGAATTTAACAGTACTAAAACAGATTTAGAACAGTTGTTAGGCAGAAAACCAACTAGTTTGGAAGACTTTTTAACAAAAGTATATGCAGTAAAAAGCTAATTTACTCAACTTGTGAAAAAATAGCGAACAACTAAAAATTGTTCGCTATTTTTTTTTAGACAAATACTGAAATGTCACTCCGCAACAGACGAATCTAATTTACACCAAAGCGAATCTAGAAAAACCCTTCAGGCAAAACCAACTTTTATAAGAGGTTTCAGTTTTCATGATATAATGCTCCTTAAAAAATTAAGATTTATGAAACTGATTTTCCTAACCAATTAGACCTGTAACTTCTTACTAAATTTTGCTTTTCTGTAAAATACTTTAAATCAAATAATTCCGTTCTAAAATAAAATGTTAATTTATAGCTATTGAAAATGTTAATAAAATTTTAAGTGTGAATTATATATAAAAAAAAACTAATTTTACAACAGTTTAAAATTGATTTGACCTATAACTATCGAATTGTTTCTCCCAAATAAGCAACAAAGTAGTATCACCGAAAATTAGATGTATATAACCTATAACTCAAAAAAGCATCAAATGAAAAGACTGTTATTTCTTTTTGTTTCTTTGGGACTATTATTTCATAGTGCCCAAATTTCATCAAAAAATACTAAAAAGGAATCTTCTGATATTCCAGTTTTACATGACTCAATAGAACAAAAGCTGTTGAACCAGGTAAATCGTATCAAGCAATTAATTAAAGCCAATCCTAAATACAACAAGGAAATAGCTTTTCTTATTGATATGCGAATCATGTCAGGAAAAAACAGATTTTTTGTTTATGACCTGAAAAACGATAAAATAATCGATCAGGGTTTGGTTGCTCACGGTCTAGGTTCCGGAAATGAAACCGCCGGTGAATTAAAATTCAGTAACACCCCAAATTCTTTTTGTACTTCTCTTGGCAAATATGTTATAGGGTCCAGCTATAATGGACAATACGGCAAGGCTTACAAACTATACGGATTAGAAAAAACGAATAATAATGCTTTAGCCAGAAATATAGTTCTTCATAAATACGAAAGAGTGCCTTGTGAAGAACAAGATCAACCAATTTGTAAAAGTTTAGGTTGTCCCATGGTTAATACAGAATATTACAGCCGAATTGAAAAAATAATTGACAGTTCTAAAAGCAACATTATTTTAGACATCTACTATTAAAAAGTTTCAACGGCAATATATCTAAATCAAATTCTTCCAGACTCGGAAGACCCCTATATAAAAAACCTCGCTACACCCTGTATTTCAGGTAAGCGAGGTTCTTTTTTTTAAAACAGGCAAACGTTTTATTTTAACGTAAAAATTCTAGGATTAAACGAAACCATTACCCAAACCCAATTATTAGTATTGGCCGGATCAGCAACGTTTTTAACTCTTTCCAATGTTGTCGAAGCAAACATTTGTGAATACCCCCCCGAAACGACAATATCTTTTTGAATGGTGTAACTGGTGGTGAAGTCAACCTCAGTTCCTAAATAACTATCCATTTTTTCATTGGCAGCATCTAAAACTGTATTTGGTGCATAAAAAACGTGCGGCATTAAAGCAAATTGCCATTTATTAGAAGTATAATTAAATTTCAAATAGGCATCTTGCAAACCAACACTATTTTGATGGTTTCCTACATAAAAATAATCCATATAACCATTAAAACCGTGGTTAGTTCCAAAAAGAGGGTTAAATGATTTGATATCGCTACTGGTATCATCTTGGTCTTTACCGGAAAGATATTCATATCCTAACCCTGCCTTAAAAGCATCAGTAATACCATAACCCGCAAAAACTCCAGCATACCATGCGCTCACATTTTTATCAGCACTTTCTCCTGTTTGTCCGTACAAACCAAGGTTAGTATCCCATTTTTTTTCCTTGAAAGTAAGATAGGTTCCAAAAGTTTGTTTACAGTCAACCTCCAAATCACCAACCGTTTTTTCAAATTCATAACCTGTATTTAACAACAACAAACTCATGTTTAATTGACTGATTTTGGTATGATACCAAGCATATTGCATGTATTTGTAATTGGTAGTATAAGGTGTTTTTGGCTCAACCAGATTTTCTGCATTGGCATTCATCGCAACCCCTAAGTCTAATTGATGATTTTCAGGATGAAAAGTAACTACCGCAGCATCATGACTTTGTCCTTGTTGCGCCCAATCAATTTCACCAAGAATACGCTGATTATCATACGAAATCACCTGACGTCCCAAACGGGCACTCCAATTGGAACTAAAATCATATTGACCCCAAGCCTCGTACACCGCAATTCCGGTTTTATCAGCCTGTGTGGTTGTGGTCACATCACCCCAGGTACGAACGTTTTGAAGCGTTAATTTAGCTTTTAATTTTTCTTGCTTGAAATTAAAATTCAGGCGGGAACGTTGTGATATGAAAGAAGTGGCGTCATCCGCATTTGATATCGGACTTTTAAAACCGTTTCTGAATTCATAACGGGGTCTAAGTTGGAGATTGGCATCAAATTCTTGTGCATAAGCCCCTAAGCTCATCATCGCGATCAATGACAGACAGATGTTTTTTAATAATTTCATTGTGGTTTATATTTGTTTTTAAACGTATATGCAATCGCTAATCCTCCTTTTTTTTTTGTGTTTGGAATCAAGCAATTTCATCATTATTTTAGTCTATTTTTTCGGCTTCTTCAGTGATTTTCTTTATGGTTTGATCTGAGTTAACCCCCAATCCTTCTTGCTGATACGCCAGTTCTCCATCGGTATTAAAAACACTGATTATATTAGAATGAGAGAAATCCAATGGGGATATTTTTTTATAATTGACAGCCAAAACTGCTGCAAACTCTCTTGTATTTTCCTGGGTCGAACGTAAGAAAAGCCATTGATCTCCTTCCATCTTGTTCTCAATAGAAAAAGCTTTTAATCGTTTTGGAGTATCAACATCGGGATCTATACTCACTAAAACCAATTTTACATTTTCCTTGATGTTCTCTGGTAAACGCTCCTCAATATTACGCATATCAGCCACTAATCTCGGACAGGCAGATTTACAGGAGGTGTAAATCATTACCATGACCAATACCTTGCCTTTCAAATCTTTCATTTCGAGATTTTCACCATTTTGATTGGTCCATTTTGAAGGAAGATTATAAATGGATAAATCCGAAATAGGCTTGTCTTTGGTATCCGCTTCGGATTTACTAATACAGCCTTGAAGTGTTAAAAGGATTACCATCAATCCTAAAAACATTTTTTTACTCAAACTATCTATAATTCCAACTTTTCGGTGTTCTTGAATCATTGATTTCATTTCTTTGATTTTTGGGTTGGATTTGATTGCTGTATTTTATCACTCGCACATCGAAATCCAAGATTTTTTGTAGTGTATCTTGCTTTGAGACTTCCTCTGAAAGCATACCGCATAAAGGCGGCATAATTCATTAAATCGGTAGCATTAACGGAGCCGCTTCCGCAAAAGAGATTCTTATCAGTAGCCTTGTCCTTTCTGGATTCCCCGGAAAGAAAAATACTGTTGAAATCAGCAGTCCATTCCCAAACGAGTCCATGCATATCATAAACACCCCAATAATTTTTGAAGGTCTGCCCTACAGGATTCGCATAGGTTTTGGGCTTTTCATACCAAGACATGATGTATTTATTAAAATCTTCTTTGGTTCTGGCATCAATTCGCTTTTCATCGGCCATGGCCACATATTCCCATTCGTCCATGGTTGGCAAACGTTTTCCTTGGCATTCGCAATATTTTTTGGCTGCAAACCAGGAAACATTGGTTACCGCTGCGTTACTCAAATTGTTTTTACCATAATTAAAATCACTTTGCCAATGCGACAAATAACTTTTATCGGCAAAAATTCCTTTCATTTTAGAACGACTGTATTCAGGATACTTTTTTACAAAAGCAGCATATTGCGCATTCGTAACGGGATAAACATCCATATTAAAAGCTGTAATCTCTACCGGCTTCTTATCCGTAGTTCCATAAAGGGGAACATAAGCTCCCCTTTTTATAGAAACCATTGGAGTATCTTGAGCCCATAGCGATGTTGCTATCAGTAATAGAAATGAAAACACGGCTATTTTACTTCTTAACATGGCGGACTTATTTTGAGTACTATTTAACCTGTTGAGTATAATCCTTTTTTTTTTAAAATAATTATACCCAACAGATCACTATTTATTATTTTCTTTGGGCTTTTACCATTGCTGGTGTAACAACCGTTTTATTATTACCCCAACTAGCATAAACATAAGTGAATGCGTCGGCAATTTGCTGATCACTTAAAGCTTGCGCAGGCATAGCTCCACTAAATTTTTTACCATTTACTGTGATTGGTCCAGTTAATCCCTTCACCACTCCTTTAATAGCGCGGTTCACATCTTTATTCAAGTAATCCGATTTAGCCAAGGGAGGAAAAGCTCCTGGAATTCCTTGTCCTGTTGGTTGGTGACAAGCCACACAAACCTTATCATAAACTACTTTTCCTTTGGCTGCATTTTGGCTATAGCCATGCAAACCTAATCCGATCATTGCGATGCAAAAAATATACTTTTTCATTACTGTTATTTTAATTTTAAATTTTAATTGAATTCTATTTTCTTATTGATTAATGAGCAGCAGCCGCAGCTTTTGGAGCCGGTTTCGCTCTAACTGCTTTTACTTTTGCCGGAGTTACAACTGTTTTATTATTACCCCAACTGTTATATACATAAGTCAAAACATCCGCTACTTCGTCGTCTGTCAAATTTTGACTGGTCATAACATTATTGAATTTTTTACCATTTACAACAACTTCTCCACTCAATCCGTGCAATACAGCATTAATTGCTCTATCTGGATTAGCATTTAAGAAATCTGATTTGGCTAATGGAGGGAAAGCATTTGGAACCCCTTGTCCTTCTGATTGGTGACAGGCGAAACAAGTTCTTCCGTACAATTCTTTACCTGATTTAATTTGTTCAGGAACCGTTTTGGCAACAGTACTTTTTACAGCACCATTTTCCTTAGGCATATTTTGTATTGTTCCACCTTCTGGCAAATAAATTCCTTCTTGTGTTGTACCTGAATATACTTTTTTGCTTTCATCCCCTTCTACTTTTAGCATTCCCAAAGCTCCTTTATTGAACGCTCTAAAGATAGAGTGATCCACTAAAATAAATGTTCCAGGAACATCCACTTTAAACTCAACTATAGCAGAACCACCCGCAGGCACCAAAGTAGTTTGAACATTTTTATTAATCATGTCACCACCTTCAATGTGTACTTTATCAAATATTTCTCCGATAACGTGGAAAGAAGAAACCAAGTTTGGTCCACCATTACCCATATAGATACGAACAGTTTCACCCACTTTAGCGGTTATCGCTTTATCACCGGCCACAGCTCCTACTTTTCCGTTGAAAACTACATAATCCGGTTGTTCCTTAATTGCTTTATTCATGTCAAACGGCTGAGAACCTTGCTCTCCATAACTTCCTTTGGTATAGAAATCCCCTTGCATGATGTAGTACTCCTTATCAACTGGAGGCAATCCACCTTCTGGTTCCACCAAAATCAAACCGTACATTCCGTTGGCAATGTGCATCCCAACTGGCGCAGTAGCACAATGGTATACATACAAACCTGGATTTAATGTTTTAAAATTAAACACTTTTTCGTGTCCTGGTGCTACTAGAGAAGATGTTGCACCCCCTCCTGGTCCTGTTACCGCGTGCAAATCGATATTGTGCGGCATTTTATTATCAGGATGGTTTCTTAAGTGAAATTCTACCTCATCCCCAACTCTGGTTCTGATAAAACTTCCTGGCACTGATCCTCCAAAGGTCCAATAGGTATATTTTACCCCATCTACCATTTCACCTTCTTCTTCTTTAATTTCCATGTTTACAACCAATTTCATTGCGGCACGATCACCAACTGGTTTTGGAACAAAAGGTGGCGCAGTAAGTTCAGCTTCTTTTTGGCCTTCCACTTTAATGTCTTGGTAATATTTTGCATCTTTTTCCTCTTTTTTGGAACAAGAAAACAGGCCAACAGCCATAAACAAAGCAGCAGCAACTACCTTACTTTGTCTGCTTAAATTAAATGTAATTTCCATAATTATCTGGTGTTAATTTGTCATAATTTATACTGTAAAAATAAAAGACCTTTTTATCTTTTATTATGATATTTATCATGTTTATACTTTTTTTTAGGCACTTATTTTAATAAAAATAATGCTCAAAACAATCACTCCTAAAAGTGCTATCAGACTCACCTTCCAAAAAGAATTCGCTTTTTTCAAATCCATGAATTCAAACGAAACCAAAAAGAACTTCAGCACCGATAAGCCCATTATTAAAGCTATTGCCAATTGGGAAACCAACATAACATTCGAAATCAAAGCCGTGGCAACCGTGAGCAAAATCAATATGCCGTAAACAAAAACTAATGTTTTTTTCATATGTGGATAATATTTGTTTTTTAATTGAAATGATATCGCCTTACTACTTTCCATTTTCTGTCGCGAAGCTTCGGGATGGAATCAGGACGATTTCATTTTCAAAAAATTAAATAGAGTACAGGAAATAAAAGCAACCAAATCAAATCGCACATGTGCCAGAAAGCTGCGCAGCCCTCAATGTCTTCAATACCGGTATCAGAATCTTTCTTCTTCATTCCGTAGCGCGTCCATGCCAAAATCACCAAACCCATAATTACATGAATAAGGTGAAATCCGGTTAACAGCCAGTAAAATGTAAAAAACATATTGGTATCCAATGTAACACCTGATTCAATTTTATGGTAATATTCAATTCCTTTTAAAATTAAGAAGAATACGCCACCAAGCATGGCCAATTTAAAATACAAAGAAGATTTCTGTCTGTCGTTTTCTTTAAATTCATGTACTGCATTAGCCATAAAAAAACCACTAGTTAACAAAAAAACAGTATTTATCGCGCCAAAAGTGGCATTCAATTGTAATCTGGACTGATGAAATAATTCAGGCTGCTCTTTTCCATAAAAAACAAATGCCACAACCGCCATACCGAAAGTAATCAGTTCCAGAAAAATAATAATCCACATCAAAATACCCCCAGGAGGATAATAGATGTCTTTGTAATCGATTTTAAAGGTAATCATTTTTAAGATTTATTTAATACTATTTTACTCCCAATCTAACAATCTTTTTTCGCCTTCAATTTTCTTGATATCAGTAATATCTTGAGAGATTTCAATCACTCCTTTATAGTTTTTATCAGCATCCCTAACGGCAAAATAGCGAATGTAAATCAGACGTTCCTTGTAATTAATCCAGAACGAAGATTCACTTTTGGTTCCTTTTCTAAATTCATCCAAAATCTTAAGAACGGTTCCAACGCTTTTTGGAGGATGGCAAAATTTAACTTCGCGACCAATGATTCCGGCACTTCGCGGAAAAACACGTTCCTCTCCTCTATTGTAAAAAATAACTCTGTCATTTTCATCAACATAAGTCAAATCCAAAGGCATCGTTTTGAAAAGTAAATTCACTTGTTCTACCGTCATATATCCTTCGTCATAATGCGAAGTGTTCTCTAATGAAAAAGACAATTCTCTTGGAGTAAAATCTTCACTTGGATGAATGTATTCGACTGCCGGAAAAGGAGCGGGAGCCTTTGGCAACATCCAGCCTATTTCTTCTTCACCAGAACGCATCGCAATCCAATCTTTTTCTTCTAACAAGTCTAATGCATTAGGAAACAAAACAGTCTCTTCAACATGCATTAACCTATAAATCCCATCAACCAAAAAAGGTGTATTGACAGTGATTTTTTCAGGATTTCCTGTTTTAATATAGTAACGGATTAAACGAATCTGCTCTCTCAAATTGTCATGAAAAGACCACATTCCTTGTGAAGGTCCAACCCATCCCTTTTTTTCTAAAAATGGAAAGAGCTGATTCTCTTTTCGGGCAAATCTTTTTTCAATCGTATCCAGTTGATTGAAAATATTAATGTATTTCTGAATATCTTCAGCTGGGTCTGCCTCTGATAATTCCTCTAAAAGTTTGTAAATAATTTCTCTTTCCTGAAAATAAACCTGAACGGGGTGTCCCTCAGGAAGGGCTGTGGTATCTAAAGTGGTATTCATTATATTGTAATTTAAAGATTGATAATGAAGAATTAAGAAAATTTAGTTTTGGATGCTACACTGCATTTTGCAAAACATTGTAATCCTGGAAAATAATTTAAACTACATTAGAAACATAAGCCTATAAAAATGGACAACCTAATTGTTAAAATTGTTCTTAGCTGCTCACATTTCTTCTATGGTTCTAAAAAATTAAATAGTTTATTTCTAAATGAAACTTAATTTCTTACTGATTGAATTTTATTTTTGATGTTTAATTTTTTCATACAATCGCACCAGAGATTGCAATAACTCAACTGGTGTCGTTAAAATTTGGTAGTGATTTTGACCAAACATTTGCGGCAAATAATATTTTGCCTCCGCTTCAATTGCCAGGGCATACGAATTAATGTTTCTTGCATTCAATTCGCGAAGTGCTTGCTTCACATCATTGATACCGTATTTGCCTTCGTATTTATCATAATCATTTGGCTTTCCGTCAGAAATCACAATAACCCATTTATTTTTGGTGTTTCTTTTGTCGAGTCGGGCGCCGGCATGACGCAAAGCAGCTCCAATTCGAGTATAGCCATTAGGTTCTACTGCGCCCACTTTGTGTTTAGCGACGTTCCAATTTTCATCAAAATCTTTAATGGTTAAATAGGTTGAAAAGTTGCGCGTTTTAGAATAAAAACTGTCAATTGAAAAATCAATATTAAATTCGTTTAGGATTTCACCAAAAAGGATTGAAACTTCTTTTTCGACATCAATAACACGATTTCCAGCCGCGTATCCATCACTGGAAAGACTAATATCTAACAGAATTAAAATGGATAAATCTTTATCTTTTTTACGGTTTGAAATGTATATTTTTTCAGAAGGAGTGCGTTGGGAATGGACGTCTACATACAAATCGGTAATCGCATCAATATCAAATTCATCTCCTTGTGTCTGGCGTTTTTGCTGTTGCATTTTGTTATTGACATTGGTCAGCATTTTACGCAAGCCCAACAAAGTGGATGCATTTTTGGTAATCGTATTTTTGTAATAAACAGGATCTGTTTTTTGTTGTGATTTTGGATACACTTTACAGAAATTCTCTTTGTAAACACGTTTGCTGCAATCCCATTCATCATAGGTAAGATGAAATCCTTTGGCATCGACTTCTGCACTTTCGGAGATGGAAGTGTTTTCAATAAAATCAGCCTGATAAACAGAATGTGCTGTGTCATCTACGCGAACGGTGAACTTCATATTTAACTCTTCCAACGCTTCCTGATGGTCTTCCAATTCGTCTGAGCCATCAAAATCACGCCAGGTTCCGTTGAATTCCTCGGCCGTTTCTACTTTTTCAAAATTATGAAGCAAGACATAATCCTCCTGCTGTTTTTTGTCTAATTCCACCGTTTTAACTTCTTCAACCGCAGTTGATTTTAATGTAGTTGTTGGTTGGTTTTCAACTCCTTTTTTAGTTTTATCCGAGAAATTTTCAAGTACCGTTTCCAGATTTTGCTCTACATCATTTTGCATCCATTTACCATAAATCCAGGAAAAATCAGGATCGCTTTTTTCGGTTGCTTTTTGAATAAAATGTTGCTTTGCTTGACTATGAAAGTCTTCATTTATGGCATATTCTTCGAATAAAATCTTCAGAATTTCTTCTGATGTCTCTAATGCTCTTTGTTGTGAAACGGCTAAAGTTTGTTCATTTTCCTCGAAAGTCCAATTGTAATTCAAACGTTGTTGCACGCTTAAAAACAAAATTCGGAAAAGATAAAAAGTGTGATTTTCGGCTTTGCTTGGTAATTCGGCAAAGGAAATCGGAAGAAAAAAATTATTGTTTTTATATCCTCCTTCGCGTTCGGCAGGAAAAATTTCGATTGGTTTACCCGTCAAGGCACGAGCCAAAATAGTCAGTCGCGGTTTGATTTCGTTGAGCGTAACAGTCCTCGCAATGATTTCTGGAGCTACTTTTTTACTTTTTTTTAAGTGTTTGAAGAACTTCCCAACTATGTATTCATCTATTTCGAAACCCATTTTTTTATTATTTGTATGTACGTGCAACTCGAGAGTTGTCCATACGAGTTGCCTCTACATTATATCATCAAATTGCACAAATCTTTTAGTGCTTCCAATGTTTGTAAGTCATCCGTTAATGGTTCTACAACCGCGACATGAACAGACAATCGTTTTGGTAATCCACTATGAATTATTTTAGCAGCATCCACCAGAAGTCGCGTAGATACCGTTTCTGTCAATCCTAATTCGGTTAAGTTTCGGATTTTATTTCCAATCGCTACAAGTTTTTTGGCAGTGTCCTGATCAATATCCGTTTCGTTAACCAAAATTTCAGTTTCAATTTTTGGTTCTGGATAATCAAAAGATACCGCAATAAAACGTTGACGAGTTGATGGTTTCAGTTCTTTAAAACCTCTTTGATAGCCTGGATTAAAGGAAGCAACCAACATGAAATCGTCGTGTGCTTTTACCGTTTCTCCTAATTTGTCAATAAAAAGTTCTCGTCGGTGATCGGTCAAAGAGTGAATAGCAACAATAACATCGGGACGGGCTTCGGCAACCTCATCCAAATAAATGATCGCTCCTTCTTTTACGGCAGTGGTCAACGGACCATCAAGCCAGATTGTCTCGGCTCCTTTGATAATAAATCTTCCAATCAAATCTGTCGAAGAAGTTTCTTCATGACAACTGATCGTGATGATTTTCTTGTCCAATTGATGCGCCATATATTCTACAAAACGAGACTTTCCTGTTCCGGTTGGTCCCTTTAGCAAAAAAGGAATTTTGTTTTTATAGGAATGTTCAAAGACTTCTACTTCTTTGCCTACAGTATGGTAATAAGGTGTATTTTGTGACATCATTTTATTATTTAAACATCTAAATCAATTAAAAAAACTAACCAAGTAAAAATTTCCTTGTATGTTAATTCAGTAAGAGTTAAAAAAAACCGGAACACTAAAACTATTGTCTTTCTGGAAATGCAGTTCTAAAAAACGATAATCAAAGCGTCCCGGATTAAAAAAAAAGGCGAATTAGTAATTTATTTTATTTCTAAAGCTTCATCAGAAGGTTTGCCGTATTTAAAGAAGTCATAAATAAAAAGACTTATTCCTGTTGTAAACATCGTGGCGCAAATAAGCAGCACTACAAAGTGGATACTGATTTCGTTTTGAACAACCATGAAATCCATTTTCATTTTTCTTTCCATATATACTTGAGCAACACCAGCTACCCCAAAGGCAACAGTCATTCCAAGCATTCCAATATTGGATAACCAGAAAGCCATCATACCATGTGTACTTTCATAACGTTTACGACCTGTAACATTTGGCAAGGCATAACTAATCATTGCTAGAACAATCATCGCATAAGCACCCCAAAACGCATAATGTCCGTGCATGGCTGTTACCAAAGTACCGTGAGTGTACATGTTGGTTTGTGGTAATGTGTGTGCAAAACCAAGTAATCCGGCGCCAACAAATGAAACGATAGACGAACCAATAGTCCAGAATAAGGCAATTTTGTTCGGATGACTTTTTTCTCCCTTTCTATACATATTTACGGCGAATAAGGCCATCGCCAAGAAAGCTAAAGGTTCCAAAGCGGAGAAAATACCTCCAACGATTAACCAAATTTTATTTACACCTATATAGTAATAGTGATGTCCTGTTCCTAAAACTCCTGAAAGGAAAGTCAATCCAACAATTACGTACAACCATTTTTCGATTACCTCTCTGTCAACTCCGGTTAATTTGATCAATAAGAACGAAAGAATACCTCCCATGATTAATTCCCAAACACCTTCAACCCACAAGTGAACAACCCACCAACGGAAGAATGAATCCATTACCTGACTGTCAAACCAAATCATTCCCGGCAGGTACAATAAGGCGGCAAACAACAATCCCATTGAGAGTACCAACGCGGTGGTAGTCTGGCGTTTTCCTTTGAAAAGTGTTCCCAGAATTAAACCTAGGAAAAGCAATACATTAATAACTACCAGGAAGTCTAATTCTCTTGGAATTTCAAGAAATTTTCTTCCTTCCCAATGATTGAAGTGAAACCCTACAATCGCTACAACCCCCACAACAGCAAGTGATATAAGCTGAATGTATGCCCATTTTACACTGATTAATTCGCGCTGTGCTTCTTCTGGAATAATGTAATAGGCAGCACCCATAAAACCGGTTAACAACCAGACCACTAATAAATTGGTATGAACTGCTCTTGCCGTATTAAAAGGAATGATATCGTGTAATCCTTGTATTCCTATTCGGTCAAAGCCCATGATAAAACCGTAGATTATTTGCAGGGAGAACAAAAGCATACACAATGCAAAAAACCAATAGGCTACTTTTTGTGATTTATATTTCATCTTACTTATTTTTAATTATTTTCTTTGGCTAATGGAGAAACCACACGGTCAAAACCATTTAAATCTATTTTTCCAATCCATTTTAAGTAGGCAACTACTGCATCGGCATCTTTTTCACTCATATTATAGACTACCATTTTTCGGCCACTTGGAGCCCAAGGAACTGGAGACATTAAAGCTGCTTTAACATATCCCTCGCCTCTTCGGTCAAGTACTTTTGTTAATTCGGGAGCGTAGTATCCTCCTTCTCCCATAATGGAATGGCATCCCATACAATTGTTGGTTTCCCAAATTTCTTTTCCGCGCACTACATGTTTGTCAATCTTGACGTAGTTCGTTTGATCATTTCTGGGCATGAATGAGTAAACGGTCAATCCTATAAAGATTAAAAAGGTGACCAAGGTTCCTCCCAAAAAAAATGCTCTTGCCTGTGATTTTGAAAGCATAAGTATCAGTTTTTTACTAGTTAATAATTTTACTTAATTTTAAATAAAGGACAAAATTGTCTTTTATTTGATTACTGCAAATTAAAACCTTAAAAAAACCTTAAAACATGATAAAAGTCATGTTGTGCATTTTTTTTTATTTGTAAAATTATAGTACCCAAAAAAGAAATAAAAAAAATTACATACTATTGAATTCTATCTAGTTACAAAAAAAATAAAATAATAAATTTAATTAAGGATAAATTTGTCTTTTATTCAAAATAATGATTATTTTTGTAGAATAAATTTTAATTAAAAACAATCATTATGGAAACTTTAGAGAGAACAACAATAGGTGAATATGTAGCAAAAGATTTCAGAACGGCAGCCGTTTTTTCCAAATACGGAATTGATTTTTGCTGTAAAGGGAACCGAACTATTGATGAAGCTTGTGAAAAAAAAGACGTTGATACCAATACAATAATGGATGAGATAAATTCTGTTTTGGCTACAAAAAATGACAACAGCATCGATTTTAAATCATGGCCGTTGGATTTATTAGCGGACTATATTGAGAAAACACATCACCGTTATGTAGAAGAGAAAACAAATGTTATCCTTCCCTTTTTAGCCAAATTATGTAAAGTGCACGGGGCAAGCCATCCTGAATTATTCGAAATCAACCAACTATTCATTGGTTGTGCCGGTGAATTAGCACAACATATGAAAAAAGAAGAGTTGATTTTATTCCCTTTCATCAAAAGAATGGTTAAAGCAACTCTTACAGATGAACTCATCGAACAACCGCATTTTGGTACTGTTGCAAATCCAATTGCCATGATGATGAACGAGCATGATGCTGAAGGAGAGCGTTTTCGTAAAATTGCTTTGCTAACTAATGATTACACACCACCTGCTGATGCCTGCAATACTTATCGTGTGACTTTTGCCATGTTGGCCGAATTCGAAGAGGATCTTCACAAACACATTCATTTGGAAAACAATATTTTGTTCCCGGCTGCAGCGGTTTTAGAAAAAAAATTTTCACCAGAACTATAAAAGACAAAATCAACTAATATAAACCTTAATCATCAAATGCTATGGAAAAATATGTTATCAAAAGAAACGGCGAATACAAACCCTTTGAAAGTTTCAAAATTAAGGATGCCATTGAAAAAAGTTTCAACAGCGTCAACATAGCATTAGATGAAAGTGTTTTTGAAACCATTACAGACAGATTACAATCCAAAGAAACTTGGGCTGTTGAGGAAATTCAGGATTTGATCGAAAAAACACTTTTTGAGAAACAATATTTTGAAGTAATGCGTTCCTTTATGTTGTTCAGACATACACGCAAATTGCAACGCGAGCATATTGATGGATTGAATGAGGATACCACCTATGTTGACAGTTCTCAAACCATTGAAGAATATATAGAACAAACAGATTGGCGCATTAATGCCAATGCGAATACTTCCTATTCCAATGCGGGTTTAGTCAACAATGTTGCAGGTAAAATCATAGCCAATTATTGGTTGGATAAAGTCTATACCAAACAAGAAGGCTATGCACACCGAAATGGTGATATTCACATTCATGATTTGGATTGTTTGACAGGATACTGTGCCGGCTGGAGTTTACGTGTATTGCTTAACGAAGGTTTTAACGGTATTCGTGGTCGTGTCGAAAGCAAAGCTCCTTCCCATTTTAGGGAAGCTTTGGGACAAATGGCTAATTTTCTTGGAATTTTGCAAAGTGAATGGGCAGGTGCGCAGGCATTCAGTTCCTTTGATACTTATTTAGCTCCTTATGTTTTTAAGGACGATTTATCCTTTGATGATGTATTGAAAGCGGTTCGCAGTTTTGTTTATAATTTAAATGTTCCTGCCCGTTGGGGACAATCGCCTTTTACCAATATCACTTTGGACTGGGTAGTACCGGAAGATTTGAAAACACAAATCCCAACTAAGAATGATCTGCATTTTTTCGAATCAAATTTTGAATACGATCTCTTGATGAGAGCCAGGGAACGAGGCGTTAACAAATTGACTGATTTGCGATACGAACATTTTCAAAAGGAAATGAACCTCATCAACAAAGCGTATTATACTGTAATGACCGAAGGAGATGCTAATGGACAACCTTTCACCTTCCCTATCCCAACAGTAAACATTACCGAAGAATTTGACTGGAATGGAGAAAATACCGATTTGCTTTTTGAAAATACAGCGAAAATTGGTTCCTCCTATTTCCAGAATTTCATCGGAAGCCAATATGTATTGGATGAAAATGGCAATAAAGAAGAAAATCCAAATGCTTACAAACCTAATGCCGTTCGCAGCATGTGCTGTCGTTTACAACTCGATTTACGCGAATTATTAAAACGTGGTAATGGTCTTTTTGGTAGTGCCGAAATGACTGGCAGTATTGGAGTGGTTACCATCAATATGGCACGTTTGGGTTATCTGTTTCAAGGAAACAAACCCGAATTGTTCCTGCAATTGGATAAGCTGTTATATCTTTCCAAATCGACTTTAGAGAAAAAAAGAGTATTCATTCAGGAAATGTATGACCGTGGTTTATATCCCTATACCAAACGATATTTACAACATTTCAGAAATCACTTTTCAACTATTGGTGTCAACGGAATGAATGAAATGATTGTGAACTTCACTGGAAAACAAGATGCGATAACCTCACCATCTGGAATTGAATTTGCATCGGAAGTTTTGGACCATATTCGTAACCGAATGAAAGAATTTCAGGAAGAAACTGGAAATCTCTATAATCTGGAAGCCACACCAGCCGAAGGAACAACGTATCGTTTTGCCAAAGAAGATAAAAAACGCTTTGCCGATATTTATCAAGCTGGACAAGAAGACAATATTTATTACACAAACAGTTCACAAATACCGGTTGATCATACCGAGGATCCGTTTGAAGCTTTGTTTTTACAAGACGAATTGCAATGCAAGTATACCGGCGGAACCGTTCTGCACTTGTATATGAGCGAAAAAATAAGCTCTCCGGAAGCCTGTAAACAATTTGTAAAGAAAGTAATCTCTAATTTCAAATTGCCATACATCACCGTGACTCCCGTGTTTAGCGTGTGCCCAGTACATGGCTATCTGAATGGAGAACATGAATTTTGTCCAAAATGTGACGATGCATTAATTGAAAAAGAAAAAGACAATTTCATTTTACATTCTCTAGACTAAGACGACAATTCAAAAACCAACATTATAATTAAGCACTCTCAACCAAAAAACCTAAATATATGAAAACAGCCACACATCCGATTTTAGAACAAAATCAACATTTAAGAACTAAGTGTTTGGTGTATACCCGAGTTATGGGCTACCACAGACCTGTAGAAAGTTTCAATATTGGAAAAAAAGGAGAACACAGACAACGCACCCATTTCAATGAAGGAAAATGTCAGTAAACCCATTTACAATATAACGCCTTTTACGTTATTAGACTATGCGCATAAATCAGCTTGCATTCTTTGGTTTGCAGGCTGTAACATGCGTTGCTTATATTGTTATAACCCTGAAATAGTGTTAGGAAAAGGAACCATTTCGTTCGAAAAAACAATTACTTTTCTTCGTTCGAGAAAAAACCTATTAGACGCAGTTGTTTTCAGTGGAGGAGAATGTTTGTTGCACAAAAACATTATCGATCTTATTGCCGAAGTCAAAAAAATGGGTTTCTTAGTCAAAATTGACACAAACGGCTCTAAACCAACTGTTTTAAAAGAATTAATTAAAAACAAGCTGGTTGATTTTGTATCTTTAGACTTTAAAGCTATGCCTTCCGAGTTTCAAAAAATAACACAATCGGAACTTTTTGATCCGTTCGAAAAATCATTGCATTTATTACTTAAAAGTCAGCTCGCCTTTGAAGTACGCACCACGGTTCACTCGGATTTAATTTCAAAAAAAGACATGCGCACGATGATCGCTTATTTAGAAACCAATAATTACAGCGGCGATTATTACATACAGCATTTTGTGAATGGCGTTGCCACTTTAGAAAAATTGTGGCATTCCAATCGGGAATTAGAAAATGAAAACCTTTCTACAGAAAAAATTAAAGTTCATTTTAGAGGTTGATGATGAAGAATAGCCACTTCCTGTTCACCTCTTTTTAAAATAATTTAAAATTTAATACAATGATTTCAGACAGACCTTTAAAGAGAGCTCCAGAATTACAGCCCTTAAGCCACGATCATCATCACGGATTACAGTTGTGTTGGAAAATACGAACAGGATTAGCTAAAAAAGTAGATCCAAAACGTATTAAAGCACATACCGATTGGTTTTTTAGTTCGTATTTAAAACCTCATTATGAATTGGAAGAAAAATACCTCTTCCCCATTTTAGATGCCGACAATGAACTTGTAAAACGTGCCATCACGGAACACCGTCGCTTAGAATACATTTTGAAAAACTGTTCCAATTTAGAAAAATCTTTAGAACTTTTCGAAAAAGAACTAGAAACGCACATCCGTTTTGAGGAACGAATTTTATTTGCTGCAATTCAGAAAATTGCAACGGCAGCACAATTGGCAAAAATTAATCAAATTCATTCCAGAGAAACTTTTGTAGAAAAAGAAGATGACATTTTTTGGAAATAAAATGAAACTAAAAATGAAAAAAATAAATGCAATAGTATTATTTCTTTTGTCCATCAGCTTTCTATGTTGCCAAAACAAAGAAGCTAAGGAACCTACAGAAGTATCTCCAAACAAAGAAGCTACAGAAGTACCAAAAAACACCCCTACCAAAGTGAGTCTAAACAATGGACAACTGTGGGAAGCTAATCCAGAAACTACTGCTGGGATTAAAGCCTTACAGCAAATCATTTCCGATTCTAAATCAGATGAAAGCGCATCTGTTTTAAAAGAAAAATTAGACGCTGAATTTGCTTTGATTTTTAAAAATTGCACAATGAAGGGGGAATCACACAATCAACTGCATAATTATTTGCTACCATTGAAATGGAAAATCAATACCATTGAAGAAACGAACAAAGAAGAAATAAAAAAAGAAATCTCCGCTTATTTAGAAGAATATCCCTTATATTTCAAATAAAAAACCCTTTACACACACAAAAATTAAAATCCATTTTAGAGGTTGATTATGAAGAAGCATTGGTTCTTAATTTGTTTTATTAATTTTTTTATTGCTGCATTGATGGGGCTGTTACTTCGTTTGATGTATGTTGCTCCCGTCGAATTGGTTAATTTTCAGTTTTTATTACATGGTCATTCACATGTTGCCATGTTGGGCTGGGTGTATTTGATGTTGTACAGTTTGATTGTTCACTTTTTCGTTCCTAAAGAAACGCAACAAAAACCCATTTACAACCGATTATTTTGGGTTACGCAGGTCGCTGTTATGGGTATGATGGTTCGTTTTCCTGTTGAAGGATATGCCATGCTTTCGATTGCCTTTTCTACTCTACATATTTTTTGCAGTTACTTTTTCTGCAGATTGATCTGGAAAGATGCCCAAGCTTCTTCTCTCCCGGAAAAACAAATGCTTAGAACCGCATTATTTTTCATGGTCTTATCGACTATAGGTGTTTGGTGTTTGGGACCCGCGGTAGGATTAATGGGAAAAGCGAGTGCTTTTTATCAAATTGCTATTCAATTCTTTTTGCATTTTCAATTTAACGGTTGGTTTATGTTTGCCGTTTTAGCTTTATTTTTTCATCAGCTGAAAGCTAAAATTGACGACAAACAATTTCACTTCTTCTATAAATTATTAGTAACAGCAACCATTTTGACCTTAGCTTTGCCCGTAAGTTGGTATCTGAGTAATCCTATTTTTTATTGGATCAACAGCTTAGGAGTTATCTTGCAGTTGGCCGCTTTTTTAGTATTCGTGAAAATTTGTAAACCCCATTTTCAAACTTTCTTTTCATCTTTAAAAAAGATTGAAAAAATCGTTTATGGATTTGCCCTGTTTTCATTAGCATTAAAAATTGGAATTCAATTGGTGGTTTTACTACCGGGACTGGATCAGATATCCCATCAAATAAGGAACTTTGTCATTGGATACATCCATTTAACAATGCTGGGGATTATCACAGGATTTTTATTGGGTTTTGCCTTGCAAAACAAATTCATAAACGGAAAAAGCATCTGGATAAACTGGGGACTCTCACTATTTTTATTGGGTTTTGTGGGAACCGAAATGTTATTATTCATCCAAGGAGGTTATTTCTTTTTTGATAAAGGGCCAATGCCTATGTACCAGCAAAATCTTTTTTTTACCAGTATCGGTTTACCCGCCGGACTTTTGATGATTATTATTGGAAAACTCGTTACACAATCACGATCTATAAGTGAAGTACAACTGATGAAAGAATGATAATAATCATAATAGAATGAAACTTAATTCAATAAATTTGTAAAAAACTAAATATGTTTTCTAAAACCTGTGAATACGGTATCCGAGCCACTATCTTTATAGCTTCCCAATCATATCAGGACAACAGAGTGGGACTGAGAGATATTGCAAAAAAAATAGATTCTCCTGAGGCTTTTACGGCCAAAATTCTACAAATACTCTCCAAAAATAATATCATCCATTCCATCAAAGGCGTAGGCGGTGGTTTTGAAATTCCAAAAGAAACTATGAGCGAGATCAAACTTTCGCAAATTGTAACTGCTCTCGAAGGAGACAGCGTCTTTACCGGTTGTGGTCTGGGATTGCATCATTGCTCCGAAGAACATCCCTGTCCGGTGCATGAAAAATTCAAATCAATCCGAAATGAATTGGCCCACATGCTCGAAAACACCAATCTTGAGGAATTGGCGCTTGGGATTAAATCCGGTGATACTTTTTTAAGGTATTAATTTTTAATCTCGAAGGTACAATGGACATAACCAATCAAATAGAGAAATATATTAATTCTCAGAATCAAAAAATTTGGAATGAACTTGAACCAAATTATCAGTTCAATTTTATTTATAATCCATTAGAATACTCTTGGGGCGGAAAAACAGACGGAACCTTTGCCACGATAATCACTCCAAATACAACTATCGATTATGAATCATTTACACATGAGCTGTTACACGTATATTTGGATTATTTAGGATTATCTCCATATCCTGAATTAATATACAGTATAAAAGGAGAAAATTCAATGGGAATTTTATTGGTCGAGAGTGATTTGATTTTGCATTTATATAATTTTTGTTCCCACAAAAAGATGTATCCCATTTATAAAGAAATGGGATTCTCAGAATATAACTTTGTCAATCAGAGAATTTCATTTAATCAACACGATTTGGATTGTATTAAAAAAGGGTTTTCATCCAATGGCAAACAATCCAAATATATTCATCAATTCATAGGGCACTCTTTGTCTTTAATGAACAATGTGGTTGATGAAGATAAAGAAAAATGTCAAAACTACCTGAGAGAAATGAAATTGCTGAATAAAGACTTATTTCAAATTGTTGAAGATTTTGATACAAATTGGAACAATGCCACTGATTTGAATCTTACCGAAGTATTTTTACCATTCGAAGAAAGCTTAGAAAATTGGTTAGTTAAAAACAACCTAACATTCGAAAATCATTACTGCAGGCAGCTAATATTTGCATAATATCGATTGATGAGAGCATTCCGCTCACACTAGCAAAAGAAAGGATTTTTACTTAAAAAATTCCAACACAGTCCTTGCGAAAAAACCTTCTAAAAAAACACAAATACTTAAAAACTAATTCATTAACTTTAACACACTAATGAATGGTTTAATCAAACACAAACCATATAATTCTTCCAAAGTCGTCATCAAATTTGGCTTTGATTGGATTAAACTTAAATAAAACTACTGAAATTGCTTTCGTCTATGAAAATGATTATTTGATATGGAATTATTTAAAAATGGGGTGGTCTGGTTTATATTCCTTTTAGGGTTCACTCTCAGTGTCCAGGCACAAAAAAATGACACCATTTACTTAAAAAATGGAGACAGGATTACCGGAGAGTTAAAAAGGTTTGAATATGGCCTGCTGACTTTAAGCACGGACGCCATGCTCTCTGTCTACATAGAATTCGATAAGATCAATACTATTTATTCGTCAAAGCATTTTGAAATGCGCACAAACTCAGGCTATAGGTATTTTGGTAGTCTGTTAAAATCGAATACTTCTGCCACGCTCAATATTGTAACAGCAACTGATACGATTTCAAAACCCTTGTGGGATATTGTACAGATTACGCGGATTAAACAAACCTTTTTTCAAAAAATCGATGGCTCAGTTGATCTGGGCTTGAGCTATACTAAGGCGAGTGATGTTTTTCAGTATAGCGTAAATTTACAAGCCACACACAGAACTACCAATTATTCCACCCGCTTTAATTGGAGTAGCATATTAACCAACAATGGAGACGTTGATGATATTTCGCGCAATAATAATGTTGGGATTAGAATCACCAAATTTTTACCTGACAAGTGGTTTGCCAGGGCATCAGCACAAGGACAACAGAACACTGAACTTGACCTTAATCTAAGGCTGCAAGGCGGTTTAGGGGGTGGTTATGATTTTGTGCGAACCAATTCAGTACGATTATATGGGATTTCCGGTTTAGTTGTGAATCATGAAAAAACAGTTAATACAACTGTAATTTCAAATAACATGGAAGCCTTGTTCGGCGCGCAATGCAAATGGTTCCAATACCGTCATCCCAAAATAGACATTACAGGAAATTTTGAATGTTATCCTTCCCTTACCATAAGCAATCGTATCCGATTTGAATATGATCTAGCCGCAAAATATGAAATCATAAGAGACTTATTTTTTAACCTCCAATTATACGGCAGCACGGATAATAAGCCGACAAGCGGTGCGGTAGCAAAGAAAGACTGGGGTGTAATTACCTCAATCGGATATACATTCTAATAGTCTTTAAAAAAACTTCCTCCGAATTGCAAACCAAGGAAGCGGAAATAGAGTCTATATTTTTTATACTTTTAAATAAAAAAGTCTCTAAAATATTTATAATAAAAAATTTAAAATCTGTATAATTTAAAAACAAAAAGCAATGGAAATCAATTGGGTACTTATAAGCATAGTGGTAGTCTTTTTAATTATTTTAATCGTCTTTATCATTAAGAAAAATCAAAGGGACAAAAAAAAATTGACTCAATTTTTGAACAATGATTACAAAAAACAACCGGAAGAAGAAAGTGATTCAAATGAGGATAATGACAATTGAATTGTCGTCCGTTCCTTTCAGAACTAAATCACTCCAATAATAAAAAAGTGTGTTTTTTGTAATTTTAAGAATAAAAAATTCTAATCTTTACAGTAACGGATTAAAATCTGTACGATCGAATAAAAGCACAATCTAAGTATCCATTTTAACAATAAATACAAAAAAAAACCGAATGAGTCTAAAAACATTTAACAGCACTTTTTTACTTCGCTTGGCGGTAGCCATAATTCTCTTGGTTCATAGCTTGTCCGGAATGTTTAACAACGGAATCAATGATTTTGGAAATTTATTTTTAAATCAAATAGGCTTTGCTCCCTATGGCGTATTTCTGGCTTGGTGTATCAAATTATCACATGTGGCAGCTGCTTTTTGCTTACTATTCGAAAAATATGTAAAATGGGCCTCAATTATTACTATTGCAATATTGATAACAGGAATTTTTTTAGTTCACCTTAAAGAGGGTTGGTTTGTAGTTGGTGGTGGACGAAATGGTGTTGAGTTTAATTTTTTACTGATATTCGTCCTATTGACTATTATGTTTCCGAAAGGAATTAAACAATCGGCTAGTACAGATAATGTAACCTCCTAATTACAGCTGTTTTAAACACAGGAACACAATTATAAGCACAGACAAAAATAAATTTACCTTTTCTGCTTTAGGTATGAAAACTTATAAAAGAACAAATTCTAATTAATTGAACTAATTAAAATACTTAAAACTCAAAAATAATTAATTTTCTCTTTTTCCACTTTGCCATTATTCATTATATTTATAAAAAATAAATGCCCAATAATGATTAAACATGCCCTCATCCTTAGCACGCCAAAAATAGCGATACCTTCAACCAAAATAATCGATTTTGTAAAAGATTTAATAGGTGATAATTTAACCAATATTGAATATTTCGGAATTGAATTGAATAACCAGAATGATTATTTTAATGACGAAATGAAAAGCAAAATGGATACTTCAACCTTTATTACTTTTCATTTTGAAGATGAAGAAATCGCTTATAAAACCCATTTTGAGAATTCAGTTTTCAATATTATTTATAAAAAATTGAATTTCAATGAAATCGGACAAGTGATTACTACTGATAAGGATATTGAAATTTACATTCACTAAAAGAGCTCCTTTTTTTGCCTTTCTAATCATTAGATTTTTAGATTTACCAAAACTATAATCGAGCTTATATAGATTCTTTTTTCTTCCAAAAAATGAAACTTCCATTTTTTGCAACTACTCTTTTCTTAAACCTATAAAGTTACGTGTTAATTAAACAACATGGTAGCGGTACGCGGCGGCAGTATATTTTATAGCACCAACAGAAAAACACAGTCAAAACACTATCAGTAAATTACTTACCTAAAAATAGAACCATTATTTTTTAGTAACTTAGTATTCTAAAATAAAAAAATCTCATTACAAAGACCAAAATCACATTTAGCCGCCTTCCAATGGCAGTAATTGCAAAATAACTATACAACACTATCCTACAAGATAAATCAATTAATCAACAGATTGGCTAATAATAAAGATAGAAATAGACCTCATGCAAACCACAACAAATAATTTTTGGCATTTTGACCCCCAATATTGGTTTCAAAAACTAAATAGTTCTGAGCAAGGTTTGTCTAAAATCGAGGCTGATAAAATCCTATTTCAAGCAGGGCTCCATCCTAAAAGCAAGTCGGTTTTTAAAAAAGATTTTTTATTGTTTTTAAGCCAATTCAAAAGTCCACTCATGTTGCTGCTTATAGGAGCAGTTATTCTTTCAGCATTCTTAGGTGACACATCCGATGTATTCATAATTCTTTTCATCGTTATATCAACAGGTCTGCTTAGTTTTATTCAGGAAAGAAATGCCGGTAGGATTGTAGAAAAACTCCAATCCATCATTTCGTTAAAGAGTACAGTCATCAGGGACGGACAACCACAGGAAATTATTTCAAAACATATCGTAACAGGTGATCTCATTGTTTTGAATGCGGGCGATATGATCCCCGCCGACTGCATTATTATTGAAGCAAACGAATTACATGCCAATGAATCCAGTTTAACAGGAGAATCCTATCCCGTCAGAAAAGAAGTAGGTGTACTGGATGAACAGACAGAACTTGCAGACAGAACAAATTGTCTTTGGGAAGGAACCAATATCGTAAGTGGAAACGCAAAGGCTTTGGTTATTCAAACAGGCGACGATACAATATTTGGCCTTATCGCACGAAGTGCTACAGCTACAATTGAAACCGCTTTCGAAAAAGGGATAAAAGACTTTGGTTTTTTCCTAATGAGAATAACCCTAATACTTTCTTTTTTCATCTTGGTTGTTAATTTATTAAATAACAAAGACATTATAGATTCAGCACTTTTTGCATTGGCATTAACTGTTGGCATGGCTCCTGAATTATTACCCGCCATTTCAACCATTGCGATGAGTGCCGGTGCAAAACGAATGTTAAGCAAAAAAGTAATTGTAAAAAAACTTTCTTCTATTCAAAATCTGGGAGAAGTCAATTTATTATGTACGGATAAAACGGGTACCCTCACAGATGGAACCATTAAAGTACAAGGATTAGTGGATGGATATGGAAAGGAAGATGAATATGTAAAACAACTTGCCGTTTGGAATGCCCTTTTTGAAACAGGTTATTCCAATCCGATTGATGATGCATTAAAACAATTAAAAACTGATTCAACTATTCGCCCTCAAAAATTAGGTGAAGTGCCTTATGATTTTATCAGAAAAAGATTGAGCATTGCTATTAATACCGGCAAAGAAAAACTATTAATCAGCAAAGGCGCTTTTGCACAAATACTAAGCATTTGTTCTAAAATAAAATTAAGCGATGGAAGCATTGACGATATTGCCTCACACAAATCAGAATTAGAAAAAAACTTTGAACAATTTGGAGTAAATGGTTTACGAGCCATTGGCATCTGTTATAAAACAATTGAAACAAGCTCGATTTCCAAAGATATTGAAACGGACTTAATTTTTGCAGGCTTCATTCTACTGAATGACCCGGTTAAATCCGGTATTATTGAAACAATTGCCGAACTTACAAAACTAAAAGTTAGTTTAAAAATCATAACTGGCGACAATCAAAACGTGGCTAAATCAATTGCCTTGAATATTGGCATAAAAAAGCCTGTTATAATGACGGGTAAAGAACTTTTTAAAACCAGTCCTGAGGCATTAAAACAATTAGTAAAAAAGACTCACATTTTTGCCGAAGTGGAACCGCAACAAAAGGAACGTATCATTCTTGCATTAAGAAAAACGTATACCGTTGCTTACATGGGAGACGGCATTAATGATGTGTCGGCTATAAATGCAGCCGATGTGGGCATCTCTGTAGAAAATGCAGTAGATGTAGCCCGAGAAGCGTCAGACTTTGTATTAATGGAAAAAAATTTAATGGTACTAGTGGATGGCATTAAAGAAGGAAGAAAAACATTTGCAAACACACTAAAATATTTATACATCAGTACTGGTTCTACTTTTGGCAATATGTGCAGCGTTGCGGCAGCTTCATTAATATTACCTTTTTTACCCATGCTGCCCAAACAAATATTGCTTACTAACTTTCTTACGGACTTCCCCTTTCTTACCGTCACGTCAGACAATGTAGATGAAGAACAACTGGAAAAACCTGGTAAATGGAATCTAAAATTAATCAGAAACTATATGATTATTTTTGGCATCCATAGTTCATTTTTTGATCTTATTACTTTTCTCACGCTTTTGTATCTGCTGAAAGTTAAAGAATCTGAATTTCAAACAGCTTGGTTTATTGAATCGGTGCTTTCTGAACTTTTTATACTTTTCATTATCAGAACACACAAAAACTTTTTCAAAAGCCAACCCGGAAAGTACCTTTTTATTTTAAGCGCCATCGCTTTAGTCCTTACTATTGGACTCCCCTATCTGCCTATCGCCAGCCAAATTGGCTTAACACCGTTGCCACTGTTAAACCTTTCCATTATGTTATTTATTGTTACGATTTATATACTGACAGCAGATGTCTTAAAAGTATGGTTTTTTAAAAAATACCATACTACCTAAATTGTTTTTAAAAAGAGTCTGTTTTTACTTAAAAAAGGTCCTAGACAGAAAAGTAAGATTATAAGCCGTAAAACGGATTTTTTTGAAAGAAAAAACATTTTTTTATCTCCGTTAAATCGCATATATTTACTACAAATAAAGCCCAGAAAAGACTGTTATCTAAGGTTTTATAAGAACCCGTAAATGATTCCAAATGAATATTACCTGTAAGAACTGCTATAATAATTTCAAAGGACATTATTGTAATAATTGTGGTCAAACGGCTCAAACTCACAAAATCAATCTTCATTATTACAACACACTGTATTTTGAAAAAAATCAAAAAACATCCTTGCTTTCTTTTGGCATATAATAAAGAAATACCCATACTAGTACTGAAAACTTGTTTATGGTTCCATGATTAAGAAAACCTAGAATACTCTTAAGACAAATAAAGTTTACAAATAAAAACTATCTATTTATGAAAAATCAATCTGCAAACAATTCTGTTTACGACATTACAATCAGGCTCTTTATCCTATTATTAATTATTGCCTGGTGCCTCATGATTATGCATCCTTTTATCAATATTATGATATGGAGTTTCATACTGGCTCTGGCAATGTATCCGCTCCATAATAGTTTATCTAAAAAGATGGGCGAAAGACCTAAACTTGCAGCCTCCCTTATCGTGCTTTCCATATTCCTCATTGTTATCGTCCCTACCGGCTTGCTGATAAGTTCTCTTGTTGATGAAGTTAAAGAACTCAAAGTAAGTTATGACAATGGTACCCTGACAATCCCTCCTCCTACCGAAAAGGTTAAAGAATGGCCAGTCATTGGAAATAACCTTTATGAAATCTGGCACTCTGCGTCTGATAATCTGGAAGAAAGTATTATCAAATACAAAGACCAGCTTATCGATCTTGGAAGCAAATTAGGCAAAGGAATATTAGGTGCTGCCAGTGGTCTAATTCAGATTATGATATCACTTATCATTGCAGGGATTTTATTAATTGTAGGCGGAGCAGGTGAATCCATGCGTAAATTTTTTAGAAAAGTAGCTGGTGAAAGAGGTGATGAATTTGCTGATGTTTCCCTCAAGACAGTTGGTAATGTTGTAAAAGGGATTATCGGGGTAGCTCTTATACTGGCTCTTTTACACGGAATCATATTCTTACTCGCAGGTATTCCTTATGCGGGAATATGGACATTACTGGTGCTTGTTTTAGGCATACTTCAAATTCCGTTAGTAATTATAACACTGCCAATTATAATCTATATGTTTTCAGTCAAAGATACAACGTCTGCCATTATATGGACCATACTGCTTTTATTGGCTGGTTTATCAGACAATATTCTCAAGCCAATATTACTTGGCAAGGACGCTCCAGTCCCAATGCTGGTGATCTTCATAGGTGTAATAGGCGGCTTCATTTTCTCTGGCTTTATTGGACTCTTTACCGGAGCAATCATCATGTCGTTGGGCTATAAATTATTTATCGGATGGATTAACTCCGATAATTTAGAAGAACAAAAATGATACTTTGTTTGTAAGACTCTTTAAAATTACTCAATAATCAAAAACTGGCTGGACTTGGTTTAACTATTCTTCGCAGATTTAGAACTCCTAGCCATTTAGAAAGAAATTATAACAAGAGGAGTAGCTTCAGAAATATTAGATTTTCTTCTCAATACAACAAGCAGTCATCCCTTTATAAAGCATACGCTCTCTTAAAAAACTATTGAAATCGGCCTAATAAGAAATGATTAGGCCGGTTTTGCTGTTTAAAGACTAAAGCAATAACTAAAAAAAATGACAATTATCATTCCTTATTAATTTTGAATAAAATACTTTTACGTCCTTGAAACAAATTAGTTATAAAAGTGAATTCAAATCTGGAGATTTTTACCAAAAGAATCACTCACTTTCAACCACTAAAAAACAAACCATAAGGGAATGAAAAGTCTTAAAGAGAAAATATTAGAATTGAAAAAGAAGAAAAATGCGGTTATTTTAGCCCATTATTATCAGGAAGCGGATATTCAGGATATTGCAGATTATGTGGGTGATAGTTTAGGATTATCACAAGAAGCCATGAAAGTGGATGCCGATATTATTCTTTTTGCAGGTGTGCATTTTATGGCCGAAACTGCCAAGATTTTAAATCCAACCAAGAAAGTAATTCTTCCCGATTTAAAAGCTGGCTGTTCCTTAGCTGAATCGTGCCCACCAGATTTATTCAAGAAATTCATTGATCAACATCCCGATCATATCGTCATTACTTACGTTAACTGTTCTGCCGAAATCAAAGCCTTGAGCGACATTGTATGTACCTCATCAAATGCTTTAAAAATAGTCGAATCCATTCCAAAAGAAACACCTATCATTTTTGCACCGGACAAAAATTTGGGAAAATACATCATCAGTAAAACTGGAAGAGACATGCTACTTTGGGACGGTTCCTGCGTGGTTCACGAGGCTTTTTCATTAGACAAGCTGATTGAGTTACACAAAGAAAATCCTGATGCCCAAATTATTGCCCATCCTGAATCAGAAACCCACATTTTGGCTACAGCCAATTACATCGGTTCTACGGCGGGCATGATTGATTATGTAAAAATCAATCCAAACAATAAATTCATTGTAGCTACCGAAGCTGGAATTTTACATAAAATGCAACAGGAAGTACCTAATAAAATATTGATTCCGGCACCATCGCAAGAAGACAATACTTGCGCTTGCAGCGAATGTGGTTATATGAAAATAAATACCCTTCAAAAAGTGTTTGATTGCTTACTTTATGAAACACCCGAAATAATTGTTCCGGAAAACATTAGAAAAAGAGCCTTAGTTCCTATTGAGCGAATGCTTGAATTATCAAAATAATGATTACTACCAATTACTTAATCATTGGTTCAGGAGTAGCCGGATTGACTTTTGCCATAAAAATAGCGGATCGCTTCCCGGATAAAAAAGTCACTATCGTAACCAAAGCTAATGCGGACGAATCTAACACTAAGTATGCGCAGGGCGGAATTGCCATTGTCTTAGATAAAGATGAAGATTCTTATCAGAAGCACATTGAAGACACCCTTATTTGCGGTGACGGTTTGTGTGATGAAGCCGTAGTCAAAATGGTCGTTACCGAAGGGCCCGAACGACTAAATGAACTTATTGAATGGGGAGCCAAATTTGATAAAAATGCCGAAGGAAATTTTGATTTAGGCAAAGAAGGCGGGCATTCGGAAAACAGAGTGGTCCATCATAAAGACCAGACCGGACACGAAATTGAACGTGCCATTTTAATGCAGGTCAATCAAAAAGAAAATATCACCGTCTTAGATCATCATTTTGCAATTGATTTAATTACGAAAGACAACTACTGTTTAGGGGCTTATGTTCTGAATCAGAAAACAAATGAAATTACCGCTTACCAATCGGAAATCACCTTATTGGCAACAGGTGGAATCGGGCATCTTTACGGACATACCACCAATCCTGTTATTGCGACCGGTGACGGAATTGCTATGGCCTTTCGGGCAAATGCTACCATCAAGGAAATGGAGTTTATCCAATTCCATCCCACTGCACTGTACGATACTTCTACCGGATCAAAATTTTTAATTTCGGAGGCGGTTCGTGGTTTCGGCGCTTACTTGCGAACCAAAAACGGGTATCGTTTTATGCAAGACTATGATAACCGAAATGAATTAGCTTCCAGAGATATTGTTTCGCAAAGCATCGATTTGGAACTAAAAAAATCAGGCGATGATTGTGTGTATTTGGATTGCACTCATTTAGATTTAGATGCCTTTACCAAACACTTTCCCATGATCTATGAGCATTGTAAGAGCGTTGGAATAGATATTAGCAAAGACTGGATCCCTGTTGTTCCTGCACAACACTATCTTTGTGGCGGAATTGTGGTGGACAGAAATGGAAAGACCTCTATCGAAAATTTATTTGCTTGTGGCGAATGCTCCCGAACCGGATTGCATGGCGCCAATCGATTAGCATCAAATTCCCTGTTAGAAGCATTAGTTTATTCGGATAAAATTTATAATTATTTATCGAGTACTCCTTTGACGAACAAAAAACAAAATACTGTTATTTCAGATCGGACGTTAAAAGACCTGCCCGAAATCAATTTGGACTATCTGAATGCGATGAAAGCCAAATTACAGCTCTTAATGCGTCAAAATGCTGGAATCGTTCGCTATGATTCCGATTTACCAGCGGCAAAAAAACAACTTTTGCATTGGCAAAATGAAATGGAAGAAATTGGCAGAACCCATCGAATCAATGCTGCTTTTTACGAATTGCTGAATATGATGGCAATTGCCTATTTAATCGTTCAGCAATCTATTGAACGTAAAGAAAATCGTGGCGGTTTTGTAAAATTCAAATCCGCAGAATAATAAACTTTTGTTAACGCTTAAACCCTTGATTACTATTGCGGTCTTATTTCTGTAACTTAAAAAAATATAGAAATGAAAAATTTAATCGTTGCCCTAGTATTAGTTCTTGGAATGACCAGTTTTGCTCAAGATAAAAAAGAAAGACCTTCGAGACAAGAGATGGAAAAATTCACTCCTGAACAAAAAAATCAATTGATGTTAAAAAAGATGACATTAGAATTGGACTTAAATGCAAAACAACAAGAGCAGGTAAAACAAGTTATTGCTGAACAAAGTGCCAAAAGAGAAGCAATAAAAGCGGAACAAAAAGCAAAACAGGACAAACCAACAAGTGATGAGCGTTTTGCAATGAAAAACAAGATGTTGGATGAGCAAATTGCCATGAAAGCTAAAATGAAAACTATCTTAACTGCCGAACAACTTGAAAAATGGGATGCGATGAAAGAAAATCATCATCAAAGAGGGGGGCATCGAGGACATGAAGGAGGATGCGAAATGAAAAAGTAAAAAAAAACTTCCGATATAAATCGGAAGTTTTTTTTGCTTAAAAAGTTTTAGACACTTTATCGACTGCTTGTATCGTATAATCCAAATCCTCGTATGTAAGAGCATCGGTAATAAACCAGGTTTCATAGGCCGATGGCGCGATATAAATTCCCTCTTGTAACAATCCGTGGAAGAATTTTTTGAATGTTTCATTATCCCCTTTAGCGGCCGTCTGAAAGTCAACTACCGGAGCCTCATCAAAATGAACGGATACCATAGAACCAATACGATTGATGGTAAAAACAACATTATTTGCTTTTAGCACTTTATCAATTCCGGCAGCTAAATAAGCTGTTTTTTCTTCTAATCTTTGAAAGATAGCACGGTCATTATCCAAAGCCTGCAACATTGCAAATCCTGCAGCCATAGCCAATGGATTTCCAGATAAAGTTCCAGCTTGATAAACAGGGCCTAATGGAGCCAGATAATTCATGATTTCGGCACGGGCAGCGAAAGCACCAACAGGCAAACCACCACCAATTACTTTCCCGAAGCAAACAATATCAGCCTTTATATTAAACAATTCCTGAACACCCCCTCTAGCCAATCGAAATCCGGTCATTACCTCATCAAAAATCAATAGAATTCCGTTATCCGTACACAATTGACGTAGGCCTTCCAAGAATCCTTTATTTGGCGGAACACAACCCATATTTCCAGCAACAGGTTCCACAATTATAGCAGCAATTTCATTTTTATTAGCTCCAATTAAAGCGGCCACATTTTCCAGATCATTATATCTTGCCAATAAAGTATCTTTTGCCGTCCCTGCAGTTACACCAGGACTATTTGGAGTTCCAAAAGTAACCGCTCCACTACCCGCCTGAATCAAAAACGAATCAGAATGACCGTGATAACAACCTGCAAATTTGATAATTTTGTCTCTTTTGGTAAAACCACGAGCCAACCTGATGGCGCTCATACAAGCTTCCGTTCCCGAATTAACGAATCTTATTTTGTCAATATTCGGAACCATTGCAACTGCTAAAGCAGCGATTTGGGTTTCTAATTCCGTTGGCATTCCGAAAGAAGTTCCTAATTTGGCTTTCGCGATTACCGCTTCAACAACCGGTTCAAAAGCATGCCCCAAAATCATTGGCCCCCATGAATTGATATAATCGATTAACCGATTTCCATCTTCATCATACAAATAAGCTCCTTTGGCACTTTTAACAAAAATTGGAGTACCTCCAACTGCTTTAAATGCTCTTACTGGTGAATTTACTCCTCCCGGAATTACTTTTTCCGCTTCAGCAAAAAGCTGACTGCTTCTTTGGTATATCATTTTAAATTTATGATTTATAATTGAAATGTTTTACTTAACTCTTAGTTTCTGACCAACAGAAAGTGCGTTTTCAACAAGGTTATTTTTTTGTTTTAAATCATCAACCAATAAGTTGAATTTCTTTGAGATGGAGTATAATGTATCTCCTTTTTGAACTTCGTATAAAGAAAGGTCCTGAATTTCTGTTTTTACAGGTCTGGTCGTTTGATTGGCATTAATAACATACTCTTTTCCTAAAACCTGATTATCGTATTGATGTAAATTATAACGTTCTATGTAGTTGATTAATTTTTCTGGATAGTTAGGATCTGTAGCATAACCTGCTGCTCTTAAACCTTTGGCCCAAGCTATATAATCGCCCTTTGGCAAAGCAAATAAAGTGGCATATCTGCTTCTTCCAGTTAAAAACACAGCATGATCTTTGAAAGATTCTGCCGGGTCTTTGTATTTTCGGAAACATTCCTGATCAGAGTCATCATCATGCGTAACACTCTCACCCGTCCAATCTTTATGGCATTTTATTCCGAAATGATTGTTAGCGCTTACCGCCAAATCTCCCAATCCTGCCCCTGACTCCAAGATTCCCTGTGCCAAAATAATACTTGCAGGAATACCATAATTTTTCATGTTACCCATAGCAACCTCTTTGTAATGAAAAATGTACCCGTTAATCAAATCACTGGTCACAACAGTCTTTGAAGTGGATTGTATTGTTTCAGTAGTCGAATTACTTTGTGACTGTTTGGGATGTTTTGTTTTTGCTCCGGATTTTGTTGGAGTCTTAGCTACTTCTTTTTTAGGACTATGGGAAACTCCTTTTTTAGTTATAATTACCGGTTTCGAACTAGTACAGCTAACTAAAATCAGTAGGATGGATAATAGTAGGATTTTTTTAATCATAGATATCGATTGTTGGTAATTGTTTGTTTTTTAATTTTATATTCATTCCCTGAACACCTTGAATTCCTCCAGTGTGAATGAGTAAAATTTTTGAGTTTTCAGGAAAATAATCTCTTTCTATTAAATCTATAACGCCAAAAACCATTTTTCCAGTATAAATAGGATCCAAAGGAATTTGGGTCGTCCTATAAAACCGATTGATGAAAGCAATTAATTCCGAATTTACTTTTCCGTAACCTCCAAAATGATAATCCGTAATTAACTCCCAATTCTCATTCTGGACAAAATTACGAATTTCCTCTTTTAAAAAATCGCCTTTTAATGCAGGAAATCCTAAAACTTTTTGATGTGGTAAAATACTGTTTATTATTCCGGAAATAGTCCCGCCAGTTCCTACTGCACAACAAACATAATCAAAAGCAGCATCTTCCTCGGTCAAGATTTCCTGACAGCCTTTAATAGCAAATTCATTAGTACCACCTTCGGGAACTAAATAAAAAGACCCGAATTTTTGTTTTAAGTCTTCAATAAAAGAATCTTCGTTTTTTAACCTATACGCCTCTCTGGTAACAAACTCGAATTGCATACCACAGTTTTGGGCAAATAATAAAGTTGGGTTTTCCAAAATTTTTTCTCTCAACTCATCTCCCCGAATAATTCCAATGGTTTTAAAACCTTTTTCTTTACCGGCATACGCCACAGCGGCGATATGGTTGGAATAGGCTCCGCCAAAAGTAAGCAGTGTTGTCTGATTCTCTTCTTTCGCCTGAAGCAAATTGTATTTTAGTTTTCTAAATTTATTTCCGGAAACAAAAGGATGAATCAAATCCTCGCGCTTGATATAAACCGAAATTGAATTTGGAAAATCTATAGTGACAAACTGGTTCAAAAGTTATTGTGTTTTGAAGATTAAATGGCAGTTAACAATGATTAAAAAAACATTTGCAAAGAAACTGAAATGCTATTAAACAACGCTTACTTTTTCTGTAAAACAGTAAAATTTTAAAAGCCAAATTAACAACCTTATACTAAATCAAACTACAAAAGCGACAAATATACTTTTATCAGTCTTTCAAAGAGCAGTACTTATTTCTGTTCCTGCAAAGCTTTTTTAGCGGCAGCTCCCTTCCCTATTGGGATTCCGGCAGTAAAATAAAGAGAACGATTAAACTGATTTGGACTGGAATCTCCTTTCATTAGGGGCACCAAACCATAATAATATTGTAACCCAAAGTTCATTCCGTTTCCACCTTTTAAATGGTATCCCAAGCCAAGAGCTAATCCGGCGTCAATAACATGAATCTGATCTCTTATATTATTTTTATATACAACATCTTCCCCATCCACTTCATTCTTGAACTCATCAAAAGCTCTACTCAACAAACCCAACTGAGGCCCTCCTTTTACAAAAATATTATTTTGAAATTTATATTTTATTAAAATGGGCACATTGAAATACCTTATCTCCCGATCAACAGTTCCTCCTTCAAATACATTATCTAAATCTTCGTTATTTAATGAATAAACGGCTAATCCGTCTGCTCCCATTGGTGATTTAACAATAACCCCCGTATTGATTATCCAAGAGGGGTTTTTGAGCATAAAGTCAAAATAAAAACCAAGATTGAAACTCAAATCAGATTTAGCCCCTTCAAGATTTGAAATTGTTGAAAAATTTCCTCCTCCTTCCAGTCCAAACTCAATATTGGGCGAATTCAGTTTCTCCCCAAAAATCAGGGAAATCAGAACCTGCGATTTAACTGTAACGGTGTAAAACAGTAGGGCTATAACGAGGCTGTATTTCATTGGTATAAAATATTTTTAAAGGGAATCGATCATCAATCTTTATTAATATTCGTATTTCAGATTATCATGGCGACTTCACACCAAGTGTTTCTTATAGACCAAAACGGTACTGTATCCCCCCTATAAATTGTTGACGAGTACCTAAAAACCCGTATTCAGCCCGAAACATAATATGCTTGTTATACTGATATTGCGTTCCAACTATAAAATTCCACATATCCTTAGGCGCTTTGTCTAAAGAATATTGAACCGAAGAAGTCTCTGCCGTACTAAGAGCGCCATCTACAGCTGACAAGAAACCACCTGCAGCTTCGAGAGCCCTGTCTGCCGCTGAATGTTTAGCAATGTTAGCCGGATTTGCTTGTTCGACATTACTTAATCCATTCCACCAGTTATCAACGGCAACTTGTTTTTCAGCCACTTTCTCTAAACCATTATCCACTTTTGCCTGTGCATCATCTAATGGCAAAACATCCTCTAATAGCAACGAACCACTCGTTTCGCTTTTCATATGCACCCTGAAACCACCCACCCAGACAGCTATATTACTTTCCGGTTTGTTAAATTTAAAAGTCTTGCCCATTCTAGGTCCAAATACAAATATAAAAGCAGGTTCTTCCAATGCGCTTATATCAGTCCAGGTTGCATTCATGTCAAGAGCAAGCCAGCCACCTCCAATACCAATTGTAGGTGTAAAACCTATTCCGAGTGTAGTCGCATCAAAATCAGCTTTAGATCCGAAATTAGCCACTTCTGTCCAATTATTCTCTGCATCAGGAACCCATAAACCCGCTTTTATATTTGTGGAGGTTTTGGCTTTTCCGATAATACCATAAACATTCAAAAACGGGAGTAACCATATATCTGGCCTAATATTAACAGCATTGGCAGTCGCAACAGCATCATTAAATCGAATAATTTCGTCTAAATTATATTTAGGCCCATTATTAAACCCTACCTGCAAATTATTAATAATAAGATCAGACTCCTGCCAAAAATAATTCACAGACACTCCTGCCGAATAAGGCAATTGAAATCCTTTCTTTGTGGCTTTGTCTCCCCATATAGGCAGCGAATAGGGATATTCTTGTGCTTTAAGACTGTCTAATACCGCCTCATTCTTTTTTCCGACTATTTTATCACTATACACTTGTCCATAAGCTTGCACACCTAGAAACATAGAAACTGCAATGATAAATTTGTAAAATTTCATTTCCATTTTTATTTCTTTAAGTATTCATATATAAACCTTATTCAATCACTTTTAACGTTTGAATTATGCGCAATAAATATCTACATGTAAAAATAATACTTTTCAGATAAAAATCAGCAGTATAACCCTTTTTTATCACCAAAAAACAACAGATTTTTTCTACTATTTATTCCATAAAAAACCAAGTAACCGACTAAACAAGAGACTTTAACCTAGCCCACCTGACTCCTTTTTATTATTATAAAACTTTAGGGGACTATTTGTTTTTCAAATAACGCAATGAGGACAAAAAAACTCTTGCATTCAGATAATCGCAATTGTTTTCATTAGCATAAGCTTCCCGCTCAAAACTGATGTTTCTGTAAGCTAAATCAATAGTCCGATATTGCATGAAGCGAAATAAAAACTCTACGAAATACCATATAAAAAAAGGAATTACTAAAAGCTCAAGTTGCTGACGAAGGTGTATTTTCTCGTGATTTACAAAAACCTTATTTTCTTTATCAAACTTATATTTCACAAGCACAAATGGAAATACCGCTAAACCACGATATCCTCTCGGAATTAAATATTTAGCAACAATCAGAAACATTCGCTATAAAATGTATAAATTTGTAATGGCAAAACTGCTTTATTTAATGAAAACCATAATCACACAGACAGCATTATCTAAAGTACGCAAAAACATTTTAGACTAGAATAAAGCGAGCATGATAGAACAAAGTAATGAAAATAAATTAATAGAAGGTGAAGATTTCTATTATACGCCCGAAGGTTATAAATGCTTTACCGAAAAATACCATTTAAAACGAGGCTATTGCTGCAAAAGTGGCTGTCGTCACTGTCCGTATGGATATGACAAGAAAACAGGAGAAATTAAAAAGTAAGCAGTTTTCAACCGAAAAAAAATGCGATTTTAAAATAATATAAAACCGTTAATGGACATTCATTTACAGAAATACAGAATCAAAATTCATAAATCCTACCACAGGTCGGATATACGGTATCCCTAGTTTTTTATTTTAATTAAAAAATGATTATTCGATTTTTAGATTATTCAACTGTTCGAAAAAATCTAAAATAAATACAACCAAAATAGATTAATAGATGTGCTTTATTGAGTTGATAAACTCAATAATCCACCGATCTTAAAATCTTAAAATATAAAAAACATGACTTTCCAAGAACAAATCCAACAAGGAATTCCATCTATATTACCTCAACCAAAACCGTTTGAGGCAAACATCAATCATGCACCAAAGAGAAAAGAAATTCTGTCAGCAGAAGAAAAAAAACTGGCACTTCGAAACGCTTTGCGTTATTTTGAACCAAAACATCATGCCGAATTAATAAAAGAATTCTCGGACGAACTGGAAACCTACGGACGTATTTACATGTACCGTCTTCGTCCGGATTACAGAATGTATGCCCGACCAATCGAAGAGTATCCAGGAAAATCTGAGCAAGCCAAAGCAATCATGTTGATGATTCAGAACAATCTTGATTATGCAGTGGCACAACACCCACACGAATTGATAACTTATGGCGGGAATGGAGCTGTTTTTCAAAACTGGGCTCAATATTTATTAACGATGCAATACTTATCGGAAATGACCGATGAGCAAACATTAACAATGTATTCAGGCCACCCAATGGGCTTATTCCCTTCTCACAAAGAAGCTCCAAGAGTTGTCGTTACCAATGGAATGGTGATTCCTAATTATTCCAAACCGGATGATTGGGAAAAGATGAATGCTTTGGGTGTTTCACAATATGGTCAAATGACTGCCGGAAGTTATATGTACATTGGACCACAAGGTATTGTACACGGAACCACAATTACAGTTTTGAATGGGTTCCGAAAAATAAAACGCAATCCTAAAGGAGGTTTATTCGTAACCTCAGGATTGGGTGGTATGAGCGGCGCACAACCTAAAGCTGGAAATATTGCCGGTTGTATTACTGTTTGTGCCGAAGTCAATCCAAAGATTACTCACATTCGACACAGTCAGGGCTGGATAAATGAAGTTATAGAAGACATTGACGAGTTGGTAAAAAGAGTCGCTTTGGCACAAGCCAATCAAGAAGTTGTTTCTATAGCCTACCTTGGTAATGTTGTGGATGTCTGGGAAAAATTTGATCAGGAAAACATTCATATCGATTTAGGATCAGACCAAACTTCCCTACACAATCCGTGGGCTGGAGGCTATTACCCTGTTGGGATTTCATTTGAGGAAGCCAACGAAATGATGGCTAACAATCCTGATTTATTCAAAGTGAAAGTGCAAGAAACGTTACGCCGTCATACTGCCGCGATCAATAAACATACTGCTAGAGGAACCTATTTCTTTGACTACGGAAATGCTTTTTTACTGGAGGCTTCTCGCGCCGGAGCAGATGTTATGGCAGAAAATCATATTGATTTCAGATATCCGAGTTATGTTCAAGACATTATGGGACCGATGTGTTTTGATTACGGTTTTGGACCTTTCCGCTGGGTTTGTGCTTCCGGAAAGCCAGAAGATTTACAAAAAACAGATACTATTGCCTGTCAGGTTTTGGAAGAAATGGCGAAAACAGCACCAGCCGAAATCCAACAACAAATGCAGGATAATATTCAGTGGATAAAAGGCGCCCAAGAAAACAAACTGGTTGTAGGTTCCCAAGCCCGAATCCTTTATGCCGATGCCGAAGGACGTGTTAAAATAGCCGAAGTTTTTAATCAGGCTATAGCCAAAGGAGAAATCGGAACTGTTGTTCTGGGCCGCGACCACCATGATGTTTCCGGTACCGATTCTCCTTACAGAGAAACTTCCAATATTTATGACGGTTCCCGTTTTACTGCCGATATGGCAATACAAAATGTGATTGGAGACAGCTTTCGTGGTGCCACCTGGGTATCGATTCACAATGGCGGAGGAGTTGGCTGGGGAGAAGTAATCAATGGTGGTTTTGGTATGGTTCTTGACGGAACAAAAGAAGCTTCAAAACGCTTAGCCTCAATGCTTTTCTGGGACGTAAACAATGGAATTTCAAGAAGAAGCTGGGCTCGTAATGAAGGCGCTATTTTTGCCATAAAAAGAGCAATGGAAACACAACCTTTATTGAAAGTGACATTACCAAATACAGTAGAAGATCAATTATTGGATTTTTAGTGTACTGAAATCCCTGAAAATCCAACAAATAAGTCATCATAATAATCGAGTTATATAACCATCTAATATTAAAAGAAAATGAAAGCAATTAAAACTCTTACTTTACTTTTTCTCTTTGTGCTTGCCTCCTGCAGTTCAGTGAGTGTGTATTCCGATTTTGACAAAAATGTAGATTTCAGCCAATATAAAACCTATGCTTTTCATAAAAAAGGTGTCGATGAAGTCAAAATTTCAGAATTGGACAAGAAAAGAATTCTTAATGCGATAGACAACGAACTTAGCAAAAAGGGAATGACCAAAAGTGAAACGCCAGATTTGTTGGTAAATATTTTTACCAAAGAAAGAGAACATATCGATATTTCCCAATACGATTACGGATGGGGCTATGGATGGGGATGGGGATGGAGTCCTTATGCCTGGGGAGGGCCAACCTATGTTTCCTCCACAACAGAAGGAACACTTTTCATTGATCTAATTGACGCCAAGAAAAACCAATTAGTTTGGCAAGGAGAAGGAGTCGGTTATTTACCCCAAAATAGGGAAGACAAGGAAAAAAGAATCAACGAATTTGTTGCTAAAATATTAGTACAATATCCACCAGCGCTTCCAAAAAAATAATATTTTTTGTAGTTCTTATCAAATAATCTATACATTTGCATCTCAAACAGAAAGCAATGAAAAATTTATCTAACATTATTATCGCTATTAGCATTATTGTAATTCTACAATGATGGCGAGGTGTTATATAAATAAGTAAACTAGATACAATTTATTAAACCTCCCAAATCGGGAGGTTTTTTTATTTAAAACCATACATAAAAAATTTAGCTTTAATTATTATTCTAATTATTAACATTCGTTTCCCGTGACGAGTCAGGATTATAGTAACTACTATCAGCCTTTCTCTTCTAAAACAGAGAAAGGCTTTTTTTTTAAATCAAAACAACTATTTAAAACTTATACCAATCCAGTACTATTAAAGAAAAATGAAATGAAAACATTAGAACTCCCGTTAGAAGAAAAAACAAACAGCAAAACCATCAAAACAACTGGTAGTATTGCTGTTATTGACGCCTTACTTTCTGAACAAACCGATACTATTTTCGGTTATCCCGGAGGCGCCATCATGCCGCTTTACGATGCCTTATACGATTTTAAAAATCGGCTCAATCACATATTGGTCCGTCATGAACAAGGAGCCATTCATGCCGCACAGGGTTACGCCAGAGTAAGCGGAAAAACAGGAGTTGTTTTTGCGACGAGTGGTCCTGGCGCCACCAATTTAGTTACCGGATTGGCGGATGCTATGATCGACTCCACACCTTTGGTCTGCATCACAGGACAGGTTTATGCCCATTTACTAGGCACCGATGCTTTCCAGGAGACCGATATCATCAACATAACAAGTCCAATAACAAAATGGAATCATCAGGTAACGGACGCTAATGAAATCCCAGAAGCTCTGGCAAAAGCTTTCTTTATCGCAAAAAGTGGCCGTCCTGGACCCGTACTAATCGATATTACCAAAAACGCACAACTGCAATTATTTGATTATAATGGTTATCAGCCCTGCATTCAAGTAAGTGGTTATCGTGCAAAACCAACTGTTCGTATGGAATACATTGAGAAAGCGGCAGCACTGATCAATCAGGCAAAAAAACCGTTTGTGATTTTTGGACAAGGCGTTCTATTAGGCCAGGCCGAAAAAGAATTTAAAGCCTTCATTGAAAAAGGAGGATTTCCGGCTGCTTGGACTATCATGGGAATGAGTGCCATTCCTACCGACCATCCGTTAGGCGTTGGTATGCTTGGAATGCATGGCAATTATGGCCCTAATTATTTAACCAATGAATGCGATGTCCTGATTGCTATAGGAATGCGTTTTGACGATCGGGTTACAGGGCGACTGGACAAATATGCCAAACAGGCACAAATTATCCACTTGGACATTGACCCCGCCGAAATTGATAAAAACATTCCAACTACGGTTTCCGTTTGGGGAGATTGCAAAGAAACATTGCCCTTACTCACCCATTTAATAGAAGAAAAAACACATCCTGAATGGCTTGCCGAATTTGAAATAAAAAGAGCAAAAGAAACTACAGTAGTGATTGAAAAAGACTTACATCCCACTGAAGGAGGCTTGACTATGGGAGAAGTGATACAAGTTCTTAACGAACTCACCCTGGGAGATGCCGTAATTGTTACTGATGTGGGGCAACACCAAATGGTTAGTTGTCGTTATGCCAAACAAAATACACCAAGAAGCAACATTACCAGCGGTGGTCTGGGAACTATGGGCTATGCACTTCCAGCAGCAATTGGAGCTAAATTTGGGGCACCGGAAAGACAAGTTGTAGCCATCATGGGTGACGGAGGAGCACAAATGAACATCCAGGAATTAGGAACTATTATGCAGTTTAAACCCAATATAAAAATCTTAATCCTTAATAATAGCTTTTTAGGAATGGTACGACAATGGCAGGAATTATTTCATGAAAGACGATATTCTTTTACAGATATCCAAAGTCCCGATTTTGTTCAGGTCGCCAAAGGGTATAAAATAAATGGAAAGCATGTTACCAAAAGAGAAGAACTAAGAGAAAGCCTAAAACAAATGTTAGATTATCCAAGTACATTTGTATTAGAAATAGCAGTAATCCAAGAGGACAATGTATTCCCGATGGTTATGCAAGGAAAAGGAGTAGCTGAAATCATCTTGAGTAAAGAAGAAATTTAAAAAAACCTAAAATGATAAAAAAGGAATATACATTAACCGTCTATACTGAAAATCAAGTAGGCCTAATCAGTAAAATTGCCATCATGCTTTCCAGAAGAAAAATTGACCTGAAAAGCCTGAATAGTTCCCCGAGCGAAATCGAAAAAATATATCGGTTTACGATTGTGTTAGATGAAACTGAAGCTGTGGTAAAAAACTTAGTCCGACAAATAGAGAAAATAGTGAGTGTTTTCAAAGTATATTGCAATACTAATGATGAAATTATCTGGCAACAAATAGCGTTATACAAAGTTCCAACTGCTATTATAATGAAAGAAGTCAAAGTGGAGCGATTATTAAGAAAATATAGTGCAAAAGCAGTCGTAATCCAGGAAGACTACTCTGTTTTTGAAATCAGCGGACAAGACGAAGAATTAAACAATCTTTTTCTGGAATTGGATAAATTTGGCATTACTGAGTTTGTGAAAAGCTCCCGAATTGCCATTATTAAATCGAATGAAGGAATTCGCAAAAAGATGCTAGATATAGAAAAGAATACCCCAACAAAAAAAGCAATTAATAATGAATTCTTAAGTCGTAAAAGTATGATTTTTGAAATGCAATAAAACTAAAAACAATGACACTATTTAATGAATCATTAGCCGCAAAAAAGCAGCTAAAAGGAGTGGTTTCCCCTACTCCATTGACGGAGAATCTAAATCTTTCTGATGAATTCGAATCAACCGTATTATTAAAACGTGAAGATTTACAAATCGTTCGTTCCTACAAAATCAGGGGAGCTTATAACAAAATAAGTTCTCTGACTGAACAGGAAAAAAACCAAGGCATTGTATGTGCCAGTGCGGGAAACCACGCTCAAGGAGTGGCCTATTCCTGTAACCTGCTAAAAATAGCGGGCAAAATATACATGCCCAAAACGACTCCAAAACAAAAGGTAAAACAAGTACAATTATTCGGAAAATCATTTGTGGAAATTGTACTCACGGGCGACACTTTTGATGATGCTTATGCAAAAGCAGTAGAAGACGCAAAAAACAACAACAAAATTTTCATTCATCCCTTTGATGACATAAAGGTCATTGCAGGCCAAGGCACAGTGGGATTAGAAATTTTAGAATCGTGTAGCGATCCTATAGATTATGTTTTTGTGCCTATCGGCGGCGGCGGATTGGCGGCAGGATTATCAGAAGTTTTTAAACATTTGAGTCCAAATACTAAAATCATTGGGGTAGAACCCGAAGGCGCTCCGTCGATGAAAACTTCAATAGCGAAAGGCAAAAATACAGCATTGGAAACCATTGACAAATTTGTCGATGGCGCAGCGGTAAAACAAGTTGGTAACATCACCTATGAAATCTGCAAAGAGAACTTGGACGATATCATTCTGGTTCCCGAAGGCAAAGTATGTACTACTATTTTACGATTGTATAATGAGGAAGCAATGGTAGTAGAACCTGCCGGAGCATTGACCATTGCCGCTTTGGACTTTTACAAAGAAAAAATAAAAGGTAAAAGAGTGGTTTGCATTGTCAGCGGAAGCAATAACGATATTGAGAGAACCGCCGAGATAAAAGAACGCTCCTTGTTATACGAAGGCCTGATGCATTATTTCATGATTCAGTTTCCGCAACGTCCGGGTTCCTTAAAGGAATTTGTAAACGAAATTCTGGGCCCAGAAGATGACATTACCTATTTTCAGTTTACCAAAAAGAACAGCCGCGAAGTTGGCCCAGCAGTTGTGGGACTGGAACTGAAAAACAAAAATGACATTCTGGCCATCAAAACAAAAATGATAAGTAAAGGATTCGAGTTCAAATACCTGAACGAAAAGCAGGATTTGTTTACCCAATTAATCGGATAAAACTGTAAAGCATATTTCCAATTTATAGCCTACCTTTGTGTAGGCTTTTTTTAATACCTGATTATGGCAATCCTTACCGACATTACAACTATTGAAGACATCAAATTACTTGTTGACACCTTCTATTCCAAAGTGCAAAAAGACGAATTTATCGGCCCGATATTTAATGAAAAAATAGGCAATCGCTGGCCAGAACATCTGGAAAAAATGTACCGTTTTTGGCAAACTATCTTACTCGAAGTACATAGCTATACCGGAAGCCCGTTTCCACCGCACAAACATCTTCCAATTGACAAAGAACACTTTGACCGCTGGATGCAAATTTTCATCGAAACCACGGATAGTTTATTTGTTGGTCCATTGGCGGAAGAAGCCAAAATACGCGCGAAGAATATGGCGGAAATGTTCAATTATAAAATTGAATATTTTAGAAACATGCACCGAAGTCAATAGAATACCACTTGAAACACCATTTAATTAAGAAACCGCAGCAGAAATGTTGCGGTTTTAATTTTACAAATACCTTGAAAAATCTTTAAACGCCAAGCTCCGCTAGGAAACTAGCAAAGCAAACTGACGAAGTAAATAACTCCTAAAATAAATCACGAAAATGCACCTACTCGCATTTTTTCTAGTTAAAACATACCTATTGTCTTACTTTTGTGGCGCTACCAAAACACAAACCAAACCAACACATGTATCTTAAAACCAAATTCATTACGCTTTTTATCCTTATTGCTCTTTATTCGTGCAAAACACAATCTGACAAAAACACTAAAGTTTACCAATATGCCACCATCAACGCTTTAATGGAAGGCGGATATGACGGTGAATTGAAAATGGAAGAGCTCCAGGAAAAAGGTTCGTTTGGCATTGGAACTTTTAATGAACTGGATGGTGAAATGATTGGTTTGGACAACGACTTCTACCAAATTAAATCGGACGGAAAAGCCTATCCTGTGACGAAAGAGCAACTAACTCCTTTTGCCGTGGTGACTAATTTTAAATCGGATAAAAACTATGTCTCACCAAAAAATCTGCAACTGAAAAACCTTTATTCTCTTTTAGACAGCTTGACACCAAATAATAATATCTACTTTGCTTATCAGATTAAAGCGCAGTTCAAAACTATCAAAACCCGCTCTGTATCCAAGCAGATTAAACCCTATCCTTTGATGATTGATGCAGTAAAAAAGCAATCCGTTTTTGAATTGCAAAACACCAAAGGAACTTTAGTAGGCTTCCGTTTTCCGGAATATATGAAAGGATTGAATGTTCCTGGATATCATTTCCATTTTATTGCGGATGATAAAATTTCCGGTGGCCATGTTTTGGATTTATCGGGTACGAATTTTGAAATTTCCATTGACTCGATTTCTGATTTTGAGCTTAAAATTCCTAACAATCCCGAATTCAACAAACTCAATTTAACCAAAACAAAAGCGGAAGATTTAGAAAAGGTGGAGAAATAATTTCCCATTTAAATGCTGTAAATAGCTCCTTAAAATTGTACTTTTACAAAAAATCTACAACGATTTCGTTATGAGCACAACTATAGAAAGTAATCCCTTATTAGACCGATTACCGAAGCATTTAAAGCAATTTATAAAACCTCAAAATTACAGTGATTACACACCCATAAATCAGGCCGTTTGGCGTTATGTGATGCGTAAAAACGTAAACTATCTTTCGAAAGTAGCCCATAGTTCTTACTTGGAAGGATTGAAGAAAACGGGAATTGAAATTGACCATATTCCAAGTATGTATGGCATGAACCGTATTCTTTCTGAAATAGGCTGGGCAGCAGTTGCTGTGGACGGTTTTATTCCGCCCAATGCTTTCATGGAATTCCAGGCTTATAACGTTTTGGTAATTGCTTCAGACATTCGACAATTAGAACATATCGAATACACTCCCGCGCCGGATATTATTCACGAAGGTGCCGGTCATGCTCCTATTATTGCCAATCCTGAATATGCAGAATATTTACGCCGTTTTGGTGAAATAGGCTGCAAAGCGATTTCTTCTGACAAAGATTACCAAATGTATGAAGCCATCCGACTGCTTTCTATCTTGAAAGAAGCCGAGGACACACCACAATCGGAAATTGAAAAAGCCGAAAAAGCTGTGGAAGATTTACAAAATAATATGGGCGAATTATCTGAAATGTCCCAAATAAGAAATCTACATTGGTGGACAGTGGAATATGGTTTGATTGGTACTATCGAAAATCCAAAAATCTATGGGGCCGGCTTGTTGTCCTCTATTGGAGAAAGTGCCTGGTGCATGACTGATAATGTGAAGAAAATCCCTTATGATATCTCGGCTGCCAATCAAAGTTTTGACATTACCAAACTACAACCACAACTCTATGTCACACCTGATTTCTCTTATTTAAGTTTGGTTTTGGAAGAGTTTGCCAATAAAATGGCCTTACGTACCGGAGGATTATCCGGAATTAAGAAATTGATTCAATCCAATGCTTTAGGAACAATCGAGTTGAGTACCGGAATTCAGATTTCGGGTGTATTTACCAATGTGATTGAAGATGAAGGAAAACCCGTTTATATTCAAACTACCGGTAAAACAGCTTTGGCTTATCGAGAGAAAGAGTTAGTGGGTCACGGAACTATTAAACACCCAGAAGGTTTTGGTAGCCCTATCGGAAAACTGAAAGGTATCAATCTCGCTATAGAGGATATGAGTCCAAGAGATTTAAAGGCTTACGACATTTATGAATCCGAAAGTGTTACTTTAGAATTTGAAGGTGACATCACCGTAAAAGGCGAAATCATTACAGGATCCAGAAACCTGCATGGTGAAATTATTTTAATCAGCTTAAAAAATTGTACCGTTACGCACAAGGACACTATTTTGTTTCAACCGGAATGGGGTAATTATGATATGGCAATAGGTAAAAAAGTGATTTCCGCTTTTTCAGGTCCAGCCGATGTAAACAGTTTTGATTTGATATCGCATGTGCCTTCCAGCAAAACCATTAAGGCAAAGCACACTGCAGAAAGAGATGATTTAGAGCTATTATACCATAGTATTCGAAAAATAAGAGAAACCAAAGACATCACCACTTCATTAGAACCTATTTTTCAAAAACTAAAGGAAGACCACCCAAAAGATTGGTTACTAGCTATAGAAATTACTGAACTTCTGAAAGACCGAAACGAATCTCAACTCTTGCAGGAAGTAATGGTTTATCTTGAAGAATTAAAAGAAAAAAGACTTGAAGTAGCTCATTTAATTGATGGAGGCTTGGAATTGATTTTCGAAAAAGAGAAAGCTTAGCGTTCTATTCTATATAAATTTTAAGCAAATCGAGCGCAGTCGAAACCATCATAGATAATTTTGACTGCGCTCGGTTTTTAACAAAAATCCATTAAAGCTTTATTTTCTGGGCAAAGTCTTTTTCACTTTCGATTACTTGCCCTTCGTATCGTAATTTCCAACCCATAGTATTAGTCAGAATCAACATTTTTGACAATTCACTGATCAGACGATTTTGCGCATTTGATTTCAACGATGATTTTTCAATTTTCTTAGCCAAATTAGCCTTCACCGATTTGTTTATTTTGTTATAATCATCTCCGGTAAATTGATTCATTTGACTTTGTTCGACATCATAAAACTGAATATCGGGACTGATTTTTATTTCCTCTTTTGGAATACTTAGAATTGTTATGGTTTTGTTTTTCTCGTCAATATCATATTTCATTTGATGCAAATCATAAGAAACAGTAACATCGGCATTGACAATAACTAGCGCTTTCTTTTCGAAAGAAATCATATCCATCATGTACTTCTGTTGATTTTTATAGGTGATGACTTCAGAAAAATGTCCTTCGGTAACAACCAATTTTCCAACATTCACAATTTGTTGCTGAATGAGATTCGTGTTGTAACTTAAATCGGAATCATCCGCCTCTTTTTTGAAATCACAATACTTGAATAATAACACCGCAGCGACTATTATTACAATGCCTATTAAAATTCTTTTTAACATAATTAAAATTTCATGAATGAATATTGTGACACTAATTTAGTTATTTTTTCTGACAGTTTAGATTCAAACTTTAAGTGACTTTCTGAATTTGGATTAAATGGTTTGTGAGACAAACTTTTCTGAATACCTTCCACTTCATCCATAACAGAATAAGCTAATTCTGAAATTGTGGTTTCCTTAAAACGCTCCCAGATATAATCAATCGCAACCTGATTAGGATGCAACATATCCTCGGCATAAAAACGGTAATCCCGAAGTTCGTCCATCATGATTTCATAGGAAGGAAAGTAATCAGTTTGCAGTTTGCAGTTTGCAAATTTCAGTTTGTCTTGAATCGCACTAATCAGATTGGCTTTACTCCACTGATTTTCAACGAAACCGTCTTTGAGGTGGCGTACAGGCGAAACGGTAAAAATTAAATTACAATTTGGATTTATCGATTGAATGAAACGCATTGTGTTTTCGATACTTTCCTTTATCGCTTCAACAGACAGTAATTCTTTCTTAAACTGTTTTTGAGGCACTTTATGACAATTGGCAACTATTGCCTCACTTTCACTATTGCGATACACCCAAGCCGTTCCGTAAGTAATAATTAGATGAGTGGATTGCGCTATTTGGCTATTTGTGGATTGAAGAATAGCATTTAATGATGCTAGCAATTCGTCTTTACTTGAATTGCTTAAATCAGAATGCACGTCAAAACAATGCCAGCGCTCATTATAAAAAAAGACATCATCTTCAGTAAATAGTTCCTGATTTACCACTTTCTGAATTATTTTCTCAATCGAAACCGGGTTGAAAATGATTCCAAAAGGATTAACCTCACTTTGAAATTTAAAATACTGGAATTTCTCACCCATATTTTCTGCAAAACAAGAACCTAAAGAAACAATTTTAGAATTATAGTCTAAGGGATGATTACTTTTTGGAATGGAAATTTGGGTTCTGAATTGCATAAAAATTTTGTTTCCACAAATTTAAGGATTTATTCGTAGAAGTATTGTGTTTTCAGATAAGCCCCACTTCCATTATCCGACAGAGCTTTCTCTGAAACCTGTTCCGTTGGATAGCCATCTGAATCGTATTTAAAAATACTGTTAGAAAAATTAGCTGAGGATATTATCTGATCTTCACGAGTTATCGATACAATCTCTGTACTTATCAAACTATTATTTAAGGAGATGCGCTGATTATGGTCTAATAATTTGTTGTATCCCAAAATAGCATACAACGGATTTTTTTTCGAATCATATTCAAAACTTATACTGTAATTAGAGACAACACCTACTCCAGTATTGTCTATTATTCGCTCATCTTTTATTAAATTTTCGTTTTGAAAATACAACGTCCCATGATACATTCTCAGCTCCACATTGCCCGAATTTAAACTCCATTTTTCATAAGAAACGGTTCCGTCTGAATGATGAACGTAACTAATTCTATAATTATTCAAAGACCTGGCCGAGACTAATCTCCCTTCCAAATAGCTGTATTCTATAGTTTCAACCACTTGACTTTCCTTATCTAAGGTTACAATCTTTGTAATTAAACCATCAGTATAGATGAAATCGGTATGTTTATTGACGCCATCAATACTAACAATTTCATCACCATTATACATAAACAAAGAGGTAGCTGAAGTTCCATCGGCTGAAACCTCAACTACCTTTTTGAGAATTTTTACGTTATCGTTATTATCCGTTGAACAGGAATAAAGAGTCAATACAAAAATTGACAAGGTCCAAAATATATATTTTTTCTGTTTCATAAATAATTAAACAAATCGTATTAACCCTTTATTAAACCTTTTTAGTTTTATATAAATCAAACCTAAAAAAACAAAACAAAAGCTACAATATTCATCGTTACAATCCCATTATTTCAGTTAAACTACTGTTTTTAAACTAAATACAGCACTACGAATAACAGATTATCAAACAACAAACCCTTTTAGAACTCATGCTCTAAAAGGGTTTATATTATCAAAAATAAATTTGTTTTACTTCACAAACTCAACAGCTTTATCTAAAGCCTCTTGAATTCCATCTGCATTTTTACCTCCGGCAGTAGCAAAAAATGGTTGTCCACCACCTCCTCCTTGGATAAATTTACCCAATTCACGAACTACTTGTCCGGCATTTAATTTTTTATCCGCTACTAATTCTTTCGAAATATAACAGGTTAACATTGGTTTTCCTTCTTCGGCTGTAGCCAAAACTAAAAAGATGTTTTTCCCTAAGTTCCCTAATTCGTAAGCCAGGTCTTTTGCTCCTTCTGGATTCAAATCAACTTGCTTTGCCAAGAATTGAACACCGTTGATTTCCTGTAATTCTTTCGCTAAATCAGATTTCATGTTTTTGGCTTTATCCTTCAATAAAGACTCCAACTGTTTTTTCAATTTAGCATTTTCTTCCTGTAATGAAACAACCGCTTTTATAGGATCTTGCGCGTTTTTCAACACACTGTTTATTTGCTTTAATTTTTCTGCCTGATTGGCAAAATATTCTTTTACTGCAGTAGATGTAATTGCTTCAATACGACGAATTCCAGCGGCAACAGCTCCTTCACTAACAATTTTAAAATGCCATATATCAGCTGTGTTATTCACATGGATTCCACCACACAACTCCATACTGTCACCAAATTTTATAGCACGCACCGAATCTCCGTATTTCTCTCCAAACAATGCCATAGCACCTTCTGCCACTGCTTGGGCAAAAGGAACATTTCGTCTTTCTATTAATGGTAATTGTTCTTGAATTCTGGCATTCACAAAATCTTCTACCTGTTGCAATTCTTCCTCAGTTACTTTAGAGAAATGAGAAAAGTCAAATCGCAAACTTCTGGCATTTACCAGAGATCCTTTTTGTTCCACATGCGTTCCTAAAATAGAACGCAATGCCTGATGCATCAAATGCGTTGCCGAGTGATTAGCTGCAGATCTTTCTCTGATAGTCAAATCTACTACCGCTTTAAACTTTTCAGTTAAATTGGTTGGTAAATCTTTAGTAAAATGTATAATCAGATTGTTTTCTTTTTTGGTATCTATAATATAAATAACATCTCCATTTGACGTTTGGAAATACCCTCTATCCCCAACTTGTCCACCGCCTTCAGCATAAAATGGAGTCATATTGAAAACCAATTGATAAATATCACCGTCTTTAGCGCTTTCCACTTTTCTGTAACGGGTAATTTTCACATCCGCCTCAACATGGTCGTACCCAATAAATTCCTCTTCCTCATCATCAATCAATATTTGCCAATCTCCTGCTTTTACTTTTGAAGCGGCACGGGAACGTTCTTTTTGTTTTTGCAATTCTGATTCGAAAGCAGCTTCGTCTAAAGACAATCCTTTTTCAGATAAGATCAAAGCCGTTAAATCGATTGGAAAACCGTAAGTATCATACAATTCAAAAGCTTTTTTTCCTGAAATTATACTTTCATTAGAATTAGCAATAATATTGTCCAATAAAACTAGACCTTGGTCCAAAGTACGTAAAAACGAATTTTCTTCTTCTTTAATTACAATCGAACAAAGTGCTTTTTGCGAAGTAATCTCAGGAAATGAACCTCCCATTTGCGTACTTAAAGTTTCTACCAACTTGTATATAAAAGGCTCTTTTGTATTTAAGAATGTAAAACCATAACGAATCGCACGACGTAAAATTCTACGAATCACATAACCGGCTCCGGTATTAGAAGGCAATTGTCCATCAGCAATGGCAAAAGCAACGGCACGAACGTGATCAGCAATAACACGAATCGCGATATTTACTTTTTCTTCTTCTTCATTATCCGCTTTGATGGTATATTTTGCTCCGGTAATCGTTTCAATTTCCCTGATTAGCGGTGTAAAAACATCTGTATCATAATTAGACTGAACACCTTGTAAAACCATACATAATCTTTCGAAACCCATTCCGGTATCAACGTGTTGCGCAGGTAATTTTTCAAGAGAACCGTCCGCTTTACGATTAAACTCCATGAATACATTGTTCCAGATTTCCACAACATGCGGATGATCATTATTCACTAAATCTTTCCCTGAAATCAACGCTTTTTCTTCGGCAGAACGAATGTCAACGTGAATTTCTGAACATGGTCCACAAGGTCCTTGATCACCCATTTCCCAGAAATTGTCTTTTTTATTCCCTAAAAGGATTCGGTCTTCAGAAATTAAGGTTTTCCAAATATCATAAGCTTCCTGATCAAAAGGTACGTTTTCTTCTTCGCTTCCTTCAAAAACGGTTACATATAAAATATCTTTATCAATTTTATACACTTCGGTCAATAGTTCCCAAGCCCAGTTAATCGCTTCTTTTTTGAAATAATCACCAAAAGACCAGTTTCCTAACATCTCAAACATGGTATGATGATAGGTATCAATTCCTACTTCTTCCAAGTCATTGTGTTTTCCTGATACGCGTAAACATTTTTGGGTATCGGCTATTCTGGCACTTTTGGGAGTGGCATTGCCTAAAAAATATTCTTTAAACTGGGCCATTCCCGAATTGTTAAACATCAGGGTTGGATCATCCTTAAGAACGATTGGTGCAGATGGAACAATTAAATGTCCTTTGCTTTGAAAAAAATCCAGAAATTGTTTACGTACGTCTTGTGATTTCATTTTTACTGTTTATTCGGTTATTTGTTAATTTGGTTAATTGGTTGTATCGAATAAACGAATAACCAAACCAACGAATCAACTTTTTTTTTGCCCCAGATGCAGTGGAAAGCTTCGAAATTTATCCATCTATTTTTTCTTGAGGTGGCAGAGCGACCAAAGGAAGCTCCTGCTGGCTCATTAGAAAAAATGATTTATAAATGAGAACTTGCAACGAATAGCTGGATTAGGCTCATTAATTTATTTATTATTGAAAAAAAGATGGAACAAATGAAACATTTATTAAATTTGTTGGACTAACCTTTTTCCAAGGTGCAAAAATAGGGTATTTTAAAATATGTCGAAAGTAAAATATTATTACGATTCCGAAAATCTGGCGTATCGAAAAATTAGAACCAGAAAAAGAAAAAAAATTGGTGTCGTTGCCTTGTTTATACTGGCTTCTGCATTATTTGGTTTCTTAAGTTTCATTATTTTATTAAATACACCTTATTTTGAAACACCAAAAGACCGATTGCAAGCACGTGAAATTGACAATTTGAAGTTGAATTACGCCATTTTAAATAAAAAAATGGATCAGATAAACGCTGTTGTTGAAGCCATTGAAGACCGGGACAATAATTTGTATCGCGTGTACTTCAACAAATCGGCCATTCCGGATGAGGAACGAAAAGCAGGTATTGGCGGTGTAAATCGTTATGCTGCTTTAGAAGGATACGACAACTCACAGCTGGTTATCAATACCACAAAAAGAATCGATGTTCTGAGTAAAGAATTATCCGTACAATCCAAATCATTGGATGACATTTTTAAGCTTGCTAAGGCAAAAGATAAATTATTGTCAGCCATCCCTGCCATTCAGCCAGTACGAAACGAAAATTTAAAACGGATGGCGTCAGGTTTTGGGTATCGTGCGGATCCTTTTACGAAGGTAAGAAAAATGCATGAAGGCATGGATTTCACAGCAAAAACGGGCACTCCCATTTATGCAACAGGCGACGGAGTTGTCGCAAAAGCTGACAACACAGCCTCTGGTTTTGGAAACCATATTGTTATTCGGCATGGATTTGGTTACGAAACTTTGTACGCTCATTTGAGCAAATATAAAGCAAGGGCCGGCCAAAGAGTAAAACGAGGGGATATTATAGGATATGTGGGAAGTACCGGAAGATCGGAAGGACCACATTTACATTATGAAGTACATAAAGATGGAAAAGTAGTTAATCCTCTAAATTTTTATTACGGAAACATTTCGGCAGTCGAATATGTGGCTATTGCACAATTGGCTAACCAGGAAAACCAATCATTAGACTAATCATTTGAAAAAGTTTTCAAAGATCAGTTTTTAGAGATTAGGCGGAGATTAAAAAAATATTCAAATAAAAAAATAATATGCATATTGAACTTTCTAAAGACAAAAGGTATTACAGCATAGGAGAAGTTGCGAAAGCATTTGACGTGAATGCTTCGCTGATTCGTTTTTGGGACAATGAATTTGATATTCTGAAACCAAAGAAGAATGCCAAAGGAAACAGAATGTTCACCCCGGAAGATGTGAAGAATTTACAATTGATTTATCATTTAGTAAAAGAAAGAGGTTTTACCCTTGAAGGCGCCAAAACCCATCTGAAAGAGGGGCAAAAGAAAACACTGGATAAGTTTGAGATTATCCGAAAACTGGAAACTATACGAACACAATTAACAAATATTAAAAATCAGCTATAGATTGTTGATTTAAGATTTAGAATAAAACAATAAATAAACTTTAAAATCAAACAAACATGAAAAGATTTTTGCCTTGGATTATCGGAGCAGTACTAATTTTAGGAATTTACGGCTGGGCTTCTGGAATTTATAATAAAGCAATGACACTTGAACAAGCTGTAAAAGAAAGTTGGGGTAACGTTCAAACTTCTTACCAAAGAAGGAATGACCTTATCGGAAACTTAGTAAATACCGTAAAAGGAGCTGCTGATTTCGAAAAAAGCACTTTAACAGCTGTTATAGAAGCGCGTGCCAAAGCCACTGCAGTAACGATTGACCCAACTAACATTACTCCGGAACAATTAACCGCATTCAATTCGGCTCAAAGTGGTGTAACCAGTTCTTTGTCTAAATTATTAGTATCTGTAGAACGTTATCCTGATTTGAAAGCCAATGCTAATTTTTTGAAATTACAAGACGAATTGGCTAGTACAGAAAATCAAATCTTGACGGCCCGCACCCGTTTTAATGAAGCTGTTAAACCGTACAACAACAATATCCTAACTTTTCCAAGAAACATATTCGCAAAAATGTATGGACTTAAAGAAAAACCATATTTTGAAGCTGCTGTAGGTGCTGAAAAACCAGTTGAAGTAAAATTCTAATTTAAAAACCATGTCAAAAGTAGAAGATTTTTTAACCAAAGAAGAAGAACAAGAAATTGTTGAGGCTATTCGCACGGCTGAAAAAAATACTTCTGGCGAAATTAGAGTTCATATAGAAAAAACAACTTCCAAAGCACCTTTTGACAGGGCTTTGGAAGTTTTTCATGAATTAAGAATGGATGAAACCGAACTTCAAAATGGAGTTTTAATTTATTTGGCTGTTGAAGACCATCATTTTGTAATTTGCGGTGACAAGGGGATTAATGATGTGGTTCCAGGTGATTTTTGGGATTGCACAAAAGAAATCATGGGAACCCATTTTAAAAATGGAAATTTCAAGCAAGGTCTTATCGATGGTATTCTTAGAGCCGGAGAACAGTTACGCAACCATTTTCCTTGGATAGAAGGAGATGCCAATGAATTATCAAACGAAATATCTAAAGGATAATGTTTTTACAAAAAAAAAATACCCCGGCTTTCCTTACGCTACTAATTTGCTTTTTATTTACACAAATCAGTTTTGCCCAGTTCGACATTCCTGAAAAACCTGCATTTCAAACCAGTGTTTACGATTATGCTAATGTTTTAAGTGCAACCGAAAAAGCACAGTTAGAAGAAAAACTCATCAAATATTCTGATTCAACCACTACTCAAATTGTGGTGATTACCATCGAAAGCCTTAAAGGGGAAGATATTGGTATTCTTACTCCAAAGTGGGGACATACCTGGGGCATTGGTGGAACCGAAAAAAATGACAATGGTGTTATTATCTTATTGGCAAAAGCCGAAAGAAAAATATGGATTTCTGCCGGTTATGGTTTAGAAGATCGACTGACTGCCGGAATTGGAGGAGAAATCACCCGAAACATTATTATTCCAGAATTTAAAGCGGGCAGTTATTACAAAGGTTTAGACAAAGGAACCGATGCGATAATTGATGTTTTTAAAGGGAAATACAAAGGCGAACGCAAGCAAACCAAAGAAAAAGGATTTCCAATTTTACCTCTTATTGTTATTGTTGTTATTATTCTTGTTCTCATTTCAAGAAATAAAAACAGTGGTGGCAACTCAGGTCACAGAGGCGGCGGACCAAGCTTATTAGATGTTATTATTCTGAGTAGCCTTGGCAGAAACAGTGGCGGAGGAGGATTTGGCGGTTCATCAGGCGGTGGATTTGGTGGCGGTGGAGGCGGCTTCGGCGGTGGATTTGGCGGCGGAGGTTTCTCTGGCGGTGGATCCGGTGGAGATTGGTAGTTTTTAGTATTTAAACACTTTGAAAAATTTGTTTCACAGTACCACCCATTAGCGACCGTATATTTCTCATCAATATTCAATATGGAGAGTTTCTTTCAATTATGAATAAAATAGTTTAAGTTTGTTTTTCCTTCCTGCTGATATCTTGAAGGAAAAATTAATTAAAATTATCAGTCTAAATAAATTAATTACCTTATAATGCTGTCACATAAAACCAAATACGCCCTTAAAGCACTACTCTATCTCGCAGAAAAAGAGGAAGGGCATATTGCCAGAACTATAGAAATTGCTGAAGGAGCCAATATCCCTAAAAAGTTTTTGGAACAAATTTTATTGGATCTGAAAAGGGGACATTTTGTTGGGAGTAAACAAGGCAAATTTGGCGGTTATTATCTGCTTAAATCAAAAAACACGATCACTTTAGCAGACATTCACCGTTTATTTGATGGTGCAATTGCATTACTTCCTTGCGCCTCATTAAATTTTTACGAGCCCTGTTTGGATTGTAAAACCGAGTCAGAATGTACATTAAGACACGGTTTAATAGCCATTCGAGAAAAAACTTTGGCTGCTATGGAAAGCATTACTATTGCCTCGTTGGTAGAAAAATAAAATATTTTTTGCTATACTCTACTATTTTAATAGAATTTATATATATTTGCAGCAGATTTAATACCGAAAATATAAACCAAAATTAAAAAGTATGAAAGCATACCAATCCAAATTCATTGTAACAGATGGAGCATCCTTAAAGAACCAACCACAAACATATAATAATGGTATTTCAAGTATGTGCATGTGTTAGTAAAAAAAATTTAAATTAAATTCTACTAATTACATATAATATACAAAATAATGAGAATTACTTACACCAATTATACAAAAACGATTTCAAGTCTATTACTATTATTTATCATTTCCTCTTCATATGCACAAACTGCCGTAAAAGGAATCATAAATGACAGCCAAAACTCTCCTTTAGCAGGCGCCAATATTGTCTTGAAAGGAACAAAATACAATACTACTGCAGACGCCAACGGTAACTTCACAATTGAAACAGCTGAAAAACTACCCTTCACTCTTATTGCACAATACGTTGGTTACAAATCCAAAGAAGTAATTATTACTGAACTATCAGATGCGCCTTTAAACATAAGTCTTACCGAAGACAACATGCTGGTTGAAGTTGTTATTACCTCCAGACGTCGTATAGAAAAAGCACAAAACGTTCCTATCCCTATTTCGGTAGTGACTGGTGCCCAAGCAGAACAAGTAGGTGCCTTTAATGTTAACCGTTTGAAGGAATTAGTTCCATCTGTACAACTATACTCGTCAAATCCGAGAAACACAACTATTAATATTCGAGGTCTGGGCTCCACTTTTGGACTTACAAATGACGGAGTAGATCCAGGTGTAGGTTTTTATGTTGATGGTGTTTATTACGCCCGTCCAGCTGCTACAACTCTCGATTTTATAGATGTGGAACAAATTGAAGTGCTCCGTGGACCGCAAGGAACATTGTTTGGTAAAAACACGACTGCTGGTGCGTTTAACATCACCACTCGAAAACCAAGTTTTACTGCCGGTGCGAACTTCGAGCTTAGCTATGGAAATTATGGGTTTCTACAGGCGAAGAGCTCGATTACAGGAGCGATTAGTAAAAAAATTGCAGGACGACTCTCTTTCTCAGGCACACAGCGTGATGGTCTGATTGACAAGATTGCAACAGGAAAAGCCGTAAATGATCTTAACAATCAAGGAATTCGAGGACAATTACTTTTCAAACCTACTGATAATACAGACATCACCTTGGCTGCAGATTTTTCGCGTCAACGCCCAGATGGTTATGCACAAGTAGTAGCAGGTGTTGCCCCTACAAAACGCGCACCTTACAGACAATTCGATCAAATTATCGCAGATCTTAATTACACGCTTCCAAGTCTAAATGCCTTTGATCGCAAGATTGATCATGACACACCTTGGCGCTCCGGACAAGAATTGGGTGGGGTATCTCTTAACATAGAAACAAAAATTGGAGAAGGCACATTAACTTCAACGACCGCTTGGCGTTATTGGAACTGGGATCCATCTAATGACAGGGATTTTACAGGACTTCCGGTCTTACAACTGTCACAAGCCACATCAAAACACCAGCAATTCTCTCAAGAAGTTCGCTATGCTGGAGAATTCTCTTCCCGTTTAAGTGGAGTCGCAGGTATATTTGCTATAGGACAGGGGCTTAAAACGGATCCTTATCATATTGAAGAATCAGGTTCGGCACAATGGAGATTTTCTCAAAGTACACTTAGTCCATTATGGCAGACTCCTGGTCTATTTGACGGATACGGTATCAAAACAGAATCTACCCTAAACACCTTCAGTGGAGCTATTTTCGGCCAATTAGATTGGGCCATTACCGATCGCTTACACCTATTGCCTGGTTTAAGATACAATTACGACAATAAAGAAGTTGAGTATGACCGTAAGACTTATGGAGGTTTACAAACAAACGATCCGGCTTTGATAGCATTGAAAAAATTAGTTTATAGCGATCAGGCTTTCGAAGCAAAAGTTGACGACACTAACTTTTCAGGAAATTTAACATTAGCGTATAAAGCCACAGACCGTATCAATGCCTTTGCTATCTATGCAAAGAGTTACAAACCGGTTGGTGTCAACTTAGGAGGTCTGCCTACAGCTAATGGAGAACCGATACTAGAACTAGCTGTAATAAAACCAGAAGAAGTAAACCACTTTGAAATAGGAGTAAAAACCACACCGTTTGACAGAACGATACTAAACTTAACTGCTTTTAATACCGAAATCAAAGATTATCAAACACAGGTACAATCACCAGAATTGGGAGTAAATCGTGGTTATCTTGCCAATGCTGAAAAAGTACGTGTACGAGGTGCTGAATTGGATGCAAGCGTCACAGCTAGTGAACACCTGTCATTCACCGCAGCGTTATCCTATACCGAAGGAATATACGTTAGCTTTAAAAATGCCCCTTTACCTTTAGAAGAAACTGGCTCTGCGGTATCATTTAAGGATATTTCGGGAAGTGATTTACCTGGGATTTCAAGATGGGCAGGTACTTTGGGAGGTGAATTTTCTGACTCTGGAAAATTTTTCGGAAACTTAGGAAAATATTTCGTGGCGATTGATTCCTATGCCCGTTCATCATTTTCATCAAGTGCATCCCCTTCAAAATATCTGGTAATTGACTCGTATGCCTTAATCAATGGCAGAATCGGTTTCCGTGCATCAGAAGGGTTGACAGTTTTCTTTTGGGGTCGCAACCTTTTAGACAAGGATTATTACGAACAATTACTGCCAGCAGCTGGAAATGCTGGACACTATGCTGGTGTGTTAGGAGATCAAAGAACTTTCGGAATTACACTTCGATATTCTTTATAATACTTTCACACAGTAAAAAATACATTCAAAACTAATAAAAACAGAACCCTAACAATTAATTCTTTAGGGTTCTATTTTTCTTTTTTTTAAAACAATAATGTAGCATTTATTAAAATTCAATAAATGAAAAAACAATAAAAACGTAAGAAAACAAGTAGAAATTAACCTTGTCATTCTTGACAAAAAAGGATTAAGAAACATAAAAACAAAATACAGCCTATAGTTTTTATAGAGTTTATGTAAATTTGCAAAAATTGAAATAAACTTCATGAAAACCATTAGATTCCTTTTCTTGTTACTTGGATGCTTCGTTTCCCGGGCGCAAACCGAAAAAAATGTAGATCATCAAAGCCTGCTTTGGACACGATATTACAACCATTTAACAATAAACAATAGATGGTCTCTACATTCTGAATTTGACAATAGGATTTTCATAAATCCTGTTGAACAAAATCTATATGAGGTACGAGTACAAGGACGGTATAAAATCAACGAGCAATTAGAAGCCGGTGCAGGCTTCGCTTATTTCTCTGTAGCTACCCAAGACCCTGAAATCACTTATGATTTTAATGTACCGGAATATAGAGGGCAACAAGATATTATATGGAAACAAGATCTGGGTAAAGTTATATTGGGTCAACGATTTCAAATAGAAGAACGTTTTTTTCACAATGCCAATAAGGACGGTTTGCTATCAGGAACAACTTTTTTCTGGAGATTCAGATACCGTATTCAAGCGGAATATTTCTGTTGGAAAAAAGAAAATCAGTTTTTAAAAGCCATTTTATCAGATGAAATAATGATTAATGCCGGAGAGAAAATTGTTAAAAACACATTTGACCAAAACAGGATTTATGCCGCCTTGCACTATGGCATCAACAAAAATATTGCATTCGAGTTGGGTTATTTAAACAGTTTTCAACAACGTGCAAGCGGAGTTGATTATTTCAATCGGGACATCATACGATTTACACTTTTTCATAAAATAAAAATAAAAAAAACTCAGAAGTCAGACAAACCAACAAATGAGAAGGTTTTGGAGAATCCTGCTCCAAAGTAAAGTTACTCTATTCTGTTTTTAGTTTATGTTTATTATGAAAACACGCTATTATTTCTTAAAAAGCATACTACCCAAAAACAGATATCAAAATGAGTACAGAAAAACAAAATTATACTTTATTTGACTTAATAAAGTATTTTCTTAAACTGGGCACAACAGGTTTTGGCGGTCCCGTTGCTTTGGTCAATTATATGCAACGAGACTTAGTTGAAAACAAAAAATGGATTAATGAATCCGATTTTAAGGAAGGCCTCGCTCTTTCTCAATTAGCCCCTGGTCCATTGGCCGCACAATTAGGAATCTACATTGGTTATGTGCACTACGGCGTTTTGGGCGCAACAGTTTCCGGATTAGCATTTGTTTTACCCTCATTTATCATGGTAGTTTTATTAGGCATTGCCTATCAGGAGTATGGAGGTTTGCCATGGATGCAAGCTGTCTTTTACGGGATAAGTGCAGCTGTTATTGGTATCATTGTTTTAAGTTCCTACAAGCTCACCATCAAATCAATTAGCAAATTTGAAATCTCAGGGCTAAAAAATAATTGGATTCTTTGGGTTTTTTATCTCTCATCAGTTGTTTTAACGGCAGTCACACAAAAAGAAGAAGTGCTTTTATTTGTTGTTTTAGGCTTTATCTATATGGTTGTCAAAGCCCCACCAGAATGGGTAAAGCGTCCAAAAACAGCCTCTTATTTCTTATTACCCACAGCAGGTTTTTTTACCGTCGAGCTCGGAAAATTAGGAGATCTCGCTTGGTTTTTCACTAAAGCCGGAGCATTTGTTTTTGGAAGCGGACTCGCTATCGTCCCTTTTTTACATGGTGGTGTTGTTGATGAGTACAGATGGCTTACGGAGAATCAATTTGTCGATGCTGTCGCAGTAGCAATGATTACTCCCGGACCAGTTGTTATAACAGTTGGGTTTATTGGCTATTTAACCGCAGGTTTTACCGGCGCTTGTGTTGCTGCCCTGGCCACCTTCCTTCCCTGTTACCTGTTTACCGTCATTCCTGCTCCCTATTTCAAGAAAATTGCACAAAACAAAAGTATAAAAGCCTTTGTGGACGGAATCACGGCTGCGGTCATTGGCGCTCTTGTTGGGGCTGTCATAGTAATTGCTACACGATCCATTATTGATCTGCCAACAGCACTCATTGCTATTGGAACAGTTTTAATTTTGATTTATACTAAAAAGCTACAAGAGCCACAAATCATAGGTATAGCAGCTCTTTTGGGGATTTTACTCAAGCTGTTTTAGTCTCATTAAAAACCAATCCTAAATCACGAGAGCTTATCACTCTAATTTTAAGTTTTTATTAGTGATGGCTTAACTATCTTTTAGATATATCTAATGTAACTTTAATAGAAAAAGATAGCGCCATGAAAAAAATAGCAATTAAACTGGTGTGGTTTACCACCGTTTATGTTTTTGTTTTTGCTGGTTTAGTTCAAACTAATGCCCCTATAGCGATATTAATGCTTTTGTATGGCATAGGTATTCTTTTAATTCTATTTATGGTTTATGCAGTACTGCATGATGATTACAAAACCACAAAAACTTTTAAGGATTGGTATAATAACTATTAGATAACTTCAGAAGAAGAAAATTAGAACTACGCCTCATTTACAGATACATTTTAAACCAAAAAATCCCGATTACTCGGGATTTTCTTTTTATTTCTCTCTGATATAAATATCGATTGGCACTCCTGAAAAGTCCCATTTTTCTCTAATCTTATTCTCCAGATAACGTTTGTAAGGTTCTTTTACGTATTGTGGCATATTGGCAAAAAACACGAACTGTGGTGTTGGTGTCGGCAACTGCATACAATATTTAATTTTCACATATTTCCCTTTGGTTGCCGGTGGCGGATAAGCCTCGATAACCTTCAACATGTATTCATTGAATTTTGAAGTTGGAATACGTTGTTGTCTGTTTTCATACACCTGAACAGTCGCTTCCAAAGCTTTTAACAAACGTTGTTTGGTCAAAGCAGAAACAAAAAGAATCGGCACATCCGTAAATGGCATTAACTCTTTTCTGATTTTCTCTTCGTAATCTCTGGTAGACATGGTATCTTTTTCAACCAAATCCCATTTGTTTACCAAAATCACAACTCCTTTTCGGTTTTTCTCTGCCAGCCAAAAAATACTTTGGTCCTGCCCTTCAAATCCACGGGTTGCGTCAATAATTAGTATACATATATCGGCATGTTCAATTGCACGAACGGAACGCATTACAGAATAAAACTCTAAATCTTCTTTTACTTTGGCTTTACGACGAATTCCGGCTGTATCCACCAAGTTGAATTCAAAACCAAAACGGTCAAATTTAGTATCAATGGCATCACGGGTAGTTCCTGCTATATCCGTAACTATATATCTGTCTTTTCCAATCAAGGCGTTGATAAAACTGGATTTCCCAGCATTCGGACGACCTACAACGGCAAAACGAGGCAAAACCACTTCTTCTTCAGCTGGCTCTGGTTTTTCAGGAAAAGCATCAATCAAGGCATCCAATAAATCCCCTGTTCCACTTCCTGATATACTCGCAAATGTAAAATATTCACCAAGACCAAGGTTGTAAAACTCAACCGCATCTTTCTCACGCATGGCGTTATCTACCTTGTTCACTGCCAATAAAACGGGCTTAGTCACTTTACGTAACAATTTTGCAACCGCATCATCCATTGGTGTGATCCCTTCTTCAACATCAACCACAAAAATAATTACATCGGCCTCATCGATAGCCAATTCTACTTGTTTACGGATTTCGCCTTCAAAAACGTCATCGGATCCACGTACGTATCCCCCAGTATCAATTACAGAAAACTCTTTTCCGTTCCATTCGCTTTTTCCGTAGTTTCTGTCACGGGTAACTCCCGAAACCGAATCCACAATTGCTTCTCTTCTCTGTATCAATCGGTTAAAAAGTGTTGACTTTCCTACGTTTGGTCTACCTACTATGGCTACAATGTTGTTCATAATCCTAAATTCAAATATTTTGCAAAGGTAGTGTTTAATACCATGAATATCAATTTTTTTGATATATTAGCAAAATTGTACCTTTTTAACACCTGAAAATATATAATATGGATACCGATAATGAATTAAGACTCCGTTTACGATTTTACAAAGATGTCAATCAGAACATAGATACTTTGCGTGCTAAATTTGCCCATTACACCCAAATCAAATCGAATGACTACTTTGTAAAAATAAGAGGCTATCACATTTGGTTAAATATAAAAGGAGCTAAAAAAGCCTATTATTCCCCTCATTTACACATCGAATTAGAGAAAAAAAGCGAGACGGAAACACATATTAGAGGCTTGTTTGGGCCCGACCCAACCCTATGGACCTTCTTTATGTTCCTGCACTTTATGGTTGCAGGTGTCTTTTTGATTTTTTCAGGTATTGCGTATTCTGATTATATTCTGAAAAACCCTGTAACTATGGACATAGTAGTGATGGCACTAATGGTCTGCGTTTGGTTTTTATTGTATTTTATAGCCAAACAAATCCGAAAAAACGGCAATACCCAGATGGATTATTTAGAAGGTTTATTCAACGAAATGATTGCATCCTAAATTATTATTAGAAGCTTAATCCAGCTATCCGCTTTATCTTTTCTTGCTTGATGCCAAGCAAGAAAAGGATGCCGCTTCTATCGGGGCTAAAAAAAAATCGTAAAAGACAACTTGTGCTGCTTTTACGATTTTTTTTAGTTTATGACTGATGCGTGAAGGATAGTCGTGGAAATCCTTTTCTTTTTTTCTTTAAAAAAGAAAAGATTGCAACGGATAGCCTGACCCTTTTCGGGGCACGCCCAAAATTTACTGATTGTAACCGAAGCGTTTTAGCATATTGGCATTGCTTCTCCAGTTTTTATTCACTTTAACATACAACTCAATATGAATTTGTTTTCCAAAAAACTTCTCTAAATCGGCACGGGCCTCAGTTCCTACCTTCTTCAAAGCGGCTCCTTTGTGACCAATGATAATCCCTTTTTGGGTATCGCGTTCCACCATAATCAAGGAACGAATGCGAATAATATTCTCATCTTCAAAAAATTCTTCGGTTACGATTTCAACCGCATACGGAATTTCTTTACTGTAGTTTAATAATATTTTCTCACGAATAGTCTCATTTACAAAGAAACGCTCCGGTTTGTCTGTCAATTGATCCTTTGGATAATAAGCAGGTGATTCCGGCAACAGAGAAATGATTCGGCTAAAGACTTCCGGCACATTAAAATTCTGCAAAGCCGATATTGGAAAAATTTCAGCGTTTGGCACTTTAGCAGTCCAGAAAGCCACTTGTTCTTCTAATTGCTCCTGATTTGAATTGTCAATTTTGTTCAACAATAACAAAACAGGGATTTTGGCATGGATAATTTTATTAAAGAAAGCTTCGTCTTTCAACTCTTGCTCACCAATCTCCACCATATAAACTAAAATGTCTGCATCTTCAAAAGCTGATTTAACAAAGTTCATCATCGACTCCTGCATTTCATAAGCGGGTTTGATGATTCCGGGTGTATCCGACAAGATCAATTGAAAATCTTCCCCATTTACAATTCCAAGAATTCTATGACGGGTTGTTTGTGCTTTTGATGTGATTATGGACAATCTTTCACCAACAAACGCATTCATTAGTGTTGATTTCCCAACGTTTGGATTCCCGATTATGTTTACAAAACCTGCTTTATGTGACATTTAAAATATAATTTATGCTGCAAAGGTAGTCATATCAAGTGAATAGACGAAATAAAACATTTTTTTAAATTTTTGTCGAAAGTATCGATTTTCGTCGTATATTTGCACCCGAAACATCGCGGGATAGAGCAGTAGGCAGCTCGTCGGGCTCATAACCCGAAGGTCACAGGTTCGAGTCCTGTTCCCGCTACTAAGAATTTTATTGAAAATACAAACGCACATCGCGGGATAGAGCAGTAGGCAGCTCGTCGGGCTCATAACCCGAAGGTCACAGGTTCGAGTCCTGTTCCCGCTA
>NZ_JBDLZY010000008.1:103879-118072 GCF_040049085.1 Flavobacterium maritimum
CTGAGAGAAACCCATCAACATTTTGACGGGTTTTTTTATTTTCAATACCTTCCTTAGCACCTGTCATCACTGCGATTAAGTAAAAAATACCATTCACTTTTTTGGTTAGATACTCCCTATTTTCTGCCCTAATTGACAAACCTTCTGGAAATACTAAATTTTGAATTCTTATTTTGTCTTCCACGTCCCCTCTACCCCAACAAACACTTATGTTTTGAACTTTTTCAATCACTTTTTCGATATGTTTTTTGTGGTTAGATAATTTTTTTTCGTTCATGTCCATTTGTTCTTGAATTGCCTTTAATTCTGATTCAAATTGCAATACATATCTGTTATATTTTTCATCACCAAAATTTGGGTTGTCAAAATATCGTTTATCCAAATTCTCTATTTTCATTTCTAAATCTTTTTTCTTAGCAAGCAAACTCTTCATTTCACTCTTACCTTCAGTGTTCATGGTATCAAAGAGCTTATTTAGCTGCAATTTAAAAGGTTCGATAAATCGAATGTTAAGTGTATAATTTGATAATAAATTCTCAAAAGAGTTATTCAAACCTTCTGCTTTTGATTTTTCAGTAGTCGAAGCGTTAAAACTAACATTTTTACACTTTTGACATTTGTAATAATGTTTATTTTTTATCCGAACCTCATAACTTGTAAGTAAGCATCCACATTCACATCGCAGAAAACCTGTTAAGGGCCTAAACTCATTAATTTTATTTTTGGTGTATTCCTTAACTGTATTCCTTTTATTTTTAGAAAGCATGTTATCAACTATCAGGAAATCTTCTTGACTTACTAAACCTACCCAGTTTCCTCTTACTGGCTCTTCAATTAATGAATTTACCAATATTCCACAATAGAATGGATTTCTCCACATACTACTTAGAGCCTGCTTAGTCATTATCAAACCTAAAACTTCCAGTTTTTGTCTTATTACGTAGTCTCGTTCCTCCATTAATTTCCATTTCCAAGCTTTTTTTAATATCTCACCTTCCTCATTAATTGTTATTGACTGCGTTTCTTGAAGAAGAGTATAATCCGCTACTTTCTTTCCTCGCATTGTGTAACCTCTTGGAGCTTTACCTAACCAATTACCAGCTTTTAGTAAAGCTTTCATCCCAGGAATGGTTTTTTCTAACCTATCCATGTTTTCTCTTCTGGCATCAAGAAGCTTACTGTAAATATCCAATTTACTATATTCGTCATTAGTACAAAGCCCCGAAGATGTTTCAATCAAATGAACACCCAACTTATCAACCAGTTCATTTACAATCGCAATAGCATTACCTCCAGTTCTTGAAAATCTACTAATAAATTTTATTGCAATTCCAAAAGGTCTCTGTTTTGCATTTTTGACCTCACCTATTAATTTAGTGAATTCCTTTCTTGTAAAATCACCTGAAGCACTTTCATAAGTTCCTCCAAGTATATTTTTCAAAGCATATCCGTTTTTGTTTGCAAATTGAACTATTTCGCTTCGTTGCTCTTCTAAGCTATTGTTTACTAATTGAATTTTGGAGCTAACTCTGGTATAACCCCAAATCTCTTTTAACTCAACCCTTTCTATTATTTTTTCTCTTTGAAATTTTTTGAAATTTTCAACCCCCATAACTCTACTCTTTTAAATTATATACGACTATTGCTAATTGAAATAAACTTTCAATTATTTCATTAGTCTCCGATTCTGATACCTCATCAAAACCCTTACACTTTCTTAGTTCTTCGATCGTTAATCTATCTAGATTACTCTCACCATTCTTCTTTGTATCGCAAGGCATTCTTTCTCTCTGTTCGAAAGTTAAGTCCAACCCCACTGTCTTTAACATTTCCAATGTTTTCTTTGGAGTGATTTTTCTTTTTTCATCCGTTTCTTCATTTCCCATCTTGCACCTCCTTCTTTCAACAGCAAAAGACCGTTAAAACGGTCTTTTCTTAGTTCAACATTAAATCTCACTTCCTATCAAAGATAGGAAGTTATCTTTTCAAAATCATGTTTAAAATATAGCCATGATAGTCGCAGAATGTTGTTATTTCACTTTTCAGAATTTGAATCAAGTTCCTGTTTTAAATACAATTTGTGTAATTCATCTAACAATTCGATCTCCCCATGCGGCAACAGTTGTAACGCGATTTCCAGCAAAGTCATTATATTTATCTGCGGGTTACGTATGGAGCCTGAAATATAAGGCGGCTCACTATCCAAAGCCAGAATACTAACTTTAATTAAATCTGCCACCATTAGATTTAATTCATTATAACAGGATACTTTTATTTCTACATTAAACAAGTCCTCCTTTTTACTATCGGATTTTAGTTTTGTGAAATATTTTATTTTATTCATCAATTCTAAAAAATCAGTTATTGAATCTTTATTTAGCGCTTCCATGATTTTAGTTATTAGATTTAAGATTTTCTAAACGTTCTAATTCTGATTCGATAAGTCCATTGGCTTTTTCATAAAAAAGATTACATCTTTGCTCTAGAAGCTCTGTATTTAAAAAACTGGAAGTTTTCAAATTAGCCCAACGCAGTGAACTTGGATGCACCTTCAATAAATCAAATAGCTTCTTATCTTCTTCTGTTTTTCTGGGAAATATTTCAGAGGTTAGTGAAGTGAATATTTCACAGATATCAAAAAGATATGCTAATGCAAAATGATTAGGACGATATCCTAAAAATACATCTATGAGTCCTAGACAAATTTGTTCAACAGCCATATGCAACATAGATTCCTGAACAAATTCAGTATCAAAACCATCGATTTGATTTTCGCTTTCCAAAAAAGTTTGTGCAATTTTAGTTCGGTTATTCCAATGTGAGCGAATTGAATCCGCTTTGCGTTTTGGAATTCCATCAAAGGCAAGATTTGGAGGAACATTTACATGCTCATAAACTGTTTGACATTTGGTTAAAACCTCATGAAAAAAATATAATTTATGAGGTGTGAGATAACGTACCGATGTTGCTTTATGAAGTAATAAAGTTGTCGTGTAACGACCTTCCGTTTTGGTTTTTATAATATCACTAATATCATTTACAGCATTAGTGCTATTTTCATTGGTGAAAACCAATAGATAAAAATGCGTGTGTTCTACTTGTTTGGAAGCAGATTCTTGGAATGGGTTTTGAATAGCTTGGACTTGTTTTTTTTCTCCAAAACAATAAATCCCGCTAGTGCTAATACTCTCAATAATAATATTGCTAAGTATTTGTAATCCTGTGTTGTCAATTGCTTTCATAATTTTACTTTTTTAATTGTTACATGTCCGAAAAATTGTATTTTTGTTTAATACACAGCAAGTAAGCAATAGATTGTACCGTACCGAACTAATGGGAATTGTAACTTACCAAAGCATACTTGTTTTTTACCAAACACTTTTTTTCTAAAATTTTTTAAATACCTTTGAGTTATGGACACAGCAACAAAACCAAAACATATTGGCAGAAATATTAGCCGAATCAGAGAGCTTAGAGGTATGAAACAAGAAGCATTGGCTACCGCAATTGGAGTAAGTCAACAGTCAGTTTCTAATATTGAAGCAAGCGAGACAATTGAAGAAGAAAAATTAATAGAAGTTGCAAAAGCTCTTGGTGTAAGTGCCGATGCAATTAAAAATTTCACAGAAGAAAATGTGATTAATTATTTCAACAACTTTTATGATAACAGCGCAAGCAATGGTCAAGGAGCATTTGCTCCAATTTTCAACTTTAATCCTTTAGACAAATTAGTAGAAGCATATGAAGAAAACAAAAAACTTTACGAGCGTTTACTAGAAGCAGAAAAGGAAAAAATATCTTATTTGGAAAAATTAACTGATAAGAAATAATACAAAATTTGTTTTCATAAGTGAAAGAGCCTCGCAGTTTAGCGGGGCTTTTTTATTTCAAAAAAGAGTCCAATCCTACTCAAAATATATCTATGATAGTAAACCCATTTTTTTCTTGTTTAACTTCGGCTGACTGAATAATGAACTTGAAAATATACAAATATGGATTTCAGAAAAAAAAGGCTCTCAGCGCAGGAAGTCAAAAAAATTGATTTGACAGCCTATCTCTCATCACTGGGATACCAACCTGTAAAAATCAGAAATATGGAGTATTGGTATCGTTCCCCTTTGCGAGACGAACAAGAGCCTTCTTTTAAAGTCAACCAAAAATTGAATCTATGGTTTGACCACGGGCTGGGCAAAGGAGGTAATCTGATTGATTTTGGAATACTGTATCATGACTGTTCCGTTCGAGAACTTTTGCAAAAGCTCGACACTAATTTTTCTCTTCAACAGCCAACAGTTTTACCTTCAAATTATAATATAGCTACAGAAAATAAAATCAAAATACTAGGAGATTTTCCACTGGTCTCCCCTTCCCTTTTAAGATACCTTGAACAAAGAAAAATCCCTATTGAAATTGCCAATAAATTTTGTCGTGAAGTCCGCTATGAAATGAATAGCAAAAATTTCTTTGGAATCGGGTTTAAAAACAATTCCGGGGGGTATGAAATTCGCAATCCCTATTTCAAAGCCAGCAGCTCACCAAAGGATATTACTACCATAAATAATAACAATGAAGAAGCTATGGTCTTCGAAGGTTTTATGGACTTTTTATCCTTTAAAGCGACAACCAAAAACCTTCCCGAAAAAGGTCAGGATTTTGTTGTATTAAATTCCGTTTCATTCTTTGAAAGAGCACGCCCTTTTATGGAAAACCACAAACAAATTCGGCTTTATCTTGACAGGGATACTACAGGTATAAATTGTACCAGGCGTGCACTTTCAATGAGTTCAAAATACAAAGACGAAAGTACCCTTTACAAAAATCATAAAGATTTTAACGACTGGATTATGAATCCTGAAAAAGCTCAAAAAAAACATTTGGGACGGAAATTATAAAAATTACCAACGACTTATTTTAATATTTTCAAGAACTTTTACCTTTTTAGCAGTCAGTTAAAAACTGAAAGCCTTGAAGACTTATAAAAAGCTAAAAAGTTACAACGTTCCTGTAACGGCCAGATGAACGGTTGTCGGACAACCGGATCTGGCCACCCTATGCCTCGGAACTCGACGGTGGAGACACTAAAAGGATAAAAGAGTTTGATAAACAATGAAAATGAAAGATGATGGAAAGAGAAAATTCAAACAGAACACGCAGAATCACACTGCGCTTGACACCCGAAGAATACACAAAAATTGAACATAAATGGAAAGCCAGTACTTGCCGTAAGTTGAGTGACTATGTTCGTAAACACCTATTTGACAAACCTATTACAACCCACTACAGAAATCAGTCATTGGATGATTTTATGGAAGAAACGGTAGTACTCCGCAATGAGCTAAGTGCTATCGGAAACAATGTAAATCAGGTTGTAAAAAAGATGCACACCCTGCAACAAATTCCCGAATTCAAACAGTGGATTGTACGTTACGAATTGGAGAAAAGAATCCTTTCCAACAAGGTAAATGATATTCAAAATCACATGCAAAAAATCACGGACAAATGGTTACAATCATAAAAACAAGCCATTCCATCCGCAGTATTTTAAACTACAATGAGAATAAGGTTAAGGCGGGAGTAGCAGAATGCATCGGTGCGGGTAATTATCCCGTTGATGTAGACAAAATGAGTGATACCATAAAGCTAAACCGCTTTATGAAACGACTTGAATTAAACGAAAATGCTAAACGGAACAGCGTGCATATTTCCCTAAATTTTGACCCGTCCGAAAAACATTCTACAGAAAAACTGATGGCCATTACTGATACCTATATGGAGAAAATAGGCTTCGGAAAACAACCTTATTTGGTGTACCAACATCATGATGCGGGACACCCGCACGTTCATGTCGTGTCTATAAATATCGAAAGAGACGGCAAACGGATTGACCTGCACCATTTAGGCATAAGAAAATCAGAACCCGCAAGAAAAGAAATTGAGGAATTATTTGGCCTAGTAAAAGCAGAAGGACGAAAAAAGAAAGAAGAATTTAATCTGACACCAATTTCAATGGGTAAGGTTAGGTATGGCAGGATTGAATCAAAGAAAGCCTTAACAAATGTTTTAAATGAGGTTTTGAATGAGTATAAATACTCGAGCCTTCCTGAACTTAATGCAGTGCTAAAACAATATAATGTTTTTGCTGACCGCGGTAGTGAGAACTCAAAAATCTTTTTAGCAAATGGATTAGTGTATCGAATATTGGACGAACAAGGAAAGCCAATTGGAGTACCTATAAAGGCAAGTGATTTTTATTTCAAACCGACTTTGAAATTCTTGGAAGAAAAATTTAAGGGAAATGAAATTAGAAAAGTTCCAGACAAATTAAGAGTAAAAAACATCATTGACAAGACTCTGCTAAGAGATCATGTAATATCCATAAGCGAACTGGCAAAGCTATTGGAAAAAGAAGGTATTCACACTGTGTTTAGAAGAAGCTCCCAAGGTCAGCTTTATGGCGTTACTTATATTGACCATACAACAAAAAACATTTTCAACGGAAGTAATCTAGGGAAACAATACAGTGCCAAAGCCATCGAGGAACGTTGTGGACTAAAGATTGCTTGTGAAGAAAAAAGGAATCAGATTTATGAAAAACTTCCTTCTAAAGAATCGTTGATTGATAACCTTCAACAACAAAAAGATACTCTTACTATTCCTGATTTGGTTAAGGCATTGGATATGCTTTTACGGGCTGAATATTCTTCAGATTTTATGCCTAATCAATTAAAAAACAAAAGAAAAAAGAAAAAGAGAAAAGGACTATGAGATAATTTAAAAGGGAATCTAACAGTATAAATCCGTTAATTTTTGGGATAAAAAAGAAATTATTTTTTATCCCAAAAAAGAAACGAATCCTACCCTAACCCCAATTAAATCCTTTTACGGTCCATTGTTATTTACTGTTTTTTAAATTAGGAGTAATTTAATACATTGCCATACTATAAGGCCTAATTAACAATAAATAGTTTCTCAATTTTCGAATACACCGCGTTCACAATCCAATAAAAATTAAAATAATTTTTTAGACCAAAAGTAGGATGAGTAATAAAAGGACGGAGAACCCTTTCTGTTATTAAACTAATAAAAAAAACACCCGATATCGTAAATGAAAACGACCATAAAACCGGAAATCAAACCAAAACTTTGCTGATATATTTATTTAAAATTTTTCGCGATGTTATTCATATAATTTAGCTAACTTTATATGAATATTTGTAGTGTACAAATGAAAAAAATTCACATAATATTAATCATTACCCTTGGCATTTTCTTGATGCCATGTAATGGCTTTGCGTGTGGAAGAAATAAAATTAAAACTGAAAAAAACTGTTGCAAAAAAGAAACAATCCCCAAAACAGAAAAAGAATCATGTTGCGATAAATGCAAAAATTGCAAAAAAGAATGTCAAGGTAAATGTGGACATTTTGCCTGTACAGCCGTTTCAATTCTTCAGTTTAGTATCATCAATACTTTTGATATTGATTACAAAAACAATAATTTCAGTTTTTCTACCAAAAAACTAACATTTTATCAATCAGAAACCTTCGTTTCTTCTGGTTTCTATTCTATTTGGCTTATACCAAAAATAAGCTGAATTCCAATTTTGACAGCCATACTTATGTCAAATCGCGAGTAATTTTATTTTAAAATCAATTATTTTTCTTACTAATTACAATTATTAAATATTAGTTTAATTACTATTATTTAGTTCTTCTATTTAGAGCCTTTCAAAAACAATATTGGTAAACACTTTATTTTTTAAAAAAAGTGGCTATCAAATAAATTACAAAAACATTGATTGCAATGACCATATTGTTTTCTGTTGGGATTGCGAATGCATGGATTAAAGAGACTAAAAAACTAACTATTATCAATTTTAGCCATTTACAAAAGCAGGTTGATTTAACATAAACAATTATAAACCATTAATGTGATTCTCTAATTTGAGAATCATTATACAATATCTGAAATAATCAAGTTTAAATTTTAAAAAAATGAAAAATGAAAACACTAATTATCGTACTAAGCGTATTCTTAGCAGTAAATCCATTGGCGAAAGCTCAAGAGGTTCCACAACCACAAAAGGAAGCTCAAAAAGCAACTTACACTTGCCCCATGCACCCTGGTGAAGTGAGTTCAGACCCTGGAAAATGTGCCAAATGTGGCATGGAAATGATAAAAACTACCGAAAAAAAATACAAACATGCTGTAAAGGGAAGTCAGGCGGGAGTTGAAACTGTGACTAAATATGTTTGCAAAATGGATAATACTACTTCAGACAAGCCTGGAAAATGTCCTAAATGCGGTAATGATCTGATTAAAACCGAAGTCGAAAAAGCAACGTACACATGCCCAATGCATCCAAATGAAGTGAGTTCGGACCCTGGAAAATGTGCCAAATGTGGTATGGAAATGGTAAAAACTACCGAAAAAAAATATAAACATGCTGTAAAAGGAAGTCAGGCAGGTGTTGAAACTGTGACTAAATATGTATGTAAAATGGATAGTACAACTTCTGACAAACCAGGAAAATGTCCTAAATGCGGTATGGATATGACCAAAACTGAGGTTCAAGAAACAACATACACATGCCCAATGCATCCGAATGAAGTGAGTTCGGACCCTGGAAAATGTGCCAAATGTGGTATGGAAATGGTAAAAACTACCGAAAAAAAATACAAACATGCTGTAAAAGGAAGTCAGGCAGGTGTAGAAACTGTGACTAAATATGTATGTAAAGAAGATGGCTCTACTTCTGACAAACCCGGAAAATGTCCTAAATGTGGTAAAGAAATGACTAGTAAGAAAAGTAATAAATAATCCTCAGATAACTTTTAAATTACTAATTTAGTTAAACTTAATTCATATCTAAACAAAAGAGGATGTGACTTTTTAATTACAATTAACCCGAATAATCATATTCTAAAATACAAAAGAATGTTCTGCGGGCAGTTAAATCAATAGGAAAAGATTCCCTGACCCCATTGCTTAAATGATGAACATTCTTTTGGGTTTTGTATCACAATGGGTGTAAATGAAATTAAAAAAAACAATTATTAGAAAAATACTACAGCGTTGTACAAAGGGAAATTGCTATATAATTAGGCTGGAATAGAATTTTCCCAAATTAAATCAATGCTTGAAGGAAATCCGTCAGCTTTGTAATCAATTTATCCAATGGGAAGCATTAAACTAAATAGTATTCCATATTTAATAGACCCCGAAGCAGTGATTGCTGCTTTACAGTCTGATGGTGAAAGCGGATTATCTTCATCTCAAGTTGAGAAACGCTTGAAAGAATATGGAACTAATAAAATTGAAGAGAAAACAGACAAGAGCCTTTGGCTAATTTTTCTAGATCAATTTAAAAGTCCAATTGTATGGCTACTTGTTTTTGCTGCTGGTTTATCTTTTTATTTTGGAGAATGGGTGGATGGTATTGCCATTCTTATAGTCATACTTAGTAATGCGCTTATTGGATTTTACATGGAGTTCCAGGCAAGACGTTCCATGAATGCGCTAAAAAAATTATCTGCCGTACCCGCCAAAGTACTGAGGAATAAAAAATTGGAAGAAATAAATGCCGAAGGTATTGTTCCCGGCGATGTGATTTACATTGAAGCTGGAGATATGATTCCTGCAGATGGTAGAATTTTTTATGCCTCACAAATGCAGATTGACGAATCGGCATTAACAGGCGAATCTGTTCCTGTTGAAAAACAAATAGAAAAATTGGAAACAGACACTACTCTAGCTGAACGAAATAACACACTCTATAAGGGAACTTATGCTACAAAAGGCAACGGTTATCTGGTAGTTACGGAAACCGGAATGGATACCGAACTTGGAAAAATCGCACAAATGCTACAAACAGCAGAACAAGCTGCTACACCATTAGAAAAGAAGCTGCAAGATTTTAGCAAAAAATTGATTTGGATAACAGTAGCATTGGTAATTGTAATCTTTATTGGAGGACTTTTGAACGGGCAAAAATTACTTGAAATGCTTCAGACTTCCATTGCGCTTGCTGTTGCAGCTATACCAGAAGGATTGCCTATAGTGGCTACAATGGCATTGGCACAGGGAATGATGAAAATGGCAAAACACAACGTGATTGTAAAAAAACTTTCGGCTGTTGAAACACTTGGTGGAACCAATGTAATATGTACTGATAAAACAGGTACACTTACGCAAAATAAAATAGAAGTCAATACAATTATAACATCTGCTAATAATACCAAAGCTTTAGAAATTATTATTCGAATAGCTGTTTTATGTAATACAGCGGAGTTACAAAACAACGATGGTGCTGTTAAAGAAATTGGAGACCCTCTTGAAATCGGATTGCTCAAATTTGCTCTGAAAAACAATTTTAATATTCAGGATTGCAGAATCCAGTTTCCTAAAATAAAAGAAGAACCTTTTTCTTCCGAAACCAGAATAATGGCTACGCTCCATCAGTCTGAAGAAGAACTTATATCTTATGCTAAAGGAGCTACAGAAGAATTACTGATGCGTTGTAATCGCATTTTAGAAGCAGAAGGTATCACAGAACTGACGACTGAAAAAAAAGAGGTTTGGTTGAAAAAAGCCGAAGATCTTGGTAATTCAGGATTAAAGGTAATTGGTGGCGCATATAATCCTGCAGCTTCTTCAGGCAGAGATATCGCTGCAAACCTTGTGTTTGTCGGATTGTTTGGAATGATTGACCCACCAAGAGAAGAAGTATTTGATGCGATCGAGGAATGTAAAACAGCGGGGATAAATGTAATAATGGTAACCGGGGATCATCCTGCCACTGCTAAAAATATTGCTCTTGAACTTGGTATTGCAAGCAATGATAACTTTAAAGCAATGGTTGGGAAAGAAATGAACGATTACGAACATTTGACAGAACAGGAAAAATCAAATTGGTTGGATACAAAAGTTTTTGCAAGAGTAAGCCCTAAACAAAAACTGGATCTTATTTCTGTTTTACAAGAAAGAAAGAATATTGTTGGAATGACCGGTGATGGTGTGAACGATGCCCCTGCATTAAAAAAAGCCGATATCGGAATTGCAATGGGGTTAAGAGGAACACAAGTTTCTCAAGAGATGGCAGATATGGTACTAAAGGACGATTCTTTTTCATCTATTGTAACAGCCATTAGACAAGGCCGTATTATTTTTGAGAACATACGAAAGTTTGTAATTTTCCTCCTCTCCTGTAATTTAAGCGAGTTATTAGTGATTGCAACTGCATCGGTATTTAGCTTTCATTTCCAATTATTCCCTATTCAAATTCTTTTTATAAATCTTATTACAGATGTTTTGCCCGCCCTTGCTTTGGGAGTAACGGAAGGCAGCCTTGATATGATGCAAAAACCACCAAGGAACATTGAAGAACCTATTATTGATAGAAAAAGATGGATTAATATTTTCTTTTATTCAATTGTTATTGGAGCTAGTAGTATAGGCGCAGTTTTTTTTAGTCATTATACATTTCACAAAACGGAAACATGGAACCCGGAACTTTGTAACAATATATTATTTTTTACGCTAATCTTTTCACAGCTTCTTCACGTACTGAATATGGGGAGTAATTACTCATTTTTCAAATCAGAGATAATCCGGAGCAAATATGTTTGGGGAGCAATTATACTTTCATTATTCATTTTGGTTGGCATTTACAATATTGAACCAATGAGAAAAGTATTAACACTTTATAACCTGTCTATTAATGATTGGCTTATTTCAATTGGAGCAAGTGTGGTTTCATTAATAATAATTCAGATTGGTAAAAAACTAAAAATTGCACAATAATGAACAGCGTAAATAAAAGCATTTTCGTTTTTGGTTTGTATTCTTTGTCAATGGGAATCGTTTTGCTATTTTTTGCAAATCTTGTATTGCCTATAGTGGGTTTCCGTATCTCTAAAGAACCGTGGCTTCACTTACTTGGTTTTGTATTAATCTGTTCTTCATACTATTATTTACGATCTGCTATAAACGGAAATATTGATTTTGCTCGATACACTATGCATACAAGATTTTGCGCCCCACTGGTAATCATTTTCTTGATTGTAACAGACAAAGCGGATTGGCATTTTTTATCTTTTGGAATTGTAGATGGATTGGGTGGAATTTGGACGTGGATTGAATTAAAGAAAATAAACTTTAAATCGTAATAGGGACAATAATTACAGTATTTAAATGGAAAAAGTTATCATCAATAATCATTCAAGGCAAACCAATTGGTATGTTATAACAGGGGGACCAAGTTCGGGTAAGACAACCACCGTTAATATACTTCGAGAACGAGGTTATATTACGACTATGGAGCATGCGCGACATTTTCTTGACACACAAAGGCTAAAAGGAAAAACAATTGAAGAGGTTAGAAAAAACCAACGGGAATTTCAGCTGGGCGTTTTAGATATGCAGATTGAGCAAGAAAAAGAAATTGCACCACACGTCCAGGTTTTTCTTGACAGGGCAATTCCTGATGCGCTTGCCTATTATCGTTTTTTAAATCTTTCTGTAGATGACAAATTAACAAATGCATTAAGAAATGTTTCCTATAGAAAAGTTTTTATTATGGATTCTCTTCCCTTAAAAAATGATTATGCCAGAAATGAAAATGCAGAAGCACAAAAAAAAATCCATGCACTGATAACCGAAGTTTATGAATCCTTGCCTTTTCCCGTTGTACATGTTCCAGTACTTCCGGCAGAAGATCGGGTAGATTTTATATTGAAAAATCTTTAGTAATCAATGTAAATAATAAAACTTGTTTCAAGTTAAAATTTAGACTAAAAGAAAATAATAATGATAAATTATTTCATAACCTGGGCACTTAAAAACCGGATAATTGTTTTGCTTATTGCAGCTGGAGTTACTGCTTACGGCATTTATGCTGTAAAAAACACACCCGTTGATGCTATTCCGGATTTGTCAGAGAATCAAGTCATCATTTTTACCGAATGGATGGGACGGAATCCGCAAATCATCGAAGATCAGATTACCTATCCTCTAGTGAGCAATTTACAGGGGATTCCCAAAGTAAAAAATATACGGGCCAATAGTATGTTCGGGATGAGCTTTGTCTTCGTTATTTTTGACGATGATACAGATATTTACTGGGCAAGAACAAGAGTTTTAGAACGATTAAATTATGCCCAACGACTTTTGCCGGAAGGCATTATACCAACACTTGGCCCAGACGGAACAGGATTGGGTCACGTTTATTGGTATACTTTAGATGCTCCCGGCTATGATTTGGGAGAACTTCGCGCCTTACAGGATTGGTACGTGCGTTTTGCTTTACAGACCGTTGATGGTGTCAGTGAAGTGGCTTCTTTTGGTGGTTTCCAAAGACAATACCAAGTGATAATTGACCCTAATAAACTTCGTTATCATAACATTCCATTAATGGAGGTAGCAGAAAAAATTAAAAAAAACAATAATGATGTAGGCGGCAGAAAATTTGAGCAATCAGACATTGGGTATATCATTAAAGGATCGGGGTATATCAAAAACATAAAAGAAATTGAAAATATTCCGCTTAAAACTATTAACTCGGTTCCTGTCAGAATAAAAGACGTCGCTGCTGTTCAAATGGGTGGAGAATTAAGACTAGGCATCATTGATGAGAATGGTGAAGGAGAAAAAGTAGGTGGAATTGTAGTGATGCGTTACGGAGAAAATGCAAAAGATGTAATAGAAAGAATTAAGGAAAAATTACCGGATATCGAAAAAGGTTTGCCTCCGGGAGTAAAATTTAAAACGGCTTATGACCGTGCAGATCTAATTGATGCTACTATAAGTACATTAAAGGAAGCAGTAATAGAAGAAATTATAGTTGTCGCCATCGTACTATTTATCTTTTTGCTTCATGTAAGAAGTGCTTTGATAGTCGTTATTACAATTCCAATATCTGTTCTTATCTCATTCATTATGATGAGCTGGTTTAACATCACCTCAAATATAATGTCGCTTGCGGGTGTTGCACTTGCTGTTGGTGATTTAGTGGACGCCGGAATTGTTATGGTTGAAAACGCAATGAAATCAATCAGCGGAGAAGAAGATTAATTTTTTTTAAAACTAAACCAAATGGTAACAAACGAAGAAAGAGAAGAGAAAATTGAAGCATCTTCTAAGCTTATTGGAAAAGCTGTGTTTAATTCCATACTGATTACATTGGTCTCATTCAGT
>NZ_JBDLZY010000009.1:0-84232 GCF_040049085.1 Flavobacterium maritimum
GTAATCCCTTTATTTTATTGGCTTTTTCGACCTTTTTTATATTATGTATTTATATACTTTTGGTTATACCCCTTATAAATAAATGTCGGTACCAAAAATGACAAAATAGTCGGGATTCATCCTGTGATAGAATCTCCGGTAAGCAAAGGGCATCTTTGCGTGAAAGGGCGCTACGCCTGGAATTATAATTATGCCGACGACCGGATAAAGCATCCCATGATTCGCAAAAATGGGAAATGGATAAATGTTTCTTGGGAAGAAGCACTTCATTTTTGTTCTGAAAAACTAAAATCCATTTCTGCTCAGTATGGCCCGGATAGCATTGGAATCATCGCTTCTGCCCGAGCGACAAATGAGGAAAATTACCTGATACAAAAATTTGCAAGAGCAGTTATTGGAACAAATAATATTGAAAATTGTGCAAGGGTATGCCATCAACCAACTGCCAAAGCCATGAGCATGATGATGGGAACCGGAGCGGCAACCAATTCTTTTGATGATATCGAAAAAGCAAAAACAATTCTCATTTCCGGATCCAATGCCACTCAAAATCACCCTATCGTTGGAGCAAGAATCAAACAAACAGTGTTGAAAGGAACAAATCTGATTGTAATTGACCCTCGAAAAATTGAACTTACAAAATATGCCAAATATCATTTACAATTAAAGGCTGGTACCAATATTCCGCTTTTTAATGCCATGGCCAATGTTATTGTGGAAGAACAATTATTTGACCCTAAATTTTTAGACAAACGTGTTGAAGGTTGGGAAGTATTTAAAAAATTTATCAGCGAATGGACTCCCGAGCGAGCTGCTGATATTTGTCAGATTGATGCACAACTGATACGCGAGGCTGCCCGATTGTATGCTACGGCCTCTCCTTCTATGTGCTTTCATGGTCTTGGATTAACCGAACACACACAAGGAACAGAGTCTGTGATGGCTCTCGTAAACCTTGCACTGATTACAGGTAATATAGGTAAACCGGGAAGCGGAATTAACCCTTTACGAGGACAAAACAACGTTCAGGGTGCAGCAGTAATGGGCTGCGAGCCTGGATCATACACCGGCCTAGCTTCTGTAAAAAAAGACAGGGCGCGGTTTGAGAAACTCTGGAACGCCAATTTACCAGATAAAAAAGGGCTAAACCTACTTGAAATGATTGACGCTGCAGCATTGGGTAAACTCAAATCTCTGTGGATTGTTGGTTATGATGTCTATTTTACCATGCCTGATTCGAGTCATACGGAAAAAGCATTCCAAAACCTTGATTTACTTATCGTTCAAGATATGTTTCTTACTGAAACGGCTAAACGATTTGCAAATGTGTTTCTTCCCGTTGCTTCCTCATTTGAAAAAGAAGGAACTTTCATGAACTCGGAACGAAGAATTCAAAAAATAAGAAAAGTGATTCCTCCTCCCGATACAGTAAAAAGCGATTCGGAAATTATATGTGCCATGGCAGAAAAAATGGATAAAAAAATGTTATTTAATTATTCGTCAACCGAAGACATCTGGAATGAAATCAGGGAAGCATGGAAAACGGTTTTTGGGATTACCTACCAACGTCTGGAGAAAAACGGTATTCAATGGCCCTGCCCAGACGAAAACCATCCCGGCACCGAAATCCTTCACGAAAAAAAATTTCCCATTGGTGATAAAGCCAATCTTTTTCAAATAGATTATACGCCGACACCTGAGCAAGCCACTGAATTGTTTCCTTTTATTTTGACTACCGGAAGGGAATTGTATCATTTTAATTCTGGTACTATGACCTACAGAACTGCTAATAAAAACATTATTTCTTCCGATTTCCTGCATATTCATCCAGATGATGCAGTTCTGATAAAACTAAAAAATGGAGAACAGGCGAAAATTATAAGCAAATATGGCATTACCGTTTTACAGGTAAAAACTGATAACAACATTCGAAAAGGAGAATGTTTTACAACATTCAGCAACAGTGAAGTATTTACAAACAAAATTACAGGACCATTCAGGGATAAATATGTGCAAACACCAGAATATAAGATTACTTCTGTACGAATTGAAAAAATAGAGAAACAATTAAATTCATAAAAAATGCAGACATACGAAGTAAACCTAAAATGGACAGGTAAAAGAAAAGGAGTTTTAAGTTCTCCCGTTTTACCGCAAAGTATAGAAGTTGCCACACCGCCAGACTTCCCAAAAGGAATGGAAGGAATCTGGTCGCCGGAGCACTTATTTATTGCGGCTATAAATGGTTGTCTTCTGAGCACTTTTTTGACCATTGCCGAAAATTCTAAACTTGAATTTGTAAGCTTTGAAAGTAAATCTACTTGCATAGTGGATTTGGTTAATGGTAAATACACGGTCACCGAAATCATTCTGAAACCCAAAATCGTTATTCCCTTTTCCCAAAAACCAGACAGGGCAAAACATGTTTTGGAAATGAGTGAAAGATCCTGTCTGATTTCCAATGCTGTAAAAGTTCCTATCCGATTCGAACCCGAAATATTCACTGAGCACAGTATTATTCCCCTTGGGGAGCCATTCTGATTCGGACACTTATTCGAATAATCCATATAGTTATTAAAAGCATGATTCAACTGAATTGCACTACTTAATCACAATAGTATGATAACGATCAAAAATACAACGGCGCAACCTCCTTTTGATTATGAAAAAGCATACACCTCTTTTTCATGGGAAAACATTGCCCTTGAATTAAGTGGTCTCCCAGATAAAAAAGGTTTGAACATTGCCTATGAAGCTATAGAACGTCATACTGATCGTATAAAAAACACAATCGCTTTCCGTTTTATTCGAAAAGACAGAAGCTTTCACGATCTGACTTATGGGGAACTACAAAAACAGACTTCGCAATTTGCCAATGTTCTTCAGAATTTAGGTATTCAAAAAGGAGAACGCGTTTTCTCTTTTGCCGGACGAATTCCTGAATTATACATTACTGCCTTGGGCACTTTGAAATACACTGCCGTTTTTTGTCCACTGTTTTCTGTATTTGGCCCCGAGCCAGTTTTCCAAAGACTTAGCAGAGGAGATGCCACCGTTTTAGTGACCACTTCTATTTTATTTGAAAAAAAGATAAAACTTTTAATCGAAAGGCTTCCAGTACTTCGTTACATTATTCTCACTGATGCAAGCGAACACATTTCAGAAAAAGTATTGTCTTTTTCTAAACTGATGGAAGATGCCATAACCGATTTTATTATCCCGAAAACCAGTCCTGAAGATCCGGCTCTACTTCATTTTACCAGTGGAACGACCGGAATGCCAAAAGGAGTCCTTCATGTACATCAGGCTGTGCTTACCCATTACATAACCGGTAAATATGTTCTGGATTTCCATGCAGGAGATAGATATTGGTGCACGGCAGATCCAGGATGGGTAACAGGAACTTCCTATGGGATTATTGCCCCTTTACTTCATGGAATAACCAGTATAATTGATGAAGAAGATTTTGAGGCCGCAAGATGGTATTCGATTCTCGAGGAACATAAAATTTCAATCTGGTACACCGCTCCCACTGCTATCAGGCGGTTGATGCGAATGGATATAAAACCAAGACTTTCGTATCATCTCGAAAATCTAAGATTGATTTTGAGTGTGGGGGAACCTCTTCATGCCGAAGCTGTGATTTGGGGTCAGGATAATTTTGGTATTCCAATTCTGGACAATTGGTGGCAAACCGAAACCGGAGGAATTATGATTGCCAACTACCCCTCTATGAAAGTAAAACCCGGTTCAATGGGAAAACCGTTACCCGGAATTGAAATTGCAATTGCCGAAGTGAATGACAAACAGTTAAAATTGATTACAGAACCCAATATCCAAGGGCATTTGGTTCTAAAAAAGGGTTTTCCATCTCTTTTTCGCGGCTATCTGCATGAAGAAGAACGTTACAAAAAATGCTTTATAGGCAAATGGTACCTCAGCGGGGATTTGGCCAAAAAAGATGCCGACGGCTATTACTGGTTTATTGGTCGGGCTGATGATATTATCAAAACTTCGGGGCATATGGTTGGACCTTTTGAAGTAGAAAGTACCCTGATGCGACATCCCGCCGTGGCAGAAGCAGCAGTGATTGGAAAACCGGAACCGACCATTGGCGAATTGGTAAAAGCATTTGTAGTATTGAAAACTGGTGAACCGCCCAATGAAGAAACTAAAATGGATATTATGGGTTTCGCCCGAAAAGAAATGGGACCAGCTGTAGCACCTAAAGAAATTGAATTCATCGCGAGTATTCCCAAAACCCGGAGCGGAAAAATTTTACGCCGATTATTAAAAGCACGAGAACTGGGATTACCGGAAGGAGATCTCTCCACATTGGAACAATCCTAAAATAATGCTAGCATATCCAAACTAATGTTCACTAAAATCAACCACAGTCATGATAACACATAAAGAAAGAAATTGGAAAAGTACGGGAATATATTGGTTTATTTTCCTCTTATTAATTCAAGGATGCCAAGCACAGGACAAGAAAAATGAAAAGGATATTGAAGCCATTCAGAAAAGTGCTGCTTCCAGTCCAGATAAAACTTTTTATACTGGTAATGTCGATTTCAGATTGGCTGCCAAAACAGCAACTCCAGGTGTCGTCAACATCAAATCTACTTTCAAATCACAGGCACAACAATATGGAAATGGCGACAATAATTTTCATGACATTCCAGATGCCTTAAAAGATTTTTTTAAAAACGATCCTTTTTTCAGACAATTTGAATTCCAAAATCCCGAGTCAGAACAACAAGATTCCCAACCGATAGTAGGGAGTGCCTCCGGCGTTATCCTGACACCCGACGGCTACATAATTACCAATAACCATGTTGTCAAAAATGCTGATGAAATTAATGTCACTTTGTTTGACGGACGCTCGTATCCAGCTAAAATTATTGGTACTGATCCGCAAACAGATTTGGCTCTTCTTAAGATCAACGAAAAGGATCTTTCCTTCATTATGTATGGCGACAGTGATACTATAGAAGTTGGGGAATGGGTAGTTGCAGTAGGAAATCCGTTTAATCTGGCCTCTACCGTTACGGCAGGAATCGTCAGTGCCAAAGCCCGAAATATCAATATACTAAGTGATCAGGGAGCTATCGAATCCTTCATACAAACTGATGCGGCAGTCAATCCCGGCAACAGCGGCGGAGCATTGGTAACACTTGAAGGAAAACTCATCGGAATCAATACAGCCATAGCGACACCAACGGGGGTGTATGCAGGTTATGCTTTCGCCATCCCTGTAGATATAGTTAAAAAAGTAGCAAACGATCTGATGAATTTTGGAACTGTTCAGCGAGGCGTTCTTGGCATTGTTATCCGTGATATGAACAGTACCATTGCAAAAGAAATCAACAGCGACCGTGCTAATGGGGTTTATGTCGACAGCGTATCAGTAAATGGTGCGGCACAGTTAGCAGGGGTCAAAGCGAAAGATGTTATTATCAGTATTGATAATATTGAAACAAAAACCTCATCTAAATTACAGGAAATTATTATGCGGAAACGCCCGGGCGAAAAAGTAAAAATCACCCTAATCCGAAATGGAAGCGAAAAAAAAGAACTTATTGCCACACTCAAAAAACAAGAACAAAGTACTACTATAATTAAAACTGCAAGCTCTAGTATACTTAAAGATTTGGGAGTTCAATTAGTTCCTATTACTGCTGAAGATCAGAAAAAATACAAATTAAAAGCCGGACTAAAAGTCACAAAAATATCGGAAGGAAAACTGAAACAATACACAGATATACGGGAAGGCTTTGTGATTACGTCAGTCAACAATAAACCGGTAACATCTGTAAACTCATTTATTGAGGCGGTAGGAGCGCAAAAAGGCGGCATCATGTTACAAGGAAAATACGCTGGTGATTCTACTTTTTATTATTATGCATTTGGAATGTAAAAAAACGGCACTCAAATGAGGAATACCAATCGGATTTAGCCTGTTACACTATTTTCAAAGATTTTGCATCAGTGACTTATTTTTTTTTACAGAAGATTTCTGGATTATCAATATATTTTTTAATTAAAATAAAACATCATGTTACACGCTGGATCATTACCCGCACCGATGGACGAAAAAAAAGGACTTTTACTTTTGTATCAAATGCTGCTCATTCGAAGGTTTGAAGAGAAAGCCGCTGAACAATACACCAAAGCCAAAATCCGCGGATTTCTGCATTTGTACATTGGAGAAGAAGCTGTCGCTGTAGGAGTAAATCAGGCATTGAATGAGGATGATAATATTCTTAGCACGTATCGAGAACACGGTCATGCATTGGCTCGTGGAATTGATGCTGATAGGATCATGGCTGAAATGTATGGCAAAATGGAAGGCTGCAGCCGAGGCCGTGGCGGTTCGATGCATTTGTTTGATGTCTCAAAAAAGTTTTATGGAGGAAATGCTATCGTATGTGGCCATCTTCCTGTAGCGGTAGGAATGGCATTGGCATCCAAAAAACAAAAGAAAGCTAACATCACCTGCGTGTTTTTTGGTGAAGGAGCCGCTGCTGAGGGCGAATTCCATGAAGCTATGAATCTGGCAGCGCTATGGAAAGTTCCCCTTTTATTTGTTTGCGAAAACAATCTGTATGCCATGGGAACCGCTATACGATACTCGCATGCTGTGACTGAACTGGAAAAAAAAGGTGCTGCTTACGGAATAGAATCTGTTGCCGTAGACGGAATGGATTTACTGGCTGTAATGGATGCGGCCAATATGGCTGTCCAAAAAGTGAGAACTAGCGGAAATCCTTATTTATTGGTTTGTAATACCTATCGTTTCAGGGCCCACTCGATGTTTGATGCCGAATTATACCGGGACAAAAAAGAAGTGGATGAATGGAAAAAACGAGATCCTATTCCGCAATTCCAACAATATCTTTTGCAAAAACAATGGATTACAGAAAATGAATTGGCGATAATGGAGGAAAAAATACAGCATAAAATCCAGATTGCTGTCGATTTTGCGGAAGCAGGAAATTGGGAACCAATAGACTACTTAACCAAATTTGTTTACAGTGAAAACAAAACCTAAAACAATCAATTTATGGACTTGTCCTACATGTGGACGTCAATTTGAGAAAAAAAATCAAAGTCATTCCTGTAAATTATTCCCTATAGAACAACATTTTAAGAATAAAGACAAGGGAAAATTATTATACGATAAACTTGAAGTGGCAGTCAGAAGGATGCTTGGCTCTCTTAAAATTGAATCTCTGGAATGTTGCATTCACTTTGTCAGCACATTCACATTTGCGGCTGTAAAAATTTTCAAAAACAAAATAAGAGTTGATTTTGCTCTAAGTCATGAAATAAAAAACGAAAGAATTAAACAATATATTCAACTATCATCAAATCGCTACTTGTTCTATATTGATATTGTTACGGAAGATGAAATTAATAACGAATTGATCAGATGGATTAAGGAAGCACATGACAAGAAATAGCTAAATTATTAACCATCAAAAAATACATCATGGAAAATAAAGAAATCTGTCAAAGTTGCGGAATGCCGCTTGACTCAGAAGCCGTAAAAGGAACCAAAAAAAATGGTTTAAAAAGCAAAGAATATTGTAAGTACTGTTATGAAAATGGGGAATTCAAACACCCAAAAATGAGCTTGGAAGAAATGCAAAACAATGTCAAAAACCAAATGAAAAAATTGGAACTTCATGACTATGCCATTCAAAAAGCCATTAATATTCTGCCTGCCTTAAAACGTTGGAAAAGCTAAAAACACAAATGTATTTACCTCATGGAAAACACTATCGAAAAAACAAACAGTACCTATCGTGATGCTTTGAAACAGGGCCTTCGCGAAGCATTGCAAAATGATGAACGGGTTTTTCTAATGGGGGAAGATGTGGGACGGTACGGAGGCGCTTTTGCGGTAAGCAAAGGATTGTTACAGGAATTTGGCGAAGAGCGAATTATGGACGTTCCGCTTTCGGAAGCCGGTTTTGTGGGCGCCGGAATTGGGGCTGCCATAACTGGCATGAAACCCATTGTTGAAGTTATGACTGTTAACTTCAGTTTGCTGGCGATGGATCAAATTGTGAATAATGCGGCCACATTGCAACACATGACGGGCGGACAATTGCAGGTTCCTCTGGTCATACGAATGAGCTCTGGAATTGGTCGTCAATTGGGAGCTCAACATTCCCATAGTTGGGAACCGTTTTATGCACATATTCCCGGACTGATCGTTTTATCAGTGGGAACTCATGAAGATGCCCGGTCTATGTTACGGACTGCTTTGCAAAGTCCAGATCCTGTGTTATTGTTCGAATATACCTCAATGCTCAATTTAGAAAAAGAAATCAACGCCAATCCTGAAACAGTTGACATCACTAAAGCAAAAGTTCTAAGAGAGGGAACAGCTCTTTCGATTATCACTTATGGAACAGCGGTGTATAAAAGTTTGGAAGCAGCCGATGAATTAGCATCTATTGGCATTAATGTCGAAGTCATAGACTTGCGGGTTTTGAGGCCTCTGGACGAAACTACTTTTCTGAATTCGGTTGCCAAAACACATCGGGCCCTTATTGTGGAAGACGCCTGGCGTTCGGTCAGTATTTCTTCGGAAGTAAGCGCCCGTATTATGGAAAAAGCATTTTATGATTTGGATGCCCCAGTTGAACGATTGTGCGGTGTTGAAGTACCTATTCCCTACCCTGCCCATTTAGAAGAGGCATCCGTTCCTCAAAAAAAGGACATTGTAAATGCTGCAAAAAAAATGATTTCTCATGATTGAATTTCTAATGCCAAGTTTAGGCGCTGATATGGAAGACGGAACCTTGATCGAGTGGAAAAAAAAGCCAGGCGATCCGGTGAAACGTGGGGATATTATTGCTGAAGTAGAAACACAAAAAGGACTCATTGAAATCGAAGTTTTTGACGAAGGAACCATAGCTGAACTGCTGATTCAGGAAGGCACTAAAGTACCAGTTGGCACTGTAATGGCTTTGATTAGTCCAACTGCTGTTGCATTAGAAACTAAAAAAGAAGAACCAATCACATTACAACCCATAGAAGAAAAAATAGCCCAACCAATTGTTCGAGAGAAAATAGAAGCCAAACATATCAAGGCATCACCTTTAGCGAAAAGAATAGCGGCAGAAAATCATATTGACCTTCAGCAAATAAAAGGAACCGGACCCGAAGGTGCTATTACCAAAGAAGATGTGGAGCATGCCCTAGCGCAAGGGACTTCTTTTGAAAAAGAAAAAACAACAGAGCCCGCCGTACTGATTCGTTCTGCAGTTGCTGCCGCAATGAGTAAATCGAACAGGGAGATTCCGCATTACTATCTGGAGAAAAAAATAGACCTCACCAAAGCATTGAAATGGTTGCAGGAAGCCAACAGCCTTCGAAAAATAGCATCTCGTCTACTTCCTGTCGTTTTGTTTATAAAAGCAACCGCAAAATCACTGAAGGGATTTCCGGATTTGAATGCGACTTGGGATAACGGTTTGCAACAAAAAAAAGATATCAATATTGGTTTTGTCATATCATTGCGAAACGGTGGAATTATCGTTCCTGCTATTCATCAGGCTGATTTAAAAAGCATTGACGAAATCATGGAAGCATTAAACGACATTATTCCAAGAGCAAGGGCCTTGAAATTAAGAAGTTCTGAGCTGAGTGATTCCACTATTACGATTACCAGTATGGGAGATGGTGGTGCGGATTTGGTTTTTGGTGTGATTTATCCTCCCCAAGTAGCTATAGTGGGATTTGGAAGTATTTCGGAGCAGCCTTTTGCGGAAGCAGGAATGCTGGGTATCCGTTCTGTAGTAACAGTTACTTTGGCTGGTGATCATCGTGCCACGGATGGACTGACTGGCAGCCGGTTTTTGAATGTTCTAAATAAAAATTTACAAAATCCCGAATCATTATGACCGAAGAAACTATTAAGCAAACCATTTTTCAATTATTGAAACATATTGCACCGGACACAGAGCCTTCAGAATTAAAACCCGAAGAAAATATTAAGGAGACTCTTAATATTGATTCTTTCGATGCACTTCAATTCCTTGTAGCATTAGACAAAAAATTAGGAATCGAAATTCCGGAACAGGATTATGGAAAAACGACAAACTTACAAAACTTGGTTTCCTATATCCAAGATAAAATGAAATCGAAAAACATGTAACAGAAAACTGAAATCACGATGGCAATTATCTTTCAAAACACATTCGCTGCATCCCTTCATCGCTATCGAAATTACTGACAAAAACAGGAGGTAAATTTTTCATTTTCCAAAATATTTTAATTATATTTGATACAATGTCAGTTGATTGACTTCAAAAAAGGAAACATCTCTATTGTTCTAATTATCAAATTTTATCAATAAACTCTCATTCTTTTTAATCTATTTTAATTAATACGTATTCAATACACATTACCCTTATGATGCTCATAGCAAATTAAAATCTAGACTGGTCACTACTTTTTTCAACTATATCAAAAAAATCTAAGATGAAAGAACATATAGGTTATTCAATTATGCGTAACGCCCGTACCAATAAAGGAGGTGCATTTACTCTGGAAGAAAGAAAGAAATATGGATTAATGGGATTATTGCCCGATGTAGTCGAGACATTAGAAACCCAGATTTTACGCGTCAATGAGCAGCTTGATAATTTTCAACGTCCAATAAATAAGTACATTTATCTAATGAATTTATTGGAAACAAACGAGACCCTGTTTTTCAAAACAATTAGCAGCAAACCTTCGAAATTTTTACCATTGGTCTACACTCCAACTGTTGGGGAAGCCTGTGAAAAACTAGGACATTTAGCCAGACGCCCGAGAGGACTTTACATTTCCATTAATCAAAAAGACAATATCAAAGAAATACTCCGAAACTGGCCTGTAGATGATATCCGCTTCACAGTAGTTACTGATGGTGAACGTATTCTGGGTCTAGGGGATTTAGGAATAAACGGGATGGGTATACCTATTGGTAAATTGATTTTATACACCAGTTGCGCAGGTGTTCCTCCTGAGCACACCTTGCCCATAATTTTAGATGCCGGAACCAACAACGAAGATTTTTTGGATGATCCACTTTATCCCGGTTTGAAACAAAAAAGAATCAAAGGAAAAGAATTTGATGATTTTATCGATGCTTTTGTAGTGGCAATAAATGAAGTATTCCCTAAAATTTGCATTCAATGGGAAGACTTTGCAGGTGTTGATGCGATTCGAATTTTAAATAAATATCAAGACAAAATCAGTACTTTCAATGATGACATGCAAGGAACTGCAGCTATAGCCACAGCAGGTTTTATCGCCATCAGCCGTCTGTTAAAAAAACCTTTTAAAGAACAACGATTCCTTTTTCTGGGTGCAGGAGCAGCCGCTTTTGGTATCGCTGATATGTTGGTCCATAAATTTCAAAAAGACGGATTAAGCAAAGAGGAAGCACTGAACCAAATTTGGATGTTTGATGTTAATGGGTTGCTTGTCAATGCTAGAACTGACTTAGCCGATTATCAAAAAACATTCGCACACGAAGGAGAATTATCTACTGACTTTGCCGAATCGATACTAAAAATCAAACCAACTGCCATAATTGGTGTAAGTACCATTGGAGGGGCTTTCAATCAACAGATCATTGAAAACATGAGTTTGGTAAACGAAAGACCAATTATTTTTCCGTACTCCAATCCAACCTCTCATTCAGAATGTTCCGCTGAAAATGCTTATAACTGGAGCAAAGGAAAAGCTATTTTTGCCAGTGGAAGTCCTTTTGCACCTGTCACTTACGAAGGAAAAACATTTACTCCCGGACAAGGAAATAATGTTTACATATTTCCCGCAATGGGACTGGCTGTTTTCGCCACCGAAGCAACACGAGTGACTGATGAGATGTTTATCACTGCAGCAGAAGCGGTAGCCGAACAGATCAGTGAAGAAGATTTTGAGAATGGATTGATTTACCCAAACATAGATTCTATTTTAGAAGTGTCCTTAAATGTTGCCATAAAAGTGACGAAACAGATTTTTGATTCGGGATTAGCCCGTGTAGAAAGACCTGCTGATATCAAAGCATTTATAAAAAGTAAAATGTATGAGCCTGCTTATAAATAAAATTGAAGGTTCAATACATCTGCTTCCCAGAATTACCATACAAACCGATTAACTTTATTAAAAAGTAAACGTAATGAAAGGCTCTTTAAAACTCGGAAAAATTGCAGGCATCGGAATATACATCCATTGGACCTTCTCGATACTTATAATTTTCATTATATTTATGAACTACAGAACCGGTTACAATGCCCTGCAAACCGCATGGTCTGTCATGTTTATTCTGAGTGTTTTTGTTACGGTTCTATTACATGAATTGGGACATGCACTGATGGCTAAAAAATACAACATCCAAACCAAAGACATTACACTTTTGCCTATAGGCGGTTTAGCGCGCTTAGAAAGACTACCCGAAAAACCTATTGAAGAATTATTAGTTGCTTTTGCCGGACCCATGGTAAATATTGCTTTAGCATTATTAACTGGTCTTTTTATTTCTTTACCGCAAACTCCAGAAGAATTTAGCATCATTATTTCGAATGGTGTTAATGCGGATAACTTTTTCCTAAATTTCTTCATGGTCAATATTTGGCTGGCTCTTTTCAACCTCATTCCAGCTTTTCCTATGGATGGAGGAAGAGTACTGCGAGCCTTGCTGGCTTTCAAGTTTGAAAGACATGTGGCAACCAAAATAGCGGCCCGTATAGGACAATTTCTGGCTTTGGGTTTTATCCTTTTAGGTTTTTTTTCAAATCCCTTTTTGATCGCTATAGGACTGTTTGTTATGTTTGGTGCTCAAATCGAAACGGAACATACTGAGGCTCAATTCCTGCTTAAAGACTTTAAAGTAAGGGATGTATTAATGACACAATACCAAACCATCGATGCCAATGATACCTTAGAAATTGCCGTTGCCTTGTTGCTTGATAGTCAAAATAAAAGTTTTGTGGTAACCGAAAACAGCAAAGTAGTAGGAACCTTGAATCGGGATGAAATCATTTTGGCACTTTCTAAAAAAGAAGAAAACCCTACTATTAGTACCATCATGAACAAAAATTTGATTTATCTTGATGTTGACACTCTTTTAGAAAATGTGTTTGAACAGATTTATCAAAATAAATTAACCTTAGTACTTGTTACGAAAAACGATCAAGTCATTGGAACTTTAGATACTGAAAATATTCTGGAGTTTATTTTGATAAAAGAAGTTAAAACCAAAAAAACGTATGCCAATCACTGAAAATCCTGTTTCTACTACTGAAAACATTGAACTTGTTCATAGTGGTGAAGATTATTTTTCTCGCTTGGAAAGCATGATAAGCAAGGCACAATTTGAAATACATCTTCAGATGTATATTTTTGAAAATGATGTGACAGGAGGAAGAATTATCAAGGTGTTGAAAAAAGCCGCCAGTCGCCAAGTAAAAATCTATATTTTGCTGGATGGTTTTGGTTCCCTAACTTTCCCTACAGAAATTATAAATGAGCTGAAACAAAACGGAATTAACTTTCGATACTTTTCCCCATTATTTTCTAAAAACTCGTTTTATCTCGGTAGAAGATTGCATCAAAAAGTAGTTGTTGTTGATGCTAAAACGGCATTAATCGGAGGAATCAATATTGCAGATAAATACCACGGAACCGAAACCGAAGCACCTTGGCTTGACTATGCTGTTCTGGTAAATGGTAAAATTGCAGAACCTCTGGCAGAACTTTGCGAAGCAATTTATTTTAAGAACAAAGAAATTCAAAGAAAAAAAATAAATCCGGTTTACCAATCTAAAAGAGATGCAATGGTACGTATTCTTCAAAATGACTGGTTGAATCGTAAAAGTGAAATTTCGAATGCCTATATAAAATCCATTAGCAGCGCCAATAATCAAATAACTATTGTAGGAAGTTATTTTCTGCCTGGCCGAAAGTTAGCCCGCGCCCTCAAAAAAGCATCCAAAAACAAAGTGCGGATCCGATTAATTTTATCTGGAGTTTCGGATCTCCCGATGACCAGACGCGCTGCCTGTTATTTTTATTCGAAACTTCTTAGTTACAATATTGAACTGTATGAATGGAACCAATCTGTTTTACACGGAAAAGCTGCAGTAGTCGATAACCTGTGGACCACCATTGGATCTTTTAACCTGAATAATTTAAGTTCGTATGGAAGTGTCGAAATGAACGTAGGCATCAATTCGGCGGGTTTTTCGAAAATGTATCAGGAACATCTCAACCAGATTATTTTGCAATGTCAAAAAATAACTCCTGAATCCTTAAAAATAAGAGATACAATGTTTTCAAAAACGGTAAACGGTCTATCTTATTACATGACAAGAGCCATCGAAATAATAATGACGTATCTTCCTTATAAGCGATTTAATAATTAATTATAAAAAAGAATTACAATCAAATCAGTCATATATAATTTCCACAAAACGATTTGATGTCTCGAATAATAACGAACCATGTGTTCCACTACTCTATTGCTACTTTATAAGTTGGGTCTTCCAAAATATTTACATCTATAAGCTGATCTGCGTTTTGAAGCAATTGTCGGCAATCAGCACTCAAATGACGCAAATGCACTCTTTTATTGATTTTAGCATAGCGCTCTGTAATTTTATTGACAGCGTCAATAGCACTCATATCCACTATTTTACTTTCTTTAAAATCAATTATCACTTCCGCAGGATCATTTAAAACATCAAACTTTTCAGCAAATGCAGTGGTAGAAGCAAAGAAAAGAGGCCCGTAAATTTCGTAATGCTTGACACCTTTTTCGTCTGTATATTTTTTGGCACGAATGCGTTTCGCACTTTCCCAAGCAAATACCAAGGCTGAAATAACCACCCCAATTAAAACTGCCAATGCCAAATTGTGAAGTACAACCGTAATTAAAGCCACAGTTACCAAAACAAAAATATCATGTTTGGGCATTTTATTAATTATTCGGAAACTCGCCCATTCAAAAGTTCCGATAGCAACCATAATCATAACCCCCACCAAAGCCGCAATAGGCAACTTCTGAATTACAGGTCCACCGAATAAAATAATCAATAGAATTGTCAATGCCGCAACAATACCTGACAAACGAGCCCTAGAGCCTGCGGAAAGATTGACTAAGGTTTGAGCAATCATAGGACAACCACCCATCCCATAGAAAAACCCATTAAGAATATTGGCACTCCCCTGCGCGATTGACTCCCTGTTACCATTACCTTTGGTCGCTGTAATTTCATCCACTAAGTTTAAAGTCAATAAGCCTTCCGTTAAACCAACTGAAGCCATAATCAAAGCGTACGGAAAAATCAATTGGAACGTTTCCCAATTCAGTGGTATATCAGGAACATGAAACGGAGGAAAACCACCACTGATGGATGCAATATCCATAACTGTCTTCGTTTGGATGTTAAAACCTAAAACCACAGCAAAAACAATAATAATGGCGACTAAAGAAGCCGGAACCGCTTTGGATATTCTAGGAAAAAGAATCACTATTGCAATGGTTAAAGCGACCAAACCCAACATGATAAACAGCGGATTTCCAGAAAGCCAAACACTCTGACCATTCACTATTGTTTTAAACTGTTCTATTTGCGACATAAAAATAACTATGGCCAATCCGTTTACAAAACCAAACATTACGGGCTGCGGTACTAAGCGGATAAATTTTCCTAGTTTAAAGACGCCGACCAAAATTTGCAAGACGCCAGCTAAAGCAACAGCCGCGAACACATATTCTAAACCATTCGATTTCATTAAAGCAATTAACACAATCACTGTTGCACCAGCTCCTCCTGACACCAGGCCAGGTCTTCCTCCAAAAATTGCAGTCACCAACCCCATAATAAAGGCCGCATACAAACCGGTTAATGGCGGAAAACCCGCTAATATCGCAAAAGAAAGTGATTCGGGAATCATGGTCATCGCAACGGTAAAGCCAGCTAAGATTTCTGTTCTGTAATTGACTTTTTGCTTGAAATCAAATAAATTTATAACGTTTTTCATTTTTTGACGTAGTGTTGTTTTTCTGAAAAAGGATATTGCAGTTCACTGTATGTTTTCTGTAAATATTGGATATAAAAAAAATAAGGTGGAGTTAATTCAGAAACAATAGGAATCCTTTTTTATTTTGAAATACAAAAATAGATTTTTTTAAACAGAACATCGGTGAAAGCATTTGTTTAATCGATGAATCGTTCATTTCAGAATAAAAATAAATTTTATTATTATAAAAAGTCAAAAATAAGGTTAATTAATTTTTAAATAATCACAATTGTTCATAAATAATTAAATATATCATAATAGTGTTAAATATTTTTTTGTAACTTTATGTAGTTATTTATTTGAATACAAACACATTATAAGCAAAATCATAATTATTTTAATAGTTCTAAATTGTAACTAAAATGGGACCTAATAAAGTAAGTCATAAAAAAAAAGAGGAATGGATTCAAAAGGATTTAAAAAGTAAGATTCCAAAATTGAATAAAAAAACACTTTTTATTCCAAGTCTGAAAGAATTGTACTTTTAGTTCATTCCCTGAAGAAATGTTAGTTTCGACTAACAACGGAGCCGTGAGTCACTGCTCTGTATTTGAACACTTTTTCAAGCACGGGATTTAAAAGATCTACGCAGAGCTCCGACCTTTTAAACCCGCTTTCTTAATTGGAGGGAGGGACATAAGAGTCCCTACTCCATTAATGATTTTCAGCTATGGATTTTGCACAATACAAAGAAAGTTTCAGCAAGGAAGCACCAAAATTAGGATATTCAAAACAGAATATACAACACTGTTTGGATTATGCCGAAGTTTTGTTTTCAAAAGACCTTCCTGTCATTTACAATCCTTCGCATTTATCCGCTCTTCTAGGATATAAAAAAGAATATATCAAGAAAGCGACGCTTTATACTCAAAAATTTTATCGTGATTTTGAAATCCAAAAGAGCAATGGTAAAAAAAGGCTGATTTCAGAACCGCTTCCCAGTTTGAAGGAAATCCAGCTTTGGATACTCAAAAACATTCTTTATAAAGTACCTGTAAGCCCTTTTGCGAAAGCGTACAAGCCAAATACGCGACTAATAGAAAATCTAAAATTTCACAAAAAACAACCTAAAGTACTCACGGTTGATTTGGAGAATTTCTTTCCATCCATTAAAATAAATGCGATTGAAAAAATTTTTACGGAATTAGGCTATTCCAGATTAGTCTCAAAAATGCTTTCCAGATTATGCACTCGGGACGGGGCTTTACCGCAAGGGGCACCTACAAGTCCCTATCTTTCTAATCTCTTGTTTAAAGCCTCCGATGAATTAATTGCTAATTTTTGCAGAGAGCGAAAAATAAGATATACACGTTATGCCGATGATTTAAGCTTTTCCGGCGATTTCAACGAAAAAGAACTACTAGATAAAGTAACCGAAACTATTGAGAAACTACATTTTAAAATTAATACCGAAAAAACAAGACTCATGACGCCCAACACTCGGCAAGTTGTTACTGGTATTGTAGTGAATGAAAGACCTCAGGTAGTATTTCATAAACGAAATGCTTTAAGACAGGCTATGTATTACATCAAAAAATTTGGTATCGATGAGCATCGTGAGTATAAGGAAATTAATCAGGCCAATTACTTGCAGCACTTACTGGGCAGAATAAATTTTGTACTACAAATAAACCCAAAAGACACTGAATTTATAGAATACAAATCCTATCTCATCGAACTAAAAAAGAAACTGGATTTGAAATTAAAAAAACCGGACTCCATATTAATATCAAAAACAACGATTTATATTAATCCTTAGAAAATACCACTCCTTAAAAGCTCCTTACAGGAGCTTTTTTAACATTCATAAAACACTGAAATAAAACATCTTATATAATAATCTAAATTAAAAAATCATTAAATTTGATAGATAAAAAACTGATTAATCATCATCATTTGTACTAGAGAATCCTATTCATTCAGATAGATGCTACCATCAAAAAAGTACTTTTCAATCTTTACAAATAACCTGTAAATGATAATACTAAAAAAATAGTTCACACTGTTTATCCGCTGTCGATAGTTCTCTCTAGATAATCTGGTAATTATGAAACAAATCGGTTTGATTCAATAAAATAAAAGTATAAAGACATGCAATACAAATTTGACAAACCTATACAAGGCCTTATAGGTACGGCTAAATACCAATGCACTATTAAGTGGCGGAACGGAGAATTTATTGCTGACGAACCTGTGAGTTCAAATGGCAATGATTCAGGACCTGACCCATTCACTTTATTGCTATCCTCATTAACATCTTGTACATTGATAACCTTGCGAATGTATATTGACCGCAAGGGTTGGAATATTCCTGAAATTTCGGTAAATGCCAATTTATATCAGGAAACAAAAGACGGAGCCATAGCAACTATAATCGACTGCGATTTAGTATTTCCCAATTCTGTTGATGAGCAGCAAAAAATTAAATTACAGGAAATTGCAAAACACTGTCCCATTTCGAGACTCTTGGAAAACAATATTAAAGTCCGAACTTTTGTTTTTAAAGACACTGAAACAAAAAAAATAAATTATAGTAATGACGAAATTACAGTCGTATGGAAACCGGAATTTTGTCAACATTCTTTAAGATGCTGGACGCAACTTCCAGAAGTTTTTAATCCTAAAATAAAAAAATGGATTGACGCAAATGGTGCTCCGTCAGAAAAAATAATAGAACAAGTTATGAAATGTCCTTCTGGTGCACTTCGGTATTTTTATAATAAAAGCAAACAAGAAGGAAAAGAAAAAATTTAGATTTCATCCGTTAATTTTTAAATTTTATATCATGAAAAAAACAGCAATACTTATTACGGCACTATTATTCACCAACTTACTATTGGCACAAACAACATGGAAGGCTGACCCGATGCATTCAAAATTAACGTTTAGCACAGTCCATCAGGGTATCTCTGATATCGCAGGATTATTCAAAATTTTTGAAATCACCGCCACAAGCAAGCAATCTGATTTCAGCGATGCAACCTTTAAGCTGTCAACAGAGGTAACCTCCATCGATACTGAAGTAGAAATGCGTGACAATCATTTGCGAAGCGATGAATTCTTTGATGTAAAACAGTATCCAAAAATGACTTTCGAAAGTACATCGATACAAAAAACAGGGGAAAATAAATACAATCTTATGGGCCAACTCACTCTCCATGGAATTACAAAGCCCGTAACGGTAAAAATGTGGTATAGAGGCACAATAGAAAACCCACAAAACAAAGCAATTACGTCTGGATTTCAATTTACTGCAGTTTTAAAACGATCCGATTTTAATATCGGACCCAAATTTCCCGCCCCTATGATCAGCGATGAAGTAATGATTAAAGCCGATTGCGAATTTATAAAGCAATAATATTTTTCTAATGGTACCGATTTAAAACTAGAAATTTTTCTGGTCAAGGAAGCTTTAAACGAAAAGCAAAGTGCTTTCTAAAAATTCAGAAACAATAATATCAATCCTAATAAATTCATTGCGTGTAATTTTATACTACAATGGTTTCAATGGATTTCTTGAATTAATAAAAATGTTACCGACAGAAATCAGAAAAACAATATAAAAATGGCATTTATAGACTATTACAAAATATTGGAAGTAAATAAAAACGCAACTGAAGCCGAGATAAAAAAAGCGTACCGTAAACTGGCCAGAAAGTACCATCCCGATTTGAATCCAAATGACAAGGAAGCTGAAAAAAAATTCAAGGAAATCAATGAGGCGAATGAAGTATTGAGCCATGCCGAAAATCGAAAAAAATACGATGAATATGGTGAAAACTGGCAGCATGCGGAACAATATGAAAAAGCCAAACAGCAACAACAGCAATACCAAAGAAGTGGTCAAGGTGCCGATTTTGGTGGTTTTGGCGGTGGTGGTTTCAGTGGCGGCGGAGATTATTCGGATTTTTTTGAATCTATGTTTGGAGGTCGGGCATCCAGAGGTGGCGGTCGTCGCACTGCCGCGTACAAGGGAGAAGATTTTAATGCCGAATTACATCTTGATCTAAAAGACGTGTACACTACCCACAAACGCACTTTAAACGTAAATGGCAAAAACATTCGCCTCACAATTCCGGCAGGAGTTGAAAATGGTCAACAGATAAAAATCAGCGGACAGGGTAGCGAAGGAATAAATGGTGGCCCAAAAGGAGATTTATACATTACCTTCACCATTGAAAATCATACCCATTTTAAAAGAGATAAAAGCAATTTATACAGCACCGCGAATATTGATTTATATAGTGCTATTCTGGGCGGAGAAGTAATGGTGGAAACTTTTGACGGAAAAGTAAAACTAAAAGTAGCACCGGGAACCCAAAACGGCACCAAAGTAAAATTAAAAGGAAAAGGTTTTCCTGTTTATAAAAAAGAAGGGGAATTTGGCGATTTATACATTACCTATCAGGTAGAAATCCCAAAACAGCTTACTGAAAAAGAAAAAGAATTATTTGAAGAACTTGCTAAGTTAAGAACCTCATGAATATAGAGAACCTCATCCCTGTAGCTACATTATCTGCCCATTACAAAGTGGAAATGCCATTCTTTGGCCATCTCAATGAAATGGGACTGATAGAAATTCAAATCATCGAAGACACCCAATATATCCATCCTGATGCTATCTATGAAATTGAAAAAATGATACGGATGCACCAAGAACTAGAGGTTAATATCGAAGGAATAGATGTTGTCTTAAATCTATTGGAAAAAATAGAGGACTTACAAAACGAATTGACTGCAGTAAAAAACAGATTGCGTTTGTATGAAAGTTAAAATCAGACCATCATAATACCGCTCTGCCATAGTATAAAAAGTAAAAAACAACAACATGAACTGGCATTTAATCCCTATTTCGGAAATAGCCCAGTTGTTGAATACAACACCATCCGGCATTGATTCTGTAACTGCCTCAAAGCTCCTTGAAGAATGCGGAAAAAACCAAATTGAGGATAAAAAAAAGAAAACTGTTTTGCAGATGCTACTGCATCAGTTAGCTGATTTTATGATTCTCATTCTTATTATTGCTGCCATTATTTCCAGCTTACTGGGAGATATCACTGATTCCGTAGTTATTCTTACTATTGTTGTTATTAACGCCATGGTTGGTGTCATACAAGAATACCGTACCGAAAAAGCGATGGAAGCTTTAAAGAGTATGGTAGCTCAATACGCCCGTGTTATACGTGAAGGGAAAATAATTGATATCCCAGCTTCAAATTTAGTACCAGGCGATGTTGTGATGCTCGAAGGAGGAAAAAGCATTCCTGCTGATGTTCGTTTTTTTGAAACCCATCAATTAAGGGTGGATGAATCAGCCTTAACAGGAGAATCATACAATGTCGAAAAAAATACAGAAACGCTTCCTGAAGCAGCATATTCTATTGGCGACCTAACCAATATGGGATTTAAAGGAACCTTTATAACTGCGGGTCGGGCGCTTGCCTATGTAGTCTCCACAGGAATGAATACTGAGTTGGGACACATCGCTAAAATGATTCAAACCAATGAAACCATAACCCCTTTACAAAAGAGATTAAGTGCTTTCGGAAAACGGTTGTCTGTTGTAATCCTTTTTATTTGCGCGGCGATTTTTTTAATTGGCTTAGTGCGCGGCGAATCAGCGCTCACCATGTTGATCACGGCTATTTCACTGGCGGTCGCTGCCATACCCGAAGCCTTACCGGCGATGGTAACAATTGCATTAGCCTTTGGCGCCAAGCGACTAGTAAAAAACAATGTACTCATCCGCAAACTACCTGCAGTAGAGACGCTGGGATCGGTAACCCATATATGCACAGATAAAACCGGCACGCTTACTTTGAATAAAATGACCGTGGAAGCCATTTATGAAACTTCAGATCAAACAGCTAATCTTATATTCAACGATAACAACACATTGCTTCATGCGATGGCGTTAAGTAATGATGTTTCAAAAGATAAAGACGGTAAACATTTAGGAAGTTCAACAGAAATAGCATTATTCCAATATGCTTCGACCAAAAACATTCACAAAGATGATTTAGAAATTTTATACCCAAGAATCGCCGAATTACCTTTTGATTCCGATAGAAAATTCATGACCACCTTTCATCAATCTGAAAGAGGTATCGTTATGATTACCAAAGGTGCTGTGGATGTATTATTGAATAAATTGACAGAAAGTCAACAATCACTGATTCCGGAATTTGAAATCGCGGTAAACCAAATGTCAGAAAAAGGATATCGGGTATTGGGTTATGCGATACGAACGCTTACTGAACTGCCGGCACAAATAAACCCCACTGAAATCGAGACCGAATTAACATTGATAGGTTTTGCCGGAATGATTGATCCGCCCAGAGAAGAAGCCAAACAGGCGGTTTTGGAATGTAAGCAAGCCGGAATTGTTCCTATCATGATTACAGGAGATCATAAACTTACCGGTCAGGCAATTGCAAAAGAATTGGGAATAATTTCCAACAAGGAAGACCTCGTTTTGACAGGTTATGAACTTGCCAAATTAACGCAAGATGAATTTACAGAAATTGTAGACAAAGTGCGGGTCTATGCCCGTGTAAATCCAGAGCAAAAATTAAAAATCATTACCGCATTACAATCTAAAAATCATTTTGTAGCCATGACTGGTGACGGTGTTAATGACGCTCCCGCATTGAAAAATGCTGACATTGGCATCGCCATGGGAATTAACGGAACAGAAGTATCCAAAGAAGCCTCACACATGATTTTACTAGATGATAATTTTGCCACGATCGTTGTTGCCGTCAAACACGGCAGAAAAATATTCGACAATATCCTGAAATTCATCAAGTACATCATGACTGGAAATTCAGGTGAAATATGGGTGATTTTTCTAGCTCCTTTTTTTGGTTTACCAATCCCGCTTTTGGCCATACATATTCTCTGGATCAACTTAATAACGGATGGTTTACCCGGATTGGCACTCGCCTCAGAACCTGCAGAAAGTGGTATAATGAAACGACCACCCAGAGAACCTAAAAAAAATATTTTTGCAGACGGGATGGCCTATCACATTTTATGGGTGGGTTTTCTGATGGGGGCAGTAACCCTTGCGGTCCAGGCATGGGCGATACATTCCCTAAACTCACATTGGCAGACAATGGCTTTCACCGTGCTCTGTTTCAGCCAATTGGGACATGTTATGGCCATTCGATCGGACTGTGAATCCATATTCAAAATTGGTGTTTTTTCGAATAAACCGATGCTATTAGCCCTATTCATTACCATAGGATTACAATTGATGATTGTTTACACTCCATTTTTTAACCAAATTTTCAAAACACAACCGCTAAATTTATACGAATTGACAGCAACCATAGCCCTGTCGAGTATTGTATTTTGGGCAGTCGAAATTGAAAAATGGATTAAAAACCTAAACAAATAATCAAAGTCATTTCTAAATACTTTGACGTTGCAGAAAAAGCATAAAAAAATTTCTACATCAAGCAGTATTTAACTAAATTTATTAAACAGTTACCTCATTGGGAAATATTAAAAAACTCAAGCAAAACATCTGAAAATCACTACAATATCACTATATTTGAGAAGGCTTTTATACTGAAATTAATTCATTGTCGATATGGATAATATTTTTAAAATAATCGAAATACTAAAAAAATTCTTACTGGAAATAGGTGAATTATCCTATTTTGCAGGTCGATTTTTTAAAGAGTCGTTTAAGCCTCCTTATGAATTTAAAGAATTTATTCGTCAATGTTATTACATGGGAAACCGCTCTTTACTTCTTGTAGCGGTTACGGGTTTTATAATCGGGCTGGTTTTTGATTTACAATCACGTCCCACACTTCAGGAATTTGGTGCCGTTTCCTGGATGCCTTCCATGGTAAGCATATCCATTATTCGAGAAATAGGCCCCATTATTACCGCTTTGATTTGCGCAGGTAGGATTGGCTCCGGAATTGGTGCGGAATTAGGCTCTATGCGCGTGACAGAACAAATAGATGCTATGGAAGTCTCGGGCACCAACCCTTTTAAATACCTAGTGGTTACCCGTATAATGGCAACAACCTTTATGCTCCCTATCTTAGTGTTATTTGGAGATGCTATTGCGCTTTTTGGTTCTTTTCTGGTAGAAAATTTAAAAGGAAATGTATCCTTTTTATTATATTTTAATCAGGTCTTTGACGCTTTGGAGTTTGGCGACTTGATTCCCTCTACCATAAAAACATTCTTTTTTGGATTTGCCATTGGACTAGTGGGCTGCTTTAAGGGATATTATTGCAAAAAGGGAACTGCCGGTGTAGGATTAGCAGCAAATTCTGCGGTCGTTTATACCTCGATGCTACTTTTCATTATTGACTTTGTTGCCGTTTTTGTCACAGACATTTTTTATGATTTATAAAAATAATTATGAATACCAGTACACCTAATAAAAAACCCATTATAGAAATCACCGACTTAAAAAAAAGTTATGGCGACAATCATGTATTGGCCGGTTTTAATATGGTTTTAAATGAAGGGGAAAATTTAGTTATCATGGGAAAATCAGGTTCCGGAAAATCAGTAATGATAAAGTGTCTGATTGGATTGGAAGAACCGGATAGTGGATCCATTATAGTAATGGGAAAAGATATCAGTAAATTGAATCGCGATGAATTAGACGAGCTTCGGACCGAAGTTGGTTTTTTATTTCAGGGAAGTGCCCTTTATGATTCCATGACGGTTCGCGAAAATTTGGAATTCCCATTACGACGCCACACAAAAAAATTTGGGGAGATTGAAGACACTACTCCCTTGGTTATGGAAGCCCTAGAAAATGTTGGCTTGGCACATACTATTAATCTGATGCCAGAGGAACTTTCCGGCGGAATGAAACGAAGAGTCGCCTTAGCCAGAACATTAATTCTGCAGCCCCGTATTATTCTTTACGACGAACCTACAACTGGATTAGACCCAATAACTGCAAAGGAAATTTTGCTGTTAATGATCTCGATTCAAAAAAAATACAATACTTCTGCCATTATTATTACACATGATGTGGATTGTGCCAGAATGATTTCAAACAGAATGATTTTATTAGTAGATGGCCTCAATTATGCCGAAGGTACATTCGAAGATTTATCTACTTCAACAGACCCAAAAATACAAGCTTTCTTTAAATAAATATAGCTATGGAAAAAACTGCATCACAAAAAATACAACTTGGACTATTTGTATTAATCGGTTTAATGGTGTTTGTTGTGGCCGTATATTTTATTGGCGATAAACAAAAAATGTTTGGAAAAACAAATCATCTTTTTGCCGTTTTTAATAACGTGAACGGATTGCAATTAGGCAACAATGTTCGCTATTCCGGAATAAACGTGGGAACTGTCCGAGGAATTGAAATGATCAACGACAGTGTCATACAGGTAGATATGATTATTGATAAAACTATTTTTGCCCATATCAAAAAAGATGCTGTTGCCACCATCAGTTCAGATGGACTGGTAGGTAATATGATTATAAATATTTTACCGGGAAAAGGAACTCAAGGTTTTGTTGAACCGGGAGATGAGATTCATTCCCTAAATCGTATAAGGACAGATGACATGCTTAATACGCTGGGTGTAACTAATAAAAATGCTGCTCAACTTACAGAAGAGTTACTTAAAATCACCAATGAAATCAATCGGGGAAAAGGAACTGTGGGCAAGCTACTCAAAGATACTATTATGGCAAAAGATTTATCAGAAACCATGCATTATTTGAAAATAACCACAAAAGGAACCTCAGAATCGGTAGAAAGACTCAATAAACTTATTGCTTCGCTTGATAACAAAGACAATGTAATTGGTGCTTTGAAAGATCCGGCTGTAGCCAATAATATCAAAATGATAGTTCAGAATTTAGATCAGTCGACTGAAGAAATAAACAAAGTAGTTAAGAACCTCAACGAAACTGTTTTGAATATAAAAGAAGGCAAAGGAGCTATCAATTATCTTTCAAACGATCCTAATTTAGTCATAAAAATAGACTCTACTGTCACTAATATTAATAAAGCCACCATCCTTTTGAATGAAGATTTGGAAGCTATGAAACATAGCTTTTTATTGAAAGGATATTTTAAAAAACAGGAGAAAGCCAAAAAGAAAGAACAAAAAAAGAAAGAGAAAGAAGAAATGTACTGAGTCATAAGAATATCACATCATGGTCGCAATAGAGAAGCTTGGCATAATCCTAAGTCCCACTGACAAAAATTTTGAAAGTACGGGAGTATTTAACCCTGGAATTTATCAGGAAGGCAATACGATCCATATCTTGTATCGCGCGGTAGAGAACGGAAATTATTCCTCCATTGGGTACGCGAAAACAGAAGGACCGCTCAAAGTAATAGAAAGAAAAGAACAGCCCTTAATTAGCCGTGATTTCGATTACGAAAAACACGGTGTGGAAGATCCAAGAATTGTAAAAATTGAAGATACTTTTTATATAACCTATACTGTCTATGATGGTGTCAATGCAATGGGTGCGCTTGCTACTTCAAAGGATTTGATTCATTTTGAAAAGCATGGGATCATCACCCCTCAGGTAAACTATCAGGAATATGAAAATTATGTGACAGATAATGAAGGTGAAAACCTAAATCCAAAATACCATCAATATTACAACTTATTTGAACAAATAGGACTGGCTGGAGACGAAACCCGTTTACTGCGGGATAAAGATGTCGTCCTGTTTCCAAGAAAAATAAACGGAAAATTTGTTCTCTTACATCGTATCTGGCCAGGAATCCAAATTGTTCAATTCGATGACTGGAAAGATTTAACACAGTCTTTCTGGAAAGAATATCTTAAAGAACTTGTCAACCATATTGTAATGGATCCTAGAAATCTATTCGAAGTAAAATACATTGGATCCGGTGGTCCTCCGATTGAAACTGAATTTGGTTGGCTACTGATATATCATGGTGTAGAGGAAACTACAACAGGAAAAATATATCACGCTGGAGCTGCATTATTACAACTAGACAAACCTCATATCGAATTAGCACGATTGCCTTATCCTTTATTCTCTCCTGTTAAACAGTGGGAAAAAGAAGGCGAAGTAAGCGATGTTGTGTTTCCAACGGGACATGCATTGTTTGGAACTGACCTATACATCTATTATGGCGTTGCAGATAAACACATTGCCGTCGCCAAATTAGATATCAACGAATTGCTTTTGGAACTGAGAAAACAACCCTAAAATACACTGTCATGGTTTTTGAAAAGGGAATAAAAATGCTAATTGTTAGTTCTTATCCGCCTCGAGCATGCGGAATAGCGACTTTTTCAAATGACATTGTCAATGCAGCTAATAAGGTATTTGGCGAAACTCTTCCTGTTGAAGTCTGCGCATTAGAAAACAGTAAAGATCAATTCACTTATGGTGATGAAGTAAAATATACCTTATTGGCATCTTCTTTAGATGATTATCGGCTGGTTGCCGAGAAAATAAATGAACGAAAAGATATTGGTTTGGTTTGTATCCAACATGAATTTGGGCTTTTTGGTGGAGAATACGGTGATTATATTCTTTCTTTTATACTGGCCTTAAATAAACCAATTGTAACTGCCTTTCATACAGTATTGCCAAATCCTGATGAAAAGAGAAAAAAAGTGGTTCATGCTATTGTTGATCTTTCTGATCGCATTATCGTTCTGACCAAAAATTCAAGAACACTTTTGACAAATTATTATGATTGTGAGGAATCAAAAACAATATTAATTCCACATGGCACACATACCATCCTTTGGGGGCTAAAAGAAAATTTAAAAAACAAATATGATTTATCGAATAAAATAGTGATGACTACTTTTGGCTTAATAAGCGAAAACAAAAACATCGAAACAATATTGCAGGCATTACCCGAAATTGTTACTAAACACCCCGAAGTAATTTATCTGGTAATTGGAAAAACTCATCCCGAAGTCGTCAAAAATGAAGGAGAAAGATACCGTAACAAACTTATAGACATCGTACAGGAACTTCAGCTGGAAAACAATGTTATTTTTATTGATGAATATCTCGAATTAAAAGAACTACTGGAATATTTGACTGTCTCAGAAATTTATTTGTTTTCTTCCAAGGATCCCAACCAAGCAGTCAGTGGTACCTTTTCTTACGCCATGAGTTGCGGCTGTGCCGTGATTTCTACCCCTATCCCCCATGCAATTGAATCTCTTAATGATGGCAACGGAATACTATTAAAAGAGTTTGGCAATTCCAAAGAATTTCAAAAAGCCATTCTTCAGCTCATCGAAAATAAAGAACAGCGAACTGCAATGGGAAAAAATGCTTTCTCATTGGCGCAAGCAACAAACTGGGAAAATATTGCGATCCAATACCGATTACTTTTCGATCAGCTGACCAATCGAGAGGAAGATTTGAAATTCAATTTTCCTCCTATAAAACTGGATCACATTAAAAAACTGACTACCGACTTTGGGATACTGCAGTTTTCTAAATTCAGCGAACCGGATCCCGAATCAGGTTATACTTTAGACGATAATGCAAGGGCATTAATAAACATGGTATTGTATAACAAATTTAGACCTGATGACTCCGTTCTGAAACTCGCAGACATCTATTTGACGTACGTTGAAGGGATTCAACTCGACAACGGTTGGTTTAATAATTATAAAAATTTTGAGCACCAATTGACAGCGCAAAATGAGGAAGTAAATCTTGAAGATGCGAACGGAAGGGCATTATGGAGTTTGGGTACTGTAATTGGCTATAAAGATTCCCTGCCTGAAGATTTTGTAAATCGGGCACAGAAATGTTGGGATAAAGCATTCACAAGAGTAGATGACATTGTTTCCCCAAGAGCTATCGCTTACTGTCTGAAAGGGCTTTATAGTTATTATTCCGCTCATCAGGAAGACACTATCAAAAAAACGATAGAACGACTCGCTGATAAACTTTTACATCATTATCATATCAATTCTGACGAAAACTGGTGCTGGTATGAAGACTACATGACTTACGCCAATAATATTTTACCTGAGGCATTGATGTGCAGTTATTTGGCCACGGGAAAACTGAAATACAAAAAAATTGCGATAACCACTTTTGACTTCCTGTTGTCCCATTATTTTATGAAAGGACAACTAAAAGTTATTTCAAACAGAGGTTGGTTCAAAAAAGAAAACGAAAGAAAATTTTACGGAGAACAACCCATCGAGGTAGCGACAACAATTATCGCTCTTGATCTTTTTTACGAAGTCACTAAAAACAGGAAATACAAAGACCAACTCAGAATGGCTTTTATTTGGTTTCTGGGAAATAATCATCTCAAACAAATCATGTATAATCCTGAAAACGGCGCCTCTTACGACGGCCTTGAAGACAAACAAATTAACATTAATCAAGGAGCTGAATCTACCTTGTGTTTCTTTAAAGCACGATTACTCATGGAAAAATATGGCCAAAAATGATGGTGTTTTATCGGTATCCAATGAGTCCAAGTCTAAGATAAGAAACCTCCGGAAAGAGCTAATTTTTGACTTTACTTTCTTAAAACATGCACTCTGGTTTTACGAATTTGTCTTTCGGCTTTATGGCGAAATTGTTCGTGATGCAAAAACCATCCTCCTATAGCTCCTATAACACTTCCCAAAAGAATATCCATAAAACGAACCGAAATTAAAGTCGTAGGATCAACAGTCATAGCGCTGCCAGCTTCGGCTAAAAACAAAGTTAATGGGGTAATAAAAATGACCGCCAGCCCATAATGTCTCCCAATCAGCATTTCAATTATAAACTGCAGCACCATAATACTGATACAGATTGTTAAAGGAGTCATTTTTAGCAATAACAACAACCAAGCAAGTCCCAAACCTATAAAAGTTCCTAAAATCCGTTGAAAACTCCTTTGCCATATATGCTGAAAACTCGCTCCCTGCATGACGGCGGCACAGGATATCGGCAACCAATACGGATTTTCTAACTGAAGTAAATGTCCTGCAAGCAGTGACAAAAAGATAAAAAAACCAACAATCAGCGCTTCAAATAAAGTGGCATAATATTTTCTTTTGACCACAATCAATTCGCTTTTTTGGGGACTCTTTTTAGTTATATACAAACTATAAAAAAACGCTAAAAAACAGGCTAACATCGCTCCCATTCCAATTAATCCCACACGCGTTGGAATGGTCATTAAGTCAAAAGGCATGCAACTGGCAATAGAAGCAATCATGATAAAAAAGAAACTTCCGGGCGGTTTCATTCCAAAGTAATTGACAACCAAATACACAGCTCCTGCAAATAAGCCCAGTACTATTGAAGAGAAAATGGGATTAAAACTAAAGGAAATTCCAATAGCAAAGGAAATCATAAAACCAAAAGAACAGGCCAATAAAGTAATCATTCGGCGGGCTAATGTCGTCGATGGCAAATACAGAATCACCAATCCTGCCATACAGGACAAAATCCCATAATCAAGCTTATCAAAATAATAACCAATCAACAAGGGCAGACCAACGCATAAGGATGCCAAAACCGGAATATGCCAAAGCCTCTCTGTTTTTTTTAATTCAAACAGAAACATAATTTCTTTATGCAACCGACTTCTAAAGTTATCCTTCATCCTGCTCCCTTATTATTCAACTTAGGTTTAAATAGTTTTCAGCGCCTGAACCAATACATCAATATCTTCTTTTGTATTGTAATGGCTTATCGAAATTCTCAAACTTGGTTTTTTCAAATCTTCAGATGAGAGAAATTCGGCTAAAACATGTGATGCTTTTATACTTCCGCTTTGACAGGCACTTCCGCGGGAAACAGCAATCCCTTTCATGTCTAAATGGAATAAAATCATAGCGGTTTTATCTTCCGAAAGAGGTAATAAAACATTCAAAATATTATAAAATCCTTCCGGGTTCCCATTAATCGAAAAAGTGGGAAATTCGATTTCAAGCTGGTGGATTAAATAACTTTTCAGTTCAGAAATATATATTTTTTCTGATTCCAAATTAGCATAGGAAAGTTCCAAAGCCTTTGCCATTCCGGCAATTTGGTGAACAGCTTCGGTACCGGCGCGCAATCCTTTTTCTTGTTCTCCTCCAAAAAACAAGGGTTGTAATCCTGAGTTTTTTCGAACAAAAGCAAAACCGACACCTTTTGGACCGTGAAATTTATGGGCACTGGCTACAATAAAATCAACCGACAATTTTTGTAAATCGATTTCTGTTTTTCCAACAGATTGAACTGTATCCGAATGGAATAGTGCGTTATGCTGTTTACATATAATACCTATTCGATCTAAATTTAAAATAGTTCCGATTTCGTTATTAACATGCATCAGGCTGACCAATGTTTTAGTCTCCTGCGAAAGCAATTCTACTAAATCAGTTGTATCAATTTCCCCATTGGGCTTAATTGCCACATAATCTACCTGAATACCATATTCTTCTTGCAAGGCCAATACAGTATATAAAACTGCATGATGCTCAATTTTACTTGTGACAATTCGTTTTACCTTCAAATCTTTAACGGCAGAACGAAGTATCCAATTGTTGGCCTCAGTACCACAAGAAGTAAAAATAATCTCTTGCGCTGCCGCATTCAAATGCTTTGCAATGGATTTTCTCGAAAGCTCTAATACACTTTTTGCATTTCGCCCAAAACTGTGTGTTGACGAAGGATTTCCATAATCTTCTGCCAATACCTTGGTCATTTCCTGAATAACTTCCGGACGAATGGCTGTTGTAGAAGCATTATCGAGATATATTTTTTTCATCTTTTAAAAATTATTTTAAAACTTAGTTTTTTGATGGCACTACTTTCATTTTACCTGAAAAGAGCAGTTTCTCATTAAAAACAATTATTGAAACCAAAATAAGAAAATAAGAAAACAACTGTAAAGTACTCACGGCTTCTTTGTAATAGAAAATCGCCAATAAAAAATTAATAATCGGATTGATATAGATCATAATTCCTACTGCAGAAGAATTTATTCCCTTAAGTGCATACAAATTTAAAAACAACGGAATAATAGTAAAAAATACCACAATGACTAATAAACATCCGTAAAACAAAGGCTCCGTTGGGATTGCTCCACTATACTTTGGATAAAATGGAAGTAAAATTATGGCGGTAAACAACAATTGTATAGCTAACACTATGAATTTATCTAATTCGCTATTCTTTCGCTGACTTACTAAATATATCGCATAAGTCGCCGCCGTAATAAGGCTGTAAAAAATATCTTCAAAATGATTCAGTGATAATAAAACACAGCTAAATACGCTTATTACGACTGCAATCCATTGCCATTGGCTCAGTTTTTCTTTCAATAAAAAAAAGGCAAAAACGGTGGTCAGAATAGGGCATACTAAATAAGCCAAAGAAGCTGCTTTGACACTAACATGATTCATCACATAGATAAAAACAAACCAGTTTGAAGCTAAAAATATGCCACCACCTAAAGTCAGCCTGACAACACTTTGTTTCTGTTTTGGGCTCATCTTCTTGAAATGATCCCAATTTTGTCGCAATACATTTCGTCGAAAAGCGAGATTAATAAACACCATTAAAATAACACTGAAAAAAACGCGATAAAATAAAATGTCTAAAGAAGGATAATTGTGTAACGGTTTTAATGCTAAACTAAAAAATCCCCAGATAAAAAAAGCCAAAAATGCAGAGAGGTAGTATTTGTTAAGTCTCATGTCCAGTATTAAATTCCGGCAAAGATAAGGATTTCTATTGGCTTTGAATTAAACTCGGAACTTCCATTATGCGTAAGTTTTTAGCTTTCCCTAAATCTTTGCTAAAAGTGACGGAAACAAATTCGGTATTAAATTCGATGTTTTTGAATCGGAATGTATTTGGAACAAATTAAAAATTCTATTTTTGTTTCAAATTTTAGAAAAATGAAAAGAGTTGCGAGCCTGTTGGTTTTATTACTATTGTTAAACGGTTGTGATGACGGTGATTTAATCCAAGAAGATATTAATTTTGAAGATGTAACAGCACAAAGTTGCGGTACAAACAAAGTCATCTTTAAACTGAAAGATAAGGAATCCTTACTTCTTGAAATCACTGAAAGCACCTTTACCTTTCCCAGTGAACCAACTCCAGAGGGCGAACCAATTATCCTAGACATTAACGATGCGAATCGTGTGGTATACCGTTTTTATAACGGAACAGTTAGCACTGACAATATCTGTGAAACGATTCCTCCCGCTCTACCTGCTGTAACTGATCAATGGACGGCTACAGATGGTCAAATCCAAATTATCACCACTACTGTAAAAACAACAGATGCCACAACGGGCAGAACAAAAATCACTGGGTATAACCATAATATCATTTTTAAGAATATTACTTTTCAGAAACAAAATGGTACCCAAGTATATGAAACATTTGCTTTTGGAGATTATGTAACTACTGCAAATAATTTACCTTTCGGTTTTGATGAAGTGGTGCAACAATGTAGTACTTCAAAACAAATCTATAATTATACCAGCAGCGAATCGCTGACATTGGATGGTATCGATCCTAATTTGATTAAAAACGAGATCACACCATTAAATACCCCTAGAACAGGACTAATAGGAACTTCTGTAAACAAGCTTGTCTATCGTTTGTTTTCGAATGGAGTATTGACTCCTGAGTATTTTTGTAATACAGAAATTCCAGTTCTTCCTTCCATAGATGAAGAGTGGATTGCCGAGGAAGGCGTAACTGATGTGAGCGGAATTATCGAAGTGACCACCACCAATGTATTGGACACTTACACCCATCACATTGTACTTAAAAAAGTAACTTTCGTTAAGGGGAACAGTAACTTCACCTTAGGTGACAGCTATATTTATGGAGATTTAACCACTACAAACTAATCCTTTTTACAACCATAAAAAAAAAACGTCAGTATAATTACTGACGTTTTTTTTGATCTCAATCGAAAGAAAAAAAATACTATTTCGTGTTTTGTTTAAAATAAACCTCTGTGGCTCCCAATCCGTATTTTTGATAATTCGCATCTTGAAAATCAATATTATCATAACGGCCCAATAAAAAATCGAGTTCTGCTTTGAGGATTCCTTCGCCAACTCCATGAATAAAAACAATCTTCGGAATGCGATTGCGAATCGCAAATTCGATGTGTCTTTTGGCTGTTTCAGATTGTAAAGTCAAGATATCGTAATTCGACATCCCGCGTTTATTAGGAACTAATTTTTCAATATGCAAATCAAACTCCGGCGCAGCAACTTCGTTTTTATCTTTACGTTCTTTGACAAAACTTCTTGGTTTTGGAATTTCTTTTTCTTTGCTGATTTCATCCACATTAATCCTTCTGATTGAATCCATTAAATTATTGGAATCACCCAACTTAATTAACTCATTCGCAGAAAAATTCATGGTAAACCCATCTTCTGTTTCTATGGTTATCTGTTGGTCTTTCACAGATAACACCACTCCATTTACGGCCTCATCAAGAACTGAAACCTTATCTCCTTTGTTAAACATCGTCTTCTTCTTTATCTTGATTTTTACTTGGTGTTTTGGCACTCAATCGCATCATTCCATACATAAAAACGGCAATTGCAATTACCATTACATAGACATTCTTTTCTTCACTTTTTTGCTCATAAAAGGCAACTAATATGGCAATAACCATTATTGGAATTATAAACTTTTTCATTTCATTCTATTTCAGTTTTCAAAAGTAAGGAATTTAAAACAGCCTTTATTTATTATCTCAACCGTTTCTTATTTTTTTGTAAAATTGTAAAAACAAAAACCATTGGATTTAGAAAAATACATGATTCCCTGCTTAAGCAAAACACTCTTTGGAATAGAGTGTTTAGGATGTGGCTTTCAGCGGTCCTTGCTCCTGCTTCTTAAAGGCAACTTTGCAATGGCATTTCAAATGTATCCGGCTATTTACACCTGTCTTTTATTTTTCGGAACTATAGGCTTACATTTTTTCGACAAAAGTAGAAATTACCGAAAACTATTAATTGGTATGACTATACTCAACGGACTTTTTATGGTGGGAGGCTATTATTACAAACACTTCTGATCGATTAAAATTTAATCTCCCGTAAATTGCAGAAAAATCAAAATTATTGCTGCTGCTGACATGATGATTAATGCCAAAAAACCCATAAGATTCGATTTCCAACTATTGGTAAAACTTCCCATCACTTTTTTATTATTGCAAATATGAAGAATGATACCAATCAACACAGGGGCGGTCAAACCATAAAGAATTGCCGTATATATCAAAGCTTTGATAGGAGAAATACCAATATAATTTAAAGACAGACCGAGAATTAATGAAACCGCAATGACGGAATAAAATGCTTTTGCTTCATGGAATTTTTTATCAAGACCCTGCTCCCATCCAAAAGTCTCTGTAATAATGTAAGAAAGAGCGCCACTAAGAACAGGAATCGCTAATAGTCCTGTACCAATAACTCCAATTGCAAAAAGCAAATACGCTAAATTCCCTGCTAAAGGTTTTAATGCCATAGCCGCTTGCTCGACAGTATCGATCTGATGGATTCCTCCACTAAATAAAACAGTACCTGTGGTAAGAATAATAAAATACATCACAAGTCCCGAAAAGGACATACCAAAATCGACATCTTGCTTCATTTCGTTAATTATTTTTCCGTTGACCAACAAATGTGTTTTCTTGTGTTTCATTTCTTCCACCTCCATTGTTGCCTGCCAAAAGAAAAGATAGGGCGAAATGGTGGTTCCGAGAATCCCGACAATTATGCTTATGAATTCCTTATTCAACTCAATAGTCGGAATAACAGTAGCTTTCAATACAGCTAGCCAATCCTGATTGTATAAAAAAGGCACCACCAAATAAACCAAAAGTACAACACAGAGGTATTTTAAAGAAGCTGCAATTTTTTGATAAGGCAAATAAATGATCAACCCTAAAAGCACTATTGTAAAAACTACGCTAAAATAAGTAGCATCAATAGACGGAAACAATAAATTTCCCACTGCACCCATACCGGCAATATCTGCCCCGATATTCATAATTATAGCGGGGAAACTAAATAACAACATGACATATAAAACAGGTCTGGGATAATTTTTTTTCAGTGTTCCTGTCAAACCCATTGAGGTAACCAAACCAATCTTAGCACACATTTGCTGAATAGAAGCCATCAGAGGAAATGCAATAAGAGCAGTCCATAAAGTGGAAAGACCAAAAGAAGCTCCGGCCTGAGAGTAGGTGGCAATTCCTGATGGATCATCATCACTTGCGCCAGTTATGAGTCCTGGACCAAGAAGTTTCCAAAATCGGTTAAACTTATTTTTAATTTTTACATTAGTGCTCATCCCAATTTTTTTCTATTAATAAATCAAAAAAGACTGTTATTTTTCTTTTATTATCCAACCTGCTGTAACTACTAATTTAGGTATTTAAAATAGTAACTCGTAAAAATTTAGTCTTTTACATTATCCTTAAAAAAATTGCTTATGGAATTTGAAAGTTCTTCTGTATCGTGTTTAAATTCACGTTTAAATTCTTCATTTTTAGCGGCAATAGTGTCATTCATTTTTGAAATTTCTGATTCAAATTTTATACTTTCTTGAGCCAGTTTTTCTTTTTGCTCAATAATTTCCTCGTTTAGGTCTTTATATTCTTCATTTAATTTTGTTTTCTCTTTACCACTTTGTTTTTCAATTTTAAGCTTTAATTCTTTCGCTTGCTGTTCTAATTTGGCAATCTCTTTTTCGGATTCTTCTTTGAATTTTTTCCAGTCTGCTGTTGCTTTTGTTTTTACTTCTTCTGAAGCCTCTTTTGCTGCCTCTTTAATTTCTGTACCGGCTTCTTTTATTTTTTCTGCAGCCTCATCAGCGTGTTCTTTTGATGCTTTTCCACAACTGAAAAACAACACAACCATTCCTAATCCTACTACTGTAAATAATTTCAATTTTTTCATAACATTCTGATTTTAAGTTAATTTACCAATGTTTAAATATATTATAAAGCTTTAACAGCGTTTTTAAGATGTTCGGGAAATCTTCAACTTGTCACAAATGCACGATCTGCAATGACAGTCCTAAAAGTCGCATAAGTTTTCACATAAAACCAATTTACAAGGCTAATTTACGCATTTTAAAAATGAGAATAACCAATTAACGGCATGTAAAAAATTTCAACCATATTTTTGTTAAATTACCTATAAATGAGTAAATTAGACTCATAAATAAAATTGAAAAATTAATCCATACGCATTTTTTTAAAAGATTAAATAGAATTTGTTTAATTCATCCAATACTGGGCAAAAAGCAACTATTTTTCATTCCTGCGTTTGTCCTTTGTTTAAAAACACCTTACTTTTACTGCTTGCATTTAGTATTAATTCAATCCATAATCATGATGAAAGATCAGATTATCAAGAATATTGATTCTTTAAAGAAACATTTCTCTATCAATTACAGTATTAAAACCAAAACGGAGGATTTTACTGAAAAATTATTCTACATGCTCTTCGATGCTAACGCTCCTTTGAACGAAAATATCGATGAACTTGAAATACTTTTTAAAGAGATTATTTCAATAACCTGTGAAAAAACGTATGCCTCCTGTGATTCTGTTTGGCATCAATTCCTTGAAAAACTGCCATCCGTTCTCGAAAACCTTAATGATGATGCGGACTATTTTTTAGCAAATGACCCTGCTTCAAATAGTCTCGAAGAAGTATATCTTGCTTATCCTGGTTTTTACGCCATTGCCATTTACCGATTGAGTCATGAATTATATTTACTGGATCAATTACTTTTTTCCCGATTAATGAGCGAATACGCACATCGCATTACAGGTACAGATATTCATGCGGGTGCCTCTATTGCTTCACCTTTCTTTATTGACCATGCCACCGGAATTGTAATTGGAGAAACTACTGTAATCAAAAAATACGTAAAAATTTACCAAGGAGTTACTTTGGGTGCGTTGAGTATTACCAAGGATATGAAAAATTCTAAAAGGCATCCTACAGTTGAAGAAAATGTGTGCCTTTATGCCAATGCCACTATTTTGGGTGGAACAACCACCATTGGAAGAAACAGTATTGTTGGTGGGAATTCATGGGTTACCAAATCCATTCCTGAAAATTCAATTGTAACCAACACGACCACTACAGAAGTAAAAGTAAAAGAGTTAAGATAGCATGAAACCCAAAAAATTACTAGAATTAATCGGGAATACTCCATTAGTTGAAACCACCAATTTAATTAAAAATCCAAACGTAAAACTTTTATTAAAACTGGAAGGGAATAATCCCGGAGGTAGTGTAAAAGACCGTGCTGCTTACAATATGATTGCATCAGCATTAGAAAGAGGAGATATCAAAAAAGGAGATAAATTGATTGAAGCCACCAGTGGTAACACCGGAATCGCTTTGGCTATGATTGCCCAATTATTCAATATTGAAATTGAGCTGATACTCCCCGAAGATTCGACTGCTGAACGTACCCAAACTATGCGTGCTTATGGCGCAACGGTAATTCTGACACCTGCCAGTACCGGAATTATTGGTTCCAGAGATTATGCCGATAAAAAAGTGGCTGAAGGTGGTTACATCATGCTCAATCAATTTGCGAATGACGACAACTGGAAAGCCCATTACAAAACCACAGGTCCTGAAATATGGAATGATACCGAAGGAACCGTAACACACTTTGTGTCTGCCATGGGAACTACCGGAACAATCATTGGGACTTCTTCCTATTTGAAAGAACAAAATCCAAACATACAAATTGTAGGTGCACAACCAAGTGACGGTTCTCAAATTCCGGGAATCAGAAAATGGCCTCAAGAGTATTTGCCTAAAATTTTTGATGCCTCAAAAGTAGATACCGTTATCGAAGTAAGCGAAGAAGAAGCCCGTATCATGACCAAAAGACTGGCTCTGGAAGAAGGTGTTTTTGCCGGAATGAGCAGCGGAGGTTCTGTTGCTGCAGCTTTAAAAATTGCCGATCAACTGGAATCCGGTGTAATTGTGGCGATTATCTGTGACCGAGGCGATCGTTATTTATCTTCGGATTTGTTTGATTAAAAAAGAAGCCTATTTAAGCTGCTGTCTTTTAAAAGACTTTCAGTAAATAAAATTGGTACAAAGATGAGTCCGCTGAAACGGATTTACACCAATTGTAACTAAATCTGTGACGCAAAAATATGGCAGAAAAATTAAAAGCTCAGGATTGGCCCTATTTAAATAAGTACAAAAACGAAAACGCAAAATTGGATGCTCCGGAACTTGGCCAAAAGAGAATTGTGTTCATGGGAGATTCCATAACCGAATTCTGGTCAACCAATGATCCTGATTTTTTTTCGGGGAAACCTTATATTAATAGAGGAATCAGCGGACAAACGACACCGCAAATGTTGGTTCGTTTCAGAGCTGACGTTATTGCTTTACAACCGGCTGTGGTAGTCATTTTAGCCGGCGGGAATGATATTGCCGGTAATACCGGACAGGCAACATTGGAAATGATTATCAATAATATTATTTCGATGGCGGAACTGGCCAAAGCAAATCAGATGGAAGTGATTCTTTGTTCGGTTTTACCAGCTGCTGATTTCCCATGGAATCCCAACCAAAATCCGGCTGAGAAAATGGCAGCCTTAAACAAAATAATAAAAGCCTATGCTAATGCTAATAACATTGCATATGTAGATTATTATTCGGCCATGGTAAATGAACAAAAAGGATTACAGTCGGCCTATTCCGATGACGGAGTACATCCAAATCAATTGGGATACCAAGTCATGGGACCTCTGGTTGAAAAGGCAATCAATCAAGTTTTGTCAAAAAAATAAATCATCTTTCTAAAAACATATAAAATGAACTATCGTAAACTAGGAAAAACAGGATTTAATATCTCCGAAATATCACTTGGCACTTGGCAAGTAGGCGGAAAATGGGGCTCTCCTTTTAATAATAAAACTGCTGATGAATTAATCAATACTGCTATTGATAAGGGTGTTAATTTTATTGATACTGCCGATGTTTACGAAAACGGTCTGAGTGAAACTGCCGTAGGTCGTGTGGTTCGTTCCCGTTCTGAACGCATTTATGTGGCAACCAAATGTGGACGACAAATTAATCCGCATGTGAATGAAGGTTACCAGCCTAAAGTATTACAAAAATTTGTTGAAGACAGTCTTCGAAGAACCGGTTTGGAAGCATTGGATTTAATACAATTGCATTGCCCGCCGACCGAAGTCTACTACCGTCCGGAAATCTTTGAATTGTTTGACCGTTTAAAAGAACAGGGAAAAATTCTTAATCTCGGCGTTAGCGTAGAAAAAGTGGAAGAAGGTTTAAAAGCGATTGAATATTCAAATGTAACTACTGTTCAGATTATTTTCAACCTTTTCCGTCAACGACCATCTGAATTGTTTTTCAAAGAAGCTAAGAAAAAAGATATCGGAATCATCGCGAGAGTTCCTTTGGCCAGTGGATTGCTAACGGGTTTATTCAATGCCGAAACAACTTTTGGAAAAGAAGATCATAGAAACTTTAACCGTGACGGAGCTGCTTTTGATAAAGGCGAAACCTTCTCCGGAATCAATTATGAATTGGGATTAAAAGCAGTAGCCGAATTGAAAGCTTTGTTCCCAGAAGCCACAAACCTGGCACCTCTTGCCCTGCAATGGATTTTGAGCTTCAACGAAATCAGTTGTATTATTCCAGGAGCTTCAAAAGAAAGTCATGTATTGTCTAATTTATCGGTTTATGATTTACCCCAATTGACACCTGAAAAAATTGCCGCCATGAATGCTATTTATGAGCGATACATCAAACCGGAAGTACATCAATTATGGTAGTCTCTACTCGTAGACACAGTATTTTCAACGCAACCCTTTTGCAATAGTCTCATCTGATAAATAAACCATTTATTAAGAAATCACCTTTTAACAACAAGTTTGCTAGTAAATAAAAAGGCGACCGGAACTGGCGGCGCATACGCTGTATGACTGCTGACAAATAAATTTTAGATATATGAAAAGAATATCCGTACTATTTATGGTAATTGTCTTTACGGTTATGGGTTGCAGTAAAGACAATGACGAAACAAAGGAACAGGAATCCCAGAACCTTGATCAAATGTATCAGGAGATTATCGCTCTTTCATTAGTCACAACTGAAAGCTGTACCAATTCAGATGACTGGGCTTTTACAGCTATTGGTCACAAATCCTGTGGCGGGCCAACCGGTTATATTGCTTATTCTTTGAAAATAGACACTGCTGCATTTCTTAAAAAAGTAGAAAATTACACCAAAGCCCAAAAAGAATTTAACATCAAATGGGGAATCCCTTCGACCTGTGAAATGGCAATTCCTCCGACAGGTGTAAGTTGCGTTGAAGGGAAGGCCACTTTGGTATTCGATTGAGTAACGGTATTTTATATTTTTGATTAATTTTTTAAATCGTATTTAAAAGAATACTTTTGCAAAAAAATTAAAAACTGTACATGTTTAATAAAGCTAATTTTAAAGAATGGTTTGATCGGTATAAATATGCCGAATTATCTGCAACCTGTGCTGCCTTGTCCGGTTCGCAATTCAGCAGAATCTTTGATGGAGTTACGACTGCCTATTTAATCACTTTCACTGAATATATCGCCTTTTACGGCGTCATTTTATTTATTGCGTATAAAAAGATTGTTGAAAAAAATCAGCAGTTAAACAGAAAAACGCCTCTAAATGAAATCGGACTTTTGGTTAGAAATTTAATATTGGAATTTGGTTATCCTGCTATTTTAGATTTCGTTGTCATTCGTCCGTTTTGTATGTATTGGATGCCGATACTAACCGGAAATTATTTTGCCGGAATCATATTAGGAAAAATCACAGCCGATTCTTTTTTCTATTTTCTGGCCATCGTCAACTACGAGTTGATTAAGAAAAGACAATCGTAGTCTATAAAGAGAAACCTTTTTAATGAAAATAAAAAATGCAACTGCCTTATAAAACAGTTGCATTTTTTTATGTTGACTACCCGCTTATATATTTACACTAAGCTGGCTACTGCGGTAATTTCTGCGTTTAGCAATTTAGAAATCGGGCAATTGTTCTTTGCTTTGGTTACTAATTCCTGAAAGGTTTCATTAGGAATTCCTTTTATTTTGGCACTCACGGTCAATTGGGAACTAAGGATTGTTCCTTCGACTAAATCAATAACGCCTTTAGTTTCGATACTTTCTATTTCAAAACCCGCTTCAGTAACATAGGCGGACAGCTGCATGGTAAAACAGCCGGAATGTGCCGCAGCAACGAGTTCCTCAGGATTGGTTCCTATTCCTTCATCAAAACGGGATTTGAAAGAATATTGAACATTATCTAATGTTTTACTTTGGGTTGTTAATACCCCGGCTCCTTCTTTAAGTGAACCAGTCCAGACTGCAGTAGCATTTCTTTTCATAATTGTGTTTTTTAGTTTACTCAAATTTAGGTCTTTTTTATAAAAATACGCTTTCAAATATTTTAATAAAACTGTATTTTAAAAAAATATCTTGAAAAACTCTGCATTACTTTTCGAATCTGTTAACGCATATTGTTAAATAAATTACTTTGATTCTATCAAACATATTTTACTTGTGATTTACTTTTGAAAAAAATCTCCAGGAATCTGGGAAATTTGAAAATTAGAAAATAATGATTTTACGAATCGCAAAGAGAAAAAAATCAGACAATAGTTCAGGAATTAGAAGATACCCTATCTATACTTAATACTCAAATTAGCTTAAAAGCTGTATTTTATTCTTTTGCTTTTCTTTTAAATTTAAAAAACATCCAAACCGTTGTCACTATCATAAATCCAATAAAAACGGAGTGTCTAACTGTTTCAATTTCCTTTAACAAGTATTCGAGACTATTGTGAAATAACATTCCCATCCCTATATAAATTATGATAAAAATAATGGTTCCTATTCCGTTTACTAAAAAAAAAGAACGCCATTTGACCCGAAAAACTCCTGCAAAAACAGGACTAAAAAACCGAATCTTAGGTATAAAACTCAACAGTAATAATGTCCTGATTCTATGCTCTTTGAGACCTTTCAGGTATTTTTCCATCAACTTTTCGCTAATATTATTTTTTAAATGATTGACTAATTTATTCCCCGAAAATGCCAACCAATAATAAACAGAATCAATAATGGTGAGTCCAAAAAATGCAGCCAAACCAGCAAAATAGGGATTAATCAAATGATGCCCTGAAATATATCCGATAGATAACAAAGTTACTTCTTCAGGAATAGGGGTTAGTTGGTCCAGAATGAGAAACCAAATAAAAATACTTAGATAACTCATGTGGATCGATAAAGAAATATCGCTAAACATATCTTGCCAATTTACATTAATTCAAAATTACTAAACAAAAAACAGAATACTTTATTAATTATCAATTAGTTACAAAAAACATGAATTAACAAGCTGTTCGGCAATGTTTCGCAAAATTTATCAAAGCATGCAACAATCTACTCTTAATCGAATATTAAAAAGAAAGGCAATTGACCGTATTGAAATTTGTTATTCGTATACAATTAGATCTTGGTTTTAAGGTTTTATTGAGGCACAATCACAAAGTATGTCTGCGATTAAAAATCTTAATCATTTAACCGGCTACCAATTTGAATGAATCCCACGTCCTACCTGATTGGTTGCCATATAAAACATAAAACAACGTCCCTATTAATGGGATATGGATTCCGACAAAGGCAACAAAAAGGAATTTGAATGCATAACTGCTTTTAAGAAAACGTATTTGGGATAATTGTCTATATAACTTCATAAATACGTATTGTTGGTGGCCAATTCTAATAAATACAGCGTAATACAGATGCAGGAGTAATGAAATTAGTTTTTTTAGTTTATATTAAATTTATAAATTCAACATATTTCATAAAATATTTCCCAAATTGAATTTATAAAACCATTCAAACACTTATTTTTGCGCTATGGCAAAGAAAAATACAGACAAAGTTGTCTTTCATCAAATAAAAGTCCTTGATGCAGGTGCAAAAGGCGTATCGGTAGCAAAAGCTCCGGATGGTAAAGTAGTGTTTATACCGAATGTGGTTCCGGGTGATGTGGTTGATGTACAAACCTTCAAAAAGCGTAAAGCATATTATGAAGGAAAAGCAGTGAAATTCCATGAATTCTCAGAACACCGAGTAGAACCTATTTGCGAACATTTTGGTGTTTGTGGCGGTTGTAAATGGCAGAATATGAAATACAGCCAACAATTGTACTACAAACAAAATGAGGTTAAAAATCATTTGCAACGCATAGGAAAAATAGAACTTCCCGAGTTTGAACCAATTCTAGGTTCCGAAAAACAGTTTTTTTACAGAAACAAAATGGAATTTTCGTTTTCGAACAGCCGTTGGTTAACCGATGACGAAATTAGCAGTACCGAAGATTTGGGCAATAGAAATGCGCTTGGTTTTCATATCCCTAAAATGTGGGACAAAATCCTGGACATCAACAAATGTCACTTACAGGAAGACCCATCAAATGCGATCCGAAATGAAATTCGTGCTTTTGCCAACGCAAATAATCTGTCTTTCTTTAATCCGAGGGCTCATGAAGGATTGCTTAGAACCCTGATGATTCGTACCGCTTCAACCGGAGAAATTATGGTTTTGGTTCAGTTTTTCGAAAATGACAAAACCAGCAGAGAATTGCTTTTGGATCATGTGTATGCTACTTTCCCTCAAATTACATCTTTGCAATATGTGGTAAACAATAAAGCCAACGATACTTTATACGATACTGATATTAAATTATACAAAGGCCGCGATTACATTTTGGAAGAAATGGAAGGTTTGAAATTTAGCATTAATGCCAAATCGTTTTATCAGACGAATTCGGATCAAGCTTATGAATTATACAAAATCACACGCGATTTCGCCGGATTGACCGGAAATGAAACCGTATACGATTTATACACCGGAACAGGTACAATTGCGCAGTTTGTTTCGAAAAATGCCAAAAAAGTGATTGGTGTAGAAAGTGTTCCTGAAGCGATTAAAGATGCTAAACTGAATGCTGAACGCAATGAAATCACAAACTGTGAGTTCTTTGTAGGTGACATGAAAGTCGTTTTTAACGATAGTTTCATTGCACAACACGGTCATCCTGATGTCATCATCACCGATCCGCCAAGAGACGGAATGCACAAAGACGTGATTGAACAAATCATGAAAATTGCTCCTGAAAAAGTGGTTTATGTAAGTTGTAATTCGGCTACACAAGCACGTGATTTGGCTTTAATGGACGAAAAATACAAAGTAACCCGTGTACGTCCGGTGGATATGTTTCCGCAAACGCATCATGTGGAAAATGTAGTACTTTTGGAGAGAAGATAGGGTTCAGTGATTAGTCGCAGATTTCAGTGTTCAGTGACAGTAATCAGATTAAAAAATTGAAATTGTCATTGATATTGAAAGACATTAATCCCAAAAGTTGCCCGGAATTACAAAATAAATAATACATGAAAAAAATAGTCTTATTATTATTGGCGGTTGCCTTTTCTTTCTCGAGTTGTGAGAAGGATGATATTTGTGATGCCAATACACCTACTACCCCTCGATTGGTCTTAAGTTTTTATGACATCAACAATCCGAGTGTTTTACAAAACGTAAACAAATTAAAAGTCGTAGGTGAAGGAATGGAAGAAGGTATTGTTTTTAATCCGGATGCAACCGGCGAGGCACAATATCTGACAAGCGGAAATACGGTTTCTATTCCGTTAAAAACAGACGCCAATACAACCACCTATAGTTTCATATACAATTCAGGAAATGCAAATCCGGCATTGATCTTTGTGGACAAGGTCACCATTAATTATTCCCATAATGAAGTTTATGTATCCAGAGCCTGTGGCTACAAGACCCTTTTTACTTTAAGCCCGACGGATGCAATAGTACATACTGCTGAGCCAAGCACTGCTGAAACATGGATGCAATATATATCGGTTGAAAAAACTAACATAGAAAACGAAAATGAAACACACCTTAAAATATTCTTTTAGTTTTTGCCTTCTATTGTCGTTGTTTTTAGGACAAGCGCAAGAAACAACTGCAACAAAGCCTCAAGTTAATAAAACCGCTCCCGTAGAGGAAACTATTCCTAAAGCTCCAAAACCAGCCACTAAAAAAACTCTTGAAGCAAAAAAAACCGATACTACCGCAGTAAAAAAAGACCGATATGGGTTGCGTGTGGGTGTTGATCTATATAAATTGACACGAGGTTTATATGACGACGATTACAAAGGAATCGAAGTGACGGGGGATTTCCGCTTGAGTAAAAAATATTATCTGGCTGCCGAAATAGGAAGCGAAGATAAAACCACCGATGACGACCGTTTAAATTCAACAGCCAAAGGTTCTTATATAAAAGCCGGTTTCGATTATAACATCTATGAAAACTGGTTGGACATGGAAAATTTAATTACCATAGGAATGCGTTATGGGGCAAGTACCTTTAGCCAGGAATTAAACAGTTATAAAATTTACAATCCAAATCCGTATTGGGGAGAAGTTCCGGAAATTACTGCCAATGAAAAATTCAGCGGATTAACAGCCAGTTGGGCAGAAGTAATTGCAGGAGTAAAAGCGCAAGTCCTTCCAAATGTATTTATGGGATTCAGCCTACAATTAAAGATGTTGGTCACCAATAAAAAACCGGAAACGTTCGATAATCTTTACATCCCGGGATTCAACAGAACCTACGATGGAGATTTTGGAGCAGGTTTTAATTACACGGTCTCCTATTTCATTCCTCTTTACAAGAAAAAAGTTGTTGCTGCTGAGGAAAAATAATTAGAAATTACGAATTGAGAATTACGAATTTGTAATTATGTGTTATTGATTTTTGGAACGTAACGTTTTCTGAATGGAACCAATAATTCTCAGCAACTCGTTTATATCATAAAGTAAACTTTCATTTTCTTTTTTGGAGATGTAATTGGTATCTGTCAATAATCGAATCCAATAATGAGTTTCTCTGGCTTCTTTGTAGGCTATGGTCAGTTTAGCGAAAAAATCTTTATCACTTTGTCCACCAATAGCTTCTTCAATGTTGGCACCTATCGAAGTTCCTGAGCGTAATAATTGTTTACTCAAAACATACTCCTTTTTTTCCTCGCACAAATATTGATATACTTTTACAATTCGAACTGCAAAAGCATAGCTTTTAATTTGGATAACATTCTCTTTCATAAAAGCCGGGTTTTATTACTCATCACTTGTCGTAATTACAAATTCGTAATTCTCAATTCGTAATTCGTAATTTCTAATTCGATAAATCTACCCTATCTCCTTGATTCCCTTAACGAAAATCCATTTCATAAATAGTTTTTCACCGTCTTTGGTTTTTACGGCCTGAAATTTTGGTGACAAAAGAGTTCCTACCACAAAAGCAGTTAAAGGAATATAAAATCCAGTCAAATTAGTGTAACTGGCTACCAAATAACGAAAAGAAAGAAATAAAATCGAAAAGCATCCCAATTGATATAAAAATGCGCGTACTTGTAATTTAGTCATAATAAATTATGAGTTTTGTGTTATGAATAATGTTTTTTTTATTTAATATCCCTACTGATCCTGATCTCCGCTCACAGCCTGAAATTTAGTTCTCTTACTGCCTTCGTACATTTCGTATTTCACTAATCTCGCTTCAAGACCGGCATTGAAAAGTTTTATTTTTCGGGAAGGTTTTAGTCCCACAAACTTCAAAGCATCTAAGTTAGCCGTGATAAACCAGGCATTAGTTCCTGGATAGTTTTTCTTTAGGGTATCACCGATATTTTTGTAGAATTCTTCCATGTGAATATCCAATCGCTCATCATACGGCGGATTGAAAACCATGTGTAATTTTCCTTGAGAAGTTTTTTCGGTATCAAAAAAGTTCTTTTCCTCGATTGTAACATAATCATCAAGGTTAGCATTTCTGATATTGTCTTTGGCTTTTTGAACCGCACTCGGTGCTTTGTCATAGCCTTTTATAGTGTAATGAAACTCTTTTACTTTTTTCATCAAACTGTTTACAATCTGGTCAAATAAATCATTATCCCAATCATTCCATTTTTCGAAAGCAAATTCTTTTCTGTTGATGTTTGCCGGAATGTTGCAGGCAATCATCGCTGCTTCGGCTAGAAATGTTCCGGAACCGCACATAGGATCCAAGAAATCACCTTGTCCTTCCCAACCGGAAAGCAATAAAATTCCTGCTGCAAGCACCTCGTTTATCGGAGCTATATTGGTCGCTGTTCTGTACCCTCTTTGGTTCAGTGAATTACCGGAAGTGTCTAGGGCAATCGAAACCTGGTCTTTGTCTATATGCACATTGATTCTCAAATCAGGATGAACCTTATCAATACTTGGACGTTGGCCCGTTCTTTCCCTGAATTGGTCAACAATGGCATCTTTACATTTTTGGGAAACAAATTCCGAATGATTAAAATACTCTGAATGCACGGTGGCATCTATCACAAAAGTCTGATTGGCATTAATGTATTTAGACCAGTTCACACCAGAAACTCCTTTGTACAAAGCCTTTTCATTGTTGGCTCTAAAAGCATAAATGGGTTTTAAGATTTTCAAAGCCGAACGCAAAGCCAAATTAGCTTTATACATAAATCCTTTGTCCCCTTTAAAACTCACCATTCTCACGCCTTGCTCCACCTCTTGTGCGCCCAACATCTGCAATTCTTTTGCTAGTATTTCCTCAAAACCAAAAAAGGTTTTGGCAATCATTTTATAATTATTTTCCATTGTAAAATCAAGTATTCGATGCAAAAATACACTAAATTTGCGGTACTTGAATTAATTGAAAACGAATAAATGCCGAATTCCGAAAAACACGAAATCGAAAACCCCAAAGCAGATACTAATACTTGGTTCTCTTCTTGGTTTGACACCCCCTATTATCACATCCTTTATAAAGAACGAAATTACAGGGAAGCCCAGATTTTCATGGACAATTTGACTCATTATCTGAATCTTCCTGAAAAAGCAAAGGTGTTGGATTTAGCTTGTGGAAAAGGGCGTCATTCTATCTATTTGAACCAATTAGGCTTTAATGTTATTGGTGCAGATTTATCCGAAAACAGCATTGCAGAAGCCAGCAAAAACAGTAATGAAACCCTGCATTTTCAGGTTCATGACATGCGCGAAGTTTTTGAAGACAAGTTTGATGCAATTTTTAATTTGTTCACCAGTTTTGGTTATTTCGAAAATGACGAAGACAATTTAACCACCTTGAAAGCCATCAAAGCCAGTTTAACCGAATACGGGTTCGCAGTGATTGATTTCATGAATGTTACCCAAGTGATCGACACTTTGGTACCTGATGAAACAAAAACGGTGGACGGAATCGATTTTCATATTAAAAGATACGTAAAAGACGGTCATATTTTCAAAGAAATAGACTTTGAAGACAAAGGTCAAAAATTCCATTTCACCGAAAAAGTAAAAGCCCTCACGCTAAAAGATTTTGAAGCATTGATGGAAGAAGCAGGGATTTTCCTATTGGATGTTTTTGGTGATTACAAATTGAAAAAATTCCATAAAACAGAAAGTGAACGATTAATAATGATTTTTAAATAAAGTATTTTGTTAAATCGGTTAATCGAAAAAACAATTAAACAGTTAAACGATTAAACAGTTAAACTACTAAACAAACGATTCAGTAAAAAACATGAATTACCTTTTACCTTTACTTTCCGTACTCATAGGATATATTTTAGCTTTGGTCATCAAACCGAAAAAAAAGACCAACCTAAAATTACTCTTAGCCTTTAGTGGTTCTTTTTTACTTTCCTTAACGGTGATGCACTTATTGCCGGAAGTGTATGAAAGTCATGACCACAACATTGGAATCTTCATCATGATCGGAATCTTGTTTCAAATCATATTGGAGTTTTTCTCAAAAGGCGCTGAACACGGACACGTTCACGGGCACGAAATAATAAGCCATATTCCTTGGTTACTTTTCATCAGTCTTTGTATTCATGCGTTTTTAGAAGGATTTCCGGTAAGTCACCATCATGATTTAGCCATAGGAATCGCAATACATCATTTACCTATTGCAATCATATTGACTACTTTTTTCATCAATGCCAGTCTGAACAAAAAGGCCATTTTTTTCTTCATGATTACCTTTGCGGTTATGACACCGTTGGGAACTCTTTTGTCTGATTATTTGCCAATATTGAGCACGTATCATACTGAAATTACAGCTGTGGTTATTGGAATATTATTCCATATTTCATCCACAATTATTTTTGAAACCACTGAAGGACATAAATTCAATATCGCCAAAGTTTCGATGATTATTCTTGGAATAGCCTTGGCGTATTTTATATAATTTATAATTGGCAGTAGTGACAACTCACGAGTTTTCCCTACTTTTTAATAACAACGTGCAAGTTGTCCCTTTATCTAAAAATTTGAATCTAAAGAAAAATGAACTTTATCAAAACCACCGAACAATCGTCAAAATACGAGCATTTAGAAAAAATGTCAGTTCATGATTTGCTTTCCAATATCAATCAGGAAGACAAAACAGTGCCTTTTGCAGTAGAAAAAGCCTTGCCGCAAATAGAAACCCTTGTTGATGTTGTTGTTGCCAAAATGAAATTGGGCGGTCGCTTATTTTACATTGGCGCAGGAACTTCAGGGCGTCTGGGAGTGGTTGACGCCTCAGAATGTCCGCCAACTTTTGGTGTTTCTTTTGATTTAGTGAACGGAATCATTGCCGGTGGTGACACCGCCATACGACGAGCCGTAGAAAATGCAGAAGACGATGCAGCTCAAGCCTGGATCGATTTACAAGAGCAAAACATTAGCGAAAATGATGTGGTTATAGGAATTGCAGCTTCGGGAACAACGCCTTATGTCATTGGTGGATTGAAAGCTTGCAATGAAAACAATATTACTACGGGAAGTATTTCCTGTAACGCCGGAAGTCCGCTTTCGCAAACCGCAAAATTACCTGTTGATGTTGTCGTTGGTCCAGAATTCGTAACGGGAAGCTCCCGAATGAAAGCCGGAACCGCCCAAAAATTAGTGCTCAACATGATCTCTACTGCAGCCATGATTCAGTTGGGAAAAGTAAAAGGTAACAAAATGGTCGATATGCAATTGAGCAACAGCAAACTGGTGGATCGTGGTGTAAAAATGATCATGGCAGAAATTCCGGTTTCCTATGATGAAGCATCTGAGTTATTGAAAAAACACGGTAGCGTAAGAAAGGCCGTTGATAATTATAAAGCACAGTAATCAGTCGCAGTAAACAGATTGCAGATTTTTTTTTCAGAATATCGAGAAACTTTAAACCTTAAACTTTAAGCAAAATAATGGCAACCAACAAAGAACTATTGGCCAAAGGCATCAAATATTTAACGGGCGCATTGCCTTTGCTTTTTATTGGTCCGGCAGTAATTCATAATGCGTTCATGAACAAACAAAATGTATGGCATTATCTCGTTTTGGCAATAGGGATTAGCATTTGTCTCGTTGCTGTGTATCTTGCTTTTCGTGGTTTAAAAATAATGATGAAAAGCTTATTTAACGACTAATGGAAAACCTAATTCACATTCAAAAAACATTTGAAAAAGTTGTTTACGCCAACAAAAAAATCAATCATAGAGAATTTGAAGATTGCGTTTTCAAAAACTGCGATTTCTCCAACAGTGATTTCACGAACAATACGTTTATGGATTGCGAGTTCATTGATTGTAATTTATCCATGATGGATGTATCCGGAACCAGTCTAAAAACGGTTGGTTTTAAGAATTGTAAATTACTGGGAATTCCTTTCAATGCTTGCGCTGATTTTATGTTTAGTGTCCATTTTCAGGATTGCATCTTGGATTACGCTACTTTTTCTAATAAAAAAATGCCTAAAACAAAATTCAATTCCTGTTCTATGAAAGAAACCACTTTTATTGGAACTAATTTAACCGGTTCGGCTTTTGAAAATTGCAATTTGGATAATGCAATTTTTAATGACTGTCAACTTGCGGGAGTTGATTTTACAACGGCTTACAATTATAAAATTGATCCTGAATTCAATCCAATGAAAAAAGCAAAATTTTCTATACAGGGAATCGCAGGACTTTTGGATAAATATGATATAAAAATCCAGTAGTCATTGAATAATCAAAAACCGTATTTAACAAACTAATCCCTAGCCCTGATTGCAGCGGCATCCTTTTTTACGTCAGTTCGAGTTCGCTTGCAAAGCGAGTACCGAGAACAAGTAAAAAAGATACAGCGAAAAGCAGGATACAGCTCCTAAAAAACTATGAAAAAAATAATTCTCGTCCTCCCACTTCTGCTACTAATGTCATGTTATAATGTAGAACACAATTGTAAAGATTTTAAAACAGGGAAATTCAAATTTGAATTTGAAGTCGATGGTGTTAAGAAAACAACCCTTTTTGAACGAACAGACAGTTTAGAAATTGAAACTTTTGAAGGTAAGACCGATACCGCATCCGTACGATGGATCAGCGATTGCGAATACGTTTTGCAGAAATTACATCCAAAAAACATGGCTGAGAAAGCACCTATTGGCATGAAAATTTTGACAACCTCAAAAAATTCCTATACCTTTGAATTTGGAATGGTCGGATCGGACACAAAGCAAAGAGGAACAGTAATAAAGATTTCAGACAATTAATAATTTAAACCTAAATAATTAAATAAAAATGGAAGTATTTTTAAACCCCGATGCTTGGATTGCCTTGTTAACATTAACTTTTTTGGAAATTATTCTGGGTATCGATAATATTATTTTTATCTCTATTGTTACTGGAAAATTGCCTGCTGAAAAACGTAAAAAAGCAACTCAGGTAGGTTTGTTTTTAGCTATGTTCATGCGTATTGCTTTATTGTTTGGAATTACATTGTTAATTAGAATGAAAGAGCCTTTGTTCAGTATTGATTGGGGCTGGTTTACTGCTCATTTCAACGGTCAGGCATTAATATTGTTGGCTGGGGGCATCTTCTTAATTTATAAAAGCACCAAAGAAATCAATGAAAAGGTAGACCATAAAGGAGAAGAAGAAAAAGAATTAAAAACGTCAGCGGCAAAAACTTTTGGAAATGTTATTTTTCAAATTCTGTTAATTGACCTTATTTTCTCTGTAGACAGTATTCTTACAGCAGTTGGTATGACTAACGGACTTGAAGGCGCTTTATACATTATGGTTACTGCGGTAATAATTTCTGTGGGGGTTATGATGCTGTTTGCAGTTCCGGTTGGAAACTTTGTAAACGCCAATCCATCGATCCAAATTCTAGGTCTGGCTTTCTTAATTCTGATTGGCTTTATGTTGATTACAGAGAGTATGCACTTATCTGAAGCGATGTTGGTAGGAAAAGAAGTTGGTGCTGTACCAAAAGCGTATTTGTATTTTGCCATCACGTTCTCTTTGGCGGTTGAATTCATCAATATGAAAATGAGAAAGAAAAAACATAACTAATAAATATGCTTTCAAAAAATATAAAAAATGCTCTTGTTATAGCCGCTTTGGTTGGAAGTTTACTAAACACAATCAACAGTTATGATGTCATTTGGGAAGGTAATTTCACCGTCAGAAATGTCATCAAGATTATTTTGACCTACGTCACTCCGTTCTGTGTGTCATTATATTCTTCGACAATAGCATCCAAATCATTTGAAAAAGCTTAAAATACAAAACACAGTTACCCAAAAAGTAACTGTGTTTTTTTTATATATTGTTTTATAAATTAACTTAGGTGCAAATAAGCCTCATGAAAAATACGATCTCCCATAGAGTAGCGGACTTTTTAAAAAACTTCCCTCCTTTTAACTTCTTACAGCAAAAAGATATAGAAACCCTTTCGGAACAGATATCTATTATTTATAAAGAAAAGGACAGTGTTGTCTTTGCCGAGAACGAAGAAACCCATTCCTCCTTTTATGTGGTTCATAAAGGAGCTGTAGCGCTCAGAAAAGGAATGAAAAACGATATCTTGGATATGTGTGATGAAGGAGATATTTTTGGGCTGAGACCACTTATAGCTAATGAAAACTATAAAATGGAAGCAAGAACCCATGAAGAGAGTATTCTTTATGCGATTCCGATAGCCGTTTTTAAACCGTATGCTTTAGAGAATAAAGCGGTAGGAAACTTTTTAATAGAAAGCTTTGCCTCTAATACACGTAATCCCTACTCCAAAAGTCACAGAGGAAAATTGTATGGTGAAACAATAGGAAGCGACGTTCTCATAGACACTGACAAAAAGTTATTGGATTTACAGCCTGTAAAATATTCTAAAAAACTGATCACCTGTTCTTCTGAAACAACAGTAAAAACTGTTGCTGAAATCATGACCAAGAAAAACGTGGGTGCTATTCTGGTTGTAGAAAACACACTCCCGATTGGTATTATTACCGATAAAGACTTGAGGAACAAAATAGTGACGGGAAAATTTCCAATCACCACAACCGCAGGCACAATCATGACTACTCCTGTTGTTACTTATCCGAAGAAAATGACCGTCACTCAGGCACAAATGGCAATGATGAAAAGTAACATCAGTCATTTATGCCTTACTAAGGATGGCACGACAAATACAAAAGCTGTCGGAATTCTTTCCAAACATGATGTGATGGTTTCACTGGGTAATAATCCAGCTGTCTTGATTAAAGCGATAAAAAGAGCTAAAAAATTCAAAAATATAAAACCGATACGAACCAGTATCATGCACTTATTACAAGGATATTTAGATCAAAATATCCCTATGACCCTGACATCTAAAATAATTACAGAATTAAATGATGCCTGTATTCAACAAGTCATAGAAATAGCGCTAAAAAAGATGAAAACGCCGCCACCAGTAAAATTTGCCTGGCTGGCTTTAGGAAGTCAGGGAAGAAGCGAACAGTTACTGCATACCGATCAAGACAATGCCTTAGTTTATGAAGATGTTCCGGAAGAACTAAAAGCAGAGACCAAGAAATATTTCATAGAATTATCTACTTATGCCAATAGAGGTCTTTTCGAAATTGGATATGATTATTGTCCTGCCGAAATGATGGCTTCCAATCCAAAATGGTGTCTGAGTCTTTCAGAATGGAAAAATACAGTCTATGGCTGGATTACTAATCCAGGGAAAGATGGCGTATTATTGTCCTTTATATTTTTTGATTACAGCCTGTCTTATGGAGATCGTGATCTTGTAAACAATTTATCTGATTTTATTTTTGAAAATGTAAAAGCCAATCCGATATTTTATGTACACCTAGTAAGTGGGGCACTAAAAAGCCCATCTCCCACCGGATTTTTCAGGCAGTTTTTATTAGAACAGGACGGTGCCCATAAAGATTTCTTCGATATCAAAAGACGGGCGCTGATGCCATTGGCAGATGCCGCCAGAGTATTAATTATCTCTCATTCTGTCAAATCAATCAGTAATACTCCAGAACGTTTTGAAAAATTAGCAGAATTAGAACCCAACAATAGAGAACTGTATTTAGCCTGTTCCTATTCCTATAAAGCATTACTAAAATTTAGAACCAAACAAGGTCTTTTACATAATGATTCAGGACAGTTTATTACCCTAAAGGATCTTTCAAAATTAGAAAAAATAAAGCTGAAGCGAACTTTCAAAACCATTAAAGAACTTCAGGACCTTATTACAATCCGATTTAATATTTCAAACATATTATAATGACTAACTTCTTAAATAGAATTAAAACCTTTGTATTTAATTTTTTGGGCAAAACCGAAGAATCAGAAGATGAAAGTCTTCAAGATGACATTGACAATGTCCGTTTTGTTGTTTTGGATACGGAGACCACAGGTTTTGATTATACAAATGACCGTATCCTTTGTATAGGAGCCATTGTCCTCCAAAATAATACGATTCCAGTCCATGAAAGTTTTGAAGTTTTTATAGAACAAGACCATTACGATAAAACAACTGCAAAAATTCATGGAATTTTGAAAGAATGGGTCGTACGTCGTCCCTCTGAATTAGAAGCCTTACAGCAATTTCTGGTATTTTTAGGTGATTCTATCATCATTGCCCACCACACGATCTTTGATATCACGATGATTAATAATGCTTTGGAGAGAAACGAATTGCCCAAATTAAAAAACAAGACTTTGGATACTGCGGTATTATATAAAAAAACACTCATAAAATCGAATTTACTGGAACGCAAAGACACTTATAGTTTAGATGAACTTGCCGATAAATTTGATATCTCTAAAAAAGACCGACATACAGCAATCGGTGATGCCTATATTACAGCAATTGCTTTTTTGAAAATTTTGAGCAAATTGAAAGAAGAAAAAGAAATTACCCTAAAACAGTTATTCAAATAAAGGGGGAATACAAAATCGTTAATAGAAATCTTCTTGTAAAACTTCATAAAAAAAGCTCCCTTTTGAGGAGCTTTTTATTATTCTAAACTTAAGGTTATCTGGCCATCATCCTCTAATTGAACGTCGGCCTCATCGACATCTGTTTCACCTTGAACTTCCAGTTCTTCCGGAATAACTTCCTCTGGAGCTTCAAAAGGCAAGGGTTCCAATAAATTGACTTGTTTCAACTTGTCTGCAGTTAATTGATTTCCGAGTGCTTTAAAACCTTTTACGGCAATAAATGACTCAATATCAACCACCATATTTTCTTTTTGAACGCCTTTTACTTTCGCAAAAACCAACTCGGCAACAGGACGATAATCCGTTGACACTATTTCCAGTTGGGATTTAGGGTTTTCGGTAATAAAACTCTCTTCTTTATTTTCGGTTTCCACCAAAAAGCGCTTAATATAATACCGCTCTTTTTCACCATCAAAATAAATAGCTGAAATCGGTTTTTTAGGAATCCATTTCTCTAACACCACCATGTCTTCATCAAAATGCGTCGATAATTCTGGAGTAATTACTTTTGCTTTTCCCGATTGGCAGATAACCAGAATTTTATCACTTGGTCTGAATTCGCCCAACAATTCTCCTCTTGCATCAACATTTAATCTCTGAACGGTTTCATCGTACCAAACTTTTCTTGGTAATAAAGTCGAAATTCCTTTTTCTTTCAGCTCGATTTTCTTGATTGGGTATTTGGTCACCAAGTTTCCTTTGGAAGCACGGCCTTTTATCGCCAAATTAGCAAAATCAATATCAAATTTCAGTTTTTTGACACTACCTACCTGACGTAAAATTATAGTAATAACCTCCGCTTCCCCATTTGGATTACAAGAGAAATATAGTACTTGTGAACCCGCAGTTTCATTGGTCAAATCATAGGCTTTATCACGTGTAACCCCCGAAACATTAAAACGCTTGATATAAGAAGGTCCCGATTTTCCATCACGATAAATCATGTTGTAAATCGTACGTTTATCACTCTTGTCAAAAATAGCAACATGAATAATGTCTTTCCCTACAAAGGTTTTCGCATCTACTTTGGTAATCATCATTTTTCCATCACGCAGAAAAACAATAACATCATCAATATCGGAACAATCGGTAACGTATTCGTCTTTTTTCAAACTGGTCCCTACGAAACCTTCTTCTCGGTTTACGTATAATTTGGTGTTTCGAAGTACAACTTTAGTCGCTTCAATATCATCAAATATGCGGAGTTCTGTTTGACGCTCACGCCCTTTTCCGTATTTCTCTTTTAGTTTGGTAAAATAGGCAATCGCAAAATCGATAAGGTGTTCCAAATCGTATTTTACTTTTTCAATATCGCCTTCCAGTGCTTCGATTTTATCTTGTGCTTTATTACTGTCGAATTTCGAAATACGCATAATTCGAATATCCAATAGCCTCAAAATATCTTCTTCAGTAACAGCACGTTTCAAATGGGTAATATGCGGTTTCAAACCTTCATCAACAGCATTAATTACACCTTCTCTACTGGTTTCTTCTTCAATATCACGATAGATTTTATTTTCAATGAAAATACGTTCCAAAGAAAGGAAATGCCATTGTTCTTCCAACTCGGCCAACTGAATTTCGAGTTCGCTTTTCAGCAAGCTCACGGTTCTGTTGGTCGAAATTTTCAACATATCCGAAACACCAATAAACAAAGGTTTGTTATCCTCAATTACACAGCCTAACGGCGCCACAGAAGTTTCGCAAGCAGTAAAAGCAAATAAAGCATCAATAGTTTTATCTGGTGAAACGCCCGGGAAAAGGTGAATCAGAATTTCAACCTCAGCAGCAGTATTGTCCTCAATTTTCTTGATTTTGATTTTACCTTTTTCATTGGCTTTCAAAATACTGTCAATCAGACTTGAGGTATTGGTAGAAAACGGAATTTGGGTAATCACCAAGGTATTCTTATCCAACTGCGAAATTTTTGCACGTACACGTACACGACCGCCACGCATCCCATCATTATAATTGGATACATCCGCAATTCCCTGCGTCATGAAATCAGGATAAATCGTAAACGGTTTTCCTTTTAATATTTTTATGGAAGAGTCGATTAACTCATTGAAATTATGAGGCAACACTTTCGTGGAAAGTCCAACCGCAATACCTTCGGCTCCTTGTGCCAAAAGCAATGGGAATTTTACCGGAAGATTATTCGGTTCTGCTCTTCTTCCATCATAAGAAACACCCCAATCTGTAATTTTTGGACTGTATAAAACTTCCAAAGCAAATTTAGACAAACGGGCTTCAATGTAACGGGAAGCCGCGGCACCGTCACCAGTCAGGATATTCCCCCAGTTCCCTTGACAGTCAATAAGCAATTCTTTCTGCCCAATCTGTACCATGGCATCACCAATACTCTGATCTCCGTGCGGATGATATTGCATAGTGTGTCCTACCACATTGGCTACTTTATTGTATCGGCCGTCATCCAATTCCTTTAGGGAATGCATAATTCGGCGTTGTACCGGTTTAAACCCGTCCTCAATGGCAGGAACGGCACGCTCCAGAATTACATAAGATGCATAATCCAAGAACCAATCTTTGTACATTCCAGTAACTTTGGTAATGGTATCATGACTGTCTTCTTCCTGATTATCGTAAAAATGCTGGCCTTCAAAAGATTTGGCATCTACTTCAATAATGTCATCGGAATCATTTTCATCTTGATTTTCATCTTGATTTTCATCCGCAGAATGATCTTCCGAATTATTGTCTTCGTTTGCTGGAATTATGTTGTCGTCTTCTTCGTCTTTCATTTATTTTAATTCCGAAATTAAAATTCGATTTTATAATTAATTCTTATTTCGCTTCTTCCAAAACATCCAATTCCACCTTCAGATTCTTAATAATGAAATCTTGTCGGTCTGGTGTATTTTTTCCCATGTAGAATGACAATAATTGCTCAATAGAAGTATTTTTGTCCATCATAATAGGATCCAAACGAATTGTTTCTCCAATGAAATTTTTAAACTCATCCGGAGAAATCTCTCCTAATCCTTTAAATCGGGTGATTTCCGGTTTGGGCTTTAATTTCTCTATCGCCGCTTTTCGTTCTTCTTCTGAATAACAGTAAATGGTTTCTTTCTTGTTTCTGACCCTGAAAAGTGGTGTTTGCAAAATATACAAATGGCCTTCTTTGATTAGCTCCGGGAAAAACTGAAGGAAAAACGTAATCAATAATAATCGGATGTGCATTCCGTCGACATCGGCATCGGTTGCAATTACAATATTGTTGTAACGCAAATCCCCCATGTCTTCTTCGATATTCAAAGCCGCTTGCAGCAAATTGAATTCCTCATTTTCATACACAATCTTTTTGCTCATTCCGTAGGAGTTCAAAGGCTTACCACGCAAACTGAAAACCGCTTGGGTATTCACATCGCGGGATTTGGTAATAGAACCGGAAGCCGAATCTCCCTCGGTAATAAAAAGGGTACTTTCTAAATAACGTGGATTTTTAATGTCCGGTAAATGAACCCTGCAATCACGTAATTTTTTATTGTGCAGACTGGATTTCTTAGCTCTGTCTTTGGCTAATTTTCGAATTCCGGAAAGCTCTTTTCGTTCTCTCTCTGCCTGAAGTATTTTTCGAAGCAACAAATCAGCTGCTTCCGGATTTTTATGTAAATAGTTGTCTAATTTATTTTTGACAAAATCATTGACAAAAGTTCTCACGGATGGCATTCCCGGTTCAGAGCCCATGTCGGTAGAACCTAATTTGGTTTTGGTCTGCGATTCAAAAACGGGTTCCATCACCTTAATACTGACGGCACTTACAATCGATTTTCGAATATCGGAAGGATCAAAACCTTTATTGTAAAATTCACGAATGGTTCTTACAACCGCCTCACGGAAAGCAACTAAATGTGTTCCTCCCTGAGTGGTATTTTGTCCATTTACAAAAGAATGATATTCCTCGCTGTATTGCGATTTACTGTGTGTCATTGCCACCTCAATATCATCTCCTTTGAGGTGGATAATTGGATAAACCATATCTTCTTCAGAAATGTTTTCATCCAATAAATCTTTTAATCCATTATCTGAATAAAATTTTTCGCCATTGTAAATTATGGTTAAACCTGTGTTCAGGTAACAATAATTCTTGAGCATTTTGATTATATATTCATTTCTGAATTTATAATTTTTAAAAATGGCTTCATCTGGTGTAAAAGTTACTTTGGTTCCTTTACGTTTGGTCGTTTCTATGATATCTTCTTCAAGAACCAAATTTCCACCCGAAAATTCCGCTGCTTTTTGTTTTTCGTCACGAACGGATTCCACACGGAAATAATTCGACAATGCGTTTACTGCTTTTGTACCCACACCATTCAAACCCACCGATTTCTTAAATGCAAGAGAGTCATATTTCCCTCCCGTATTCATTTTAGAAACCACATCAATCAGTTTACCAAGGGGAATTCCACGACCGTAATCGCGTACCGAAACTGTTTTGTCTTTGATAGTTACCTCAATGGTTTTTCCGGCACCCATAACAAACTCGTCGATACAGTTATCGAGCACCTCTTTTAGCAGAATATAAATACCATCATCCGGTGAAGAACCATCGCCTAATTTCCCAATATACATGCCGGGACGCATACGGATGTGTTCTTTCCAGTCGAGCGAACGAATATTATCTTCGTTGTATTGATTTTGATCGGACATTTTAAATTTTGTGGATTTTGTGCTAATGTAGTGTAATTTGACAAAATTTAAAAGAGAAGGAAATCAAAGTTATTAAAAATGATATCGACAATGAATATTGAAAGATTCAAAGATTCAGAGATTGTAAGAATTAAAAAGTCTTAACAATATCTTTCAATTGTTTATCTAATTCCGGATTGGAAATTTTACCATTTACAACATCAAAATTAGCATCAAAACTAGGCAGGGAAAAAGTTGCTTTTATATTGGCTCCGTAACGTGGCAATGCATTTTTTGCTATCTCCAATACGTTTGCTCCACCTCTTCCTCCTGGCGAAGTTGCCATCAGAAGCATTGTTTTATCTTGAAAAACTTTGCCATTAATTCTGGAACACCAGTCAAAAACATTTTTGAATGCCGCTGAATAATTTGCGTTATTTTCAGCCAGCGAAACGACCAAAAGATCAGCAGAGGCAATTTTGTCTAAAAAGGCTTGTGCTAAAGGATGTTGCCCTATTTCTTTTTCAATATCAACACTAAACAAAGGCATTTGAAAATCATTCAAATCCAACACCTCAACTTCGGCATTTTCAAATAAACTTGCGGCATAAGTTGCTAATTTTTTATTGATGGAATTTTTACTGGGGCTTCCGCCAAAGGCTATGATTTTCATGATATTTTATTTTTACTTTGACTAAAGTAGTAAAATTTAGAACACCAACAAACTGATTTGCGATGAAGAAATTCAAGCTTCCTGCTAATGACAAAAGAAAAAGAATCAAAAATGAATGGAAGAAAAAAAACTAACTGACCCCATTATTAACAAAATACATTTTCATCATGCCTTTATTTTTAACTTCAATTTCACCTCTATATTCACAAGCAAAGAAACCTTTAACAATATCATAAGTTGACTCAGATATATTAATTTTTCCCGGTACCGAATTCGATTCCATCCGTGAAGCAATATTGACCGTATCGCCCCAGATGTCATAAGCAAATTTCTTAGTTCCAACGACTCCGGCCACAACAGGACCTGTACTAATCCCGATACGAATTTCGAAGCGAGTTTGATTATGCGCATTCCATTTTTTAGATTCCGTAACAAATTCTACAATTTCAAAGGCCGCGAGTACCATTTTGTTCGCATGATCACTTGTAGGGAAAGGTAAACCACCGGCACACATGTAAGCATCGCCAACCGTTTTTATTTTTTCTAAGCCATACTTTTCAATAATTGCATCGAATTTCGAAAAATAGAAATCCACACTTTCCACTAATTTTTCCGGGGATAATTTTTCAGCATATTGCGTAAATCCTTCAAAATCGGTAAACAATACGGTCACTGATTCAAATTTCTTAGCCTGAACCTTACCGCTTTGTTTTAATTCATGCGCTGTTTCCTCCGGAAGAATATTTAGCAGTAAGCTATCAGACCGATTTTTCTCTTCTTCAATAATACGATTCGTTTTCTTGATAAATTGATACCGCCTGTACAATCCTAACGCCAGTAGAAAAATAAGAAACAAGCTGATTACTGTGGCGTAAATGATATTTTTTTGCCTTTTTTCTTTTAATTTCTGAATTTCCGAATCTTTCTCGAGCAGATCCACTTCTATTTGTTTTTGGGAAACTTCATAATTTGTTCTCAAATCGGCCATTTGCTGAACCGATTTAAGATTGGTGACACTATCCCTATAAACAATGTGATTTTTATAATACTTAAGGGATTCCCCGAGATTTCCAGCTTTTTGATACAGCTCTGAAAGTTTAAGATTCGAATTGCTTACCTGATCCTTCAATCCGTATTTTTGTGCCAGTTCAAGGCTTCGTTTTGCATAGCTGAGTGACCGATTCCAATCATTCTGTTTCAGATAAATATCTGACATATAGGTCAGGTATTCTGAAATGGCATAATAATCTTTCAACTCTTCCAGAATTTTTATGGCGTCACTTATTTGCTCTTTTGCCAACTCATTTTTCCCCTGTTCAGCATATACCATCCCAATATTACCCAAGGTATACGCAGTACCAATCAAATAATTGACCTTCTTGAAAATAACACCTGCCTCTTCAAAATATCTTAAGGCAGAATCGAATTTCTTATTTTTTGAATATTCATCACCTGCATTTAATAAAGCACTCGCTAACGAAACAGAATCATCACTCTTCCTCAATAACTTGATTGCTTTATTATAATAAATTTCGGCATTATTGGCGTTGCCCATTACAGAATATACATCAGCAACAGACATATAAGAGGCCCCTTCCCCTGAGATAAATTTTGCCTTAACAGCAGCTTCCCCACTCTTGAAAAAGGCCTCTAAAGACTTATTCAAATCCCCAATAACTCTGTATTTATTACCTTTTTGATAATAGCCTCTATGAAGGTATAAATAGTTTTTTTCTGACTTCGCCAGCGCAATGAGCTGCTCAGCATATTTTAATGACAATTGAAGGTTATTTGTTTCATTAAAAGATAAATTCCTAAGTAATTCTAGTTTTTCAGAATTTCTAAAATTACCTTTCTGATAAATTTTCACAAGACTGTCTGCCACTTTTTGATCTTGCGCAAAAGTAGTTGAGTATGTAAAAAATAAAAAAAAAGAGACTTTTCCTAAATATTCAAAAACCCTCAATACCATCATGGATTTGCCGCTAATTTTGGATCGATACTAAAAGACTTAGATGAATTTCCATCGTCATAAACACTAAAATTAATGGTATAATTATCAATCTGATTGACCAGACCGGGGTCATTTTTGACTTTAGCTGTTACATTCCCTGACCTTCCACCGGTACCACCAATAGTTGTGGTATCAAAAAAATTCACATCATTCGATTGACGCTCGTAAACAATACTGTCGATTGCTACTGAATATCCTTGATCGACTGTAAGACCCTTCCACTTTACATCTTGGTTGATGTATACGTTGGATAAAAAATCCTCAAGAGTCCCGTTTGAAGATCTTCCGGAATTATCATCGGATAACGAACATTTTCCATCGACATCACTTTGCGATGGATTATTCATAGCGTAAAGACTACTAGCCTGAACATTTAATGTGATTTCTACTTTTTTGCCCATGATTACTGTATTTAAAGGTTAATAAATTCTTATTTATAAAGACCATTAATTTAATTCGGCAGGGGCCACCAAAGTATTGATATTGAAGTAAATAACAAATTAATATATCAAATATAGTGTTTTTTAAGTACATTATAAATCGTTATTTTAAGATAAATTGCGCTTGAAAAACAATTTTCAGGCCCAGAACGATGAAATGAAATAAAATTCCTATGAGAAAAAGAATTTTTAACTAGCTGCAAATATTTTTTTAACACAAAAAAAGCAGTAAAAGATAACAAAAAGTAATTTTATCAATATAAGCAACTACTAATCAAGTAATTAATTAAAGTTTATTCACTAAATTAGTAGATTCTTAACACACACTGAAGAATAGTAAATAAAATATTTCCTTATGAATACGGACCACAATTCAATCAACTGGAAAGAAATATTTCATCTAAAAAATTTCATTTTAAATTTATTTGGAGTAGCCTTAATTACTTTGGCACTAAAGGGCTTTATGATACCAAATAAATTTCTGGACGGTGGTATTATTGGAATTTCGATACTAGTTCATGAAATCACCCATTGGCCCTTTGGCATTTTAGTATTAGTCTTAAACATCCCTTTCCTATTCTTAGGAAAATATTTACTCGGTAAAACGTTTGCTTTACAAAGCCTCTTGACTTTTTTATTAATCGCTGCCCTCATGACTTTTTTTCACATAGATGCCGTTACCTCAGATCCGCTTTTAATTGCTTTGTTTGGCGGTTGCCTTATTGGTATCGGAATGGGAATGTGCATCCGGAGCGGCTCTGCAGCTGACGGTATTGAAATACTTGCCCTCTTAACTACGCGTAAAATCGGACTCAAAGTATCAGAAGTTATTTTTGGGATAAACACCCTTTTATTTCTAACTGCGGCCTGGTCCTTTGGCATTGGTACGGCAATGTATTCTATAGTCACTTATTTTTCGGCTATTAAATCGCTCGACTACATTACGCATGGATTAGAACAATACACTTCCTTGCATATTATTTCTTCCAAAAGTGAATTGATTAAATCATTGATTGTAAAAAAATTTGGTAAAGGAATCACTGTAATTAAAGGAGAAAGGGGATATTTACCCCAAACTTTCGAAGTAAAATCAGACTGTGACATTATCGTAACTATAGTAACCCGACTGGAATTACTCAGAATCAAAGACGAAATTAATAAACTAGATCCAAAGGCATTTATGTTTACACAATATATTAAAGAAGCCAATGGTGGAATTTTAAGAAATTTAAACAAACATTAATATATGAAAAACTGGGATTTATTATATACAAATGTTATGGATTGCCTTAAAACAAGATTATCTCCTTTTCTTATCTATCATAATTGGAAACACACCCAGCACGTATTAGAAATGTCTGAATATATTGCTCGTCAAGAGAATTTAACTGAAAAGGAAATTCTGCTTATTAAAACAGCCGCATTGCTTCATGATATCGGATTCATCAATAAAATTAATGAGGGTCATGAAGAAGAAGGCATCCGGATAGCAGAAAAAAAATTACCAAAATTTGGTTATAGCCAAAACGATATCGAAATAATTTCTGGCATGATAAGAGCTACCATTTATCCTCAACAACCAAAAACTAAATTGGAGTGCATCGTTGCTGATGCTGATCTTGACTATCTGGGAACTACTAATTTTGAACATGTTACCAATAAACTATATCAGGAACTTAAACATTATAGCCCAAATCTTCACTTGGAAGAATGGAATGATATGCAAATTAAATTTCTTCAAGCACATTTTTATCACACGGACTATTGCATTCGAAATAGAACTGCACTTAAAGAAACGAATCTAAAACAACTCATCCAAGAAAAAAGACTGTCCAGTTTTTAAAGAGGAATCAATGGTAACCTCAACTTTATCGCATAAATAGGTAATTTGCAAAGACTTCAGATAAAAACTAAAAATCTCTAAACAAAAAAACCTGCAAAATTACTCTTGCAGGTTTTCAAACTTTATAAGTCTCTTTTCTATTAACTTATTTATACATTAAATCTAAAGTGCATTACATCACCATCTTTAACGATATATTCTTTTCCTTCCACTTTGAATTTTCCAGCTTCTTTACATTTTGCTTCAGAACCATACTGAACGAAATCTTCAAACGAAATTACTTCAGCACGGATGAATCCTTTTTCAAAATCAGTATGAATAACTCCAGCAGCTTGAGGTGCTGTCGCTCCAATATTGATGGTCCAGGCACGAACTTCTTTAACACCTGCTGTAAAATACGTTTGTTGTTTCAATAATTTGTAGGCAGCACGAATTAAAACAGAAGCTCCTGGCTCAGTTAATCCCATATCTTCTAAGAAAACCTGACGCTCTTCGTAGCTTTCCAATTCTGTGATATCAGCCTCAGCACCAACAGAAAGTATAATTACTTCTGCATCTTCATCTTTTACTAACTCACGAACCTCATCCACATATTTATTTCCGCTAACAGCTGAATTCTCATCTACATTACAAACATACAATACCGGTTTAGCCGTAATCAATTGAAAACCTTCCATCAATACTTCTTCGTCATTGCTTTGCGGAACAACTGTTCTGGCCGATTTGGCCTGTAAAAGTGTTTCTCTGATTCTATCCAAAAGCGCCTTTTCAGTTTGTGCTTCTTTATTTCCTGTTTTGGCAGCACGATTCACCTTTTCTAAACGTTTTTCAACGTTTTCAAGATCTTTCAATTGTAATTCAATATCAATGGTTTCTTTGTCACGAATTGGGTTTACATTACCATCAACGTGAACAATATTATCATTCTCAAAACAACGTAAAACGTGAATAATAGCATTACACTCTCTAATGTTTCCAAGGAATTGATTTCCTAAACCTTCCCCTTTACTGGCGCCTTTTACCAATCCCGCGATGTCAACTATATCAACAGTTGCCATTTGCACACGTTCCGGTTTTACCAATTGCTCTAATTTTTCAATTCTCGGATCCGGTACATTTACCACTCCTATATTAGGTTCGATGGTACAAAAAGGAAAGTTAGCACTTTGCGCTTTCGCATTAGATAAACAATTGAATAATGTTGATTTTCCAACATTTGGTAACCCTACAATTCCTGCTTTCATGTGTAGCTATTTATTTTATAATTTTGAGACTGCCATTCCTTTTAATTCTCTTGATAATGGAATCAGGGCAATTTCACGATGTTTTTGTTTACCGATAGCAGTTTCCCGCTAAAATTTACTGGTATTTACTTTAAAATTTTGCAAATATAAGATTTAATACATGTTGATTAAACAAATGTCCTATAAATACGTTCAAACTTTTCCTTAAATGCATTTTTGACTTTATTCCATTAAAATAAAAACAAATACTCTAAAAATATGTTTCAACTTTTCCTAAAATGCATTTTTGACTTTATTTTAATAAAATAAAAACAAATAATATATAAATATACCAAATAAATATTATATTTGACCGAATAACAAACACAAACCAAAAACAAACTCATTATGAAAAAAATCACATTACTATTTTTTTTACTAAATGTCAGTTTTCTTTTTGCTCAAAAAGAAATCACTGGAGTAGTAAAAGATAATACCGGTGCAAGCCTACCCGGTGTAAATGTTATCGAAAAAGGAACGAACAACGGCGTTTCAACAGACATTGATGGGACGTATAAAATTAGCGTCAAAGAAGGAGCAACTTTGGTTTTTAGCTATATTGGCTACAAATCTGTATCAAAGGCAGCTACTGAAGCCAAAATTGATATTCAATTATCTGCAGAAGGAGAACAAGTATTACAAGAAGTACAAATCGTTGGTTCAAGAAACACTAAAAGAACTGTTGTTAATTCGGCTGTTCCAATTGATATTATTAGCGTAAAAGATGTAACAACACAAAGTGGTAAATTAGAAATTAATGAACTGCTGCAATACGTTGCCCCTTCATTTAATGCGAACAAACAATCTGGTTCGGATGGTGCTGATCACGTCGACCCAGCCTCTTTAAGAGGTTTAGGACCAGACCAGACCCTTGTTTTAATCAATGGAAAAAGAAGACATCAATCCTCCCTTATTAACCTTTTTGGAACCAGAGGTAGAGGAAATACAGGTACAGATTTAAATGCTATCCCTGCTTCTTCTATTAAGAGAATTGAAATTTTGAGAGATGGTGCCGCTGCACAATATGGTTCAGATGCAATCGCAGGTGTTATCAACATTGCATTAAATGACAATATAGATGAACTAAACGGTTCTATCACTTATGGTGCTTATAACACAAACGCAAAAGGAGATTTTCCTCTCGGAACTGCTAATACAGATGGTTTCAGATTAGATCAAAATGGCAACGGAAATACTTATGGAAAAGATCAGGATTTTGATGGTGGTTCTGTAAAAATAGCTGCTAACTATGGTGTAGGTATTGGAGAGAAAGGCGGATATGCTAATTTCACTACCGAGTATTTAAGCAAAAACAAAACCCTACGTCCTGGATTTGATTTCAGAAAAGGATTTGGAGAAGCTGAAATAGAAGGTTTCAACTTCTTTGGAAACATGGCAGTTCCTGTATCTGACAAAACAGAGTTTTATGCTTTTGGAGGAAGAAACTATAGAGACACTGATGCCTACGCTTTTACAAGAAACGACGGAGAAAGAGTAGTTGAGTCTGTTTACCCTGGAGGATACACTCCAAGAATTACTTCAAATATCATTGACAACTCTCTTGCGGCAGGTTTTAGAACTGAAACTGCCAGTGGTTGGAAAATTGATATCAGTAATACATTTGGAAAAAACCTTTTCCATTATTATACCAAAGGAACTATCAACGCCTCATTGGAAGAAGCATCTCCTAAAGAGTTTGATGCAGGAGGACATAGCTTAAGCCAAAACACAACTAATTTTGATTTTTCAAAAAATTATAGCTCAGTCTTAAGTGGAATGAACTTAGCTTTTGGAGCGGAATTCAGAACTGAAAAATTCAATATTTTTGCTGGTGAAATAGGTTCTTACGCTACTTACGACACAAACGGAAGACCTATTACAGACCCAACAACTCAATTTGCCCCTATCGACCCAATTTCAGGAGAGGCTCGCCCTGGAGGATCTCAAGGTTTCCCTGGATATAGCCCAGCTAATGAAGTAGACCAAAGTCGTTCAAACTTGTCTTTATATACTGATGCTGAATTTGACATCACAGATAGCTTCTTAGTAAGTGCTGCTGCCCGTTTTGAAAATTATAGCGATTTTGGAAGTACTCTTAACGGAAAATTATCTGCAAGATTGAAAGCTACTAAAAACATCAACTTCAGAGGTTCTGTAAGTACTGGATTTAGAGCTCCTTCATTGGCACAAATCTATTACAATTTAAGATTTACCAATTTCTCATCAAGCGGAGCATCTGAAATTTTACTATCTCCAAACAACAGCCCTGTAACTCAAGCGTTCGGAATAGAACAATTGAATGAAGAAAAAGCAGTAAATGGATCATTAGGTATGACTGCTACTTTTGGCGATTTTACCGCTACAATTGACGGATACATGATTAATGTTAAAGACAGAATTGTATTAACCGGTTATTTTGACGCATCCTCATTTAATTTAGGAGTAGATGAAGCGCAATTTTTCGTAAATGGCGTAGATACAGAAACTACAGGTCTTGATGTTGTTTTGTCTTGGAAAAAGAAATTTGATGACAATTCATTCAGTGCTACCTTAGTAGGTAACATCAATAACATGGAAATAGCAGAAGTAAAAAATGGTGATTTGGACAAAGAAATTTTCTTTGGAGAAAGAGAAAAAGCTTTCTTATTAGCTTCTGCCCCTGAAAGTAAATTTGGTTTAAACCTGACTTATGACAGAAAATGGTTTAATGCAGGTTTATCATTCACACATTTCAGTGAAGTAAAATTACTAGACTACCAAATGTATGAAGATGTAGCTGATTACGGAAGTTTTGCTGACCAAATTACAGCAGCGACTGATACTTACAGTTCTAAAATGGTAACTGATTTGACTTTAGGATTCAAACTTTCAAAATCGCTTAAACTAAGCGTTGGAGGAAATAACATTTTCAATATTTATCCTGACCAACAGGATGACTGGGTTGAAGCCGGTGGATATTGGGATGCTGTTCAAATGGGATTCGGCGGAGCATACTACTATGCAAGGCTAGGATTTAATTTCTAATCCATATAGTACAAAACAAAAAATCCTGAGTTAATGCTCAGGATTTTTTGTTTGTTATCATTTTTAGCTGACGATTGCTATTTTATTTTAAAAAGAGTTCTCTAAACACCGTTTTTTGCCAGCACGTTGAACATCAGTTAGTTACTTCAATTTTATTAATTATTTCTTCTTCTTCCTGAGTTGTTGTTAAACCGGATAAATCCCAATAATTTGTGAGTATGCTATTTTTTTTATTAATAAGTGTTTTGTCTTTAAAGAGTTCATAATCCTTATAACTAAAACTTTGTTTATTAAAGTTTGTTGTAACAAAGTAATTTCTCACTTCTATTTCAGTTGATTTATTTTTATCAATTCTTTCAAAACCAATTTCTTCTCTTGAACTAACTAAATAATAACCAGCCTCATCAGACCTGTAAATTGCCTTAAATAACGACTTGTTAATATTTTTGGAACCTACCGCAATTTTCTCTTTGGTTCTTGCAAACGTGCTTGGGGACACAACCGAACTTACTTCAATGATTATTTTTTTACTTTTATCATAAATTATGGTAAAATCATCTTTTAAATCAGTTCCATCTTCAATAGGACTGATGGTCATCGCATAATATTGTTCATTAACCGAATAGGCTTTGATTAAAAAATCATATTTCTTTTTTGCTTCGGGTGTTAAAAGAGAATTTAGGTACTTGAAATTATAATAGTTTTCCATTATATTATTCAAATTATAACCTAAAAGATCTGAACTATTTTCTGCATTCACCAAACCATAACTTCGATTTTGCTCTACTAATATATTGGTTTTAAATATTTTTGTTTTATTGTCTATTAAAAAATTCAACAATCCATCATTATAATAGCTGTAGACACCATTAAGCTTAAAAAACTCTCTTGAATATACTTTTAGACGAGCAGGAACCGTTAATTTTTTTTTAGAATTTTCAACTAAGGATTTAAGAATTTTTTGAGGATGTTGTCGTGATACTATAATTTCGTCAAGATTACGCAAGCTACTCTTTAAATAAATAACAGTTGGATTATCTTTTAATGTTGCAGCCCTTACAACTACACCCAAATAAGACGAATGAGAAACTTGAATGTTTGATCCACCTTTTAAAACATAAGTTACAGTTCCTTCCGAATTACTTATCAAAACTTGCTTTGTTTTTAAAATCAAAACAGTGGCATCTTCAATTGGAAGATTGCTATCAATATCTTTCAGTATAATTGATTTCTCAATATTTTGAGCTGAAATAGCAGAAATAAAAATAAAAAAAAGGAATACAAGGAACTTTCTCATGTATGTGTAGGTTTTCGAGCAAAACTAACAAAAACATGAATACAAAAAATAAGTGACTGTATAATAATAAAAAGATCAAAAAAAAATCCCTTCAAACTGAAGAGATTTTTGATTAATTTAAAGAAGACCTTTTATTCGTTATGTAAAAAAGCTTGTCTATTCAACAAGGTTTCTTCGCTTTCTACGTGATTATCATCAGGGATACAACAGTCAACAGGACATACAGCGGCACATTGTGGCTCATCATGAAACCCTTTACACTCTGTACATTTACCTGGTACAATATAATAAATCTCGTCTGAAATTGGTGTTTGTGCTGCATCAGCATCCACTTCAGTACCATCAGGCAAAATTACTTTCCCAGTTAATTTTGTTCCATCTTTATATCTCCAGTCATCAGCTCCTTCATATATTGCAGTATTTGGACACTCTGGTTCACAAGCTCCACAATTGATACATTCATCTGTTATAATTATTGCCATCTTTTTATTGATTACGAGTTAGGAAGTTATGCGTTACAGGCAAAAATCGTTAATACTATTTTCTCCTTTGACTTATAACTTATTATAGCTTATTTTTGTGCAAAATTACAATCAAAACTATTCATAAGCAAACATTATGACATTAGAAACAAAAAAAAGTGTTTTTGTTGAATTAGGAAAATTCTTAAGTCAGTTTTCTGAAGGCAATACTATTAAGAATTCTGCCGTTTTATATAACGATTTATTTTTTGATGATTTTGTCGCGTTAATACAATTATCACAATCCCATAATGGATGGTATACTCCTGAGCAGGTGTATTTTGCTGTTAAATCCTGGGCAGAAGCCCTGACAGAAGAAAACCTGAATCAATGGCTTTCAGCTTATGACTTTACTGTAAATGAACCAAAAAACGTCGCCCTAATTTTAGCCGGAAATATTCCGCTGGTAGGTTTTCATGATTTTTTATCTGTCCTGATCAGCGACAATAAGGTGTTGGTAAAAACATCTTCAAATGACCAACATTTATTACCTTTTTTGGCAAAATACATTACAGCAATTGAACCTGAATTTACTGATAGAATTACTTTCGTAGAAGGAAAATTAGAAAATTTTGATGCTGTAATTGCCACAGGAAGTAACAACACTGCCCGTTATTTTGAATATTATTTTAAAGACAAACCTTCTATCATCCGAAAAAGCAGAAATTCGATTGCTGTATTAAACGGACAAGAAACCAAAGAGCAATTAGTGGCGCTTGGCGAGGATATTTTCAGGTACTTTGGTTTAGGATGCCGCAATGTTTCCAAACTTTTTGTTCCAAAAGGCTATTCTTTTGATGCTTTTTTTGAGGCTATTTTCGAATATCAGGACGTGATTCATTATGAGAAGTACGCCAACAACTATGATTATAATAAAGCGGTTTTCTTAATGAGTAATTTCAAATTATTGGACAATGGCTTTCTAACTATAAAAGAAGACAGCAGTCACGCCTCTCCTATTTCAAGCGTTTTTTACGAATTTTACGATGATCTTACTGATTTACAGAAACGATTACAATCAGAAAGCGAGCAAATTCAATGCATTGTGAGTAATAATCTGGTTGAAAATAGCATCGAATTTGGACAAACACAAAGTCCTAAATTATGGAATTATGCAGATAACGTGGATACTATTTCGTTTTTGTTAACAACAAAGTATAAAAATGTTTAATTATTTCGAATAATTTAACGCTTTTTAAAGTCCTATTACCGAAATTTGCATCTTTAAATTTTGGACATAAACTACACCATGAAAAAACACAACTACAGCGCAGGACCTTGTATTTTACCACAAGAAGTTTTTGAAAAATCAGCTCAAGCTATATTGAATTTCAATAATTCCGGCTTATCGATTTTGGAAATATCTCACCGAAGTAAAGACTTTGTTGCAGTTATGGACGAAGCGAGAGCATTAGTTATTGAATTATTAGGATTAGAAGGCAAAGGATATCAAGCACTTTTCCTAGCCGGCGGAGCTAGTTTAGAATTTTTAATGGTTCCTTACAACTTGATGAAAGAAAACGGGAAAGCCGCTTATCTAGATTCAGGAACTTGGGCATCTGCTGCTATAAAAGAGTCAAAATACTTTGGAGAAACTGTTATAGTTGCTTCTTCTAAAGATCAAAACTACAATCACGTACCAAAAGGATACACTGTACCTTCAGACGCTGATTATTTCCATTGTACAAGCAACAATACTATTTTTGGTACTCAAATGAAAGAATTTCCTTCAGTTGACGTTCCAGTGGTATGTGATATGAGTTCAGATATCTTTTCACGTCAATTGGATTTCTCAAAATTTGACATCATCTATGCAGGAGCACAAAAAAATATGGGACCTGCAGGAACAACTTTGGTCGTTGTAAAAGAAGAAATTCTTGGTAAAAACGGACGTGTTATTCCTAGTATGTTAGATTACTCTAAACATATTAAAGCAGAAAGTATGTACAATACGCCACCTGTTTTCCCAGTGTACGCTTCTTTATTGACATTACAGTGGTTGAAAAATCTAGGCGGAATTCCTGCAATCGAAAAAATAAACAATGCAAAGGCAGCCTTGCTTTACGCAGAAATAGACAGAAACCCATTATTCAAAGGAGCTGCTGTTATTGAAGACCGTTCAAACATGAACGCTACTTTCTTGTTAAACGACGAAGCCCACGCTCCAATTTTTGACGCAATGTGGAAAGAAGCAGGAATCTCAGGATTACCTGGACATCGTTCTGTAGGTGGTTACAGAGCCTCTATGTACAACGCATTACCATTGGAAAGCGTTCAAGTATTGGTAGATGTAATGAAAGCATTGGAAGCTAAAGTTTAGTTTTCAGTCGCACTTTTCAGTTTCACAAAATAGAATTCTGGACACCTAGCCCCGATTGAAATGGAAATCCTTTTATGTTTTTTCTTTAAAAACATAAAAGATTGCAGTGGAAAGCGGGAAATAGCTCCTAAAAAATAAAATATAGTTTAATCGTTTATTTGTTGATTTGTATATCGAATCAACAAGTAAATGAATAAACAAATCAACAAATAAACATAAAATGAAAGTATTAGCAAACGACGGAATTTCTAAAAGTGGAATTCTAGCTTTAGAAAAAGGTGGATTTGAAGTTATAACTACAAAAGTAGCTCAAGAACAAGTAGCTAATTTTGTAAACGAAAATAATGTAAGCGTGGTTTTGGTACGTAGTGCGACCAAAGTTCGTAAAGATATCATTGACGCTTGTCCAGGACTTAAAATCATCGGTCGTGGTGGTGTAGGAATGGATAATATTGATGTTGACTATGCAAAAAGCAAAGGAATTCATGTAATCAACACTCCAGCTTCATCATCAGAATCTGTGGCAGAATTAGTTTTTGCTCATTTGTTTTCAGGTGTTCGTTTTTTACATGATTCAAACAGAAACATGCCTCTTGAAGGAGATACGAACTTTGAAGGTTTGAAAAAAGCGTATGCAAACGGAATCGAATTAAGAGGAAAAACTCTAGGAGTTGTAGGTATTGGTCGTATCGGTCAGGCTACAGCAAAAATGGCTCTAGGTTTAGGAATGAAAGTTATTGCAGCGGATATGTTTATCCCACAAGTTGACGTTAAAGTGGAATTCTTTGACGGACAATCTATTACAACTACTATCGTTTCTCAATCATTGGAATCTTTGTTTAAAGAAGCTGATTTCATCACATTGCACGTTCCTGCTCAAGATGGTTACATTATCAGTGAGAAAGAATTGGCTATTATGAAAGACGGTGTAGGTATCGTTAACTGTGCTCGTGGCGGTGTAATTGACGAGGTGGCATTAGTAAAAGCTTTAGATAGCGGAAAAGTATTATTTGCCGGTTTAGACGTTTTTGAAAACGAACCAACTCCAGAAATGGCAATTTTGATGCATTCAAAAATTTCATTGACTCCACATATCGGAGCTGCAACTGCAGAAGCTCAAGATAGAATTGGTACTGAATTAGCACAACAAATCATCGGTTTATTAGGCTAGTTATTTTACATAAATAATACAAAAGGGAAATAGTAAGAAATTATTATTTCCCTTTTTTTTTTACTAAATTTGATATCTAATCTAAATTTTCATCCCATGTTTGAACAGTTAACACAATTAGTACAACAATTTGGTAATGATGCGGTTGTAAAAAACAATGCTATTCCAAATGAGCATAATGAAGGTGTAATGAACGAAGCAGGTCAATCCGTTCTAAATGGTTTACAAAAAATTGCATCAGAGGGAGGCATAGAACAATTGGCCGGGTTATTTCAAGGGAATAATGCTCAAAACACTAGCAATCCAGCAGTAAAGCAATTAACGGAACAATTAACCGGAAATTTGGGTACAAAATTCGGTTTAAGTAAGGAAACAGCCTCAGATGTAGCAGGAAACATGATTCCTCAAATTTTGGGAAGCCTTGTAAACAAAGCAAATGACCCGAATGATAAAAGTTTCGAAATTTCAGATATGGTTACCGCTATTTCAGGCAATAGCGGGCAGGCCTCCGGAATTATGGACGCGATTTCTAAATATGGTGGTCAGTTTGGTTTAGATCAAAATGCAGATGGAAAAGTCGATATAAACGATGCAATGGCTGCAACAAAAAACAAAAGTGGCATTGGCGGACTTTTGGGAAAACTTTTTGGAAAATAATTTAAATAGTACCATTTTTCATAAGCCATTTATTCATTTAAATGGCTTTTTTTATGTTAAAATACTGAAAAACAACCATTTAATTTCGTAAATTTATTATTCAATTTTTGAACCATGAAAAATAGCATTTACATATTATTAATACTCTTTACTATCATTGCTTGTACCACTAAAAAATCGACTGTTCCCAGTACCGCTAAACCGGTGGCAACGTCGGCAAGTGATACGATACGGATTGCTAATGATTCTTTGGAGTATGAAGTTATAATAATAGACCCTGGCTTTAACACTTGGCTTAATTCAATAGCACTGCCAAGAGGATACTATTCCCAATCTTATTTAGAAACTAAAAACCAATTTTATATTAGCGAATGGAATAATCGTGTACATCAACCTCAAAGATATGATCCGCTTCTTTACGAAATGACCATTGATTATAACCCTACCATTAATTACGGATATGAAGTAAATTATTTAATCTACAACTACATGATTTATTTTCAAAATACCTACAAACAAAAACTTTATGGCCATGTTCCTCTGAGATAATATTCTTAATTTTGCATTCATCATAAATGAAGATGGAAAAATTAAAAAAGCGTTGGGGAATTGAGTCTAACTTTCAACTCACAATCATATTTATAGTTTTTGCGATTACCGGCTCTGCTTCGGCTTGGGTGTCAACACCTGTTTGTTATTGGTTAGGAATTACAAAGTCCGATCTGGGTTTTTGGTTTACCCCTTTTCGATTACTGTTAATTTTCCCTTTATATCAAGTATTGTTAGTCTTAAATGGATTTATTTTTGGACAATTCAAATTCTTTTGGGCATTCGAAAAGAAGATGCTAAAAAAAATGGGAATGGGTTTTCTGTTCAAGGAATAAAAAAACGCCCTTATTCCGGAGCGTTTTTGTTTTTAATGATATAATTATAAATCCAAGTCAGTGTAAACGTTGGTATAAAATCCGTGAACGGTATAATCTCTTCCAAGAAGGCTATCACTCCTCCAACTTTCCCTACTGTTCCTTTATACATCCAAGTCATCAGAAATCCAGCTAAGGGCGCCCAAATGACATCCGAAAACTCACCGATCATGGGAACCGTAAAGGAAACCATTCCAATAGCATCAAAAATAATTCCCAGAATTAGCTTTCGGGTTTTATCTTCCTTTTTTTCAGCTACTGATTCTATTTGCACTGACTCTTTCATCGAAAACATTTAAAAAATTTAAGTTTAGCTTACAAAACCAATGCCATTATTTTTTTAGTTTATCAGCATACACTTTTTTCAATTTGGCAATCTTAGGTGTAATAACATAACTGCAATACGATTGTTCACTATTCAAATTATAATAATTATGATGATACGTCTCTGCCGGATAGAATACAGTCGCCGGAGAAACCTTGGTCACAACAGGCTTTCCAAAGGTGTTCTGTTCATTCAGTAGAGCAATATAATCCAAAGCAATAGCTTTCTGATTTTCGTCATGATAAAAAATCTCGCTTCTGTATTGTGTTCCAACATCATTCCCTTGACGATTTAGAGTTGTTGGATCATGTGTTGCAAAAAAGATTTCCAGTAAATCCCCAAAAGAAATCACATTGGGGTCAAAAGTAATTTCAATCGCTTCAGCATGTCCTGTATCGCCATTACAAATTTCCTTATATGTTGGATTTAAAGTCAGTCCTCCTGTATACCCGGAAACCACAGACTTTACCCCTTCCAATTCTAAAAAAATGGCTTCAGTACACCAAAAACAACCTCCAGCCAAAGTTGCCTTTTCTAATTCTTGTTTTGCTTCCATTTTATATTAATTATATTATTTTTTTTTATTCCTTACCAAAAGAAACCAGCATTCATCTGTATCAGAATTTCAATATTTCAAAGTTATCCAAAATTTATTTGGTTATTCTATTTCATTCCAGTTTTATCAAAATTCTAAGATTATCCATTTTATTATCGATAGAATCTTTGTTTCTTTGTAAAAACAGTTTCAAATGATACAGGCAAAAAACATACATAAATTTTACGATCAACTTGAAGTATTAAAAGGCGTTGATTTACATATTATGAAAGGCGAAATTGTTTCGATAGTAGGTGCTTCGGGAGCAGGAAAAACAACTCTTTTACAAATTTTAGGAACACTTGATAAGCCTTCAATAACAACAGATACTACCTTATTGATAAATGGTCAAGATATTTTAAAAATGAATGATAAGTCCCTGTCTAAATTCAGAAACCTTAATTTGGGATTTATATTTCAATTTCATCAGCTCTTACCTGAATTTACAGCTTTAGAAAATGTTTGTATTCCTGCTTATATCGCCGGAAAGAAACCTTCAGAAACTGAAACTGAAGCTAAGCGATTGTTAACGTATTTGGGACTATCACACCGCATCAACCACAAACCTAACGAACTTTCCGGTGGTGAACAACAACGTGTTGCAGTAGCGAGGGCTTTAATTAACAAACCTGATGTTATTTTTGCCGATGAACCTTCCGGAAACTTAGACACCCATTCAGCAGAGAATTTGCACCAATTATTCTTTCAACTTCGAGATGAATTTGGACAAACCTTTGTAATTGTCACCCATAATGAAGAATTAGCCAATATGGCCGATAGAAAATTAGTGATGGTAGATGGGCAAATTAGTGGTACTTTTCAGCAATCAGATAGCAGAACAGCTGCAACTTTATGAATCAATCAGAACTCAAAGATTTTCTAGACGAGAAAGTCGAATTATACAACAATCCGAATTTTATTGGAAGTGATCCGGTACAAATTCCGCATTTATTTTCACAAAAAGAAGACATTGAAATAGCCGGTTTTCTAAGCGCCACGATTGCTTGGGGAAATCGTAAAATGATTATCAAAAACGCCCATCGTATGATGGATTTGATGGGAAACGCTCCTTATGATTTTGTGATGTCACATCAGGAAAATGATTTAGAACGATTAGAATCTTTTGTGCACAGAACCTTTAACGGACAAGATTTCGCCAGTTTTATACAAAGCTTGCAACACATCTACAAAAACCATAACGGACTGGAAGCTGTCTTTACAAAACATCAGAAAAACAATAGTTTACAAGGAAGCATCCATGAATTCAAGAAACTGTTTTTCGAAATCGAACATCAAAACAGAACCCAAAAACATATTTCTGATCCATTGAATGGTTCGGCAGCAAAACGCATCAACATGTACCTGAGATGGATGTGTCGTCAAGATAATAAAGGAGTTGATTTGGGAATTTGGAAAAACATCAGCCCTGCTTCTTTATCTTGCCCATTGGATGTTCATTCCGGAAATGTGGCCAGAAAATTAGACTTGCTAACCCGAAAACAAAATGACGGAAAAGCTTTGGCCGAATTAGACGCAAAACTCCGTGAATTAGACCCGAACGATCCTGTCAAATATGATTTTGCTTTGTTTGGATTAGGAGTATTTGAGGGATTTTAAAAGAATGGGAACGCAAAATATTTTTTGAATAAAACTTCATAATAAAGATCGAACGGACGAACAACTCCAGATTACAATATCGAAAGACCAGCCAGAAAATGAATATTTAAGATGAAGACAGAAATTGTTGTTACCTATTTCATCAGAACTTCATTCTTTGTATTCTAACGGCATTCAAAATCGCTAACAAAGCGACACCAACATCTGCAAAAACGGCTTCCCACATCGTAGCGAGTCCTCCAGCACCAAGAACTAAAACAATTCCTTTTACTAAAAACGCCATTGTAATATTTTGCCAGACTATTTTCTTGGTTTGTTTACCAATGTTTATAGCTATTGGAATTTTACTAGGCTTATCATCCTGTATGACAACATCGGCAGTTTCTATCGTAGCATCGCTTCCTAAACCGCCCATCGCAATTCCCACATCACTTAAAGCTATTACTGGCGCATCGTTTACACCATCGCCCACAAAACAAACAGTCTCATTCTTGGCCCTGATTTCGTTTACAAGTTTTACTTTGTCTTCGGGAAGTAAATCGCCAAAGGCATTTGCTATTCCCAATTTCTGTGCAACAAATTGGACAACATTTATTTTATCGCCACTTAACATGGTTATTTTTACCCCTAATATTTTTAGTTTATCGATTGTGGATTGTGCATCTTCTTTAATGCTGTCTGCAATAGTTATATAACCCACAAACTTTTTGTCGTAAGCAATCGCAATCAGCGTGTACACAATAGAAGCAGGGTTTATACCATAGGAAATTCCGAACTGATCCATCAATTTAAAATTCCCTACCAGTAATTCTTTGTTTTTCACATTGGCTTTTAGGCCTTGTCCTGAAATTTCTTCTACATTTTTTAATTCTATTGAAGAATCAATTTTCCCCACATAATCATGAATAGCGGTTGCAACCGGATGTGTACTTTTGCTTTCTAAAGCATTGACCATTTGCAAAATTTCCGAAGTTTCAAAATCGGGATTAATTGTTACTTCCTGTACTTTAAAAACACCCTCAGTCATTGTTCCGGTTTTATCCATGACTACATTTTGAATATCAGCAATGCTATCCAAAAAATTACTCCCTTTGAACAAAATACCGTTTCTACTGGCTGCTCCAATTCCACCAAAATAGCCTAGCGGTATGCTGATAACTAAGGCGCAGGGGCAAGAAACAACTAGGAATATTAACGCTCTGTACAACCATTGATTAAAGATATAATCGGCTACAAAGAAATAAGGCACAAAACAAATAACGACTGCCAATAAGACTACAATAGGCGTATATATTTTAGCAAACTTTCTAATGAATAACTCGGTTGGTGCCTTTTGAGTAGTGGCATTTTGTACCAATTCTAAAATTTTTGACAGCTTACTATCTGTGTATGCGGTGGTCACTTTTACCTGAGCTACAGTATTCAGATTTATCATACCTGCTAAAATGACTTCTCCTTTAACTTTAGTATCTGGTTTACTTTCGCCTGTGAGTGCTGCGGTATTGAATGAAGCCGTCCCTGACAGTAGTTCGCCATCTAAACCTAATTTCTCTCCAGGCCTTAATTGGATAACTGCACCAATTTTCACTTCTTCAGCTTTGACTATTTTGGTCTCATTATTTTCTAAAATTGTCACTTGGTCAGGTCTTTGGTCGAGTAAAGTTTTAATATTGGCTTTAGCCCTTTTTACAGCCAAAGTTTGAAATACTTCACCAACCGCGTAAAACAACATCACTGCAACGCCTTCGGGATATTCGCCAACTGCAAATGCGCCAATTGTGGCAATACTCATCAATAAAAACTCAGAAAAAATTTCACCCTTTTTAATACTTTCGAACGCTTCTTTAATTACAGGAAAACCTACTGGTATATAAGCGATTGTATACCAACAAATTCTTAACCAACCTGTAAACCAAGCTTGAGGGAAATAATTATCAAAAGCAATGGCAAACAATAATACAACCAATGAGATAATTGCAGGAACAAACATTTTAATCAGATTACCATTTTCTTCAGAGTGATTATGATCATGATCGTGCTCATCCTCGTCTAAATGACTTTCTGACGTATTTATTTTTTCCTCCAAAGTGCAACAGAGTTGCTTGCCGTTTTCATCATATTTATGTTGATGTTTCATAACTGTCTATACTTTACAGCAATCGTCTAACTTTTCAAAACTTACTTGATCTGCCTTGACTTCATCAGCGTCATAACCCAGTTTTGAAATAGCTACTTTTATAGTTTGTAAATCGGTTTTTACAGGATTGTAATACACTGTAAATGTCATTTCCTTTTCGTCAAGGGTGTACATTTTCACACCTCTTATTTTCAACATTTCAGTTTTAAACTTCAAACCACAGGTTTCGCATGCTGAACAATGGTCGCAATTTAAAACCGTTTTGATTACTGCTTTTTGATTCGTCTTTTGCGCTGAAGCAATATTTGAAATAAAAAACATAGCTATTAACAGGACAATTGATTTTAATATTTTATTCATTTTTAACTCTTTAATATTCATAAATTAAGTTATGGGATCTTTGTCCCCATCATATAACTGTTAAGAGGCAAAATAGACCTTTGGCAACTATTTTTACATCACAGCAATTTACTCAATAAATTTCACTTCTTTACAACCCATTTCTGTTGTTTTAGGAATAAACACTATTCCCCTAATACTAACTTCTTCATGCTCCTCTTCATCGCTATACATCTATTCAGGATACTTCTCTTTACATTGAAATAAAATCAATAATAAAATGAAGGCTACAAACCTTTTTTTCAAACATTTAGAGATATATAAGTAATAATTTAACTAACTTTAATCATTAAATCAAGAGTGAAAATGAAAAATTTTCTCATGTTATTACTCATTTCTTTCAGCATTTTTCAAATGTATGGTAATGGTTTTGCATGCATAGAAAATAAAATTAAAACGGAGGAATCCTGTTGCAAAAAAGAAATCCGTCTTGAAATAGAAAAAAAATATTGTTCCCATCTGAGCAGTGTTTGTAAAAAAGAATGTCATGATAAATTCGGGCATTCTACCTCTACAACTAATTCATCAACTCATTTTAGCATAATCAATGCTATTGACATTAATTTTCATAATAATAATTTCAGTTTTTCTCTAGAAAAACTGAAATTTCATCACTTAGAAACCTTCTTTTCTTCTGGTTTCAATTCTATTTGGATTATACCAAAAACAGGCTAAATCTCGATTTTGACAGCCATCGTTATTCAAAATAAGAAAAATTTATACTTAAAATCATTTGCTTTTTATGTCAATTCAAATAATTAAGTATTTGGCTAATTGATAGTAATCCTATTTAATATTTAGAGTTGTCAAAACAGCAGATTGAATGTTCTAAAACACAGAAAGTAATTGCCATTATATCTGTTAAAAACGGTAATCAATATGATAAATTATTTCATCACCTGGGCACTTAAAAACCGCATAATTGTTTTGCTCACTGCAGCAGGAGTTACTGCTTACGGCATTTATGCTGTAAAAAACACACCCGTTGATGCTATTCCAGATTTGTCAGAGAATCAAGTCATCATTTTTACCGAATGGATGGGACGGAATCCGCAAATCATCGAAGATCAGATTACCTATCCTCTAGTGAGCAATTTACAGGGGATTCCCAAAGTAAAAAATATACGGGCAAATAGTATGTTCGGGATGAGCTTTGTCTTCGTGATTTTTGACGATGATACAGATATTTACTGGGCAAGAACAAGAGTTTTAGAACGATTAAATTATGCCCAACGACTTTTGCCAGAAGGCATTATACCTACACTAGGCCCAGACGGGACAGGTTTGGGTCATGTTTATTGGTACACTTTAGATGCTCCCGGCTATGATTTGGGAGAACTTCGCGCCTTACAGGATTGGTACGTGCGTTTTGCTTTACAGACCGTTGATGGTGTCAGTGAAGTGGCTTCTTTTGGTGGTTTCCAACGACAATACCAAGTGATAATTGACCCTAATAAACTTCGTTATCATAACATTCCATTAATGGAGGTGGCTGAAAAAATTAAAAAAAACAATAATGATGTAGGCGGCAGAAAATTTGAGCAATCAGACATCGGGTATATCATTAAAGGATCTGGATATATCAAAAACATAAAAGAAATTGAAAATATTCCGCTTAAAACTATTAACTCGGTTCCCGTCAGAATAAAGGACGTAGCTGCTGTCCAAATGGGTGGAGAATTAAGACTAGGCATCATTGACGAGAATGGTGAAGGAGAAAAAGTAGGTGGAATTGTAGTGATGCGGTACGGAGAAAATGCAAAAGATGTAATAGAAAGAATTAAGGAAAAATTACCGGATATCGAAAAAGGTTTGCCTCCGGG
>NZ_JBDLZY010000010.1:0-48833 GCF_040049085.1 Flavobacterium maritimum
GTATGCAGGCAATCGCAAAATTATCCCAACCTAATGTGAAAGGATTATTTATTCCAACCGATGCTGTTATCAGAGAAGAACATGCCACTTATATATGGATTGAAAAAAGACAAGGTGTATTTGAAAACCAAATGGTTGAAACAGGAATTGAAGTCGATAACATGGTCGAAATTAAATCGGAACTAGATGCAACTAAAAAAGTGGTCATCACTGGGGCCTATGCCATAAATAGCGAATACAAACTTCGCAAAGGAACAAATCCTATGGAAGGACACAATATGTAATATTTTAGAGATTTAATGACACCATCCCTTATCTTCGTTTAGTCAAAAGGAAATCAACTGTGTTATGGGTATACTAAGTTAGCGTGGTTTTTAAAAGAATAAAGTTGGATTTAGGTTAGGATTGGGCCCTCTTAGTACGAAATACGAACCTATTATTTGAGGATTTGAAACTTTTGTGTGAAATATAAATTTTACAATTCGTTTAAAAATCACTTTGTTGTAACTAAAAAAAACGAAAATTTTTCAGTTGTTTCTCTCAGCGTTGCTAATAGTTTTAGGAAGTATATACCCTTGATAAATCCTTCAATCTCCTTATTCAAATTTAATTACAAAACTTAATATTACTACTTTATGAGTATTAGTTGTAATTTTATCTAGTTAATTTCAACGCATCGTTAAGCCTCAGTGCCACGTTATCCCAATTGATTATATTAAAAAAAGCATCGACAAAATCAGTACGTTTGTTTTTGTATTTTAAATAATAAGCGTGTTCCCAAACATCAATAACTAATATTGGAATTGCACCCCATTGCGTTAACTTTTCGTGGTTTTCACATTGTAGAACTACGAGACTGTCACTATAAGGCTGATAAGCTAATATTCCCCAACCATTGCCATCTACATTTTTAGCAGTTGCTGCAATTAAAACTTTCAATCTGTCAAAACTGCCAAAGCTTTTCTCAATTCGCTTTAATAAATCCCCTTGCGGCAAGTTATTTTTATTGGTAAGATTGGTCCAAAATATAGAATGCAAAATGTGAGATGAAAAATGATAGGATAGTTTTTTTGTCCAAAAATCAACGGTCTCCAAATTGTTTTCATCCAGTGCTTTTTTTATCATTTGCAAATCTTTGTTCGCCCCTTTTACTGCTCCCCCATGATGAAAAGTATAGTGGAGGTGTAAAGTTTCGGCATCCATGTAGGGTTCCAAAAAACTTTCGTTATATGGTAATGCCTGTTGAATATAATTGCCATTAGCATCAACCAATTTATCAATAGAATTGTCGGCTAAATTTTCAGCAAACGCATTGTTAGTAGGAAGCACCAATGCTGCCGCACCAAATAAAGTACTCGATTTTAAAAAATCTTTTCTGTTCATACTAGTAATTTTATAATAATCCCTACAACTGCTGCAATAACAATGATATAAGGTTCTTGAATTTTCTTGATATAAAGTAAAGCAAAAATTGTTGCAATAGCTATTAGTGTTGTTGGAATATCTAAAATGCTTCTGGATGCTATTACACCTACTGCTCCCACCAATGCCCCAACAACTGCTGCTGTAATACCATCTACAAAAGCTTTGATAGATTGATTTTGTGCAATTTTCTTAAAGGATGGAGCTAAAGCAATGGTAAATAAATAACACGGTAAAAATGTAGCTAGAGCCGCAACCAATGCCCCCGGAAAACCAGCAACTAAATAACCAATAAAACCAACTGTAATAACAACTGGACCAGGTGTAATCATTGCAACGGCAACGGCATCAAGAAACTGATGTTCTGTTAACCAATGATTTTCTATCACTACTCCTGAATGCAAAAATGGAACAATTGCCAATCCGCTGCCAAATACAAATGCGCCAGCCTCTGCAAAAAAGATAGCTATTTTCATAAGAGTAGAATTGTCATAGCTCCAAAAACCAATTTGTAATAGAGCAACAGAATTGGCAGTTTTATTATTAAACCATTTTGGCGGTGATTTGACAAACATATATAAAAGCCCAGCCAATACAAATAATAAGACTTGCTCCTTCTGCGTAACCAATGTTATAACTACCGTAACTATAAAAAACACCCATAATAACCAATTTGTTTTAAAAGAGGTTAAATTGAATTTACCAATAGATTTTATCGTCAGCTTATAAGAACTCATTACTATAATTCCAATAACGGCGGCGCCAACGCCATAAAAAACAGCTTGTATCCAAGACAATCCTCCATATAATTTATAAACGATTCCCAATAGCACCACCATTATAAAAGAAGGCAGGACAAAGGCAAATCCTATCAACGTTGCCCCTAAAAAACTGTAATGCACAAATCCAAGATAAATTGCTAATTGTGCTGCTAATGGGCCGGGTGCTAATTGCGCCAAAGCTAAACCTTCCTTATATTCTTCTTCTGAAATCCATTTTCGATTTTCGACTAGATCTTTATGCATATAACCAACCAAAGCTACTGGGCCTCCAAAACCAATTGTTCCTAATTTAAGAAAATAAAAAGTGAGTTCTTTTAAAGTGTATATTGTGTTCTTTTCCATAATTAAAAATGTTTTTAAAAAGCGAGACCAAGTTGGATTCCTGATGTAAATGTAGCTGGATGATCATTACCAAATCGAACCGGGAATGGAAGAGAAACATAAAAACTGCTGTTGGTATTTTTTATTACCGTTTTGGTTATGACCGGAGTTACTCCAAATCTGCCGCTAGTCTCAAAGGCAGCTCTGCCTGCAAAAGTGAAGCCATGGCCTAAAGCAACTAATACCCCAGGATGAAACAATACACTGTTTACTTTGCTGATTCCATCCTCAGTTTTTATACTAGGGGCGATTTCAAATGAAAATCCAATTTTAGAACTTTTCCAGATATTGATTCCTGTTGGAAAATTAACGGAATAATAATCTCTGAAGTTTACAGCAGTTTCCTCACTGCTTACAGTTACTATTGGATGCATCACAGAAAAATATCCTGTTATTTTTGGATAAGTGGTCTGAGAAAAAACAGAGGTACTAAATACCAGTAAAACTAAAAGAATAGCATGTCTAATTTGTATCATAACGTTATTTATTTATTTGTTATAACGGTAAAATTAATCATACTAAATAGGTAGAAATAGTACACTATTTACTTTTTGTATCTGGATTACTTTTTGCTATGTTTTTTTTACGATAGGAAGAAGGGTTTTTTCCTGTACTTTGCTTAAATATTCTTGTAAAATGACTTTGATCTGAAAATCCAGTCATATAAGCTATCTCCGTAAGGGGGTAAGTTGAATTTTGAATAAGATTAATTGCTTTTTCAATTCGCAATTTTCGAACGTAATCCCCAAAATTAAGGTCATCAAAATACTTCGAAAACTCTCTTGACAGATAAGAAGGATTAAGTTCTAAGTCATTAGAAATTTTCTTTAGATCAAAAGCAAATTGAGCGTCTATTTGATCCTGCATAATTGCTTTTAAATCTTTGACCCAAGCTGGTGTTTTCTTGTTAGTTGTTTTCTTTTCTTTTAAAAATTTATGATACACTTCATGCAGCAGATTTTCAAAAGGGCTATTCTGCAAATGATTTTGTTTGTATAAATGTGTTGCCCAACTGTATAATGCATCATAAAGAACCATCCCGGTTTCCAGTAGTTCATAATCATCCGTAATATTATAGGAAAGTCCGGCTGAAATCGCCCAAAGTCCTGCGGATTCTTTTGCTATATCGTGTCTGTCGGTGTCTGCCCCGCGCACAATATCCGCTATAATTAAAATAGCTGGATCATTAATTCCATATTTTTTTACAATATAGTCAAAAGTACTTTGCTCGTTGTAATGTGTAAATTCAACATTCGGGATATCAAACGGAATTGCATCCAGTTCTTTTGCTCTATCCAAAACTTCACTGAACGAGACATAAATAAATTCAGCATCTTTGTCCACAAACGTTTTTATCAGCCAAGGACTGGCTATTCTATCAATTTTAGGTCTTTCTCGTGTTATCCATTTCATTTGTCACTATAATTTAAAAACTATCCATTAAATCTATTTTTAATGGATAGTTTAACTGAATTAATAATCTGCATTTCTATATTTGTAAATCTAATAAAAGCCTAACAATGGAATTTATCTTAATCTTTCTAGTCGTATTTCTATTATTCTATGTTCCTAAATATTTTAAAAAACGTAAATAATAGATACTCTATTTCTTCATGCTACAATTGATGCTTCAGCAAAGTTGCAACAACTTCATAAAATTCTTTTTCTGTTTCCAAATAGGAATTAAAAGTAGTGTTATAATAATTAAGTTCTACAAAATATTCCAAAACCGAAATTTGTCCTACTGATAATGCTTTATTCAAAAGTTTAATTGGCTCAACGGAATTGTTTATTTTTTCGTAATCACTCAAAATACTTCTCAAACTTTCGTAACGACTATAAAGCTGTTTTATTTCATAATAATGTTCATTAACATGGTCTGTCAAAGTGCTTTCAACAAAAGTCATTTTCGCTTTTTGAAGTTTTACAGTGTTCTTACTTTCCCAAAGGGGCAAAGAAATTCCAGTATGAACACCGTTGTAAGTTTGTCCCAAAATACCTTGATAATGATACCCAACTTCCATTTTAGGTAAGGCTAATGCCTTGCTTACATCAATTTGTTTTTGAGTAATTACCTTCTCTTGCTCTAACGTTTTTCTAATGTAATCTTGTGCTTCAATTTCCTTTTCCAGTGTTTCAAAATTTGGAATAACAGGAACATCAAAATAAACATCATCAGTAAAATTTATAACCTTTCCACCGTTTAAACTGGTAAGTTCTTCGTTGAGTTTAGCAATAGCAGAAGCATTATTTTGAAACTGCTTTTTGATTTCAAGCAATTGAATTGCAGCTTTGTTTACATCTAAAATAGTGCCGTCACCGGTTTCCAGTTTCTTTTTAAAATGCGCCAACCATCTTTCTGCAGCTTCTTTTCTTTTAGCCAAAGGAACATGAAATTTGTTTCGGTAAACCAATTCGATGCAAATCTTTTTAGCTTCCAAAAGCAACTCTTGATTAGCTACTTTTAATTGTAAATCGGCTTGAATATCCAATTGGTTAGCTAAGGCATTTTTCTTTCCATACACTGTAGGGAAATCAAAAGATTGGGTTACCATAATATCCGTTTGATTACCTGCATTGACAGGACTTCCTTTCAAATAATCATATTCAACTGTTGGATTATATAATGAGTTTCCTGTTTTATATTGCACCTTTTGCGCATTCCAATATTGCGTATTCGCTTGTATAGTTTTGTTGTTTTTAGCAATCTCTATCAAAGCATTATCAATAGTAGATTGAGCATAACCCAAACTAAATGAAATCATTACTACAAATAGGATTATGTTATTTTTCATTTCTTTCATTTTTTCGATTAGACAAATAATACACTACTGGAACAATAAAAATGTTCAATAATGTAGAAGTCAACAGACCTCCTAAAATAACTTTCGCCATCGGACTTTGAATTTCATTACCAGGTAAATCACTGGCTATTGCCAACGGAATTAAAGCCAATCCTGCGGTTAGTGCTGTCATTAAAATAGGACTTAATCGGTCTTTTGAGCCTTGTATGACGGTTTCGTAAAGCGATAATCCTTCTTTTTCTAAAGTTTCATAATGAGAAACTAATAAGATTCCGTTTCGAGTAGCAACACCAAACAGCGTAATAAAACCAATAATTGCAGGAATGCTTAAAATACCACTGGTAAAATAAATACTAAATACACCACCAATCAAAGCCAATGGTAAGTTCAGTAAAATAATTGAAGCCGTTTTTACTTTTTTAAATTCCTGATACAGAATTAGGAATATAACCAATAACGATATAAGCGAAGTTAAAACCAAAGTTTTTGATGCTTCGGCTTCGGCTTCAAATTGTCCACCATACTCAATATAATATTCTTCGGGGAGCTTTACTTTTTCGTTAATGATTTTTTGAATATCAGCCACCACACTTTTTTGGTCACGACCCGATACATTGGCAGAAACAACTGTTTTACGCTGCACATTTTCCCTGTTGATAGTATTGGGTCCCGATGTGCTTACAATATCTGCCACATAATACAATGGTATTTTTTTTCCATCATACGTATCAATCATCGCATTTTTAATATTCTCAATTTTCCCTTTGTTGGCATCATCAAAACGAAGCATTAAATCAAACGTTTTATTGCCTTCATAAATTTCAGATACTTTTTCTCCTGCAAAAGCCACATCTACAAACTCATTAAATTGTCCAATGCTAATTCCGTATTGGTTTAAAATCTCTCGTTTGGCTTTAATCTGAATTTGTGGAATCTCTACTTGTTGCTCCACACTCAAATCTACTAATCCTTCAACATTCTGAATTTTAACTTTAATTTCATTAGAAAGTGTAAACAGCTTATTCAAATCATTACCAAAAATCTTGATAGCAATATTGGCTCTAGTACCTGAAAGCATATGGTCTATACGATGCCCAATCGGTTGCCCAATAGTAATATTTGCTCCAGTAACTCCTGCTAGTTTTTCACGAACATCAGCCATAAATTCTTCACGGCTTCGTTCTTCTAAAGTAAATGGAGCATCGATTTCGGCAGCGTTTACACCTTGTGCATGTTCATCGAGTTCGGCTCTTCCAGTTCTTCGGGTTGTAATTTTTATTTCAGGAACGGACAGTAATACTTTTTCAACCTGTGTGCCAATTTTGTTACTTTCCTCTAATGATATTCCTGGTAAACTAACCGCACTAATTACTAATGAGCCTTCATTAAATTCGGGTAAAAAACTTCTTCCCAATTGGCTCATTACCAGTAAGGAAATCAGAAATAAGCCACCTGCAATAATCAATATTGCTTTTTTCATTTCCATTGCCTTATTCAAAGCATTGCTATAAATCCTTTGTAAATGCTCGACTAACCAACTTTCCTTATGTTGTTTTAAAAGCATTTTATCATTAGTCAACAAGTAACTTGCTAAAACTGGTGTTAGTGTAATAGAAACGATTAACGAAGCAAAGAGAGCAACGATGAAAGCAATTCCAAGCGGGGCTAATAATTTACCTTCCATTCCGGATAAAAAGAACAACGGCAAAAAAGCGACAATAATAATAAAGGTTGCATTGATTACGGAACTTCTGATTTCAAACGAACCATCAAAAATTACGGTTAGTTTGTCCTTCCTTTCCGCTTCGGGTTTTAGTGCATTTTCTTTGAGTCGTTTAAAAACGTTTTCCACATCAATAATTGCATCATCAACCAAATCGCCTATAGCAATTGCCATACCTCCTAAACTCATTGTATTGATAGTAAATCCAAGCCATTTTAAAGTTAAGATTGCAACGATTAATGAAATAGGAATAGCCAACAGTGATATAAATGTAGCTCTCCAATTCATCAAAAATAAAAACAGAATTATAATTACAAAAGCAGTTCCTTCTAATAAAGTTTTTTGAATATTACTGATGGAAGCATTTATAAAATCTGCTTGACGGAAAATTTTAGTATTAATATGAACGTCTTTTGGCAAGTTCTTTTGAATATCGGCAATCGAAGCATCAATAGTTTCGGTTAGTTCCAACGTATTTGTCGAAGGTTGCTTCATTACCGTCATAATTACCGCAGGTTCACCTTTTAAAGAGCCGTCACCAATTTTTAAAGATGCTCCAATTTTTATTTCAGCAACATCTTCTATTTTGATGGGATTTCCGTTCTGCATTTTAATTACAGATTTGCCTAAAGCTTCAATTTCGTTGGTTCTGCCAATACCTTTAACAATATATTCGTTACTGTATTCATTCATAAAGCCACCTGACGAGTTACCATTCGCTTCTTCACTTGCTTTTAGTAATTCGGTCAAAGAAATATTGTAATAATTCATCTTTTGAGGCGAAGCCAAAATTTGATACTGCTTATATTCTCCACCGATGACAACAACTTGCGATACACCGCCTGTGGCTAATAATCTTGGTCGTATAGTCCAATCGGCAATGGTTCGTAAATCAATTTGAGAGGTTTTATCAGCCGTAACACTAACCAACATTATTTCTCCCATAATAGAAGATTGTGGTCCCATTGTAGGATTTCCAACTCCTTGTGGCAATTTTTCAGCAACAGCGGTTATCTTTTCATTTACAATTTGTCTTGCTTTGTAGATATCGGTATTCCATTCAAATTCAACCCACACAATAGAAATTCCAGCAGAGGAAGAAGAACGAACACGTCTAACATTGGTTGCACCATTTACAGAAGTTTCGATAGGAAATGTAACTAATTTTTCTACTTCTTCAGGAGCCATACCGTGAGCTTCAGTAAGTACAACAACCGTTGGAGCAGTCAAATCAGGAAATACATCTACTTCCATTTTGGAAGCAACAACACTACCAAAAATCAGCAGTAAAACCGATGCTATCACTACAAAAAATCGATTGTGCAGTGAAAATTTAATTATTTTGTTTAGCATAAGTTATGAATTAATGTTCGTGTCCGTGAGCAGGCAATGCACCCGAAGCACTTGATAATTTGATTTGATAACCCCCTTTTGTAACTACTCTTTCATTTTCAGCTATCCCCGATAATATTTGTACACTCATGCCATCACTTGCACCTAATTTAATCTCTCTCTTTTGGAAACTTTCTCCGCCTGTTTGAACATACACATAAAAAATGCCTTGCTCTTCAATTAGAGATGAAACAGGAACTACCAGCGCCTCTGCAATAGTAGAAGATTTAAGATAAATCTCAATTATTGAACCCGAAACCAATTGACCTTCGTTATTGATTTCAAAAGTTACAGGAATAAATGGAGCAGCTGCTGATGCACTTTTACCATAAGAAACAATTCTACCATTTAACGCAATCGTATTATAAACAACATCATTTTGAGGTGTTTTAAAATTAGCCGATGTAATACTTGATAATTGACTAAAGTAGTTTTGAGAAACATTGGCTTGCACCAATAATCTTTTATTTTTTGAAATAGTTGCTAATGGTGTTCCTGATGGTACAAATTGTCCTTCAGTTACCAATACATTTTTTATAAATCCCGACATCGGAGAAAGCACATTTTGACCTTTAGAACTATAATTTTTTGAAACCGTATTATAGGCAGTTTGTGCATTTTCAAATTGCAATTTTACTTGTTGATGCTCTCTTTCTGAAACAATTTTATCAGCAACAAGCGATTTAGAACGATCATAATCTGCTTTAGCTTTTAAGTAATTCGCTTTGGTATCTTTCACAGAAACATCGATATTACTTTCAGTCATATCAGCTCCAGTAATGGTAAAAAGTGAGCTTCCTGAATTTACAGCAGAACCCACAATAGTATTTTTACCAGAAAAAACAACGACACCGCTAGCTTTTGCGGTTACAATCATTTCGTCACCAGGAGCAGAAAGGATTTGACCACTTGTTTTAATCACATCATTGAAAGTTTGTTTTTTAACGGCTTGATTAGCAAATTCCACTTTCCAAGCTTGCTCTTTTAAATAAGAGATATCACCACTTTCAGTGTGTTCAGGTTGTTTGGCTAGAGCTGTTTTTTCATCAGGATAAACTACAACATTTTCAATTGTTATTTTATCTGTAAAGTCTTTGGTTACAATGTCAAAAACTAAAGTTCCAGTTCCAGCAGTTTTAGGATTTAATACCAAACGGAATATTCCCGGGGAACTCGGAGTATCAATAGAATTCTTTATTCCATTTTCTCCAACAATCAAGCTAACAGTTATTTTAGCATCAGTCAAAGCTTTAAAATTTTCGCCCAAAACTGTGAAGTGAGCTGCGAATTTAGATTTTGAACCTACAACTAAAGGTTTAAATTCAACAAATAGTTCTGTGTTTTCTGTATAAAGTGTGTAAGCCAATGGTTCTAATGATGAATTTTCTTTAGCTTCTTCTTTGTTGTTGCAACTTGTAAATCCAATACAGAATAAACATAGTAGCAGTATTTTGTGTGTTATTTTCATATAAGTAAATTATTAGAATGATACCCATAATTTTTAAATCACAGGCATCAAAATAAATTAATGGTCGTGTTTCTCTCTATTATCGTGTTGGTGGTCGTGTGCTTCTTTTGTAGCAGTACAATCCTTTCCAACGGTAAATTCTTCTTGGGCAACAGAATCGGTTTCGTGATTTGCATGTTCTTCACCATCTGCGTGTTGATGAGTTACATCTGTATGATCGTGCCCGTGTTCTTCGGTTTTTTTACCATTGCAAGCCGTAAATAACATACCTGCGATTACCATTGAAAACAATAATTTTTTCATTGATTTTGTTTTAGAAATTAATATATATGAAAATAACTTACAGCCCAGAAAAGGCAATAAGTGTCCTGTAATTCAAATAATGAATAGTTTAGCTAAAAAGTGTGGGCGGACCACGAAACTGTAAGGAATGTAAATGAGGAGAAATAAAAATCAGCGGATCTTGGTTCTGAACGACTTCTTTTTTATTGTAATATCCAATAGAATTTGTAAAAACTGAAGTTGAATGTAGTACAAAAAATTGATTTGGAACTTCTTTAATAATCTTAACAACATCTTCTAATTGACTATTTGAAAAAGTATCTGAAGAGTGGTTAAAATGAGAAAATAATAATGACAATCCACTTTCATCTGAACTCTCTTTATGATGATGATGGTGTTTTCCATCGTGTTGATGTTCTGTTACATGGGTATGCGGAAAAAAGCTATGTCCTAATTGAAGAAAACAAGCTAAAAAAACAAATAATATGGAGATAAATCTCTTAGGCATCTTTACAAAAATAAGTAAAAAAAACAATTATTTAGGAAAGTATTTTAGTTCATGATTTAGGATTAAGCATCACGGGCAATCAAGCGGTCTCTCTTCAGTCGTTCACTTTGTTTTGCTCGGCAGTTCTAGTTGTTGGTAAAAAGCTCCATTCCATATACTATTTGAACCAAAAACAGCAGCTCTTTTATTATTTTCTGCGTGCCCAGTCTTCATAAACGCTCTTCCTCAATAGTGGAGCTGTCTTTTTTTTCTATTGGATAATATAATTGAAAAAAGGTTTTTGATTACATTTTCCAAAAATTGTCAAGTAAAAACCTTGTTAAGCTTTTAAATAGGTTTTAAAACATATCCTTCATTAGGTAAATCACTATAAACTAATACGCTATTATTCCTGAAATTTATGGAACTATCTTTTTTGACTAATTTCCAATACAAAAAATAATTAAAATGGCAACCAGATAATCAACCTTCTAAAACAATAAGCTTGCTATTCCTACCGTGACTATGCGTACAACTTCCTAAAGAAACTGGCGCGAAAAAAAAGTTTGTTTATAATTCATAACCGTGTTTGATTATTGATTTCTTAAAACTTCATTCTTTGAATTCTAACAGCCTTTAAAATCGCTAATAAAGCTACTCCCACATCAGCAAAGACGGCTTCCAACATAGTGGCTAAATCGCCCGATCCAAGATGTCTCTTCCTAAATCTCCTCAGGCAATTTCTGCATCGGAAAGGGCAACTACTGGCATAATATAGAATTGAAAGCCGTGCTTTTATATTAAAATTTAACTAGCACAACAGCTCAATTTGGCAACATCTTTTCCGAAAGTGATGGCTGCTAGTTTTATGCCTTCGCCTAATGTTAAATAAGGATAAAAACTTTCTGCCAATTCTTTTACGGTAATATTGTACTTGATAGCCATACTCAATTGCTGAATGAGTTCGCCACCTTCGGGAGCAACAATTCTTGCACCAATCAATTTATCGGTTTCGGTATTTCGTATTAATTTGATAAATCCTCTTGTGTCACTGGCTGCAATAGCTCTTGGAACGCTATTTAATTCTAATTTACTTACTTCAAAAGGAATGTTTTGGGCTTCTGCCTGTGCTTCGTCCAATCCTGCTCCTGCTACTTGTGGATCGGTAAAAACTACCCAAGGCAAGGAAGAATAATCGGCTTCATTATTGGCTCCTGTAAACGCATTTTCTACGGCAATTTTACCTTCAAAGGCTGCTGTGTAAACAAATGCAGCTGTGCTAGTAACATCTCCCACCGCATAGATGTTTGGTAAATTGGTTTCCATTTTTTCGTTTACCAAAATGTGTCCTGTTTTATCAAGTTTCAAATCAATATTTTGCAATCCTATTTTTTGCGTATTGGGTTTTGTGCCAGATGCCACTACAATTTTTCCTTTTTCGATAATTTGTGTAAAAGAGCCATCAGGACATTTACAATGAATAACGGTTTCATTTTCTTTTTTCTCAAGTTTTATTGCTCTAAAATTCGGCAAGATTTCTATACCTTCATTTTTCATTTGTGTTTCCAAGGCTTCGCTAATATCTGGTGTTTGCGTTCTCAACACACGGTCAGTAAACTCAATGATACGCACTTTTACACCCAATCGATTGTAAGCCATCGCAATTTCTAAACCAATATAACCAGCCCCCATAATGGTGATGCTTTCGGGTTTTTCTTCTAAATCAAAAAGCGAAACGTTGGTAAGAAAACCTACTTCGTTTAGCCCTTCAATAATTGGAATATTGGTAGTTGCTCCTGTGGCAATGATAAATTTTAGAGCCGTATATTTTACTTTACCATCGACCACAATGGTTTTAGTATCTAAAAATTCTGCCCAACCCGTTAGCATTTTCAGGTTATGAAAATCACTTACCACGTCCATATATTTTTTCTTCTGGAGCGTGGCTACCAATTGTTTTTTGTCTTTAATTACTTGAGCAAAATCTATAGCAACACCTTTTGGTTTGATGCCCGAAAAATTGGAATGTGTTGCGTGATAAGCTGTTTCCGCTGCACGAATTAGGGTTTTAGAGGGGACACAACCTACGTTTACACAAGTTCCGCCAAAGTCTAAACCACCGTTTACCATTAAGGTCGATAATCCTAAACTTTCGGCCTTTATAACTGCCGAAAATGCAGCCGAACCACCACCGATGATAATTAAATCGAAGTGGTTTGCGTTTGTATTACAACATTTATTTTCAGCAGTATGAGCTACTTTATAATTTTTTGTGCTGTTAATACTATTGATAATTTCTCCTTTACTGGTTTTAGAAGGGTCGAAAGAACATTCGCAACTGCCGTTTTGATAACTCACTTTTACTTCTGTTACTCCTTCATTTTTGGTAAGCATTTTTTCAATGCCTGTGGCACAATGGTCGCAGGTCATTCCTGCGATATCGAGTTTTATATTTTCTGTCTTCATTTTCTTATTTTAATTAAATGCTTAACAATAGAGTCAAAAAAATTATTTGCACCCATTTGGACCACAAACGTGTCCAGCTTGTCCGTGTGGGGAATTTAATGATGTTGGTACTTCTCCTGATACTTTGTAACCTGTGGTATTAATAGCTTCTATGACAGCCTCTTTGTTCGTTTTACTGTTGTCAAATTTTACAAATGCGATTCCTTCGTTGCTATTAGCAGAAACGGTTACAATTCCCGGTAATTTGTTTACTTCATTTTTAATGTGATCTTCGCAACTGGCACAAGTCATTCCTCTCACATTAAATTTTACTTCTTGTATATTATCAGAAGAAACAACAATTAGCTGTTTGTCCGCTTTTGGATAAAAAACTTGTCCATAGTATGGGAAAGCCATCATTAAAAAAGTAAACACCGTTACAATGCCTAAAAACTTTTTAGTTTGCATAAAAGGCGTTTTATCCTCTTCTTCACAAGCACATTGTATTTCTTCCGTAGTTCGTGGTTTTAGTTTTTGATACCAAGCAAAGCCCAATATCAAAACAGATATTCCAATTAAGTAAGGGCGAAAAGGTTCTAACCATGAGAACGTTGATGCTACGCCAGAAGCTCCAGAAATAAGAGCTAAAACGGGTGTTATGCAACAAAGTGATGCTGCCACTGCTGATAAAATACTTGCTCCAGCAAGTTTTCCTGATTTTGAATTTGTGTTCATACGAGTTCTAAATTTGAATTTTGACTAATAATGTATTTAAAAAAGGGACGAAGTATTTGTAATTGTTCTGATTTTAGAGAATAAAAAATAGTCTGACCAGATCGTCTAGCTTCAATAACATTTCCGTCTTTCATTTTGCGAAGATGTTGTGAAACGGCAGGAATACTCATTCCTAAAATATCGGCAAGGTCGCAAGGACAGAGCTCGTTTTCTTCTTCAAGAAGAAACATTATTTTCAGTCGTACTTCATTGCCTGCCAATGCTAATAAACCACTCAATAGTCCAAAAGCATTACTGTTATTGTTCAATTTGTTTTTGCACTCGTTGATTTGCTTTATATCTGCAAAAACTCTTATACACGTTTGATTATTATCCATTGTTGTAATTATTAAATTAAATATTAAAACAAATGTAGTTAATTATTTTACTATTTAAGCAAATGCTTAAATAGTAAAATAAGTTAGTATTTATATTCTTGCGATAGAGGAAAAAGCAAATATTGAGAATACAATAGACGATGAATTACAAAATTGGTTAAAGTGGGCAAGTGCTAAAGCAGATTGGTATCATGCTCTAGTTATTAAAAGTGATGACTTTTTAGACAAAAAAAAGTACAGCTTGAGATTTTTTACAACTTTTTATTAAGAAAGATTATTTTGAGCTAAAGTAGAATCTCCCTACCCTTTTAATTGTTCGAATTTTAGATGCTAAATTGTTTTTCAAACTACTTTTTGATAAAAACTTGACTTTATTTGCTTTTTTCACAGTCATAATGCGTTTATAATCACGATAAAAACACTGTAAATCAGCTACAAAAAAAGGTTCGAATCCAATTACCTATCATAAAAGGACATATCGAATCAATTGTAGTAAAAACATAACAAATTGATTTACAATAATTTAACAAAATAAGTGATAAGAAAATTCATTGACCACCAAGAATAAAATCAAAAAAAATGTAAAATGAAATAACGAGACAGCAACAAGGTAAGTAACTATAATTCAACTACATATAAATAAATAAATAAAACCGATCAAATATATAAAAATATATTTGATCGGTTTTGTGACCATAATATGATTCGAACCAACGCCGATTTAAAATCAATAATTTCATATCTAACTTAATTTCTTCAAATGAAATCTCGACAGGGTCATTATTTTACTATTGAAAATTTTGAAAAATAAGCTATTCAAATCACAATAATTTCAAATCAAGGATTTTCAATTTAAAAATTTACAATTTTAAAGATCATCATTAACAGAAACTATCTTATAATAATCATCCAAAAACTCGTTAGATTTTTCAAGATTACTCGCTACTAAGAACGACCCATCAACTTTTTTGATGGGTTTTTTATTGTTACTACCCACCTCATCACACATAATCTCCTCCAATAATAAACTATTGATATCCGTATCACTCAAGGCAGTAAAAAGAAATCCGAACATATTGATATTTTCTAGACATATAATAGGTTCTTCGCCAATAAAATAACCTTCTTCTGAAATCTTTTTTTTCAAAATTCAAATACTTTTTTACTTGCAATTAAAAATTTAAGAATTTCTGGCATCATGCTTAAAATATTCTATTTTTAGCCTAAATTATTCTATTAAACTTGCTCATTTGCATGTACTTTTGAGATTATTGAATTTTCTCTAATAAGGAAAAAAATTATGTTTTTATAACCCCAAAAATTTTAAAATATAAAAAAAGAATGAAAAAAAAATCAATCCTAATTTTATTGACCTTAATGACAATTCTCGTATTGACCCTAATGACAATTCTTGGGCAATTCGATAAATTAAAAGTGCAAACCGCTGCAACTCCAGAAAAGCCGCTACGAATAGGCATTGTTCGCTTAACCCACACCCATGTTCACTGGTTATTGGGACGCCCATCTAGCGATGACATCAAAATTGTGGGCATCGTGGAACCCAACAGAAAACTGGCACAAAAGTATGCCAAAGAGCACGGTTACAGTATGGATATAGTTTTTGACACCATGGATGAAATGATAAAAAAAACACAACCCGAAGCCGTTTGCGCTTTTGGTTCTATTTATGAACATCTGGGCGTGGTCGAAAAATGTGCTCCATTGGGTATTCATGTCATGGTCGAAAAACCATTGGCCGTAAGCATGGATCATGCCAAAAAAATGGAGGCTCTAGCCCAAAAACATCAAATACAACTCCTTACCAATTATGAAACTACTTGGTATGCCACCAATAGAAAGGCATGGCAATATTTAAATGATGAAAACAAAGTCGGCGATTTGCGTAAAATAGTCTTCCACACAGGGCATTCAGGCCCGATAGAAATTGGTTGTAATCCTGAATTTACAGATTGGCTGATCGACCCGACTTTGAACGGAGCGGGTGTATTAACCGATTTTGGCTGTTATGGTGCCGATATAACAACCTGGCTTCTGAAAGGAAAAAAACCGGAATCTGTTACCTGTATTACCCAACACATTAAACCTGATCTGTATCCGAAAGTGGAAGACGAATGCACTATTTTACTTACCTATCCTAAAACGCAGGTAATTATTGAAGCCTCATGGAACTGGCCCTTTAACCGAAAAGATATGGAAGTATATGGACAACACGGTTCCTTTATTTGTGAAGACCGAAATAATTTGAATTACCGATGGAAAAACATGGATCAGCCCAATAAAGAAAAAATACCCGAAAATGCAGCACCCTATAACGACCCGTTTTCTTTTTTGGCAGCAGTAGTAACAAAAAAAATAACACCTCCGGCTTTTGATCTATCTTCCCTTGAAACCAATATGATTGTGATGGAAATATTGGAGGCGGCCAAGGAAAGTGCCAAAACCGGTAAAACAGTCATTTTAAAACAATAAACCAACTATTATGTTCTGTATTTATTTTTTAAAGGGTCAAAATAAATTTGACCCTTTAAAAATATCAATAGTTAGGTTGTTGTTGATTTTTTTCTTCAATTATCATGATTTTTTTATTTTCTAAATGTAAAGAAGATAAATAATCGTTGATAGCACTATTTTGGTCTTGTGTTACAGAACAAAGAAAACACTAAGCAACTTGAAATATGTTATGAAAGATCATGAAACTCAAAAAAGGATTTGCCAGATTTAAAACCTGACAAGCTTATCTATCATTTTCCAAACAGCAAAAAGGCAATGATAAGTGTAATAACAATGTTGAATAACTGCGCTATTAAGAAAGCAAACAACGGTTTTTTATTGTTATTATTAAACAAATCTTTAAAGTTGGTTTCTAAACCAATGCTGGTAAAAGCCAAAGCAAACCAAATTCCTTGTAAATTCTTTAATCCGTCTTTAACCGCATCCCGGGTATCAGAAGTCAGAAAAAAAGAAAAGAGCACTGAAGCGGCCATGAATCCTATCACAAACTTCGGAAAGCGTTCCCAGATTACCTTTAATGTTGGCTTAGGAGTCGTCGCATTGGCAGCCGTATTTTGGCTATATGTCCAATAAACCGAAATAGCGAAAGCCGCGATTCCTAGCAATACGTTCTGGGAGAACTTTACAATCGTACTAATTTTCAAAGCGGTTTCCCCCACTAGTGAACCCGAAGCCACAACCGCTCCAGAAGTATCAATGCTACCGCCCAACCAAGCGCCGGTAACTTCTTCAGGAAAGTTGAAGTGTTTGGCAATAATTGGCATAAAAATCATCATTGGAATAGCGGTCACCAATACCATCGAAATCACATAAGAAAGTTTCTTCGAATCTCCTTTGATGGCACCCGAAGTTGCAATTGCCGCCGAAACCCCGCAAATGGAAACCGCACTGGAAATCATCATAGTCAGTTCCTCATCTACTTTTAATTTTTTACACAACCAAAAAGCAAAATACCAAACAGACAAAACCACCACCAGAGCTTGTATTAACCCTAAAGAACCCGCCTTGAGAATATCCGAAAATATAACACCGGTTCCTAACAACACTAATCCAATTTTTACAAAAATTTCAGTTGAAAGAGCGGTACGAAACCTTTCCGGAAGCCTGAAAAAATTACTTATGGACAAGCCAATAATCAAACTAAAAATGACCGCCTCTAAGTTGAGTGCTTTTATCCCGCTGTTTCCCGCAATAATCAAGGCAATAACTGTTAATACATAAACTACCGGAAAACCCAGTAGAAAATTTTTTACAGACTTTCCAACTAAAAAAACACCAATACTCCCAATGGAAATAAGGTATATAAACTGCAATGCGATGATTTGTAAATTCCCGAACTGCAACACATCGTTTACTAAATCTGCTCCATCAGACCATGTAAAAACAGGTACTGACGGAAGAAAAACAAAAAGGGACAGTCCGATTATCAAAAAACCTAAGACTACGACTGTCCAATCTTCATGAATGGTAAATGGTTTTGTTTGTTGTGACATTTTAATTTAGTTATTGTTTTAAGTAACAAACTACAGATTTATTGAAGTAGGAATCGTTAAGCTACATTAATTTTTACTTACAGCTCCTGGAATTGTTTCATTACCGGGGCTAATTTTACTGAACTCAACAACTCCTGTTTTCTCAGCCCAAACAGCATAAGCACTGGAAAGTTTGTTAACAATACCCACATTACTATCTGCTATATCTTGAGTTTCTCCTCTATCTTTTTCTAAATCATACAACTCCCATTTATACTTGGGATAAGTAGAAACCAACTTCCATTTTCCATCCCTGACAGCTCTATTACCAGCTCTTTCCCAAAAAATAGGCGCTCCTCTATTTACTTCTGAATCCCCATCAAACAGGACCGGCAAAAGACTTTTCCCTGCCAAAGGATTGGTAGAAACCCCATTGTATTCTTTTGGATATTCAATACCCGCCAACTCATAAAAAGTAGGAGCCAAATCAATAATATGTCCTGTCCCTTTATCGATCCTACCCCCTTTTATTTTAGAAGGGTACCAAGCGATGAAAGGAGAACTGAATCCGCCTTCATGCATATCATTTTTATATTGGCGAAAAGGGGTATTGGATAATGAAGCCCAATTTTGCTCCTGATAGTCGAATGACCCTGAAGTCCCTACCGGTCCGTCATTTTTCACCAAACCTCTTTTAAGCGGATTATAAGTATTGAAACCACCTTGCGCTCCGTTGTCTGAAATGAATATGATGAGTGTATTTTTATCTTTCCTCAAGTCTTTCAGTTTCTTTAAAACCTTCCCTACATTTTGATCCATGTTATCGACCATGGCAGCATAGACTTCCATTTTGGCTTTCCAGAATTGTCTCTCGTCATAGGTCAATTTATTCCATTCCGGCACTTCTGAATCTCTAGCGGCAATAGTCTGGCCCGGCAAAATAATTCCATTTTCCTTTAATTTTTGAATTCTGTTTTCTCTCAACACATCCCAACCTTTATCAAACTTACCTCTGTATTTTGCAATGTCTTCTGGCTTGGCCTGCAACGGCCAATGGGGAGCTGTAAAAGCGAGATACAAAAAGAAAGGTTTATTCTCTTTATTTTGCTCCTCCAAAAATTCAATCGCATTTTTTCCTATTTCATCCGTAAAATAATACGAATTGTCCGCAGGATATTGTTTTTCATTATTTTTTAAAAGAATCACCGGATATCCTTTCCCAAAAGGCAAAGGTTTCACATCAAAATAATTGGAAGCCCCTTTTAAGATTCCGTAAAATTTATCAAATCCTCTTTGATTTGGCCATTGAGCAGGATCTTCGAAACCTACATGCCATTTTCCCGCCAACAAAGTACTGTAACCCCCACTTCTGAAAACTTCTCCCAAAGTCAATGACTCTTTATTGAGAAAACCTTGATACGCAGGCAAACCCAAATTCACATCAAAATAACCGACACCTGCTTTATGCTGGTACTGGCCTGTTAGCAGAGAAGCTCTGGTCGGTGCGCAAATTGAATTATTATAAAACTCTCTCAAAAGAAGTCCTTCTTTGGCCAATCGGTCCAAATTAGGCGTACTGATTTCCGACCCATAACTTCCCAAATCGGAATAACCCATATCATCTACCATAATCAAAACAATATTGGGTTTTGAAGCCGAAATGGACTCGGCATTATTTGTTTTATTTTGGGCTTGAACTAAAACAGCTGCTGAAAGCAGCAGGTTTAGCGTAATAAATGCTTTTTTCATTTTTTTATTTATGCTTTAAAATCATATTTATACTGACTAAAATTCCGAAGATTTATTTTTTTTATTCTTGACAACCTTATCCTGTTCGATTACTTATCCTTTACACATCGAAATCCCAAATGATTACAAGCGCTGGTCGTTTCTCCTTTGCCACGGCTTCCTGCAACATATCGAATGCAATATTGATCACTACATAAAAAAGATCCCCCACGCTGCACATGTTTTTCAACTCCTGGCTCTTCAGGATCATTAGCGGTAGAAGGCCCTTTCGGATCAGCAATAAGACTATTTTTATAATAATCATCACGGTATAAATCGCTACACCATTCCCACACATTTCCTTCCAAATCATATATCCCAAACGGGTTTTTCGGAAAAGACTTCACAGGAGCGGCTCCTATATAACCATCTTCGGCTGTGTTGTTGTTTGGAAAACTCCCTTGAAAAATATTAGCCGCCCATTTTCCGTTTGGTTTGAGATCAGTTCCCCAATAATATTTAGTATGAGATCTTCCTGCCCTGGCAGCAAACTCCCATTCGGCCTCCGTAGGAAGTCTTTTGCCTACCCATTGTGCATATGCCTGTGCATCTAGATAACTGATTTGAACCACGGGATAATTTTCGAGTCCAACAATACTGCTTTCCGGTCCAGTCGGATGTTGCCAGTTTGCTCCTGGAACGTATTTCCACCATTGCTGAATATTATCTAATGAAACTTGATCCGTTGGTGGTGAAAACACAGCGGAACCCGGTACTAACTTATCGAGCGGAACACCTGGATAATCATCTGGATTCAGTGGTCTTTCTGCAATTGTCACATATTTTGTCGCCTGAACAAAGGCTGTAAATTGCGCATTCGTTACTTCGTGCTCATCAATCCAATATCCTTTGACACTCACTTTATGAATAGGTTTTGCATCTGGATAATCATTGGTCCCCATATTGAAATCTCCTGCTGCAACCCAAACCATTCCATTGGTTGAAGTGGCAACAGCAGTCTCCACGGAGCTATTTCCAATGGATTGCAACAACAGTGCTTTTTTGGAAGTATTTGCCTTACACATAGCTTCACAACTAGTCGTGGTAACCGCTACAGTGTTACTTTCCTGCCCAAAAACAGAACTTAAACCCGACAAAGCGATCCCTACAATTAAACTATATATTTTCATATGTTTTTTATTGGTTACATGTAATCGCTTATCCTCATCACCAATTGTAATTTCGAATCAATACGATTTCATTTCCCTATTATTCATCATCCGACTTCCCGATAGCGCTATACTATTTTAGTATCTATAATCACTATCGGGAATAACTGATGACTGTTTTACTTATTATTTTTGAGCCAAAGCCACATCAACATCATTCTTCAAATCCCCTAAACCTTCATTTTTGAAAACAACTTTGCCTTTTCGATATAAAATCAAGGTAGGAAAAACCTTTACTGTTTTTAAATCGGCTATCAGCTGTGGATTTTCTTCTAAATCAATTTCTACAATTTTTAAATTCTCGCCGTATTGAGCTCTGATGGTTTCCAAAACAGGTTTTACTTTTTTGCAAGCACCACAGTATCGAGAACCAATATCAACCAAAACCGTGTTATTATGAGAAATGATTTTTTTATACTCTGCTACTGATAATTTGCTTTTCGAATTGGAATAAAAAGGTTTTCCAGCTCCAATCCAATTAGCAATTCCTCCTTCTAAATTATACACCTCTGAGAAACCATTGCTCAATAATTCTTTTACTAATGCACCGCTTCTCCCTGCGCCTATCGAATAAACAAAAACAGGTTTCGATTTATCCAATGCCGCCACATATCTGGCATAATTTTCCGTTTGCAGATTAAAATTAACCGCACCATCAATATGATTTAACCGAAACTTCCGGTCCTCGGGCATCAATTATCTGTGGATTTTTTTCACTCTTTATCTTTGTGTAAAAAGAATCCAAGGGTAATGTAATTGTGTTTTGATTTTGACCAAAACCAACAATTGCAAAAAGAAAGGCTATTGCTGTAATACCGTTTCTAACTATCTTATTTATATCCATGTTGTTTTATGATTGAACTTGTTCATATAAACTGGGATTCACTGTGGCACCATTGATTTTTTTAGAAACCGGAACGGCAAGTACACCTTCTGCCAAAGCGCTTCCTTCCTTTTTAGATTTGAATATAGGCCAAAGAAACTGTGCATACCATTCTTCTTGTTTGTACGATTTCATTCCGTACGATTTTGGGAATTTTCGGGTAATTAAACCCGTTCCAAAAATCACATCCCACAGGAAAAACATATTCCCAAAGTTTCCTTTAAAATGACCAATTCCGTCACCACTTGTATCAGCATGATGCGCGTGATGTGTGGCAGGAGTGGAAATAAAACGTTCAAGAACCCAAGCAATAGGATGCAATATTCTGTATTTATAAAATGGTTTGTCCCAAGCTATACTCGAATGTGCACTTAATGTGATGAAACTTTTTATCACCGCAACAAACAAAGCAGGTAATCCTAACCCTAAAAACGTTAAAGTAGCCGTCAAATAAATTTGAGAGAAAAACACAGTGTAAATAAAGTTTTGTCTCGAAGCCATCGCCATACCCATATACGGTGCTGAGTGATGCGTTCTATGAAAACGCCATAAAAATGGTACTTGATGGTGCAAACGGTGGTACCAATATTGGGTTAAGTCATCGGCTACAGCTATCAAGAAAAATCCTCCCCAAAACGGAACCCATGAAAGAGTATTTTCAAGATCTGGGATTAAAAATGGCAAAGCCGTTAAACTAAAAAAAGCAATAATTGGTGGTAACAGTAATTTAGGCGCTAAAAAACAAACAATATCAATTTTTCTCTCTTCACCTGTCCATTGGTCGTCGTACAAACCCGCGCCAAATTCAATAACTCCCAAAACGAGCATAAAAACTGTTAATCCCCAGGTTTTTATGTTTACGAATGCAGGTTTCACAAATTCTAAAAACGAGGGTAAAGTAATATGTGATTCTGCCACGATACCATTATTTAGTTTAAAATAAAGGTAAATCGCCACCACTGGCAAAGTGTACAACAAAAGACTGATACTCAAATCTCTTATTAGTTTTCTATTTAATTTTTGATCGATTTGCATAATTTCTTATTTTAAAAAATGATTTACTAATGCTAAGCCTCCAGCCAAAATGACTAGTGGAACTAAAAAAATTATCGCCCCGACGACAATCTTTTTCCCTATTATTTCAAAATCTATTAGTTTCATATATTATTTGTTAATGGTCATACATGTTATCGTCCTTTATTCATTTGTGCTTACTTAGACAGACTTTTTGCTAAAGGCGATTTCATGATTATTTAATTTTAAAAGAATCAAGTCTTTTTAACTTCTAATAAAAGACCTGATTTTTAAGTTTATTAATGAGTGGCTCCGGATTGTGTTGATTTTTGAATCAATTCCTGAATGTTTTTGTCTTTATCTCCCCCAGTGTTATGTATTCTTCTACCCAAGACATCTTGCCAATCAATCAACGGATAAAGGTTATTCTCCTTCGCCTGCTCATCAAACAATTTTTTAAGTTCCTCTAATTTTTCAGGATACTTATTCGCCAAGTTCACACGTTCGTTGAAATCTTCATTCAAGTTGTATAATTCCCAAACATCTTTATCAAAATTAGTGGCTGCTGGTACTTCTTTTTTACCCAATGAATTTTTTAAGGCAAAAGAATCAGGAAGATGTGCAGCAGCAGCTTTCCAACCATCTTTGTAAATGGCTCTGTTTCCAAAAATATAATAGTATTGCACTTTGTGTAACGATTCGGCTTTAGCATCATTTAATGAAGCATATAAAGAAGAACCTTGAATAGCGTCTTGCTTAATTTCTCTGATATATTCTGGCGCCTTAATTCCGACAATGTCCAAGGTAGTAGGAAGTATATCAGTCACATGGCTGTATTGATTTCGGATTCCTCCTTTTTCTGTAATTCCTTTTGGATAATGGATAATCAGTGGATTACGTGTTCCTCCTTCTGAATGTGCATCTTGCTTCCAATTTTTAAAAGGTGCGTTAGTGGCTTGTGCCCATCCTAAGGGAAAATTAGTATTTAGTCCTTTTGCGGTACCTATTTCACCAATATTGGCTAAATTATCTTGAAAATTTTTTTCATCAGAGACCCCTTGGGCAAAAAGATTTTGGCTAATTGTACCTTGTAAACTACCTTCTTTACTAGCGCCATTATCACCTATTGCAACAAAAATAAGAGTGTTCTCCAATTGATTGGTTTCCTTTAAATAATTTACAACTCGTCCAATTTCGTGATCTGTGTAGGTCAGGTATCCTGCATAAACTTCCATAAATCTGGCATACACTTTCTTTTGATCAGGAGTTAGTTTTTTCCAATCACCAATCAGCGGATTACGTTCCGGCAATACTGCATTAGCAGGAATTACACCTAATTTCTTTTGATTAGCAATTACCTTCTCACGATAGACATCCCAACCTTCATCAAATTGTCCTTTATATTGATCACTCCAAGATGCTTCTACCTGATGTGGTGCATGAACAGCTCCTGGAGCATAATATAAAAAGAATGGTTTTCCCGGTGCTGCCTTTTGTTGTTTGGTGATATAACCAATGGCTTTATCGGTAATTTGATCCGTCAAATGTCGGCCGTCCGGTGCTACATGTGCCTGATCTTCTACTAAATCAGGTTTGTACTGATCGGTTTGTGAGCCTAAGAAACCAAAGAAATGATCGAATCCCTTACCTGTTGGCCATCTGTCAAAAGGACCTGCATCGGTAGCGTCTTCATCAGGAGTCACCCCATATTTACCCACGGCAAAAGTATTATATCCATTTTCTCTTAAAATCTCGGCTATCGTTCCTTTATCCGCTGGAATTTTTCCGTCCCAACCTGGGAAACCTGCAGATAAAACTGTGTGTGAAAAACCACTAACATGAACCTTACCTGAATTTCTACCTGTTAATAATGCTGCGCGGGTTGGGGCACAAATAGCTGTGGTGTGAAAATTAGTATATCGCAATCCATTGTTTGCCAAAGCATCAAACGTTGGTGTTTTAATTAAACCACCAAAAGCACTGGAAGCTCCAAACCCTACGTCATCCAGTAAAATCCAAACAATATTAGGTGCACCAGCAGGGGCTTTCACCGGTTCAGGCCAGTATTCTTTTGATTCTGCCAAGGTTTTACCGATAACTCCTTTAAAATTGGCATCTGGTTTATTTTGAGCAAAGCCAAATTGAAATAGAAATAAACCTGCCAATAGAAGCCCTTTTTCAGGGCTTTTGATTTTTGGCACGAACGATAGCGAACGGCCGAAGTAATTCATTTTTAAATTTTTCATTTTTTTATAATTTTATAGATTAATAACCTGGATTTTGTGGCAACCCAACTGGGTCAATATTGCGCTCACTTTGTGGAATTGGATATAAATTATTTCTTTCTGAAACAGAATTTTTAGCAGTCACTTTTTTTACTTCGGTAACCAAAGTTCCCCAACGCACTAAATCATACCAGCGCTGTCCTTCTTGAACGAATTCTTTTTTTCGCTCTTCGCGAATAGCTTCTCTTAGCTCTGCAGCAGTAAGTCCTACTAAATCCACGGCCGCATTTGGAGTATTAATATCAAGCCCGTAGGCACGTCTTCTTACTTTATTAATAGCCTCAAAAACCTCTGAGGTTGGCCCGCCTTGCTCGTTAACTGCTTCCGCAAAAGATAATAAGACATCAGCATAGCGAATAACCGGGAAATTAATCGCAACATTACCCGGAGAAGCTAAATTTGTAACATCCAAATATTTACCAAAAATTGGTTTCGGAAAAACATAAAGTGCTCCCGTGGCTGGATTGAGTAATTGTTTCTTATAACTCACATCTCTTCTGGTATCTCCTGCCGCATAAATATCATAGAACAAGGCAACATCCGAAATAATATCTGCCGGTTCTGTCGCGGTAAATCCGGTAAAAGAAGTAGCCTGAAAAGTACTTCCGCTAGAACCGTTCCCTGCTTGATTGGGCTCGAACTGAACAGAGAAAATATGCTCTTTTCCGTTCTTTTTCGCTTTATTAAAGACATCTGCAAAATTTTCAAAAAGTGCATATCCGTATCCGCCATCAATAACTTCTCTTGCTTTTCCGATAGTTTTATCCCATTCTTTTCTGGTTATATATACTTTTACCAAAAGGGATTTTGCAGCACCCGAAGTTGCACGTCCCGCCTCAGCTGCAGAATAAGATGCTGGCAAACTTTCGGCATCTGTCAAGTCTGAAATGATTTGCTGATAGACCTCCTCCACAGTTGCTCTTTTTGATTTTAGACTTTCAACATTAATGGAAGTTGGCTCATGCAAAACTATCGGAACTCCGCCCCAAAGACGGACTGCCTGGAAGTACAACAACCCTCTGATGAATTTAGCTTCATTAACCAGTCTGGTTTTGACAATTTCTGAACCTTGCACTTTCGGAATATTATCAATAGCCACATTGGCTCTGTTTATTCCGGCATAAATTTGGCGCCAAGCCACTTGAACACGGTCTGTTGTTGCATCATGTGTCAAACTGCTTAAAGCTCTCACCTGCGGATTGGTAGCCGAAACTCCAGCCGCAGCATAATCGGAGGCCATATCTGTCAAGAAATAAAGATTTCTTCCAAATAAACTTTGTTCTCCCGGATCAAGACTCAAAGAGGCATAAACTGCTGTTACGCTTGCAACAGCATCGTCCTGCGTTTTAAAGAAATTATCCTCTGTCACAAAAGAGGTTGGTGTTACCTCCAGATCGGTGCACGATACCAGTACAGTGACACCTAATAGGAATGTTATTATTTTTTTCATACTAGATTAATATTTGTTTTTTAAAGAATATGATATCGCTTTATCTTCATAGGTGCTGGCTTATGCAAACCTTTAGTTAATGGCGATTTCATCGTTTATTTTTTTATTTTACTTAAAAAGTTACGTTCAAGCCCGTGATGAATGTTTTAGAATTTGGATAAGCGCCAAAGTCAATTCCGGGATATAAATTATTTTGTTCATAAGAACTCACCTCTGGATCATAGCCAGTATATTTAGTCCAAGTGATTAGATTTTCTGCGGACACGTATAATTTAATACTCTTGGTTCCTATTTTTGAAGAAAGACTTTTTGGGAAGGTATATCCAAGAGTGACCAGTTTTAATCTCAAAAAGGAAGCATCTTCTACATAGCGTTCAGATACTATTCCTAGCGGAGAACTTGATGCTCTAGGAATTTCGTTACTTGGATTGGTAGTGGTCCAACGATCTTCTAAAGCCGCAGAGGCGTTCGTTCCAAGAGTAGAAATTTCTAATTGCTGATTTAAGGCGTTAAATACCTTGCCTCCATAAGCTCCTTGGAAAGAAAATTGCAAATCGAAGTCATTATAAGAAAGCGTATTACCTAAACTTCCAACAAATTTAGGTTGAGAACTTCCGAGATTACCTTTGTCTGCAGCTGAAATTATTCCATCTCCATTGGTGTCTACGTATTTTCTGTCTCCTACTTTCGTGTTCGCAAGGCTGTTTATTTTAGGTTGTGTATTGATTTCTTCTTGAGTCTGAAAAATACCATTGGTTTTGTATCCCCAGAAAGTTCCTAGAGGAGCTCCCACTTTTACCGTTACAGGTTGTTGTTGCAACAAAGAACCGTTTGGAACTACTGGAAAAAACTGATTAACCCCATTTCCTATTTCGATTACTTTGTTTTTATTGGCTGAAAAAACCAGGTTAGAATTCCATGAAAAATTCTCTGTTTTTAGGTTTTCTGTTATCAAACCAATTTCAATCCCCTTATTCTCAACACCTCCAATATTCTGAAGAACAGTAGCGTAGCCTGAAGTAAGTGGAATGGGAACATTTATAAGTAAATCGTTTGTTCTTTTGTAGTAGGTATCAAAAACAAAATTGATTTTTCTGTCCAATAATGATAAATCTAAACCAATATTATACTGCGTCGTTTTTTCCCATCGTAAATCTGGATTTGCCAGACGAGTTGGTGCCAATCCAGTCTGTACTGTACCCCCAAAAGAATAATTGACAGAACCTACGGAAGCTAAGGAAAGATAATTTCCAATTTCCTGATTCCCTGTTGTTCCTGCGCTTAATCTAAGTTTTGCTTCAGTTACCCCTTTAAGATTTTTTGCAAAATCCTCTTCCGTAATATTCCAGGAAAATCCTGCTGAAGGGAAATAACCCCAAAGAGATTCGGAACCAAATCTTGAAGAACCATCGGCACGCGCTGATACTGTAAAATTGTATCGCCCCTTATAAGAATAATTTACTCTGGACAGCCACGATTTCAATACGCTTTCGAATGCATCACTATATGGTTTTACAGCAGTACCGTCTTGTAAGGCATTGTAAGTATTTGAGTCATTTACAAATTTATTGGCTCCTGCAGTAACTACCTCTCCCGTAGTATATTGAAGCGTGTATCCTAACAAAGCAGAAAATTTGTGATCTTCACCAAAATGAGTATTATAATTCAAGGTGTTTTCATTCAAAACAGAAGTCACCAATCTATCTCCAACGGAAGCAAGTCCTTTAGTCGAGGCCCCATTTGTAGTATTGGATGGAGCGTAGTAATTTTGTTTGGTATTAATTACATCTCCGCTGACCGAAACCTTAGCCGTAATTTCTTTGTTCAGCTTGTATTCACCAAATAAATTAGTCAAAATTCTATTAATCTTAGTTTCATTGACTGTGTTTTCCAAATCATTAATTGGATTTGGCACATATCCATTAACCGAGGTCACATAAGGATTTTGAGTTACATTATAAGTGCCGTCAGGGTTTCTAATGGGAACTACTGGAGCTACCAACAAAGCACTGACTATTGGGCTAGGCTCTCTTCCTGAATTATTGGCTCCTACACCATTTGATACTGAATTACTATAATTGGTATTTACACCAAATTTAAAAGCTTGGGAATAATTTCTTTCGTAGTTTGCACGAAGAGAAATTCGTTTGAAATCAGATCCAATTACAACTCCTTCTTGATCAAAATATCCTGCCGAAACAGCATATCTGGAACGATCGTCCCCTCCAGAAAATGTCAATTGATGATTTTGAACCGGAGCAGCACTTCTAAAAGCTGCCGATTGCCAGTCGTATCCTCCTGAAGTTTTAAGAGCTTCTATTTGAGCTTCAGAAAAAGAAGGTGCTTGTCCTATACTTGCCTGAACATCGTTACGTAAACGGGCCCACTCACTGGCATTTAATAAATCCAATTTTTTTGCAACATTTTGAAATCCAAAATAGCCCTGGTACGAAATGTTATCTTGTCCTTTTGTTCCTTTTTTAGTAGTAATAAGGACCACACCATTGGCACCACGAGATCCGTAAATAGCTGTTGCCGAAGCATCTTTCAATACCTCAATAGACTCAATATCAGCTGGATTAATTGTTGACAACACATTGACTCCAGCTCCAGATAAAGCCACGCCGGCAGTACCATTACTATTGTCATTGTAAATCAATACCCCGTCTACAACATAAAGTGGTTCATTACCCGCTGTAATTGAGTTCCCCCCTCTAATACGAACACTGGAACTGGCACCAGGTCGTCCTGAACTTTGAGTTACCACTACACCTGGAATTGCACCGCGTAATAAATTGTCTGCAGAAGCAGTAACTTGACTTAGATTTGCTTTGGGAACTGAGGCTATTGCACCGGTAATATCTTTCCTCTTTTGGGCACCATACCCTACGACCACCAACTCATTCAATTGTTGAACGTCTTCTTCTAAATTGATAATAACCGGATTCCCGTCAACTATAATTTCTTTTCGCTTATAGCCAATATAACTTACTATCAAGGTGTAAGGGAATTTTTGTCCGGTTTGAAAATAAAATTTCCCTTCTGCATCTGTTATTACAGCGTGCGTTGTTCCTTTTATAGTAACAGAAGCTCCAATTACTGGTTGATTTGTTATTTGGTCTATTACCGTCCCATCGAGTTTAGACTGAATAAGAGGTTGTGTATTTTGCGCATTGATTCCTAAAGAAATTAGAAAAATACTGAGCCATGAAAGTATATATAATTTTTTTTTCATTACTTTGTTTTGGTTTAATAAATAAGGATTCTGAAAACTGATTCAATCAATTTTCACTTTCCGTTCGTGATTAACATTTTTTTTAAGCCTGCCATTTCTGTTGCCGCAGAAATGGTTTTTTTTTACCTACAACACATTCGTTTTTTCATTTTATTTGTTTTAATTATTTATTTTTATTTAATTCTGAACACCGTTTTTGAGAAAAGTCACATACCTAACAATCAAATAACTTATATAATAAATTACTTTAAAACTGTTTTTGAAAAAATGTATAATGGTATGAGATTGAAGAATATTAACAGCAACAACACATTCGACATAGGACGTCGAATGAAAAAGTTTCTTGCATGATCAAAAAAGAGATGTTTTTGATTGTCTTCAAAATTTATTTTTTTTAGTTGATATAGTTTTAAACTCTACTATTTCTATAGACAAAAGTAAATTAAAATTATTAACTGCCAAAAAAAATGTAAACTTTTTACAAAAAAAAAGTTAATTAGAAAAAAAGCGACATTGCGAAATTATTATTTCACAAATCATTTGCTCTATATCACATTGTTTTACAGTTGTTTGCAATCAAAACAAACTGTCAAACATTAACCTAAATCAATTCTTTAAAAAAATAATCCCCCCCGATATAAAGCAAAAACAAAGGGGTTTTTATATACAAAAAATAAATTAGAAAACTAAATTGGTCTACATTTTATGGAAATAGGTCCTTTAGCAGACTTAAGTACTTTAGAAATTATGAAGTGTAAGTACGTTCGAAAACAACAAATCATAATCTATTTACCCTCGGCAAAAAAAGTATAACATTTAATTATTCCACTGTAAAGGATAAAAACCTCAGGACATTACACAAAAAAACCCGTGAAGAAACTTCACGGGTTTGAATCAACTAAATTTATTCACTATTAACTAAATTTGGACGAATAAAACTCTTTTTTTAATATAACCTACTAACCATATCATTGGATAGCTTTACTTTTAATTTATTAATTTTCAGACGCATATGCTTTATTTCTTTCCATAGTAACATCTAATAAGACAGCAACTCCTTTATCATTAATCATTGTCATGTTAAGCGTATCTAGTGTAGCCAAATTTCTGGAGACCAAACCACTGAACATATTGTATGAAATATTCATTTCTTTCAAATTACTTAACTTTTCCAACTCAAATGGAACCTGACCTACCAAATTATTATCGAACAAACTTAGGTTTTCAAGCGATTTAAAATTTATCACTTTATCAGCAAGACTTCCCGTTAGTTTGTTACTACTTAAGAGCAAAGTTTTTAAAGAACTTATTTCATAAAGAGAAGCCGGTATTTGCCCTGCAATATCATTATTGTATAATGATAAAACTTCCAGTTGTTGCAGTCTGCCTATTTGCTCAGGCAATTGACCCGAAATCATATTCATATAAAGCTCGATCTGTTGTAGTTTATCTAGATCACACATTGAACTTGGAATAGCTCCAGTTAATTTATTGAATGAAAGATCTAATTTTCTTAAATTCTTTAGATTTCCAATCGCGACAGGAATACCACCTGTCAAATGATTTTCATGTAAATTCAATTCTTGTAGATTGACAAGATTTGCAATTTCGCTGGGAATCGTTCCAACTAAATTGTTATTAGCCAAATTTATAGAAACTACTTTATCATTTTCTATTTGAACACCATACCAAGTAGTAATTGGCGCTGACAAATCCCATTTATTTGTCCATTGATTTCCATTTGTTGATTGATGCAATTTCACAAGTGCTTCTTTATCAGACACTGACACCTCAGCCAACATTGAAAATGAAAACAAAACTGTAAAAAATAGTGTGGCAATATTTTTCATATACAAATGTTTTAAGTTCTACATCTCTAAGTTAGACTTTGCATAGCCTATCAGCAAATATAATCGATGAAATGCAACAAATTAAATATTTAATTGGATTATTTCTTACAAATATACAAATTAGTTATTAAAGATATAATTAACTAAATTTGATTTACTAACCTTTAAAAAACTATTTTATGGAAATGAATTATTTAGCACTTGTGGTTGCTGCGATGTCTACACTTGTAGTTGGTTTTGTCTGGTATCATCCTAAAGTTCTCGGAACAATATGGATGAAAGAATCGGGAATGACTGAAGAAAAAATAAAAGGCGGAAATATGCTTTTAATATTTGGCACATCATTGGTCTACGCGTTTTTAATTTCCGTTGCTTTGCAGACAATCGTTATTCATCAAACAGGAGCCTATTCAGCTGCACTTAATATTCCAAATGTTGATCCGTCTGTTCTTGAAAACTACATGAATGCTTACGGAAAAACCTATAGAACATTTAAACATGGAGCATTACATGGTTTTTTAGCCGGCCTATTCATTATTTTACCGGTTATTGGTACTAATTCGCTATACGAAAGAAGAAGTTTTAAATATACAATGGTAACCGGTGGTTTCTGGATAGTTTGCTTTATGATTATGGGCGGAATTATTTGTGGATGGGTTTAAAATATAAAAGTAGATCTCGTCTTATTAAAAACAAGACGAGATTTCTTATTTAATTCCATCAATCGCTTTAGCTAAATCAACATCCTTATCTGTAACCCCATTAGCATCGTGGGTATTCAATCGGATTGTAAGCCTGTTATACACATTAAATAATTCCGGGTGATGATTCTTTTTTTCGGCCAACACGCCTACTTGAACCATAAAACCTAATGCCTGACTAAAATTTGTAAACTGAAATTTTTTCTCAATCGCATTATCCTTGAACTGCCATTCCTTAAGATCTTTTAATTGAGTAGCTATTGTCTCTTCGTTATAAGTTTCCATAATCTTCTTTTTTAAGTTTTGTTAAAGTTAGTTAAAATCATTTCAAATAAGAATACTTAATTTTTATTGATTATTTTTGAATAAACATCAAATCTCAATTTGGGCACATCCTATTCTTATACCATATACACAAGCACAAAAGAGCTTCCTAAGCATTGGAATCACCTAGCCAATTCAAATATTTTCTTATCAAAAGATTATCTCGAAGTTTTAGAAAAATCGGCTCCAGAAAACATGATTTGTAATTTTATCGGACTTTTCCAAGATAAAGAATTAGTTGGTATCGCCCTCTCTCAATTTTTGAATCTGAATAAATTAGAGTCTTTTGGCGAACGTGACAAATGCGTAAAAGCCACCATACGAAATTGCATCTTCAAAAACTTTTCTTCTCATATACTTTTCATTGGCAATAATATGCTAAGCGGTCAAAATGCTTTTGTTTTTTCAGAAAAGGTTGATAAATCTGAAGCTTTAAAAACATTGAAAAAAGCAGTAGAAGAATTAAAAGAAATTTTTAAATCCGAAGGAAAAAAAATACACCTTACCACATTCAAAGATTTTTATGTCGATGAAATCCATTTTTTCGATATTCCTGAATTCAAAAATAATTTAAATTTTTCGACACAGCCCAACATGGTATTTACCATAAAGGAAAATTGGCAAACAGAACAGGATTACATTGATGCCTTGTCCAAAAAATACCGTGACCAATACAAACGCACCCGAAAAAAAGCCACAGGAATCAAAAAAAGAAAAATGCAATTGGACGAAATTATCGCCAATGAGGAACTGATTTATGACTTGTATTTTCATGTTGCCAAAAATGCACCTTTCAACACCTTTTTTCTGGCTAAAAATCATTTTAGAATTTTCAAAGAAAAACTGAAAGACAAATTTCTTTTTTACGGCTATTTTCTTGATGAAAAACTAATAGGTTTTAATACATTAATTAAAAATGGTGATGCACTAGATACTTATTTTCTAGGCTATGATGACAGTATTCAACGAGAAAAAATGCTATATCTAAACATGTTATACGACATGATAGCCTATTCAATCAACAAGGGATATAAGGAAATTATTTTTGCCAGAACCGCATTGGAAATTAAAAGTTCTGTTGGGGCTGAGCCAATAAAAATGTATGGCCTGATGGAACACAGCAATTTTTTCATTAATAAAAAACTAGCTTATTTCTTTGACTCTTTAGAACCTAAAACCATTTGGAAAGAAAGAAATCCATTTAAATAATTCAAGAATTCTTAAGGAACAGCAATTTTCATTTGCTTAGGCAGAATTTCAATATCCAATCTGGTTTGCTGTCCGCAATACTCTCCATCAATCTGAAAACTTACTGGAAAATTAGTTGTAATAGTTGCTTTATCTGTTGATATGATTTCGACGTCCTCTATATTCATCGGTATATTTCCGGTAATAATTTTTATAAAAACAACTAGATCCAAATTTTTTAAAATCACCAATTCAAATTTACCGTCATTTACTACTCCATCAGGATTAATAACGACACCCGTTCCATATTTTTTAGAATTGGCAATCACAATCATTCTGGCCATACAAACTAATGTTTGATTATTGGCTTCTATGGTTGCAGTAAATGGTTCTTCCAAATCAATCAAAGTTGTTACTGCCTGTAATGCATACCCCCACATACCTCTAACCTCACTTAATTCGTAGTTTTTAACCAGTTCTGCATTAAGTCCCAGGTCACTCAAATGCATACTTTTTTTTCCGTTAATAACAACCATATCCATTTCTACAGCTTCATTATGAAAAGCAATGTTAATGTTCTCCTCCAATGTTTTCATCAAATTCAACTCCACTGCTAAACCATTAGCGGAACCCGCAGGCAAAATCCCAAGGATAACATCTTGTCTTTCCATTGCCTCAGCGACCATTTTTATAGTTCCATCTCCACCTGCAATAATAATTCGCTCTGGTCGATAAAGAAAATAAAGTTCTTTTATCTTCGAAAAATCATCATTTCCAGTTGTTGTGTATAAAATAAAATTTAAATTTTCCTTTGCAGCAAAAAGTCTTGCAGCATCAATAAACTCCAATTTATCAATACCTCCAGACACAGGATTAACAACCATTAACACGTTCTTTTTCAAAGTTTTACTTTCTTTATTGATTAAAAATAATTAACTTAGAACTCCTATCAAAAGTACTACAAAAAATGAAGCCTATTTTAAAATTATACCGCGGATATGCAAACGAACAGGAATTAATTGTGATGGGGCATGTTTTTAAACCTACCAGAAAGCGAGACTATAACTTCCAGGAAAAAAACTTAAAAAATGCCAAATCTGTCATTAGTATGTTCCGTATTAAAACGGATGGAAACGCAGATGTATATCTCGAGCATGGGAATACAAAAATCCACACAAAAGCCTTAAATGACGGCTATTTCAAATTTTGCGTCCCATTAGATCAGGATGATAGTTACGGCTGGGTAGATTATCAGGTTAGTATTATTTATAAAGGCAAACCAATTGTAAGCAAAGAAAGCTATATTCGTCCGCACAAAGGAAACTTAGGGATTATATCCGATATCGATGATACTTTCATGATTTCATATACCCTAAATCCTTTAAAAAAAATCTATCATTTGTTATTCCGAAACGTTTCTTCACGAAAAATATTCAAAGATGTTGTTCCTCATTATCAAGCATTGAGCTTATCCGGAAGAAATAATAAAGAAGAATTCAATGCTTTTTTCTATGTTTCCAGCAGTGAATGGAATCTGTATCGTCTTATTGAAAAATTTACAGAAATTCACAAATTACCTAAAGCTGTTTTTTTATTAAAAGACATAAAAACCAGTCTTCTTGATTTTTTTACTGAAAAAGGTGGTCACAATCATAAATTTGAAAAAATCAAACATATCCTGGAATTTTACCCCAATTTGGAATATGTATTATTGGGTGATGATTCCCAACACGATCCCTATCTGTACGAAGCTATTAGTAAAATCTTTCCTGCCACCGTCAAAGCCGTTTACATTCGACAGTCAAGAGATCAAAAAAAAGAAAAAATCATAGAAATCATGAAAAACATGGAAACTTTAGGTGTCGCGGTCTGTTATTTCAGACACAGTAGTGAAGCTATTGCCCATTCAAAAAAAATTGGATTAATTCGATAAAAAAAATCTGAACTTCCTGTTTATAAAAACAACTAAAAATGGCTCTTTTAAGAACATTAGAAATTCAGATTTTTTATAAATGTTTGAATCTAAAAATAAAAAACTACAAATTATCGATTTCTTCCTGAACGATTTCCCAATCTAAGAGAAGTTTATCCAGCTCTGCTTTCTTTTTATTATAAGCCATAAAAAAAGAAGCGTCTTCGATATGCTTATCATAATTCGAAGCCAGCATTTTATCATCATTTTGAATATCTTTTTCCAATTGCTTAATCTGGCTTTCGACCTTGCTTAATTTATTCTGTAAAGCTTTACCTCTTTTCTGATCTTCGTATGAAGCTTTGTTACTTTCCTTAGGCGCTGCAGCTTTTTGCGCATCTTTCTTCTCCACTTCACGCATGTTTTCCAGATTGCGTTGTTCTAAGAAATAATTGATATCACCCAAATATTCTTTTATTTTCTGGTCTTTGAATTCATACACTATGTTTGACATACCTTGCAGGAAATCCCTATCGTGAGAAACTAGCAGTAAAGTTCCTCCAAACTTTTGAAGTGCTGCTTTCAAAACATTTTTGGATTTAATATCCAAGTGGTTCGTAGGCTCATCCATTACCAGAACATTGATCGGCTGCAATAACAACTTACATAATGCCAAACGGTTTCTTTCCCCTCCAGAAAGGACTTTTACCTTTTTTTCCACATCATCCCCACGAAACAAGAAAGAGCCCAACATATCGCGCACTTTCATTCGGTTTGTGTCCATTGCAGCATCTTCCATGGTTTGCAACAAAGTAATTTCACCATCTAGATATTCCGCCTGATTTTGAGCAAAATAACCCAATTGCACATTATGACCCAATTTGATATTGCCCTTGTATTCAAACTCGTTTACAATAGCCTTAATAAATGTGGATTTCCCTTGTCCATTTTGTCCAACAAATGCAATTTTACTACCACGCTCCACTAGCAGATTAATATCCTTTAATATCGTCTTGTCTCCGTAGCTTTTAGTGACATCTTCAGCTTCAATCACTACTCGTCCCGGCTCTTTAGAAACAGGAAAAGAAATATTCATTACAGAGTTATCATCTTCATCAACTTCTATACGCTCAACCTTATCTAATTTCTTGATTAATGACTGTGCCATAGATGCTTTAGAAGCTTTTGCACGGAATTTTTCAATTAATTTTTCGGTCTCTTCAATTTTCTTGGCTTGATTTTTCTGAGTTGCCAACTGCTTTTCACGAATTTCGTGACGCAATTCCAAATACTGAGAATACGGCTTATTGAAATCATAAGCCTTCCCTAAAGAAATCTCGATGGTTCTGTTGGTCACATTATCCAAAAACATTTTATCGTGCGAAACAATTACAACTACGCCAGGGAAATTACGAAGAAAACCCTCTAACCAAATGATACTCTCAATATCCAAGTGATTCGTTGGCTCATCCAGTAATAAAATATCATTTGACTGTAATAACAATTTGGCTAGCTCAATACGCATTCTCCATCCACCAGAAAAAGTTTCTGTTTGATTATCAAAAACTTCTCTTTTAAAACCCAAACCCAGAAGAATTTTCTCGGTATCACCCACATAATTATACCCTCCTAACAATTCGAATCGATGCGTGTAATCAGATAAATCTTCAATAATCTGACTGTATTCCTCACTTTCATAATCTGTTCTGGTAACCAGCTGATGATTGATTTCTTCTAATTTCTTCTCAACAATTTTAATCTCCGTAAAAGCTTCATAAGCTTCTTCAAGCACAGTTCTTCCTTGCTCGAAATCAATATCCTGACGAAGAAAACCCATTTTTATCTCCTTCTCCTGAGCAATGCTTCCCGAATCAGGAGCAAAATCTCTTGCCAATATTTTAAGCATGGTAGATTTTCCGGCACCATTTTTCCCTACGAGACCCACACGGTCTCCTGCACCCAATCGAAAGGTTACTTCTTCAAACAAATAAGAACCTCCAAACGAAACAGATAAATTGTGTATATTAAGCATGTATTGTTATTTTATTCCCTCTCAAATTCGTAAATTTGCTAGTCCGAAAAAGGAAAAATTAATTTTTTTGCAAATGTTAAAAAAAGGATCCAAATTATATAGCATTTTAACAGGAACTTGTCCTAAATGTCAGAATGAGAGTATGTATTTAGATAAAAACCCACTTCATTTGAGCAAAGTTTTAAAAATGCATGAAAAATGCAGCCATTGTGGTTTAAAATATCAAATTGAACCATCCTTCTTTTACGGAGCAATGTACGTAAGTTATGGTCTAAATGTAGCAGTTGGAATTGCAGCCTTTATAATCTCTTATGTAATTTTTAAATCCAATTTAAAAGTGGCTTTTGCAGCAATAATAGTGTCCCTTATAATTTTATTCCCTTTTGTTTTGCGCTGGTCACGAAACATATATATCAATATGTTTGTTTCTTATGATCCAGAAACAAAATCAAAATAAGACTATTTTTTTCCTTTAGCACTAAAACGGTTTATATCTATTTCTTTACTCAAAGGGATTTTATTTTCTATACAATCATATAATGCTTTAGCCATAGCAGGACCAAGCATAACACCGCGTGTTCCTAAACCATTCAGAATATGTACTGCAGTATGGGTTGAATGTGTTCCCACGAGCGGCCTTCTGTCTTTAACAGTTGGCCTTACACCTGCAAAATGTTCAACAATTTCAAAATTACAAGTGATAATTTCTTTGATTCTATCAACCAATTCGGCCCTTCCTTCTTCAGTAGGCAAATCAGTTTTATCTTTCCAATTATAAGTAGCTCCCACTTTATACAAATCGTTGCCAATCGGCAAAATAAAGACACTGGTATTCACAATCACATCCAGATCTAAACCAGGTGCCTTTATGATAAAAAGCTCTCCTTTTGTTCCATCCAAAGGCAAATGCTTAAAATAAGGATTAGCATGCATACCAAAACCTTCAGCAAAAATAATATGTTTGGCCTGAATATCTTTATATCTTATTCCGTTGCTTACAATCTGTAAAGCATCATAATCAAATGATTCTTCCCTAAACAGTTTATTACTTATCAGATATTCCCTGTACTTATGCAATAGTAAAGCAGTATCGACGTACCCTGTCTGCAAAACCTCGCCATAACCAAAAGGCGAATCTATACCTTGATACTTCTTAAATATCAATTCTGTAGATAAAAAGGGAGCTAATGCCTGCTTATCAGAAGCCGCAAACCAATTATTCTGTTCCTCAATAGAAAAAAACTTTCGTAGAATCGGTTTCTTAAAATCAAATTTGACGTTAATTTTTTTACCTAAAAGCGCATAAAATTCGTTCATTAAAAACAGTTGATCCTGAGCCTGCCAAACCTCACTAAACCTTTTTAAAATAACCGGATTATACAGACCACCCGCAATTTTAGATGAATTTTGCGAATTATTATCCAGCACCAAAATAGATTTATTGTTTTGCAAAGCTATTTCAGAAAACGAAATACCTGCCAATCCTGAACCTACAATTAAGTAATCAATCATTTAGAAACCTCTTTTAAATACTTTACAAAGTAACGACATAAAACAAAAAACTCTTACTATTACAGTAAGAGTTTCTTTTAAATTATCTAAATGGAATTAGTAATTCCACATATCCTGTTCGAAATTGCGAATTTTTTCTTTCACTCTTTCTGATTCCAACAATTGGTTCTGAGAGTTATCTTTCATGTATTCATCGATAGCTCTATCGCCATAAATGTTTTCTTCTTTATAAATAACACTATTGAACTTTCTAGAATTCAAAATTTGGTCAAAAGAGATTGGCATTGCGGAATTTTTATCATTGAAAGCTTTTGCTTCATGTAAAACTTCTCTTGCGTCCGGATAAAAAATCCAGAACAACTCAATGTAATCTTTCTCATCACTATTCATAGTGTAAACATCCGGAGTTACAGGACAAATACCAAGTAAACGATATTTCAATTCACTTTGACGTTTATCAAAATACCAATATCCCTTAATTTTATATTGTGTAACGTCTTGAGCTGTTAAATCTTGTTTCACGATATACTCAGGAGACACCTGCGCACCGGCATTTATTTGTTCTCTACCTGCATCAGTTGTATCAATACGTGACAAAGAAGATTGGATATCTTTCAATGATTTTTTGGTATTGAAATAACTGTCCGTATACACTTGTGTAATTTTACCATTTTTCATGGCTTTAGTCAATACATCGTATAACGAACGTCTGTCAGAACCAATATTTGCAGTATCAATAGGAAAATATAAAGAGAAGTTTATCCTCTCACTTAAGTCAATTATTTCCCAAGTTGTCTTACCCATCAAAACATCTCTATCATGCACATAACCATATGACAATGGTTTGTCATTATCCGACACAAGTTGTGCAGCAGATTTAAGTCCTATTTGGTCTGGTGTTTTAGCATTAAGCAAATTTGATTGCGCAAAAGAGGCAAAACTCCCAGTTACAGTGATAATGGCTATTAAAAAATTTCTTATGTTCATCATGATATCATTATAAGATATTAAAAATAAGTTATATAAAACTTACTTATTATTGTATTTCATAAATTACTGGAGCAGTTCTTGGCAATAAATAACTACCTGCACCAACAAGTTTTGTCTTAATTTCAGAAATTGTAACCTGATCACCTCTTCCAGCTTTAGAAAGAACAGATTTACATTGCGCGTTTAATTTGTTTCCAACTACAACCACTGTAGGTTGACCTGTAACTTTAAGATTAAAACCAACAACATCCAAACCTACTTCAAAATCAAAATCAACCAATTTAGCACCAACCGTCGAAATCTCTAAACTTGATTTAGGACCTTTAACAACTCCCATTTCTCCTCTGATTGTTCCTGTTGGACCAGGAATACCTTTGATTCTATACGTCTTTTTATCTGAAACTTTAGATCCGTCAGGAAGAGTAGCCGTAACATTGATAACAACTTCGTTTCCTGAACCAGGACTCATTTTATACTTACCACCAGGTCCAGCAGAACTTAATCCCGGAGCAGAAGCAGTAACTTTATCAGAAGAAACACCTGCAAATGAAATTGTCATAGGGTTAACAACACCTCTATAAACTACATTCATTTTATCTGCAGATATAGTAGCAGCATTTGGTCTTGGTACAACTACATAACTTCCTTTAAATTTAAGTGGTATATTTTTACCATCTTCTAAGAAAGAAAACTGACCATTAATGTTTTGTTCTCCAACATTTCCAGCAGTCAATGAAATAACCGCTTGACCATTTTCAATTTTTCCAGGTCCTGAAAAAGAAGTAGGTTTGGTATTTTCATCATATCTACCTAAAACAACTTTACCTGTTACTTTTTCACCTTGAAAATAAGCATTTTTATCTAAAACTACAATCGCTTGATAATTACTGTATGATGCAGCCGCAACAGCAGCTTTACCTAAAGCAGCACTGTAGATATCAGCTTCAGCTTTTTGTACATCATTTTGCCAAGCTGAAAGTTTAGCAGCAGAAGCAACTGCTGGAAAACCTTTAAAATGATACGCTAAATACTTATCTTTTAAACCCTCTTTATTCTTAACATCAGAAACATCGAATTTTTTCTCTACTTCTGCTAAAACTAAAGAATATTTTTTTTCAGTCCCTAAAGCAGCTTTCATATCCGCTTTATACTTTTCTATTTTAGCAATAATCTCATTACCTTTAGCTGTATAACCATCACCTGTAAACCAATTATCGATATTATCACCTTTGTCCATAGACTCGTAAGGCAATTTTCCAGTTTCTTTATCTACTTCAAATCCTTTTAAAACACTAGTTTTTAAAGTTCCGATATATTCGTAAAATTCTTTTGAAACAACTTCAACTTTATGCGCTGTAACAGCAGCCGTTGCAAATTCTCCTTTTGCCTCAGCAGCTTTTACATCTAATGCGGATAACAACGAAGCGTTTGTCTCTACTGAGGTTTTGTTAGCGTTCTCAAATTTTTCATTCATCAATCCAAAAGCAGATAAAACTTCTTTGGACATATTCATTGCTAACATTGCGATGAAAACCAGATACATCAGGTTAATCATCTTCTGTCTAGGGGTTAATTTTCCTCCTGCCATTTTTTTTAAATTAGTTTTGTATTATTAAATATGATAGTTAAAAACTAATTATCCTTTGTTACCCATTGCAGAAAGCATACCACCATAAACATTGTTTAATGAAGCAATGTTTGCAGTCATAGATTGCATTTGTTCTTTTAATTTTCCAGCATTTTCAGCAATTTCTTTATTTGCCTCAGCATTTCTGGAAGCACTTTCTAATTGTACTTTATATAAACTGTTTAAAGACTCCATTTGTGCAGCTGCCATTGACAACTCTTCACCATATTTTTTTGTAGCTGAAATAGAATCTACTGTAGGAGAGATACTTTTTGCAGCACCTTCAAAATTTTTGATGCTGTTTCCTAAACTTGTCATCAACTCACTGTCGATTTTAGCTTCTTTTAACATTGCATCCAATTTTTGAGACAATAGTCCTTGTGCGTCAGCAGGAGCTTCTTCTTTTTTATTTTTAGGTTTCGCTTCACCATTAGCAAGCTCTGGATAAACTAAAGTCCAGTCTAATTCATTATCAACAGGCTCAAATGCTGAAAGAGCAAAAATCAAGGCTTCTGTTAACAATCCAATTGAAAGCATCACTGTTCCTGTTAAAGGTCCTAACTCAAAGTGAGTAATTTTAAATAATGCACCAATGATTACAACTGCTGCTCCCATTCCGTAAGCGAAATTCATCGCTTTTTTGCTTAATAATGCCATAATAATTTTGTTTTTAGGTTTATTTATATATTTAGATTTGGTTCTATTTTTGTTTATCTGTTATTTTTCTTTGATGTGCCTGTACTTTGAGTTCCCATATAATCTTGAACTGTTCTAAATCCGATAAAACTTCTAGCTGAATCAGCATATTCAAAATCTCTTGTACTTACTTGTAGGTAGTAAGCAACGTCTTTCCAAGAACCTCCACGTACAACTTTACGTTTGTTTGATGCATCCAAAACATTAGGATTCATTGTAGAAACATATTCATAAGCATTTGGATCATATGCTGAATCTGTCCATTCTGAAACATTTCCAGCCATGTTATAAAGATTATATCCATTTGGCTCATATGATTTTGCTTCTACGGTATACAAAGCTTGATCTGCAGCATAATCACCTCTATTAGGTTTGAAATTAGCCATGAAACAACCTCTGTCATTTTTAATATAAGGACCTCCCCAAGGATAGGTTGCAGACTCTAAACCACCTCTGGCAGAATATTCCCACTCAGCCTCAGTTGGTAATCTGAAAGAGTTTATCAAATCACGTCCTTTCTTTTTCGATTTGATATAAGTATTTTTATTTAATGTTCTCCAAGCACAAAATGCTTTTGCTTGCGTCCATTTTACACCAACCACAGGATAATCTCCATAAGCCTTGTGCCAGAAGTAATCATTATGCATTGGCTCATTATATGAATAAGTAAAATCTTTAATCCAAACTGTAGTATCAGGATAAACATTTACTTCTTCCGTTCTTATAAATTCTTTTCTTTTTCCAACTTTTGCTTTTGCTGCAGCTTGAATATCCATCCAAGAATAACGGAATTTCAATTTATTCACATCAATAGTTCTTAATCCGTTATAAGACTCCTCTATTGGTAAATACATAGAATCCATAACCTCAGCATAATAAGCATCTGGGTAAAGCTTAGTATCCTTAATAAGTTTAACTTTTCTGTTTAATTTTCTACTAGCGTAAGGATTGTCATCAGTACCAACACTGTAATAGTTATCGTACATGTACTTATCGTAGGCAGTCATTTTTTCAGGATCCGAATCATTAAAAGCAAAATCACCAATACTTCCGGCATTTTTTCCTTTAGCATCTGTTGCTCCAGCTTTTTGACCAGTTTCGTCAGCAAGAATTGCCAATCGAACTCTCATAGTAGAATCTTTTACCCATTCGACAAACGAACGGTATTCACTATTAGTAATTTCAGTTTCATCCATGTAAAAAGAACGAACAGTAACGGTTTTCGTTGGCGCATCTTCTACATCGGCTAAATCATCATCAGGTTTACCCATAATAAATGACCCACCTGGAACTAAAGCCATTCCGTAAGGTTTTTCCGGATGCCATTTTCCGCCTTTAATACCAACTAACTCTCCTTTGTCACTTGACTTACCACAGCTTGTCAGTAGGGTTAACAACGCTGTGAATGCAATGAGCTTCTTCATAAAATTTGGGTTATGTATTCATTATTTTTAAAGTGTGTAAACCTATTTATTATTTTCTTAAAAAGCAATTTTTTTTATACTAAACAATGCTCTTTTTTTACAAAAAAATTAACATTAGGCAAAAAATCTTCCTAAATGATGTTTTTTCGTTGCGCTTTCCACCATCTTTCAGGTAGCTCTTGATTGCAAGCAGCTAAATACTCCTCGTAAGAACACGGTAATAACGTATTTCTTTTCAATTTATTATTCCCATTTGAAACAAATGGTATTTCTATCCACCATCGATCCGTTTTGTCACTTTTATAAAACACCAATTCTTCTTCTTCTAAAGGAACAATATATTTTAAATAATTCTCTCTACTTCCAAATGGATACTCATTCGAACGATAGTGAAAGCCTTCAATAAAATACCAAATTATTTGCGCAATGATAACAGATTCCTGTATAGAATTATTATGATTAAATATTCCGAATGACGACACTTTATCACTGATTCCAGAATATCTTGACAAAGAGCAGATCTCTTTCCCATTAAAACCATTAGGAGCAAATGAAACAAAATTACCAGAGTCTGATGATTTAATTGAATTCAAATCAACACTTACCAAATCAGCGTCCCTAAAAACCGGTTCTGAAATGGATATATTATTTGAAACCTCCCCTAATCGATATCCATCAAAGAATAATTTTTCTATCAAATCGATTTCTTCCTGCGAATTAAAATAAGTCTGATACCCAATATTACAATAATTAAAAAGATTATTCGGTTCATCTATTATTATTTTTGTCAAATAAGAACTAGCCGAAATATCCTCATTCTCTTTTCCAAAATCAAATCTATTATCAATCGATACCAGATTCACCATTTGTTCCAAATCATCATAAGCCCTATAAAGAGCATACGTCAGATCTTGTGTACCACCAATAACAATGGGTATTATCCGCTTCTTGATTAAACTTGACACTACTTTACGCAACGCAAAGTAAGTATCCTCTACAGTGTTCCCAGCTAGAATATCTCCAAGATCAGCAATAGATGCATCCCAGTTTCCCGGAAACAATCCATACAATTCTTTCCGAATCGGATTTAAATTCACATCGGAAACTACCTTTTTATCCCCACGGTTTTCCAAAACACCGATTACGGCAATTTTGATTTTGTCTAAATCAGGAAACTGATCATCAGTATGCAAAACAACTTTACTCCCTAATTGTTGCGAAGACAACCCATGAATAAAACTAAGAATCTCCTTATCTAAAGGGGCTAGAAAATCAAATTCCATTTTTTATTTCTTTTTAGCAACCACTTTCTTAGCAGCCGGTTTTTTAGCAGCCGGTGCTTTCTTTGCCGGTACTTTTTTAGCAGGCGTTTTCTTTGCAATCATTTCCTGAACTTCTGCCAGTGTTAATTTTGTCGCATCAATATCCTTGCTTAATTCAATTTTAATTTTCCCTTTAGTAATAACAGAACGTCCCCAACGGGCCTTCTCTACCAAAATTCCTTCTTCTTCCCAATTATGCAACACCTTATCGATATTCTTTTGCAATTTATCTTCAATCAAGGCTTCAACATCCGACTGCGACAAATTATCAAAATCATATTTCTTGCTCACATTAACAAACAACCCATTCCATTTGATAAAAGGACCAAAACGACCCACTCCTTTCTGAACGCCTTCACCTTTATATGTAGCTATCGGCGCATCAGCAATTGCTTTTTCATCAATTAGCTCCTTTGCTCTTTCCATGTTAACATCTAAAGGATCCTCACCCCTTGGCAAAGAAATAAAAACAGCTCCGTGTCGCACGTATGGACCGTAACGACCATTACTCACTTCAACTTCTTCTCCTTTATATTCTCCAAGATTTTTAGGCAATAAAAATAAATTTAAAGCTTCTTCTAAAGTGATGTTTCCAATATTTTGCTCATGTCTTAAACTGGCAAACTTTTTATCTTCATCATCAGCTTCTCCTATTTGAGCCATAGGACCGAATTTCCCCAATCGAACAGAAACTTGTTTTCCTGTCACCGGGTCTTTGCCAAGAATTCTTTCTCCACTTTCTCTTTCGGCATGAGCCTCAACTTCTTTTACGTTTGGATGAAATTTATCATAGAACTCCTGCATCATTTTTGCCCATTCAATATTTCCTTCGGCAATTTCATCAAAATCCTGCTCTACCTTTGCAGTAAAATTATAATCTAAAATGTTTCCGAAATTCTTCACCAAGAAATCGGTTACAATTGTTCCAATATCAGTCGGAACTAATTTTCCTTTATCGGAACCGGTATTTTCCTTAAGTAACTTTTCTCCCAGTTTTCCGGATTGCAAAGTCAATTGTGTGTAGTTTCTTTCTTGACCTTCAAGATTTCCTTTCTCAACATAATTTCTGTTGATAATAGTAGAAATGGTTGGCGCATAGGTTGACGGACGACCAATTCCTAATTCCTCCAGTTTCTTTACCAAAGAAGCTTCGGTATATCTTGCGGGAGGTCTGGAATATCTTTCGGTTGCTGTAATATAATTGTTTTGTAATTTTTCGTTTACTTTCAAAGCAGGTAACATTCCTTCTTGTTCTTCTTCGTCATCATCATGACCTTCAAGATACACTTTCAAGAAACCTTCAAAAAGCAATACTTCACCCGTAGCTGTAAAAACCTCATCATGATTATTGGCTTCAATTTTCACATTGGTACGTTCCAATTGCGCATCACTCATTTGCGATGCCAAAGTTCTTTTCCAGATCAAATCATACAAACGTGCTTGATCTCTGTCTATATTTACGGTATGGCGTGACATATCAGTAGGACGGATTGCCTCGTGCGCTTCCTGTGCTCCTTTGCTTTTATTGGCAAAAGTTCTTGGCTTAGAAAATTCTTTCCCGTAAGATTTAATAATTTCAGCTTCGGCAGCATCCATCGCATCTTTGGAAAGGTTAACACTATCCGTTCTCATGTAGGTGATTAATCCCGCTTCGTACAAACGCTGTGCTAGTTGCATGGTAATTCCAACAGGCAGGTATAATTTTCTTGCCGCTTCCTGTTGTAAGGTAGAAGTGGTAAAAGGCGCTGTTGGTGATTTTTTGGTAGGTTTAGTTTCTAAATCCGCTACCTTATATATAGACCCGATATTTTTGTTTAAAAAATCTTCGGCTTCTTTTTTGGTATTAAAATTCTTAGGAAGCTTTGCTTTGAATGTTTTCCCGGCTTCATTCGTAAATTCAGCTACAACAGAATAGGTTGCTACAGTGTTGAAGTTTTGAATTTCACGTTCTCTTTCCACTATCAAACGAACAGATACTGATTGTACACGTCCGGCAGAAAGCCCTCCTTTTATTTTTCTCCAAAGGACTGGCGACAACTCATATCCAACCAATCTGTCTAATACACGACGGGCTTGTTGCGCATTGACCAAATTATAATCTATTTCGCGGGGGTTTTCGATAGCTTTCAGAATCGCCGATTTGGTAATTTCATGAAAAACAATTCGTTTGGTTTTCTTTTTGTCCAATTTTAGCTCTTCCGCTAAGTGCCAGGAAATAGCTTCTCCTTCACGATCCTCATCACTTGCTAACCAAACCGTTTCGGCATTCTTTGATAAAGTTTTTAGTTTACTCACCAACGCTTTTTTATCGGCAGAAACTTCGTATTTAGGTTTAAAACCATTTTCTACATCTACACCAATTTCCTTGGAAGGCAAGTCAGCAATATGCCCATAACTCGACTCCACTTGGTAATCACTCCCCAGAAATTTTTCGATTGTTTTTGCCTTTGCAGGTGACTCCACTATAACTAAATTCTTTGCCATATCCCATTTGTTTGTGTCGGCAAAAGTATATGATTTTTTTAAATTTTGAGTTTTTTAAATTTTAAAAGTCAATATAATCGTTGATTTACAACTTTAGAATAGCTTAAATCTTATTCTTCTTAACAAAAAACATTCGATAAAAAAACGAATCTCTATTATGAAGTAAACCAATTTTTCAAAAATTAAACTATTATTTAGAAGCAATTACAACTTCAATCCCAAGTTCTTCCAGTTTCGTTTTAGTTTCGATATCAATACCTTCATCCGTAATCAAAACATCAATTTTATCTAAATTACAAATTTTACCAAAACCCCTGACATTCATTTTTGTAGAATCAGCCAAAACAATAACCTGCTCAGCAACCTCTATCATCGCTTGATTCAAATGTGCTTCCAACGCATTCGAAGTACTTAATCCAAAATCCAAATGAAGTCCATCAGTTCCTAAAAATAGTTTATTACAAGAAAACTGACTCAAAATAGATTCCGCAATAGGTCCCACAACCGAGGTTGAACTGTTTCGCACATCACCACCTAACTGGATTGTATCAATCTTTGTTTCTTTAGTTATAATCGGAAAAACGAAAAATACCAATTAACACAACGAAAAGTATACAAGTAAAAAAACTTACACACCATTTAAAC
>NZ_JBDLZY010000011.1:0-39119 GCF_040049085.1 Flavobacterium maritimum
TATAATCGGAAAAACGAAAAATACCAATTAACACAACGAAAAGTATACAAGTAAAAAAACTTACACACCATTTAAACCCTATTTAAACACCAATTAAAAAGCCCCAATACGGGGCTTTTTTTATGTATGACTTGTAATCCACTGTTTATGCAACATTATGTCCGTATAGCTCGAATTATAGCCTATAGAGGCGTTTAATTCCACCTTAGTCGCATTGTTAAACGGATTACTCATCGGTGTTTTCGTTTCAATCCATTCACATAGCTCAATAATAGACGACTTATTTGAGGTAAAGTAAAAATAATTTGAGTTATCCAGCACCTGGAGAACATCCAAATAATCTTTAAGTTTCCAGTAGCTTTTGTATGTGCCGGCTTCTGTAGACAAGTACGGCGGATCAACTAGAAACACAACATTAGGAGTGTCTTTGAACTCATTAAACAGCTCTTTATAATCCTTACTCACAACCTCGATACCGTCAAGATAGCCATCAGCATTATAACCTGACTGTCTAACGCTATTATATAGCGACTGAGCCTTCAACTGGTCTAAGTCTAAGGCGTAATTCATTGAGAAAAGAATAGAGCTGGATATCGTAATATAATCAACATAGCCGTTTATTTGCTCCAACTCAATACGGTTTAGTACTTTGTCACGGGTCTCTCCAAGTATCCTTTTATCCTTTGGCCAGTCCTTCAGCAAATCCCTTAAATCTGCAATAAGAGCATTCGTCTTGTTTATATTTTGGATTCTTTCCCTGTAGTTATCAAAATCATTGTAAATTATTCTAGCATCAGGGTAATGACCTTTTGCAGTATGTGATAACAAACCACTACCGCCAAATAAGTCCACATAAACCGCATCCGGGGGGTATTGTTTTAAAGCCGTTTTAAACTCATTTAAAAACCTTCTTTTTTGTCCCATAAATGGCAAAGGCGCCGTCGTGTAATTTTTTTGTTTAATTTTCATTTTTAATATTCGATTTTTGATTGATGATATTATATATTTGCAAAAGGTCTCAAACCAAAAAAAAACACGCACGAAACAACCAGAAGACCTATGTCCTCCGATTATGCTTCGTGCGTATTTGATTTTAAAAGTTTGAGACCTTTTGAATTCGGAGGACTATTTTTACTTCCCGTCCTGCCTTGGAAGTTTTACTTCATTTTCTCGTAGAAAAACAAATCTTCTTTCGATATAGCCTCTACACAATGATCACGGCCTAGAACCTTATCCAAGAACCTCCTTAGCTTTGTATCCTTCACGTGTAACAATAGCAATCCTGTAACTGCCGATATTGTTTGATACCATTTGCCATACTTAATATTACCCTCGATGCCGTAAACATCGTTTAGCATTTCTCCCGCTCCGGCATTAGCTAAACCATCAGACAGCAATGTAATACTGCGAATAATTGGAGTGAGTTGCTTAGACAGCGAATAGTCAAGTTTCCAAATGTGCTTTGCCGTTGTGTATAAAAATCCCAACACAAAAACTACCGGAAACACTATAAGGCCCCCAACAACAAACACAAGTATTTCGATAAATAGTTTTTTCATAAGCCTAGCATAATTCCCAATCAATATCTAAACTTTCATAAATAGGCCTAGACTGAGTTTCAAGAAGCAAAGCCTCAGAAATCAAATCGTCTAATTCTGAAGAGAAAGTCTCTGTTATTTCAATTGAATTATTGAGATAGTTAAACAGTGTGTCAATTTCTACTTTTGGATAAATCTGCAGTTTAGAATCAATAAGTGTTAATTGTTCAATCATCACTCCGTCAACATCTATTATTGTAGATAGATAGTCATCTACTTTTGCTACATATCGATTATTATCTAATTCAAATTTCCATTCAGAAATCTTAACGACTATTTTTCCATATTTTCCGTCTCTGGAACGATAAAGAAGATCTTTTTTTGATTGTATTTTTGCCATAGTTAAAATTTGTTATAATACTTATTATAATTTGATGAAGTTAAGTCGCTTAAAGAGGATGGTACATTAGAATCTGCCCCAATAATATCAGGTACATTTACTAAAGCCAATTCTAATATCTGACTAAAATTATGTGGAGCAAAATATATTTTACCGTTTGGGGCTAAAACACCACTTATCCATTTAACACTACTACTACCATAAGCACTTCCAATTAATGAAGTAGTATTTGTAGTCGGATCTAATTCTAATATCTGACTAGAATTACGTGGAGCAAAATATATTTTACCATTTGGAGCCAAAATACCTCCTGACCATTTTTCACTATCAGCATAAGTACTTCCAATTAATGAAGTAGTATTTGTAGCAGGATTTAATTCTAATATCTGAGTAGAACTACGTGGAGCAAAATATATTTTACCATTTGGAGCCAAAATACCACCATCCCATTTAAAGCCACCAGAATAATTACTTCCGATTAATGAAGTAGTATTTGTAGTAGGATCTAATTGTAATATCTGAGTAGAACCATCAAAAGGAGAAAAATATATTTTACCGTTTGGCGCTAAAACACCGCCTGACCATTTCAAGCTACCAGAATAAGTACTTCCGATTAATGAAGTAGTATTTGTAGTAGGATCTAATTGTAATATCTGAGTAGAAGTCAAAGGGGCGAAATATATTTTACCGTTTGGCGCTAAAACACCACCAATATGTTTATAACTAGTACCATAAGCACTTCCAATTAACGCAGTAGTATTTGTAGTCGGATCTAATTCTAATATCTTAGCAGCCCTCAAAGGAGCAAAATATATTTTACCATTTGGGGCTAAAACACCGCCTACCCATTTTTCACTACCACCATAAGTACTTCCAATTAATGAAGTAGTATTTGTAGCAGGATTTAATTCTAATATCTGAGTAGAATTATGTGGAGCAAAATATATTTTACCATTTGGGGCTAAAACACCACCTCCCCATTTAGCACTAATACCATAAGTACTTCCAATTAATGAAGTCATATTTATCACTGAACTCTTTCCAAAAACCATATAATTAGCTGGTATCATGTCGTTGTTTCTCCTTTTAATTTGTATGTAGTTGTCGAACCATCTTTATATAATGTTGCCATTTTAGTAGGCGGTAAAATCAAAGCAGTTTCAACAATAGTCGCACCTGCACCAGCCACAAAGGTTGCCGTGGCCCCCGTCCAGCAATCAAACACGGCACTAAAATCAGCCGCCAATGTACTAGGTACCGTTATTGTTGCGTTTGCTTTTACCTTTATAATTGCACGGTCATAAGTGTTATCAAGAGTCAAATTCCCAGTAATATTCTTTTGAATATTAAGAACTTGATCACCCGTATTCGTCCCAGTAGAATTCCCACTACCGCTAGGAGCGCCCACTTGAGCAGCCGTCACGTTATGAGGATTGTCAGTTCTTGACAAATGCACCATAACCGAAGCCCCGTTGGTAGAAAACCATGTATAAGCTGCATCATATCCTGTTTTCAAAGCAGATGTAAACAAACTCGTAAACGTGATTATCTTCCCAACAGCACTAATCACAAGACCAGTGTTTGCGCTTTTCATTTCTATAGTATCGTCCGCAACCGTCGCATTTACGACACCACTATCAGTAACAATAGAGGTAATTGTTTTTTGAGTAGGTGAAGTGGATGTTTCTCCTTTAGAAAGAATAATGTTATCCATCCTAAAACCGGATGCATTAGAACCATACATAAATATCTCAACCCCATTAAACTGAGAATTTGTAAAAGAAAAGGCGGTTATCGGGATGATAACACCCTGGTAAATGTTAACCGTGTTTCTGTTAAAATTGTAGTTCCCGCTTATTATTTCAACAGTAGAGCTAACAGCAATTCCGTCTTTTAAAAACCGTACATAGAACCTGGTTGAATTGCTGAAAACTGACTTTAAACTCACAAAGAATCTAAAGAGTGAATAATCGGTAATTGAATTCAACACGCTATCTGTAAACTTCATTGTATTTCCTGCAGAAACAGAAGTACAGTCAATGTGTATAGCTCCTTGAAAAGGACTTAAATTAGAATTGAAATTGATTGCGCCACTATTTGAAAAAGTGGTAAACTCTGAGTTTTCTTTAAAAACAACTTTCTCAGACACATTCCCTGGAACAGTTGAATTGGCCGGAACATCGGCAGTAGAAATATAAATAACCGTGTTGGTGTCAAAGGTTGGTGCAAGTGCAACCTCTTCCGGTTCCCCTTGTACAGAGAAAGCCCCCGAAGCATTCACCGCAATTATATCCTTTCGATCATACACACTGTGGGCCGGTGGCAATGTTACTTGTTGCGTGGCACCAGGATACAAAACCCCCTCTAAATAAAAATCAGGGTAAATGACATCATAAATAAGACCTACACCTGTCCAAATAGCAAAAGCCGGACCCGTGAAATTGGTCTTTAAATTTTGAAGCCCTTGCAGAACGGTAATCTTTTCCCCAGATTCATTAATCGCTTCAACAATATCATTAAGCTCTCCAGCCATCAAGAAATACTTAGTATCCTTGCCGGCAATAGCCGCTAATTTCTCAGGGCTATTTTCTTTCGTTTCTATTAATAGTGTTCCCATTAGGCTACTCCTACATATTTAATAAAGTGTACAATTCGGTATGGATTCATGATGTCGATGGCATTACCTCCTCCCGTAAGCTCTGTTTGTTCGTCCGCTTCCGTTCCTCTGAGTATCCCTTCAGAACCAGTCGATTCAGAAACATTTAAGCGGTCAACCTTCAATCCGTGGCTATGTTCTGGCATTTCAGCAATGGTAAGCGTATGAGTTGCCGCACCGCCATAGTCCCCAAGAACATCAAACAATGGATTCGTTGCATCATGCCCGACAGGCATTCTACCTTTCAAAGGAATATACTCTTCCCAACCGTCTGGTATCTCAGATGCCGGAAGATCCCAAATTGCAATTAAGCCAATAGGAACATTTGAAAGTGGTCGAGCTTCAAGAGCAAGTATTCTTTCTAATAATGTTTCGGTCTCTGGGATTCCAAAGTTTGGATCAAGTACTATTCCATTCGGTTTGCCGCCGATATTGTCCCAAATCAATGGCTTTACCACCTGAATGCGTGTAAAAGCAGATAGCGCAACCCCGGCAGGGTCAACAATAGCACGTGTTGAACGAAACACAGGGTAATTACTTCCACTAAAAAAAGAAAGATTTTCAAGTATAATCTCTTTTTTTATCTTAGTGGCCTCAGTACCAAGAGTGGCTTCAAATAAACACAACTCCCCATTTATATATACTACACCTTCGGTAATATTGGGACCAACAACCGTACATCCGCTAATGATGAAGTTCCCCTCATCAGGCATACCCAAATGTTTTACAAAGGCTTTCAGAATTTCAAAGTAAGCGCTTTGCATTCTTCTAAGAGACGCCTGTTTAAAGCGATATCCCCCTACTTGAGAAAAGTCTATAAGATTCATAATGTATAAGTTTGTATTTTATATTTATTTCCGAAATATCTGTAAGTGTCTACCAATGCTCTAATACGTTCCTCTTGAAAAACATAAGTATCTGGAATAAAAATTATCCACGTATAGCTTACAACATTTTCATTATCATTATCTAAAAAAATATCATCATCACTGTCGTCGCCATCATCTTTCAAAAAAATCACCTCTTCCTCTTCATCTTGAAAGATGTATAACTTGGGTGGTTCTGGGATATCATCAATATAAACCGTTTTTGTTGTTTCATGGTTCTGATGATCATATCCTGCAACCTTAAAATACTCATTGAGCATCTTTTCAAGGTTAATAGTTATCCCATCATGCTGCATTTTATACAAGGTTTCATTGTATATTCTATTTACTGGAGTAATAATAGCTTTCAAATAATGAAAGGTTTCATTGTTTTTGAATTCCTTAGGCAATAGCTGTTGCACAAGTGTAAAAAAGTTAACTGTTAGCCAAAACATAAGGAAGATAGTTAATGGTTAGATTTTCATCATTTATTTTAAAATAACCAGAGTCAGGCGTTTTCCATTCAGCCATATCGGTAAAAGGATAGGCATCAAATTTGCTTTGAATTAAGTCGATTACCACTAACTCGATTCCCTCAGCATCCTTTAAGGTTGTTCTAAAAAAATCCTTAACAAATGCTCCGTCAAATTCAAGATTAGCCAAATACAACTCTATAGCATCCTTAATTGGGTATACGTCTTCAGTACTTGATAATAACTTTCCGGTGGTAGTGTCTATAACCAAAGGATTTACATAAACTGTTAAACTCACCTTGATTAAATCAGCCGTTTTATTAAATAAAACAAATGGGACACCTGGTACTTTTTTCTTTTTTATATAGGCCTCTATCCTTGTTTTTTGCTCAGCAGTTACAGGCCCTAGAACACCGTTGTTATCCGTAGCTATTTTGACTACAAGGCCGCCGCTATCAGGTTCAAGAACCGCACAACGGGCTATGATCTTTCGAGATTCAGCATCAGGGACATTAGTCAAATCATATTGAAAACTTCCTTCTTTCCAAATCAAGTCCAGTCCATCGTAATAGTCCAAAATGGATTGTTTGAAATTCGGCTGGTTCTGAGGACGGGAGACGGTAGCGTTTTTTTCTGAAATCTTTTCATGAGACCAAATGACAAAACTGAACACATAAACCCAAAGCCTCCAAACAGATACTTTACTCGTACTTGTGGCTGATGACAATGTTTGCTCGGCGGTTGTTAGAATTTCAAGCGCGTTAAGCTCTGACGCAGCCGCTTTAGCTTCTAAGATTTGTTCCTGTATTTCTTTAAAACTTCTGCTCATAATTAAAAACTATATGGAAATTCTCCTGGTAAATAATATTCAAATATTCTTGGAATTCTTTCAAATGTTGCGATTTTTGATTTTCTCGATTTAAAGTAATTCACATTAGTTATATCCCTGAATTCCTCACTTTTGGGCATATATGTTTTTTGTCCTGGAAACAAAGTATCTGTTATTGCAATTCTATTATTTAAAGCCCAATCAAAAGCCGCCAATGCGCTCCCATCTTCCTGCATGGCAATGTCTAATAAACATTGATTTTCAATTACAATAACTGTTTGAGCTCTCTGGTCAACATACTTTTCAATCAACTCTGTCAATAAGTAAGTCTCATATTGTTCTTGATTAATTTGCCTAATAACCTGACCAGGATCCAATGAATCCGTAATTGATAATCCGTTTACAATAGCATAATCCCAAGCTGCTAGTGCAGTACCGCTTTCTTTGATGGCGATATCTAAAAGCGTTTGATTTTTAACTGCAGTAATTGTTTGAACTTTCTTTTCAGCATACTTTTCAATCAAATCGGTCAATACCGAAGTCTCATATTGTTCTTGAATGATTTGGACAATAACCTGACCCGGTTCTAACATCTCCGTAATTGAAAATCCATTTGCAATAGCATAATCCAAAGCTGCTACTGGAGTGCCTCTTTGTTTAATGGCAATATCCAAAAGCGTTTGATTTTCTACAGCTATAATCATTACGGATGCTCTTTTTTGTATTTATCAAAATCAGTTTTCAAACTGAAGTACTTTTTTTTCCACTGATCCAATGATTTTTCCAAACCATCTATTTTAGTTGAAAAAGAGTTTAATTTTTCCTCAAAAGTCAGTTTTAAATCTTGGTACTTTTCTTCATACCGTGCCTTTAAATCGGTCAATGAGTCTTGATATAAATCGACAATACTTTGATTGTTGTCAATGGTTTGCTTTTTTCGGTTTGGAAACCAAACCACAAACATTCCTATAAGTGCCGACACAATTTCTCCAAAAAACGGCTTTAAAATTTCAATCATAATACTATCTATTTGCGTCAACATGCAGGTCTGGGTAATCAATATCAATGTCGATATTGATAAACCCGTCAAGCATCAATTGCTCATTAATATCTCTTTTTATGCGTACTTCTGTGGCTTTTGATTTGATTAGCTGTGCAATTCCTACTCCGGTCAACGGATGTTCTTTCCAAGCACCTTTACTTGATTTAATAAGCAATTCAACATCTTGTGCCTCACTGTCACCTATTACAAAATCACCATTTGCAATCAACATATTGCCATTGTCGTCAAGCAGGAAATCAGTCATTACTTCAGTATTTTATTAATTCGTGTTTTAGTTTGTAAAACCGCCGTTTTTATATTGGAAATAATTCCGGTGTTAGGAGTGGTTCCGTAACCAGGCAAAACAACCGTTGCACTCAGGGCATCACAAAGCTTTCCTATTTCATCCTGCAAATCATTAATGACTTGCTTTAGGTTTTCACTTTCCCTTTCTATTTGGGTACCCGATTCATCAACTTTAAACACAGTGTCACCATATTTAAAACTGATACTTTTTACCTTACTGGTTTGAATGATCGTAGCATTATCATTTAGTATTGCAACAACAATGACACTTCCAACTTCAGGTACAATTTTTAATTCTTGGGCATCATTGTCAATAATGGCATTTAAACTGCATTTAAAGAATATTTTTTTCGTAGTTAAACTTTGAACTTTACAAAAGGTTTCACCTACCGAAATAACTTTCGCTTTGTCAATTACTATTGTAATTTTTGATTCAATAATTTTTTCAATGGCTTCCCTAATCATTACAGTAATTTTTTTTCAGTTACAAATTTCCCAACAGTACAAATTCTTCTATAACCTCCTGAGGCGCTTACGGTTATTTTCACTTCATCAACATAATGCTCGGAATCCCTTTTTTCATAAATGCCTGGATCTAATACCCTAATGGTCTGACCGTGTTCTACAACCGGAAAACCAAAGCTTTTAATGGTTCCGGCATAGCCTCCTTTCGTTTTTGCATTATCGTAGCGTCGATCAATATTAATTTTTAATTGTTCTTTTGTTGTGTAATCCTGATTCCATCTTTCGATATCCCCCCCTTCATCACCTCTATCATAGTAAATAACACTTCCATCCTTTTGAATACTTTTTCCGTAGATTTTTAATTTACAATCTTCAGGAGATTTATACTCTAGCGAATCATCAATTATATTTCTACCAAATTCAAACTGAGGAATTGCTGTTGGTAATTTATCATCCGCATACTGTAAACCACAGACCAATCTTTTCCCTCTAAAAAAAGTATAAAGCCCCGCTTTTCTTCTCAGTTCGTCAAATATTTTTGCAGATGTTGTGTCAGCCATTGAAAAATCTCCGTAAATCTCATCAGCACATTCAATCTCATAGCCTGGTGCGGCAGCCTGTAAAATTTGCTTAACAGTGGCATCTTCAATATGAACAGAAATATTGTTTCGTTTCATGGTATACATCTCATCCTCACAATGAAACGCAACAGGGATAGTAGGTTGAATTCTGGCGATGTATCCTTCAAATTCCGTTTTAAGTTCTCTGTTGTATCCCAGTTCTATTTTAATCAAATCACCCGTTTTAAAGAGTTCTTTTATACTTTCCATCGGAAACATGGTGTTTCCAACTTGGTAGTAAACTCCTTTTGGAAGTTCGAGAATTGCGGTATCGGTGAACTTTCTCCAAGTTTTTTCAATCTCAATACTGGATGCCGCTTCAAAGAACATTTTTGTTTGATCTACAGCGCTTTCTATAGTTATTTTACAACAAAAAACCATTAGGTAACGGAATTAATTTTAAACGGCCTCTTACTCCTACATTCAATTTCAAAGGCTTGCATGTTTTTGTATCCTGGCGTAGCTATAGGGCGGAAAGCATGAATAGACAAATGATTGATATTTAACATATTTAAAAAGGTTCCTTCCACTTCAAGCATGGTATCTTTTATTTCACATACGTAACGCAATCGTCTAAACTCAAATTCCGGGTAATCATCAGTTTTATAATTGATAATGATGCCTTTTATAACAATCCCATAATCATTCAGTCCCATAAGTTCCTCTACTTCGCCATCGGCTCCAAAGATGTCCGTAATAGCAATCTTTTTAGTAAGAACAACTTCAACAACGCACTCAAATGGAAAGTCATAGCCGTCAAATCGTTCGCCGGTTCCTTCAATAATTTTTGGTAAAAGTTTCACGTAATCCCAAACATGCACTCCTGTTTGAGAGACTAGTTGTAAAGGCTTTTTTTCTTCAAGGACTTGAATCCCTTCAAATCCATTGGTATATTGATCAGCGACAGCCGCTCCAACATATCCAATATTAAGATTGAAAGTGCTTTTGAACAGTTCTTGAAAATTGAAATTATATGAAGACATCTCCTTTTGTGTTTTGTCGTTTGGCATCAAACCATAATACCCATTCTAACTGCTGCCATTTATCCCAAAATAGATCATCGGGCATTTCCTCTGGCATTGCAATCTTAAAATGAAAGGAAAGTAATGCGTTTACTTTCCTAACAAAGTCATTTCCTGCCTGCCTATCAATTGGCAGGCCTAAACTTCCCCCAGTTCGCCAGCTAAGAACTTAACAATTCCAGAGGCTTGAATTGCGGCTGTGTCTGCAATATTCTCATCATTTTGCAATCTGGTGTCACCGCCTAACCAGCAGTTGTCTCTAAGGAATTCACCGCATTCCAAAATTTTGTTTTGTGAGTACATTGACAAAGCTGTCGCTTTATGATTTCTGGTTGGTGGTCTCAAATAACCGATAGCCACATCTCCAGGAGCTACAACCACGTTCAAAGTAGGAAGTTTATCCACTTTGTATTGTTTTTTCCAAGCTTCTATTTGTTCTTTAGAAACGATTCCTTCTTTAGTATTATCCTTCATAATTCGAGTTTTAATTTTAACTTGTAATTGCTTTTGAGTTTCTTTGGTCTGGTATGCAATACCAAGCCTTTTACATTCGTCTCTTAATTCCTGAATTGAATTCATTATTAAGCATTCCAGTCAATGTCTGCGATATAAAGTGGTATCTCTACACCCAGCGCATCGTTAGAACCCGCTTCGCCACTACGGGAGTTTTTAGTAAACTTGCAGCCTATCAAAGCATGCGCTACTTGTATACCTGTGTCCCCAACATAACTTACAGAGATCGGAAAGGCAGGAATGTCCGGCAGTGTTTTGCCAGGAGGCAATGATTTTTGAATAGCGTCTACTTCCTCACTTAAAAAAGTGATTGATCCCACACACTTTTCATCGCCTTGAGTGTACCCAATGTCCTTTGTCGTTCCTAAAGCCTTAACACCATCAATAGCATCGGTTCTTTCGTAGTTAATTGCCTTAACTGTTGTCAATAAACCGCCAAATGCTGTGATTCTTATGGAGGAATAGTTTCTGTACTTTCCATTAATTACCGGTCCGTTCATCTTAATTCGTTTTTAAAGGGTTTTTAAACCCTATTTTTAAATTGATTTTTCTACCAATAGCAACCGGGATGAACGTGAGTAAATAATCAAATTCAGAGGTTGCCAGTAAGTTTTGTGCCGGATCAACATAGGAATCTATCCCGCCGCTAATGTCTCCAGAAGCAAGTAATGGACGTAAAGCCTCTCTACCAATAACCTCTAAATCTTTTACGATTTCAGGCTTTAACATTCCTGTTGTATCATCAACATACAATCTGGCCTTTACCCTTGGAGCTAATTTTTTTCGAGCTAATCGGATGGCTTTTTTGATTGTTCTGTTATTCTCAACATAAGCGTAGTCTGAATCAATTTTTGAACAGGTATGCGTATCAACGCTGTAGTAACCGGGAACTTCCGCCTCACTATCAAAAGTGGCAAAAACATACCCTTTTTCATCTAACAAATCCAAAGCCGTCTCAGAAAAAGTATTTACATGTGCGCCTGAACTTAAACCGGCATTCTGAAAGAAACCTTCATTGACATCTGTTAAGTTGAAAATTGGATTAATCTCACCGGCATTTTGTGAAATAGCTGCTTTAGAAACCATCCCAACAAAATCTTCTACACTGGCGTATTTATTGTAAATAGCTTTTGCAATAGATACATCATTGTCTGCCATGATAATCATAGAAACATCCGCGCATTCGTTTACAAGGGTTCTTAAATCTAAAACAGCTGATGCGGTTCCAGAGAAAGAGCGGCCTTCTAAAAAGAAATCCGGATAACGGTATCTTGTTTCTTCAAAGGCATACAGTTCTTGCAATTTGTACATTGCATTTACGCTGTCTTCATCAAGTCCGGTTACAATAGTTGGTACATAATCCGTTTCGGGATTAAGAGCTATCATAGCTAGAACAGTGTCTTTTTTGTCACGTAAAATTTTAGCCAAATAGTTGTTATCCTTATCCGCCATTTGGGTCATCGTTACCGCTTGAGCTACTGGCATAAAGTGAATAGTGATTGATGGATTACGTTTGAATAATCTATTCAAACGATGCCAAACCAATACACTATTAGTATCGTCATAGGCTGGAGTAATTCCAATGGCTTCCACTTCCTCAATAGTGATAAAAGTATAGATCTGCCCTAAAATAATATCATCTCCGGCAATGGCGTTCATCACTACAGCTGTAGTCATATCATCAGTAGTTGATCTTCTACCAAGGCCGCCTTTTAGTCTTTGTACATTTAATCCTGGTCTAGACATTATTTACCGTTTTTAGCAGTTGTTTTTGCTGCTGGTTCTACTGTTGTTTCTTCTATTACAGCAATTGGAGTTGCTTTTAAAGTATCAAAGGCTGATTGAAGAGTACTCAATGAAACTCTCAGTTTCATGATTTCAACAATAACTGGTTCCTCTTTTTCATCAACAATTACTGTATCTGTGCTTAATGCAACAGTCACTTTGTCGATAAGATCCATCGCTCCGAGGTGTTTTTCTCTCAACTGAACAACAGCTGCAACTACCGGATTGCTCTCCTGAGTCACTTCAGGAGCCTCTTTAGTAAAGTCAACAGCTTGCTCAATTTCTCCCACAATAGTGATTAATGTCTCGTTTTCTTCCATTGCAAAAACCAATTGCTCTTCAATTGCCTTTATATCTTCAGGCTCAAAACCTTCACGGAAAAAGGACTCCGGTTCAGCAAATTCGTTTTTATTCGCGTGGTTATTCGCTTGAATAGGATTAAAGAAAGCTTGACCGTCTTCAGTCATGTACACTACATTTTCTTCCGGGTTTTCCTGAAGAATTTTATTTGCTAGTTTTTTCATCTTATTAAGTATCGTATTAATATATAAATGCAGACCCCTGCAATAATTACAATCATTATAACTCCATACCCCAAAGTCCTTAATATGCCATCATACCAATTACCGGTATCATCTCTGGGAGTATGGTATGTTGTGTTGTCTTTTGTAGATTTTAAAGTTTTAATAATGCTGTCTTTAAGTTTTAGCTCCAGTTCTAATTGACTACAATCCGCTTGGGCAATTATGTTTTCATTTTCCTTTTTTAGGGTTATAGTCGCCTGACCTTTCCGCTTAGACAAAGGCTTATCTGTTAGTTCAGAAACGAGTATTTTCAACACTGAACTGGAGGCAGGAACAACTATTGTTGTATCCCTTTCCTTAACCGCCTTGCTTATGACAGTAGAATCAATTACAATTCTTTCAGATGTTGGAACTACTCGTTTTGAACAAGCCAAAAACAACAAACAACATATCAGTATTACTATTTTTTTCATTTTTTAAAGTATAATTCCGCTTCTAATTGGCGGCGTGAGATTAAACCATTACTAACTTTTCCGTTAGATTTATTCCATTTTGCAAATTCTTTTGCAATGTTTGGATCACTTGGATTGGCATTGATCAACTTTAATAAAGTGCTATCACCAAGCCCTTCAGCTATGGTATCAACATCAATATCAGTACCTACGTTATAAGCAAAACTTAGTATTGCATTGTATTGATTTTGCGTAACACTTGACTTTACCAGGGAATTGACATCATTCTCAAATTGAGCAACAACCATGTTGAAAATTTCAACTGCATACGCTCTGGTTATTGGCTTATCTTTCATAGTCACTCTTCGACCATCCGGATAAAAAGTATTCCCAAAACCAATGGTAGGAACACCAGAACTGCATAAATAAGGAACAGAAGAAAAGCCTTCACGCTGCTGCAAAAAAAGAGATCCTAAACTGTCTAATTTTTTTTTCATTGTTTTATTGTTGACCCCCTAAGGGTGCAGTCGAGTCGCGTTGACTTCGACTGCCTTTTAAAATAACTCAGGATTTGTCCTATACAATTCCAGAAACTAACGCTCCAAAACCGTACTCCTGTTTTTTGTCAGTCAAACCGTAAGCGTGCAAACGGAATTCTGTTTGCGGATCCGCCTCTCTCGTGGATTGTGACATCGGTTTCAAAAGAGTATTCACACTTTCGATATGATGTACAGTGTTTGGTGCGTAGTAAAAAATAGAAGCATTTCTATCTGTTCCAATGGCTACAGCTCCATCTGCTTTCAAGGTACCGGCAGCAACGTATTTCACGTTTTGGTTATTTTCGAAAAATTTCATTTTAAAGAAACTTTTGATAGCGCCAGTTACAGGATCAATAACTATATCTCTATAATTATTTGTAGAGGATCTGTCGTCAATTAAATCCGCACGGTGTTCACTACATAAAATGGTGAACAATTGTGACTTATCAGTCAAATTCAAACCGTCAATCTGTAAATACCATCTGATTAAATCAGCATACAGTAATTTTTTACGTCCGGTACCGTCATCCGCTCCTGTAGTTCTAAAAACTGGAGTTGATGCACTATTAGCAGTAGGCGCTAATTTTCTCATTGCATAGTCTCTCACTCCAATTTGAAATGATTCTCTGTGCAATCGTCTGATTTCTGATTCTTTATCAAAAGCCATTGCTCTTAATTCCGAATCAGTAACTACTGTTAAATCAGTATCCAATTTGTCCCAGGCTACCAAAGTCTTTTGGTTACCTACAGCAACCGGATCAAAAGCAGTTGCTTTATTAACATGAAATCCTATGGTATTTACCAGTTTGTTAAACTTGATACCATCTTTGTCGATAGCAGCTTTATTAGGAGCTCTAAGCGTTCTAATAAATTCATCGTCAAGATTTCTGAATTCTTCTAATAATTGCGGTTCCACATATTGCGCTAACCACGTTCCATCAACTAATGCTGGCATAATTAATTAAATTTTGCGTTAAACAATTTTTTGAAATCTTCTGGAGCTTCATCTTCCATTTTAGACAATCCTTTCGGATCTTCTGTCTGCCATTTGTCAAACGTCCAAGCTTCACGTCCTTTAAGCAACTCGTGCTTACCCGTTTCGATGTTTTGAGCATCACGATTAACACCTCCATTTATGTCTGGCTTACCAGTCATTCTTGAAAGTGCTCTAGCAGTAAGCTCTGGGTTTTCAATAGCATCCTTTAGCCATTGGTCTTTTTCTGATGGGGGAAACTTTCCTTCTTCAGCTGCTTTGTCAATTAAGATTTGAGCATTTGTTTTTTGAAAGTTTTTCAAACCGGCTTCCGCGGTTTCACAACGATTAGCTTTGGCAAAAACATCTTTCAATGCTTTTTCAAAATCTTCATCTTCGCTACTAGCTGTAAGCGTGTGTACAATACTTGCAGCTGCAAGCATAGAGATAATTCTGTTTTTCATCTTTTCGTTAATTTGATTTTTAATTTCGTTTGGAATTTCGCCTTCGTAAGCCGCAAAAATTTCTTCAGCTGATTTGTTTTTCATGTCTGCCGGACTAGCCTGAAACACTCTGTTTTTTGATGGAGTAATAATTTCATCGCAGATCTTCATCTTAAGACATTGATCAGAGTCAACCCAAGTGTCATTATTTGGTTTCATCCAGTCCAGGATAACACTTTCTTCCGCTTGAGTTCGTTCTTTGTAGATTTCAACTAATCTGTTTTCGGCTTGATCTAATTGTGAAGCTGTAGATTGCATCGCTGTTTTATCACCATAACATCCAGAGCTTGGGGCGTGCATCATAAAGAATGCATTTTGTGTCATTTGGATAACATCCCCGCCTAATGCAATTATAGATCCCATACTGGCTGCCATCCCTTCAACTATGACAGTTATATTAGAATCAGAAGAACGCATCAGGTCATATATCGCCAAACCTTCATAAACAGAACCGCCTCCAGAGTGGATGCGAACCGTTACATCTTTATAGGATGTTAGAATTTTTTGAAATGAATTACGGAAACCTTTATAGTCCACATCTTCATACTTCCCTATGTAACCATAGATCAATATTTCGGACGCTGAGTCTGATTGGTTCTTTACTTCAAATCTAAATTTTTCGCTTTCTTTTGACATTTCCTTCACTTTGAGATGACAAAGATTAATCGACATCGTGAGCTTTAAAAATTGACTGTGTAGCGCCTAAAGATTTTTATTTAGTGGCTAAAGATTTTCATTTAGTGTCTCATCACTAAAATTTTACAATACAGTTATATGATGAACCTTTGCTATTGAAATTAACAATTAACAGTAGTAGAAATGGCACCAAAAAAGGGACTTACAAATGATGACAAAAAAGCGATTGCTTTAGAATTGTATCTGGAAACGGATAAAAGTCAAAAGGAAATTGCTGTGATTGTTGGTACCACAGAAAAAACACTTGGTAACTGGAAACAAGCCGGTGATTGGGAACTTCTTAAACATGCCCAAACTATTACTGTAAAAAACATTGTGACCAATTTATACAACAAGGCCTATGAGTTATCTATTGCGGATAAGGTTGATGCTGATAAACTGGTAAAACTGGCTAACACAATAGAAAAGCTTCAGAATAAAAAAGTAACCATTGCACACATCATAAATGTGTTTAAGGACTTCACCACTTTTGCTTTTAGCGAAAATGCTGAGCTGGCCAAACAAATCAATGTGCTACAAAAAAAGTATGTTGAATCTAAAGTAGGAGGTCAATAATGGCAGTACAAAACATCACCAAAAGAGACTATGACGAATGGTTAGAGTTTTGTAGACAAGTACAAAATTCAACTGCGGTCAATCTTGTAGAAACGCCCGAGGAACAGAAATGGCGTAAAAAAAACGCATTAAAAGATTATAACTTTTTTGTAAAAAAATATTATCCAACTTATGCTGATGCAGATTGCGCTGATTTCCATATCAAGTTTGCCGAAGCCTGCTTGAAAGATCCTAACTTTTTTGGAGTTGCCGAATGGCCACGCGAACACGCAAAATCCGTTCATATTACTATTATTATTCCAATGTGGTTAATTGCCCATAAACAGTTAACTGGAATGATCTTAATGGGAAAGAATGAAAATGATGCCTGTAACTTACTGGCTGATGTCCAAGCTCAATTACAGTTTAACGAATTGTTTGCACATGATTTTGGACAGCAGTACAATTTTGGTTCCTGGCAAGAAGGCGACTTTACCACAAAAGATGGAATTAGATTTTTAGCCGTCGGCCGGGATCAGTCACCCCGTGGAGCCCGTAAAGGTGAAAAGCGTCCTAATTATGGAGTAATTGATGATATCGATGATGATGAAATTGTACACAACCAGAAGCGTGTTAAGAAGATTGTAAACAGAATTCTTGGAGCATTCTTTTTTGCATTATCCATTAAAGGCGCACGCGTTTGCGTGGGTGGAAACCGTATTCACTCACAATCTATTTTAGCACATTTGGTTGGCGATACTAGACCAGGAGCTAAAAAGAGAGAAGGCATATTTCACTCAAAAGTATTGGCTTTGTATAACATTGTCAAAAATGCATTAGGCGAAATTGTAAGCGCTGATGTCGCTTGGGACGAACGATACAGTCTGGAAGAAATTGTACGCAAGATGAAAAAGGCGGGTCCGGTTCTGGCCATGCAGGAGTTCTTTCACCAAACTGAAGTGGAAGGATCTGTTTTTAAAAACCAGTATTTCAAGTTTGCCAAATTACCCCATTTAAAACAAATGGTAGTACTGATAGGATACTTTGATCCATCTTTTGAAAATAATGTAACATCCGATTTTAAAGCGGTTTCGATTTGGGGTTTAAAAGACGAAAAACGCTTTTGTTATAAACGATATACTCGAAGGTCAGAATTAGAAGATGTGTACCAATGGATGATTAATGTAGAGAAAAAACTGCCTTCAGGTGTGGCTATTATATGGTACATCGAAAAACAATTTTCGACAAAGTTAGTACGACAAGCATTAGCCAGAACCCGAAAAAAGAATAACAACTATCCACTTCACATCATAGAAGACGAAAGAAGTAAACCAGGGAAATTTACTCGTATGGTTCGGATGGTGTCAGAATATGCAGCAGGAAATGTGATTTTCAATATTGATGAAGAGCATGACACCGATATGGTAGAGGGAAATATGCTAGTAAAAGGAATAGAACCTGGTTATAAAACTGCCGATGACGCACCCGATGCCGATGAAGGAGCTTGGTATTATTTAGATCAACACATGAGCTTTACACCTGAAAATTTAGAAGGAGCTGTAAAAATGGGAAAACAAGAAATTAACGAAAACAGAAGGTACTAATGGCTAGATTCTTAAACGACAACGATTATAAAAAGCAAATCAGGGAATGGATAAAAAATGTATTGAATTACAATGATCCAACCGTTCAGGAAGATTGCGAATTAGCAGCACAAGCTGAAATGGAAACGTATCTGAATGCGAGATATGACATAGCGGCAATTTTCAGCACAACACAAGAGGCAAGTGCCAGGAATAGTTTAATAGTATTATATCTGGTAGACATCACTTTGTATCACATGTTTTCAAACATATCGCCAGACATGATACCGGTACTTAGAGAAACAAGATATAAAGCAGCCATTGCCTGGTGTAGAGATGTGGCCAAAGGAACACTTTCACCAATATTGCCTGAAAAGGTTATTACTCCCGAAACAGTACAGGCATTTGCTCACGGCGGAAATGACAAGTATAACAACAAAGATTCTAGATTTTAATTTAAACACTATTTAAATGGCTTTTAATCGTAAAGATATAGGTAACGCTTTTAGAACTGTTTTTGCAAGTACAGAAACAAAAGAACGCGAACAGGCAGTAATAAAATTAGTTAGTGCCATCAAAGCGCAACGCTCTTTATATCGTAAAGAGATTGTAGACTGGAAAAACGCACGAGCTGCTGCATTACAACCAGAGAATCCAAGAAGAAAACAATTGATTGACTTGTACGAAGACATTTTAGGGGATGCTTTTATTTTTGGTATTACCGATACTCGAAAACTACGTGTCTCAAACAAGGCCTTTTCTATAACAAATGCAGCCGGTGAAGTTGATGATGAAAAGACAAAATTACTTCAGAAAAGCTGGTTCAATGAATTTGTAAAAACAGCGGTTGAAACAATTTATTTTTCATATTCACTAATGTATCCAAAGGAGTTGGATAAAAACGGTATGATTAAGAAAATGGCTTTAGTGTATCGTGATCACATTGTTCCGGAAACAACTGAAATTTTAAAAAACACTTACGACCAAACCGGAACAAACTTCACAGAAGCTCCTTACAATAAGTGGACGGTTTGGATTAATCATCCTCAGTTTCTGGGACTCTTAGATAAAGCAGCTCCACTTTGGATATTCAAAAAACATTCCTGGCAAAACTGGGATGAGTTTGAGGAGATGTTTGGCATTCCCATGCGTACAGCAAAAGTGGCATCAACTGATCCAAGGGTTCAGGCAGAAGTCGATAAATGGCTTCAAGATTTTGGAAGCTCCAATTTTGCGCGCTTCCCGGAAGGAGTAGAATTTGAGATTAAAGAATCCAACTCCCGTGACAGCTTTAATGTTTTTAATGAAAAACGTAAAGCTTGTAATGAAGAATTAGCCACTCTGTTTGATGGCAATAGTGAAGGGTCAAAAGACTCTGGGTCAAGAGCAAAATCAGAAACAATTATCGACAGTACTCAAGCATTGATTGCACTTGATGATGAAACCCGTGTGCGTTTTATTGTTCAGGATGAATTGTTACCGTTTTTAATCAATATGGGATATCCGTTTGCTGAGGATGATCAGTTTATATGGAACGAGAACAAGAAGCTTACCCCAACAGAAAGATTAGCCATTTTTAAAGGCGTTCAGGAACTTGGTCATAAAGTCAAGAGAGAACAAATTGAGACTGAGCTTGATGTTGAACTCGAAGATGAGGAAATCGAAGAACCGACAGAACCAGATCCAGAACCAACCAAAATGCCAAAGTACCCAAATCCGCCAAAGCCTCCAAAAAAGACACAAGCTAAAGCAAATTTTAAACAGCCTCACGCTCATTCCGGTAGTTGCGAGTGTGGGGCGGATGATTGCTACAGAAGGATTGATTTTAATTTGTTGAATGCTTTATCCGATGATGAAGAAACATTTTTGAAACAATATTTTGAAAACCCTGATTCCATCAATTGGAGTTACAAAGAATTCAAAGCATCGCATGGTAAATTATTGGAAGGCTTACGCGAAGGTTTCAATGGGATTGATTCTGATTTTGAAAGTGAAGACCATGTAATGATGCAATTGTTTGAGTCTAATGTGCATCGATTTGGAGTTGACAAGACTTTTAAGGAAATCATGGACCTGAATACAATTTTGAAAACATCAAAAGATTATTCCGAATTCAGACAGCGTGCCAAAGCTTTGTTTCCAAATTATAACGAGCGTTGGCTGCGTACAGAATATGATCAGGCTTATAATACGTCACGAATGGGGGCGCGCTATATCCAAATGATGAAAGATATTGCTATAGCCCCGTTTTGGCGTTTGGTGGCGGTTTTGGACAAAGGAACTACTAAAATATGCAGTTCATTGCATAACCGGGTGTTTAGCAAACTGGATGTAAAAGCCTGGCAATTCCTACCTCCTAATCATTGGAAATGTAGATCAGATGCTGAAGATGTTTTAGCCGGTTATACAGGTACAGTAAGCACTTTTGATGATGCCGTTGCGGGTGATCCTGACGGATATGCAATAATGGTTAAATCAGGCTTTGCAGTCAATTGGGGCGATGCTGCACAAGTATTTAGTGCCACGCAAAGATATTTACATAATGCGGGAGTTGAGCCTTTGGACGTGCAGACTTTGACTTTCAAAGATTATGGACTGGATCCGCAATCTAAAATAAATGAGGGTGCCGAATTATCGGAACTGCCTTTGCTTTTTAACCTTTTTACCGATCGTTCTGGACTTGCAAAATTTATGGATGTTTTTGAGTTACCAATTTGGATGGAAAAAGCATTGTTTGAAAATACTGAAGCTCGGATACGAAACAATATTAAAGACATTATCACCAATCCGTCTGAAGTATTTTGGCACACGGAAGGCGCTGTAAACTATAAAATATTTTTGAAGTTTTACAAACAGGAAACAATCCAGATAATTACAAGTTTCGAAAAGAAAGAAATTGCGAAAATCATAAAAGTCGAAACCGTTAATAACGCTGATGAAGTCCGAAAAGGTTTATTGTTATACACCCCAAAAGAACATATTGCAAGTCGATTGGAACAATATGAAAGATTCAATAAGGATTACCAACGAATTCTTTTTAATGAGGAAAATGGGGGATTTATTGTAAAACACAATCTTCATAATGCCAGTGAGCTGGAGAACAATTTACTGACATCAAAACTTTTGGCCGATATGGGAAAAGCTATTGAATTGCTTCCTGTAGGAGAAACAAAAACAGCCGATGCCTTAATCAACAGTGTTGAGTTTGAATTCAAGTTGCTGACCAATTACAACAACTTATTTAATCGTATTAAAGAGGAAATAAAAAGAGCATTAACCCAGTCACCAAATGTAATGCTGCACATAAATAATGATCATAATATTGATGATGTAATAAGAGGACTGCACGCAGGAATCAGTAACGATAAAAAAGGGAAAGCCAAATTTATAGGGATTGTTTTTAATAACAAAAGGTTCTTTCTTTTCTCAAGAAAGCAAATTGAAACAAGGGAGTTTGTTCGCATTTTAAAGCAATAAAAAAAGGAACTCACATAAAGCGAATTCCTCTTTTTTGGCGGTCTTCCTTAGATGACCAATGCAAATATATAAAATAATTACAATAATCGCACCAAATACATAATATATGACAACTGGAGGATTACAATACGCGATGTCGATAATCGACAAAAACTTTGGTGTAGGAATAGGGAAAGCCAAAAAGGAAACTGAGGGCTTAGACAAAGCGACGAACAAAGTGAATGCCGACGTTAAAAAACTGGCGGATGATGGTAAAAAATCAATGTCTGGTTTAGGAGATTCCGTTAAAAATGTAGGTACTGCCATGGGGGCCCTATTTGCTATAAATAAAATGATTGATTTTGGTAGCCACATAGCGGAAGTAACGGATAAAACCGAAAAACTAAACACTCAGTTTGGTTTGAACTTTGGAAGTGCCGGAGCCAAAAACCTTGAAATAGTAGACCAACGCGCCAAAGATTTAAACCTGAGCATCGAAAGCAATAGGACGGGATTTATTGCCATGAGTACCGCCATGAATGGCACCAATATTCACGGAAAGAACCTAATGTCTATTTTTGAAGGCGTTGCCGTCGCTTCCTCTGTGATGAAACTTTCAGGAAAAGATAACGAGGCTATGCTGGAGAGTTTTGGGAATATTGCCAAAAAACGTTTGGTTGACTTTGCAGGCTTTCAAAGTGAGTTTGGTTCTAAGATACCGGGTGCCTTTAAAATAGCGGCAGACTCCATGGGAATGACTGAAAACAAGCTCAAACAATTGATGGAAAACGGGGAAGTATCGGCAGATAAGTTCCTTCCAAAGTTTGCTAAGCAAATCAAAGCTACTTTTCAAGAAGGATTACCTGCAGCTGCAAATTCGATGCAGGCTGCGATGAACAAAAAAGAGAATGCTCTTACTGGTTTTTGGGAAAAAGCAAGCTCGCTCTTTGGACCAGGAATAGCGGAACTAATAGGAACAGGCGCGGGACTTATTGACTGGTTTGGTGATTTTATGGTTTCACTTGAACCTGTAGGCCTGGCAATATGGAATATTGTACTTGCCGTCAAACCGCTTTGGGATTCTTTGGGTGGATTGGTTTCTCAGTTTGGAACCGTTGAAGGAAACACCAGTACACTGACAACCATATTAAATGGCGCTGCAGTAATTGTAGAGGTACTGGCAAATGGAATTGGAGGATTAATTGATATTGTAGCGCCTTTAATCCCTTATCTGGCGGTTTGGGAGGTGGCAATTTGGGCAATCAATTTTGCAATGACGGCCAATCCAATTGCTGTTGTCATTATAGCCATTATAGCTCTGATTGGAATTATAAAAATGGCTTATGAAAAAGTAGGCTGGTTCCGTGGTTCCATCATGGCAGCATGGGAAGCAATCAAAGGTTTTGCGGGTGCCATCAAAGATTATGTGATCAATAGATTTAAAGATATGTTAAGCGGTATTACTGGAATTGGAAAAGCTTTGGTATTGTTTTTTCAAGGTGACTGGAAAGGAGCTTTTGAAGCCGGGAAAAAAGCAACCGGTGACTTACTGGGTGTAAATGCCGGTAAGAAACTGATAACCGATTTAGGCGACGTAGGTAAAAAATCAGGTCAGGCCTATAACAAAGGCTTAAAAGAAGCTGCTAACAATAGCCTAAAAGATAAAAAAACCAAAGAAGCACAGCCAAAGCTAGATGCAAACGGAAAATTCTTTGATCAGTATGCTTCCAAAACCAAAAGCGATGGTACCATCATTCCAGGTGCGGATGACAAGAAAAAGAAAAGCCTTTCCGGATCTGGAAACGACACTAAACACGTAACGTTTAACATTGCCAGTTTTGTAAAAGAAATGACTATTCAAACGAATGCCTTAGGATCTGCTCCAGCAGATATAAAGAGAGAAATGCAAAAAGTATTCAATGAAATAATAGCCGATTTAGAAGTCAGAGTAAATGCCTAGTATAAACAATAATGCCAAACAGTTTGAGATACTCAAGCAAAAGTATGAAGGCTTTAGGAATAAGGTTCCTGACATGATAGCCATTCAGGCCGTCAATTTCTTTAAACGCAATTTCGAGCTGCAGGGATTTGTTGATAATAGTGTGGAGAAATGGAAAACACTAAGTAATCCCGCTGACCGGTCCCGTCAGATCTTACGTAAAAGAGGAACTTTAAAAAATGCGATCAGGAAAATAAAAGCAGAACGCAATAAAGTAGTTGTGGGAGTTTCGGCAGATGTGAAATATGCTGCACTTCAAAACTATGGCGGCCAGGTTCCCATAACGCCAAAGATGCGCCGGTACTTTTGGGCGATGTACAAACAAACTGGTCAGGAGTATTACAAAGGATTAGCCTTGACAAAAAAGAAACATCTTGACATTCCGGCACGTAAGTTTATTGGAGATTCCGCAGGATTAGTAAAAAACATCGATCGAATGATTATAAAAGAAATGAATTTAGCATTGAAACCATGAGTGTAAAAAAACATACCCAAAAAGAAATTGGAGCTTTCTTAAAAGAACAAATACCAGCGCTTGCCTTTGTCGATAAATATAGAGGTCAGCTGGACACACCAGGTATCTTTACTTTTCCCAGACCGGCTGTATTTATAAGTTTCGGTAGGTTTGAATGGGAATCGATGGTAAACGGTTCCCAACGTGGTGAGGGACTCATCAAGTTTAGAATTGTAGTAGAGAACTATGCCGATAGTTATGAAGGATCCGTTAACCAGGAACTGGCATTAGACTTTTTTGAGTTTAATGAAAAAGTACATGAAACCCTGCAAGGTTTAAGTGGTACCTACTTTTCGAACCTGGACAGAAAAACCGATGAAGATGATGAAGACCACGGGAATGTGATTGTTACTATTATGGAGTACCAAACCACTTTGATTGATAATAGTGCCAATGAAATAAAAAATTATGTTCTGGTCGATCCGGCGCTTAATGTAGAGTACAAAAACAAACAGGAGTTCCCGACTACTTTGCCCGAAACTCCTGTTTTTATAATTCCAATGGATTAATTACCTATCCTTTGCTGTTACAACTGTGATTTTTGCCGTATTGGCATCAGGGAAGCTTAATGTGGCCACATCTGTCAAGAAGCGCGTAGAAACCACTTCGCCTATTTTCACATCATTAAAATTAAGATCTCGTGACCAGTAGTTAATATAGAATTTTATGATCGAGTAAACATCCCCAGTAATTTCTACCTTGGTAGTCAAAGGAAGTGAATATTGAGGGATTTTTTTCCCGTCAAATTTTACATATACATAAGCCTGTTTTTCTACACCGGTTAAAGTTTGTTTTTCATATCTGCCTATGAAAATACCCGCTTCATTTTGTTTCCAAAACTTTCTATTACTATGAATCATTCCTATTTTTTGTAAACAGGCTTGTATCGTTCCATCATTATAACCATACTCAACATTAGTTAACAGTGTTTCATAATTGTTTCCAGATGCCGCATCAATGTCAACCTGTTTAAAGCTAGTTTGTGCCTGTACAGCAAAAGAAATCATAAGGAATGCTAGTATTTTTTTCATCGCTATTTTGTTTTATAAAAACCCGTTTTCGAAACAATAAGCCATATTGTATCTTCCGTTAAGGGAAGGAATTCATCGGCTAATTGTTCCAGTGTGTAATTAGTAGCCCATTTCTTTTTAGAGGTAAAAAAGTCAAAACGCTTACGAATGCGCTCATTTCTTATTTCAAGACGATCCTGTTTGGTTAACTTAGTTTGCGACATACTGTTGAAGGGGTATATGCAAATATATAAAAAATCCTACTGAATATAATTGCCTGTTCTTATTTTCAAAACTACCAAAATTCACAATAGAGAAACGCAATTGTAGCCATATACAACACAAATACAATGCCAAGGACACACATTCTTATTTTGTGATTCCGATCAATCTTTTTCATTTTGTAATTGTAATCATCCCATATTTCTCGCATGATTCAAAAGTATTAAGTTGGTTTTATTATTATTTACGGGTTTCCGCATTCCTGGTTTCATCGAGCCAAAAAATAGCAATCTGATCATCAATATCACTAAAAACAGCGTCACAGTTTTCGTCAGGCATTTCACCCATGCTTATTACTATTTTCCACATTTGCCCGAGCCCTCCATAAAAAGCTCTTTTTGTTTCCTGCAGTTGAACATCTGATATTTTGTTTGGATCCAGTCCAACCATTTGCAGATAAAATTTAAACTCTTTTTCTAAATTGATTTTATTCATTTCTAATACTTTAAATCGGTCCAGTGAATAAGTTTTGGTTTGTAGCATTCCTTTTTAGCTGCTTTAATTTTTGGGTAGAAGTAATTAAAGAAGTCCTCCCAACAATCAAATCCATCATTGATTGCAAACTCCAATCTTTCAGTATAGCTGAATAATTCCCTTCCATCAATTGAAATTTGAATTAAATCTGAATATGCATAAGTCATAAACACTTCTTGAGTACTTAGAACTGAAAGTTTTGGAGCAAACCTGAACATTTTTTTAGTACGAACATTAATAAAGAAATCAATCATCATACCTACGTGCCAACGATCATTTAAATCATCTCTGAGGGTGTGAAGCTTTGGCTGACATGACGACAACTTATCAATATCAAAATCATGAGAATATCCAAGGTCAAAGCCTTGCATCAAATTATTTTGCAATAGACCGGAATGTATCTTCTCTACAAAATACGTGGGCTTACCGTTTAAATGTGTGCTAAATCCTAGTATCATAATTATTTAATTAAAATTAATTCTTCTATATGTGCCGTGCCCCATAAAGGACTTTTGTGATTGAAATAGATATACTTTCCAGTAATACTTTCTATAACACCCTCTTTTCCATTACATCTATGCTTTACCTTTTGCCCTGGTACAAATTTTTGAAGATTTGCTTTTCTTAATTCGGCGTAATTTTCAAATAAATGACAGTCACAACTGTATAAGCCTTTGTATTTTTCGCCAACCATTACGTCGACATATCTTGGATAACCTTCTTGTTTTGCCATGATGTTTTTTTTTAAGTGAATTCTAAGTATTCGTTCCGTTTTACTATTGTTGTGGTAAATGGAAACTTGTCTTTTGGTACCTTTCTAATGACCTGAATTAATATTGTACCTCCTGTAAAAACAACTCGTTTCCGGTTATCAATTTCAATCTGTAAAGTCAAATAATCGGAGTTGAGTTTCTTTTTGGATGGTTCTATTTTGAAGTCGTGGACTGTTATCGGAACATTCAATAATTCGTCTATTTTTATGCTTTTTCCTGCGAAGTGCATTACTTCGGTTTCTATTCCTAAATCCGAAAACTTGGTCATTTGAGTTGAATTTTTTTAATAAATGTTTTGAATCACAGTGTTTGAGCCAACCCCAATAGGCGGCTTTAACTGCTTTGTTGTTTTTAGTAAATGCTTTAGCAGCACGTTTTTTGATTGTTTTACGAAGTCTTGTGTGGGTGTGGTAGAAGACATATCCCACAAAGTCAATTCCTCTTTTATCTACTGGGAAAATTTGGTAATTACCTTTAACATATAATTTTAAATTGTCTTTTAAATACTGTTTAATCTCCGATAAAAGAGCGTGTAAATCTTGTTTGTTGTCTGTGAGTACGACAATGTCATCGGCGTATCGGAAATAGTATTTTACTTTTTTGGTTTCCTTAATCCAATGGTCAAAACCTGTAAGATAGAAATTAGCAAAATATTGACTCAAGTAGTTGCCAATGGGTATGCCTTCGGAACTGTCTATGATTTCATCGAGCAGCCACAATAGGTCTCTGTCTTTAAATTTTCTACGCAGTTGATTTTTTAATATTTGATGATTTACCGAAGGATAAAACTTGGTTATGTCTAATTTTAAACAGTAAGTAGTTCCAGGTACATCGGCCAAAGCTTTTCTAACTGCTTTGGCTGCCGAATGTATCCCTTTTCCTTTTATTGAACTGTAGGTATCAGTTGTGAATAGTTTTGTAAATATTGGCTCCAAAATATTCATTATAGCGTGATGCGTAATACGATCAGGAAAGAACTTTAATTTTGAAACTATCCTTTCTTTTGGCTCATACACCTTAAAGGTGGTATAAGGAGAAGTTTTATACTCTTTATTCTTCAGTATTTCGTGAAGCTTCAAAATATCACTTTCTTTTCTCCTGTTATGGATTATTACACCTTTCTGTTTTGATTTGCCTTTTTGTGCCTTTGCATCGGCAATGACAAGGTTTTCAATACTGATTATTTCGCTATATAGATTGTTGTATCTTTTCAAAGCCTTTGTATTATTGGGTCACTTTCTTGACAATAAATTGAATACTAATGACCCGTTAAAAATTGTGATTTTTTGCCGTGATGGCAGGGTTTGCATCGAAATAATATTTTTACATGGTGGGAGCTGCAGTTCGTATTCGAGTTCCAGTTATCGACATTGTTCAACGACCAGCCCGAAGAGGGAGACCGAACAAGAAACTACAGCTTTCAATGCACAACCTTTGTGATTTACATGGTTTCTTTTATCAGATCAGAGAAATTCTCCCAAAGGTATCGTCCTATGGCTCTCGTTCTGAACGCACGGCGGGAGCCGCAGTACGTAAACGAGCACCAGCGACCGACAGCGTCCAACGACCAGCCCGAAGAGGGAGAGTGATAGTAAACATTCTCGTATTTAAATGTTGAATCATCTGAATAGTCCGCAACCCATTTTTCAGATTGTCCCTCGTTGTTTAATGCTCTAATAACAACGTCCAGCATATAATTTTTAATAATGGCGTTTTTGTCGGATTCATTCTGTAGATGATCTACAATAGGCATTAATGTAATATCTAATCCCTCTGCGATAAAAGCTTTTTCTATTGTGTTAATCGTTAATTCCATTCTTTTTTATTTAATTAAGTTGATATGAATTTCTTTGAACTGATCCCAAGCGTATTGAGCGTGTTCGGGATCGAGGAACGCAAGGCGGGAGCCGCAGTACGTATCCGAGTCCCAGTAAGCGACATCGTCCAACGACCAGCCCGAAGAGGGAGATAGCTCGTAAACATGTAGGTACTTTCTTTGGTCACTATTCGTCCAATCTAAAACCTCTTTTTTATCTGCATTGAAGCAACGACGAATTAAAAGGGCTTGCTTTAGAGCATTGGCCGCTATGTCGTCAGGGTCAGTACTCGTACAGATGTAATCCTTTGGGTTTTTTCCTGTTTCTCGACATACATCATCGAATGTTTTAATACGTTTCATAATGTCCGGTTGAAATGTTTTGATTCCGAAAAGGTTTTCTAACATTACTTTTCTTGGTGATTTGGCTTTAGAATAAGCCGCTAATACTTTCTCTTTCGGGACTGTCAATGTTTCACTCATTTTTATTTGTTGTTTAATTATTAATATTCGTCGTTGTATCTCTTTTGATTCAACCAAGTAACCAGGTGCGCTTTTGCCTGTCCTGTTTTAGCTAGGTCGGCTTCATATTTTGGAAGCACATTAAATATTTTTATTTTGGTGGGTAGGTCTAGTTTTTCGTATGCTTTTTTGGCTAAATCTCCTTTTCTTTTTAAGCCATATTTATTATAAAGGGTCTCAAAACTATAATCGTATAGTTTTAGCTCGATGGTTACAATATGCTTGTATTTACTCCATTCTTCTATCATTGCTATCGATTCAGGAAAAGTCCTTTTTTTGAATAAATTAAAAATACCTACTCCTTTTGGATCATTAAAAAAAGCATTAAGATTGCCGTCTGATTTTCGGTATTGGAAAATCCATTTTTCTTTGGTTTCTTTGAAGGTGACCTCATAGGTTACATATTTTTCTTCTTCCATTTAAATCTATTTTAAAAGGTATTTAACAGGTTTAGTGTGAATGAATGTTTTTGAAATTTCACGGGCTTCTTTTCTCAATCTAGCATCGGTTTCAAAGATGGTTTCGTTTCTTGTATCAGGCTTTCGCCGTTTTTTATTTATGTACATTTAGGCTAATTGTTGGTTAAGGGTTGAGGCTATTTGGCGCAAAGAGTTCCGGTCGTATTCACACAGGGGAAAGTCAATCATTACGGTTGTGAATTGCTCCAAGAAGTGAGCTTCTACCAGTTCCAGCGAAAAGGAATACTTTTTACCTCTATTAAAAAGGTTAGAATCGGATTGCACTTCGAGCTGTCTTTTACGGAGCTTCAAAGCGACTTTGTCCAGGACACTTTTTGCCACTTTTGCGATTCGTTCTTTGGCTGGCTTTTTGGGGATTTCATTGAATGAATACACCAGTGCGCTTAACTGTTTTTCGGATAGTTTTAAGTTTATTTTCATGTACAATCTATTTTAGGTTTTTCGAGTTGTTCGCCGCATTCGGTGCAAACGAGTACTGTGGTTTCACAAGTGGCACAAGATTCAATTACTCTTGTTTCGGCTATGTCATGAGGACAAACCTCGATGATGCTATATTTTTCCATCGTTGAAATCTTTTGCAAACATCACTTTCGCATTACACCATTTACTACACTGGTTAACATCTGAACAATCACATTTTGGATACTTTGTTTTAGGTTTTTTCTTTTTAGAGCTTTGTAGAATACCTACAATAAATCCGAAACAAAAACAGCCTCCAAACGCAAAAAGCAAATTAACTACTTCAATTATTGGGTCTCTCATGTTACTTGTATGTTGATTTTACAATTCCGCTTAATGCTTTAATCAACTTTTCGAGTTCCTCCGGCTCCATGTCCTTAAGCTTCTTTTGTACTGGTGATTTGTCGCTTTGCAAAAAGGTACTTAATCTTTCGATGTCGGGAACTTCGCCCCATTTTCCGTTAGGCTTTACCCACAGTGCCTGATACAACAGCGATAGGATTACCTTGTGCTTTGGGTTGTTCTTGTCAAAAACCGCCCAATTTTCGTCTTTTGGCTGATTGATTGGGGTTGAACCTTCCTGTGCCATGATTATTTTTTTAGCCTGTGCTTGCGTTATTGATTTTAAGCTCGTGCGGTTCACATCAGCAGTTACCCATTGTACCCATTCGTTTTTGGTGTCCACTTGGTATTGAGCGTTTTTCATTATTCGATTAATTTGCCATTTTAGGATGGGCAAATCGTCTCCGATGACTTCGTTTGGTTTTACTTTAGTTGCTGTCATTTTTTTTGGCTTATTGGTGTAATTTGAGTAAATAAAACAGTAAGTATAAACCACCATCCAGAATGGTCTAATACGAAAACTACATATCCAGAAAGGGCAATAATTATAATTGCATATATGTAGTAAATGAGTATTGTAAGATTGTTCATATTCTTATTTTAAAAGTTTGCTCCCGAGGCAGGATTCGAACCTGCAAGAACCGTCAAGCTCGGGAAACCGAATTAACTAACCATTGTAAGTTGCTTTCGTGTGTTTTTTTATTGACTTATTATTAATGATTAGTTCCTCATATAAACTGAAAGCTTCAAGCTCCTTATTTGACAAATCAATGTTACACATCCAGTTTCCTAAAAAACCCCTGTAAACAACATGACCGTTTACTCTGTAGCTTTCGTGGTCAGTTATTGGGATGATTGTTACGGGCATTGATGTACTGTTTATAGGTTATTGTAATTTTAAAATAAAGCCATTCCCGGAAGATCAGTATTGGCTTGAGGTTCGTTAGTATAAGCATAATAACCAAAAGGATTATTGTGCATATATAAGGGTTGAATGCCTGCATTAGACAGAAAAGCTAAAAGCAATTTTTTTTCTTTGACCAGCCTCATTAATCACATAGTTCCAACCTCGAACATATTGCGTAGTTCTTGTGAATATTTGTGCTTTTTCAATGATTTCAATTCCTTCATCAAAACCTTCATCGTTATATTCCGCTCTTAATTCTTTGAGCTGCAAAACAACATTTGGTTTTAGCATTCCAGTTTTTCCGTTTGGCTTAAGCAATAAGTTAAGACTTGATGAAAGTTTTTTTGCATTTGCATTGTCTAGAGCCAGCGTTGCTAAATATTCTTTTATCTTATTTATACCGGCCGGCTCCGTTCCGTCAAAACTAATAGTAACATTGTAACCTATTGTAATACTTTGTGATCCATCAGCCAGAGTACTAGTGTAGCTGTTTTGATCACTATCCCCATACAATTCCTTACGAATTGCCAATGTTGGGTTAAAATCTTCAAAAACGCTTAAAATCACTTTCTCATTTACACTGTGTAAATCAGTAAGAGCGTTTATATTTCGGCCTATAAATTCGGCTGCAAGTTCTTTGAAGGCTACATAGTTTCCTTTCTTTTTTTCTTTATCGGCCTTGATACTTTCTTTAGCTTCAATCAAAAGTTGTTTTCTCTGTTCTGGAGTTAAATCTCCTAATGCTACTACTGTTGGTTTTTCTGTGTTCATTTTGATTTTTATTGAATTAATTATTAATGTCCTAGTTGTTTACTGATTTCGGGTGTGAAGCCTCCAAAGTGGATAAATAACCTCTTATGAAAAGCGTTTGCTGTGGGTAAGTCACTTCTGAAATATATTTCTGTTCCTGGAGGAGAAAAGCGCCAATACTTACACATCGTATAGCGATCTAAAGTTTCTATTTCGGCAAGAGCCCTATCGATATCTTCTTGAGTGAATTGGTCCATAATTAATATTTTTTCAAGTGTTCTAAATATTCGCTGCGGGGTTTCGGTTTGAAATTAGATTTATTCATGAGGTGAATACTCCAGTCTATTTTTTCTTCAATCTTTGCGGATACCTGATAAGTACTAGCATCTTTTATGTTTATTTCGCCAAACAAATAGCTTATAAAACTCTTCAAGGCAGCTCGCTCTTGATTAATGGCAATTCGCTCACCTGTTGTAAATATTTTACGATTGTAATATTGTGTCTGTTTGCCGCAAAACTGCAAAACTGCATACAACAATTCTAATCGTTCGTTGATCTCTGGTAAATCGTAATTGTATTTTGCCATGTCTATCTTGTTTCTAAAAGTTTGTTACGATGATTTCTTAAATCAGATTCAATTGTGGTTCGATTGACATGATTTGGATTATCAATAAGCCATTGTTCCAATTCTGCAATCTTGTTTTTTCGTTGCTGTATGGTCATTTTAGTTTTGGTTTACGATTGAAAATTCTATTTTGTGGCCGGCCACTTTGGTTGTTTGTGGTTTTAACTCTCTTTTTTTTGCTTGTTCCAAAAGTGCTTTTGGAAATCGTGACATTACCTTGCTCATACATTTTACATACAACCTGTCTATCTCCTTGCCTTGCCCTGCCAGTTCGGAATATTTTACAGAAAGCGTTTTAAACTCAATTTCTTCTTTGGCTATAAAATTTAGAAACCATTTGTTTACTGGAGCGTTAGCTATCACTTGCTGGAACTCCCTGCTTGTTGTAGTTACGCTTTCGGCCCAATAGAGCCAAAGAGACAGCACAAAGTCTGATTTTGTTTGGCTTAGTTCTAGTTCATTTATTAAGTAATCTATACTTGATTCTTGTGATGCTGTTTTGTTCATATTGTTGTTTTTAGGCTATTTCTTTCCAATATTTAGCGGCTCTTTGCGCCCACACTACGAATGGCTTACCACCACCGTTTAACCGTCCGTCAGGGAATAACTTGAATCCCTCAACCCATAATTTCAAATCAACATCAAACATGATGTCGTCAGCAAGTGCTCCTTTTGGTAATTTCCCTTTAGCTTGTGATATCCAAATGATCCCTTTTCCTTTTTTTAGCATCAGCTCCTTTAGCTGATAGTATTGAGCCTTTGTGATTCTTGTATATTGAACGGAATCGATAAACAGGAAATCAGGTGATTTTGGCTTACTCATTCTAATCAATAACTCATCAAATGGCTCACGATCTAAAAGAATAAAAGAGTTACCGCAAGTGTCCATGTGATTCCTAATCAAAGCCTCTTGTATGGTTGCTGACAATCCTTGCTCTAGGGAATCATAAGCCACTTTTCCAAAATTGGTTAAGTACTTTGCTAACTTCATTGCCGCCTCGGTTTTTCCATTTGTGGTAGCACCCCAAATGATGGCGGAAAAAGCTTTATCTGGTTTTCCCAGTGTGGCTTCCCATTCGCCATAGAACTCCAATGGATTGAATTTTTTTGAAAGAACGTTTGATACTGAGTAGGCTCTATTTATTTTCTTTGTCATGCTTTTTCTTAATTCTTCGGATGTTAGCTTCATCGACTTTATAATGTCTAGCTATTGCACGCATGGCTTCGCCTTTTTTTATCCTGTTCAGAATGTCTTCTATATCTGATGCGGACAATTTTTGGTTGAACTTTTGTACACCTGTGTTTGGGCTTTCTTTCCACTCTAAATTGGTGTAGTGATAATTGGTAAGGCTATTTATCTTTGAAGCAAAAAGACCTGTATGTTCTCTGAGTCCGTTCCATGCTTCGCAAACCAATTTGGCAACGGAGTGGTATCTGCCATTAAACACCACTCTTAAGGTTGGATTTTTGCGAGTTTTATCATCTTCGGTAATTCGGAGCAATACGTCATTATAGTAGATTTCAGAGCCGTCTTCGTTAACTTTAAGACCTTCGATTATGGGGTGGTTTCTAAATTCCATTATGCCGCTCGTTTATTTGAAAAAATTAATCTTCTTACTCTTCGAACATCACCGTCACAGTCTTTCGATATGGTTCTGATAATGGCGGGGTCTTCAATTCCATTTGCTTTGCATATCTTTTCGACATCACTGTAGCTCGTACTTTCAAGTTCAATAAAACGAAGACCAACACGGCTGTAAATTTCTCTATAGCCTTTCTTTTCCATCGCAACACCTCGTTTGATTCGCTTTTCTAAAAAGTGTGTAGCCATTAAAACAATTCCGCAATGATTTTCAAGCTCATTGTATAAAGTGATAAAGAACAGCAGTACATTATCGGCCAGTTTGTCGGCTTCATCCAAGATTATTATTGGTGATTCCAATGATTTTAAAAGTAAAACAGCTTTGTGCATCATTTCGGGAAGCGTCAAACCCGCGTGATCACGACCCATTTTTGCCAACAATTCACGTAGAAACCAACGTTTGTCCCAATATTCATTACAGGATAGCAAAAAGGCATTTTTGTTCTCGGACTCGTATTTTTTAGCCGTTTCCGATTTTCCTACACCTGCTTTCCCTGTAATAGCCATTACCAAAGAAAATTGTTGACTATCATTAAAAAAGAGCATTAAATCACTAGAATTTCGGGTTTCGGCAAAGTTCCAACCACTTGCAGCAACACCTACATATTTGGCAACTTTACGCCACATTTCATCAGCAATTAAGTCCCATTTATGATTACGCATTTGTGATAATGTTGCCGGTGATACTCCGGGCATACCGGCTGCAACTTGATTTTGTGAACCTTTTTGAACAATGAATCTTTCTAATGCTTCTACAGTTTGAATTTTGTCTTGGTGTGTCATTTTAATAGATTTAATAAGGGTTTAAACAGTTTTTAAATAGTTTTAAATGGTTTTTAGTACTTTGAAAATCGAGAATGGAAGCCACTTGAATCGGTTGCCATTTGCTCCTCTTTGGGTAAATGGCCCTGAAACTTAATCATGAGTTCCTGTTCTTCGATTAGGCTTTCTCTGCTTATACCTGTGCGTTGTATCAATAGTTCGTAGGCTTCCTGATCTCGTTTAAGTTCCGCATTTCGAACTTCAATATCCTGGTCTAATAGCGCTCTCGAATTTCCTTTCATCAATACCGGAATAGACTCGTGCATTCGTTTGGATTGCGCATAGGCTACGAATCGTTTTTCTCCTGAAGGTGTTAATTCATAAAGCCCTACAAATTCGTCCAGTCGTTCAGGATCATAGCGTACAATCAGGCTTTCGCCAACGTACTTACGACGGAATTCCAAATCCACATTGTTGGTGTCGTCATACACTTCGTAGATGTAGTCTTTGCCCTCAACAGTAAGTGGCATTCCGTGAGCGTAGTACTTCTTGGTTTTGGTTTCGTCAATCCAAAACATTGATAACTGATCCATGATACTGATTTCCTCACGATGCTCGGTTTCCTGGTTATACATTTCAATTCGGTTCATGTCCCAATCCTCTTGTTTGCCGGAGTTCCATTTATTCACTAAAGCAGTGAAAATCTTATTGAATTCGTCCACCGTTGGCAAGGCGTTTTTGTACTCGACAATAAAATCGGTGTTGGGTTTGTTGGTTGCGGTTCTTACCTTGATCCCTTGTTTGTCCGAGAACCACATTTTAGATATTACCTGTTGTTGTAAGCGGTTAAATATCTGTTCTGCTGGGCTTGACTTTCTACCTACCTTGTGGCTGTAGTGATGTTTATTAACCGGCAGCTTATTATACAAATCTTGCATTTTGCCCGACGTGTGACCGGATTGCTTATCATAAGTGAATAAGAATGGACGACAGCCTGCCTCGTTTACCGCCATTTTGATGGCTCTAAAGTGCGAAGCGTGATTCTCGCTGTATGCAATGTCCCAACCAATGATTTTTTCGCTGTACACATCAAAAACAACGTTTATTTTGAGTTCGGCTGCCATCTTTTGTTTGTTATTGGCAAAGTGTACCAAATCTAGTTTGGTACCGTCAATCGCCCACCAAGCGTTAGGGAACCATTGTGTGCGATTTCTTGTTACTGTGTGTCCAAAATGTTTCATATATTCGTCTTTTCCGTCTCTTGCGAGCATCCATACTCTTTTTTGTTCTGTTTTGTCCAACCATGCACCTATGGCACGTTCTGTTAGTGGTTTCCAGCCTTTGGCTTCACGCACGCTTTCGTAAATTTTCAGTACTTCGTGAAAGTTGTACTTTATCGGAAGACAATACTGTGATAAAATGAAGTCGGCCACTTCGTCAACGATTTTTGACGGGTTAGAATTCAGCCATTTTCCAGAAACAATAGAGCCGTAGCCTTCGTCTTCGTATTTCTTAATAGCACGTTTAAAGGAAACCACGTTTTTGTATCGGGTATGCATCCAGGTTTCAGGCAAATTGCTAATAGCTTCCAACATTCTATCCCACATTTGTTGTTTTCCTCCAAAACGCTTTTGAACTACGACATTAGTAGCGATATGCTTCACAGCGTTGAACATTATTGCCTGATGGGTGTATTCTTGCTGTTTTTCCTCTGGAAGATGGGAGCCGTTATCCAGGAGATAATCTCTAAAATAGTGTTCGGCATTATGATCCCAATCCATATAGTCTCTGAAATTGATATTCTTAACACTTGCATAAGGATCTCCTTCTCTTTCGCGAATAATTTTCTTGAAGCGGTCAGGAAGAGACTCATAAGCCACCCATGCTTTACGGCCATTACCACCTGTTGTTAATCTTTTAATCTTACCTCTTTGTACCAATTTGTGATAATAGCCTTCAGAAAACAGATTAGCCGTTTCATAAAGCCAACTACTGGCAACGCAAAGGGTATTTTGTTGATATTCAAACATAATTTTATTGTTTGGTTTTGTTCCCGCCCGGTACTCGAAACCAGGAGTGTGCCACTCGGGAGGAATTACTATATTTACCGTCTCACTTATAAATAATAGTAATATGAAAAAAAAGGTAAGGGCTGATATTAAGCCGTTTTATTGCAAAATTTCGTTTAATGTGGAGTGTGCAAAGCCCGACTTTGACGCACTTGTAGATCACTATAAATCCCTGTGCTCTTTTTATAATATAGAGGACAGCTACGACCTAAATGATTTAAGGGACGAAGAAACACCTTACGACTATTTTTCTTTTGAGCTTGTTCTTCAGAAGTCAAAGAGGAATTACCACCTTTCAACAGTTGCGCTTCGTAATATTTTTCTAAATGATTTAGAAATAATTCGGCAGCTTCATTATATAAATGATCTGGAATTTGAATGTCCGTCTGTAGCTTGAATGTAATTTCCATTTATTTATAATTTATCATTATTTAAAAGGTTATCCAGATTGTTTTTTAGTTCGATATATTCCGCTTTAATCCTGTCGGCAAAAATTGGTGTTCTCTCTCCTGTTATACATTGCTTTATATAGCGGGTAGAGAAGTCATATTTTGTAGCCAGTGCTTTTAATGCACTTGTATTCCACTTTTCACTACTTTTTTTATTAGATTTGTTCATGGTTCTGTTTGTTCCTTATGTTGGAGCAAATATAGTATAAATTTATACCAATAAACAAGTGCATGGACGAAAAATATACCAACATTAAGGAAAGATTATTATATTTTGCTAAAAATCAATCTATTGGTATTGAAAATTTCCTCGAAAACATAGGTATGACTTATGGTAGTTTTAAGGGAAAAGCCAAAGAAGGGAGTTTAAATTCTAATGCGTTAGTCGAAATTTATACTAAATATCCTGAAATAAACATTGAATGGCTTTTAACCGGAAATGGCGACATGCTTAGAAAAAAGGTTTCAAACCAAGTCCATGAACCTGGTGAAGTATATACACTAAAAACAGATCGAGTACTCAAAGAACAATCTATTCCGTTGTATGATCTGGAAGCGACTGCCGGAGTTGTAGAGCTTTTTAGAAACAAGAATGGAAAAAGCAAACCAATTGATTTTATATCCATCCCAAATCTTCCTAAATGTGATGGCGCAATCTATGTAACTGGTGATAGTATGTACCCATTACTGAAGAGTGGTGATATTATCATGTATAAGGAACTGGAAAACACTATTGAAAGTATTTTTTTCGGGGAGATGTATCTGGTATCGATTGATCTAGACGGAGAAGAATTTGTAACCGTAAAATGGATCCACAAATCAGACAAAGGAGAGGATTTTATAAAGATTGTATCCCAAAACTCACACCACCAACCCAAAGACATTCATTTATCAAATATTAGGGCATTAGCACTGATAAAAGCGTCTATCAGGATCAATTCTATGTCCTAAACCTCTCAATTTACTGATAACCAAATTATTAAACTATAATTATTTAGTTTTTAAATGGTATTATCCCTATACCTATCTTTCATTTTCATACACTTATGATTACTTTTTTAGTGATTATCCCTATTTGCATACTGACTTAAATTATCGTTTTTGTCCACCCAACTGTCCACCCAACTGTCCACCCAAAACAAAACATATCTACTTTTTACCAAATAGATCACTCATTCATTTCAGGGCATAAAAAAACCGTTTAAATAGTATTTTAAACGGTTCTTAAAAAGTGTTTAATCGTTGTTTTTAACGGGTTGGTAGTAGTTTTTTAGTATCTTGTATCATGAATCATGTGTTATGGCTTTAAAGTGTTTAAATGGCCCTGCGAAATAGTAGGCAAATGGTAGCTAATATACTTTTCGTTTAGAGTAGCTTTTTGGACCTTTTTAGTGTAATCCCTTTATTTTATTGGCTTTTTCGACCTTTTTTATATTATGTATTTATATACTTTTGGTTATACCCCTTATA
>NZ_JBDLZY010000012.1:0-2861 GCF_040049085.1 Flavobacterium maritimum
GTTCGTTAGAACAGGGTTTTAGAATCTGAAGATTCAGATTAAAGAAAGGCGACGACATACTCTCCCACATAATTGCAGTACCATCTGCGCAGGCGGGCTTAACTACTCTGTTCGGGATGGGAAGAGGTGAGCCCCGCCGCAATAACCACCTTAAGGTCGTTTTGCAATGGGCAATCAATTTATATTGATCGACATTACACAATATCTTAACATACTGAGATAAAGAAAAAAATTGTTTGTTTAGAAAGTTTCTCCCCCGGGTTGCCCCGGGGAAAAGGGTGTACATAAGCTTACGGATTATTAGTACTACTCGACTATGACATTACTGCCTTTACATCTATAGCCTATCAACGTGGTCATCTCCCACGATCCTTAAAAGAAATCTCATCTTGTGGTGGGTTTCGCGCTTATATGCTTTCAGCGCTTATCCCTTCCAAACGTAGCTACTCTGCGGTGCCCCTGGCGGGACAACAGATACACTAGAGGTTTGTCCAATTCGGTCCTCTCGTACTAGAATCAGATCCACTCAAATTTCTTGCGCCCACAGTAGATAGAGACCGAACTGTCTCACGACGTTCTGAACCCAGCTCGCGTGCCACTTTAATGGGCGAACAGCCCAACCCTTGGGACCTTCTCCAGCCCCAGGATGTGACGAGCCGACATCGAGGTGCCAAACCCCCCCGTCGATATGAGCTCTTGGGGGAGATCAGCCTGTTATCCCCGGCGTACCTTTTATCCTTTGAGCGATGGCCCTTCCATGCGGAACCACCGGATCACTATGCTCTACTTTCGTACCTGATCGACCTGTATGTCTCTCAGTCAAGCTCCCTTATGCCATTGCACTCTACGCACGGTTACCAAGCGTACTGAGGGAACCTTTAGAAGCCTCCGTTACTCTTTTGGAGGCGACCACCCCAGTCAAACTACCCACCAAGCAATGTCCCCCACAGTATGGGGTTAGGCCTCAGATAAACAAAGGGTTGTATTTCAACAATGACTCCACAACGCCTGGCGACGCCACTTCACAGTCTCCAACCTATCCTACACATCATTTATCCAAGGTCAATACTAAGCTATAGTAAAGGTGCACAGGGTCTTTTCGTCCCACTGCGGGTAAGCGGCATCTTCACCGCTACTACAATTTCACCGAGCTCATGGCTGAGACAGTGTCCAGATCGTTACACCATTCGTGCAGGTCGGAACTTACCCGACAAGGAATTTCGCTACCTTAGGACCGTTATAGTTACGGCCGCCGTTTACTGGGGCTTCAATTCAATGCTTCTCCGAAGATAACATCTCCTCTTAACCTTCCAGCACCGGGCAGGTGTCAGGCCCTATACTTCATCTTACGATTTTGCAGAGCCCTGTGTTTTTGATAAACAGTCGCCTGGACCTCTTCACTGCGGCCAGCTTGCGCTGGCGACCTTTCTCCCGAAGTTACAGGTCTATTTTGCCTAATTCCTTAGCCATGAATCTCTCGAGCACCTTAGGATTCTCTCCTCGACTACCTGTGTCGGTTTGCGGTACGGGTACTATTAACCTGAAGTTTAGAGGTTTTTCTTGGAAGCCCTTAGGTACACTATCTCTTTGTCCGAAGACGCCGAGTACTATCGCATTTCACCAAGCTCTACGGATTTGCCTATAGAGCCTATAGCTAGGTGCTTTAACGAACTATTCCGTCAGTTCGCGGTACTTTCATCACTCCGTCACCCCATCACAGTTAACAGTAGTACGGGAATATTAACCCGTTGTCCATCGACTGTCCCTTTCGGGTTCGCCTTAGGTCCCGACTAACCCACAGCTGATTAGCATAGCTGTGGAAACCTTAGTCTTTCGGTGTGCGGGTTTCTCGCCCGCATTATCGTTACTTATGCCTACATTTTCTTTTCTAACCAGTCCAGCATACCTTACGATACACCTTCAACCCTGTTAGAATGCTCCCCTACCACTTGTATTTACATACAAATCCATAGCTTCGGTAATATGTTTATGCCCGATTATTATCCATGCTCGTCCGCTCGACTAGTGAGCTGTTACGCACTCTTTAAATGAATGGCTGCTTCCAAGCCAACATCCTAGCTGTCTGGGCAGACAAACCTCGTTCTTTCAACTTAACATATATTTGGGGACCTTAGCTGATGGTCTGGGTTCTTTCCCTCTCGGACTTGGACCTTAGCACCCAAGCCCTCACTGCTGAGAAACATTATATAGCATTCGGAGTTTGTCAGGAATTGGTAGGCGGTGAAGCCCCCGCATCCAATCAGTAGCTCTACCTCTATATAACTTAATTCAGCGCTGCACCTAAATGCATTTCGGGGAGTACGAGCTATTTCCGAGTTTGATTGGCCTTTCACCCCTACCCACAGGTCATCCGAAGACTTTTCAACGTCAACCGGTTCGGTCCTCCACTGTGTGTTACCACAGCTTCAACCTGCCCATGGGTAGATCACACGGTTTCGCGTCTAACACTACTGACTAAAGCGCCCTATTCAGACTCGCTTTCGCTACGGATCCGTGGCTTAACCACTTATCCTTGCCAGCAACGTTAACTCGTAGGCTCATTATGCAAAAGGCACGCCGTCACCCCACTAAAGGGCTCCGACCGCTTGTAAGCGTATGGTTTCAGGATCTATTTCACTCCGTTATTCACGGTTCTTTTCACCTTTCCCTCACGGTACTGGTTCACTATCGGTCTCTCAGGAGTATTTAGCCTTAGCGGATGGTCCCGCCAAATTCAGACAGGGTTTCACGTGCCCCGCCCTACTCAGGATACCACTATCCTTTACATTCATTACTTATACGAGGCTATCACTCTCTATGGCTTTACTTTCCAGTAAATTCTAATTCTTTATGCAAGAAAT
>NZ_JBDLZY010000012.1:2961-5781 GCF_040049085.1 Flavobacterium maritimum
TCGTGGTCCTACAACCCCAACATTGCCGTAACAACATTGGTTTGGGCTAATCCGCGTTCGCTCGCCACTACTTACGGAATCACTTTTGTTTTCTTCTCCTCCGCCTACTTAGATGTTTCAGTTCAGCGGGTTTGCCCACCTATCGGTGTACTATGTCTTCAACATAGTGGGTTGCCCCATTCGGATATCTACGGATCAATTCGTGTGTGCCAATCCCCGTAGCTTTTCGCAGCTTATCACGTCCTTCTTCGCCTCTGAGAGCCAAGGCATCCCCCATACGCCCTTATTTTGCTTATTGTACCAACATAAATTTAATTATGCCGTTTTTCTTTACTAAATATAAATACTTAGTAAAAAATGCTTTCTACTTTTTAATATTTTCTTATCTCAATATGTCAATGAACTTTTCTGCTGAACTTAATTCAGCATCTTGTGGAGAATAACGGAGTCGAACCGTTGACCTCCTGCGTGCAAGGCAGGCGCTCTAGCCAGCTGAGCTAATCCCCCATTTCTAATTTTAAATTATGAATGTTGAATTTTGAATTAATGGTAATTCATACTCATACTTCTAAAATTTCCGTTTATTTAAGTTAAATAGTAGTCCCGGGCAGACTCGAACTGCCGACCCCTACATTATCAGTGTAGTACTCTAACCAGCTGAGCTACGAGACTCTGTTTTTACTTAAATTGTATTATTTGAACTAACAGCAAGAGTAATATAATGTCATTATTTGACCCCACAAGACTTTTCGTCTTCTTTCCTTAGCGTGTATTAAATACTAACACTAAGGCTCTAGAAAGGAGGTGTTCCAGCCGCACCTTCCGGTACGGCTACCTTGTTACGACTTAGCCCTAGTTACCAGTTTTACCCTAGGCAGCTCCTTGCGGTCACCGACTTCAGGCACCCCCAGCTTCCATGGCTTGACGGGCGGTGTGTACAAGGCCCGGGAACGTATTCACCGGATCATGGCTGATATCCGATTACTAGCGATTCCAGCTTCACGGAGTCGAGTTGCAGACTCCGATCCGAACTGTGACCGGTTTTATAGATTCGCTCCTGGTCACCCAGTGGCTGCTCTCTGTACCGGCCATTGTAGCACGTGTGTAGCCCAAGGCGTAAGGGCCGTGATGATTTGACGTCATCCCCACCTTCCTCACAGTTTGCACTGGCAGTCTCGTTAGAGTTCCCGACATGACTCGCTGGCAACTAACAACAGGGGTTGCGCTCGTTATAGGACTTAACCTGACACCTCACGGCACGAGCTGACGACAACCATGCAGCACCTTGTAAATTGTCTTGCGAAAGATCTGTTTCCAAACCGGTCAATCTACATTTAAGCCTTGGTAAGGTTCCTCGCGTATCATCGAATTAAACCACATGCTCCACCGCTTGTGCGGGCCCCCGTCAATTCCTTTGAGTTTCATTCTTGCGAACGTACTCCCCAGGTGGGATACTTATCACTTTCGCTTAGCCACTGAGATTGCTCCCAACAGCTAGTATCCATCGTTTACGGCGTGGACTACCAGGGTATCTAATCCTGTTCGCTACCCACGCTTTCGTCCATCAGCGTCAATCCATTAGTAGTAACCTGCCTTCGCAATTGGTATTCCATGTAATCTCTAAGCATTTCACCGCTACACTACATATTCTAGTTACTTCCTAATAATTCAAGTCAGACAGTATCAATGGCCGTTCCACCGTTGAGCGATGGGCTTTCACCACTGACTTATCTGACCGCCTACGGACCCTTTAAACCCAATGATTCCGGATAACGCTTGGATCCTCCGTATTACCGCGGCTGCTGGCACGGAGTTAGCCGATCCTTATTCTTACAGTACCGTCAAGCTGGTTCACGAACCAGTGTTTCTTCCTGTACAAAAGCAGTTTACAATCCATAGGACCGTCATCCTGCACGCGGCATGGCTGGTTCAGGCTTGCGCCCATTGACCAATATTCCTCACTGCTGCCTCCCGTAGGAGTCTGGTCCGTGTCTCAGTACCAGTGTGGGGGATCTCCCTCTCAGGACCCCTACCCATCGTCGCCATGGTAAGCCGTTACCTTACCATCTAGCTAATGGGACGCATGCTCATCTTTCACCGTTGTGACTTTAATAATTAAATGATGCCATTCAATTATACTATGAGGTATTAATCCAAATTTCTCTGGGCTATCCCTCTGTGAAAGGTAGATTGCATACGCGTTACGCACCCGTGCGCCGGTCTCTAGTTCCGAAGAACTATACCCCTCGACTTGCATGTGTTAAGCCTGCCGCTAGCGTTCATCCTGAGCCAGGATCAAACTCTTCATCGTATATTGTTTGAATCGAATAAATTCGACTCTTTGTTTATTTGACTGAAGTTCTAGTGGTTATTCTCAAATCTCTCGATTCTATTACTCTTATTATTTGTTTTAAGATCTCTCTTAAAACGGCTGTCAATTCAATATGTCTAGGAACGTGTTCTTCTTATTTTTCGCCCGATTAACTCTTCTTAAAGTGTCTCTCAAAGCGGGTGCAAAAGTAGCGATTCTTTTTTAACTGGCAAGAAATTTTGAAGTTTTTTTTGAAAAAATTTATTTTTCTTTTTCTTCTCTTATCTCATCAGTATGTCAAGGAACTTTGCTGCTTTAGCGGGGTGCAAAACTACAACCTCTTTTCAAATCTCACAAGCTTTTTTTGAATTTTTTTTTGAAATAAATTTCAAATCCCAATTCCTATTTACCTGCCAATTTGTGAATGAACGTCTGCGTTGTTGCGGGTGCAAAAGTAGCAACTAAATCCGTTTTAACAAGCTTTTTTAAAGCTTTTTTTTCATGTTTTT
>NZ_JBDLZY010000013.1:0-4618 GCF_040049085.1 Flavobacterium maritimum
GTTTAAATGGTGTGTAAGTTTTTTTACTTGTATACTTTTCGTTGTGTTAATTGGTATTTTTCGTTTTTCCGATTATATATTTCACATCCAACTCCACAATAAGCACATACGGTACGTGTCTTTTTTTCTGGATTACCGAATTTGATGACATTTTTATCTTCAATCGCACCGGTCGGGCAGGTATCGGCACAGGCTCCACAACTAACGCAGGAACTTTTGGCAAACAATCCTTTTGAATCGGAAACAATTTGTTCCTCGTCTCCTCTTTTCGACATATGCCATACAAACTGCCCTTGTACTTCATCACATATTCGGATGCATTTCTCGCACATAATGCATTGCGACATATCCACTTGTATATAAGGATGCGATGTGTCTTTTTTGGTTTTGATGTTATTTGGGAGCTCACGTGTTAGGTTATAATGGTTCAACCAATAATGAAATTCTTTTTGAGGAAATTCATTTACAACAGATTGGGAGTAATTTTTTGCCATCATTCTGAGGAGTTCTTTTCTATAATCCTCCATTTCGGTTGTGGTGGTTTCAATTTCCATTCCATCAGAAAGCAATGTTCTACAGGATGGCTGCCAATGCGGTTCTCCATTTATTTTCACAAGACAGCTACGGCAAACGGATGCCGAATGAAGCCGGTTGTCATGACAAAGCGCAGGAATTTTAATAGCATTGTCTTGCAACAATTCTAAAATTGTCATCCCTGCTTTGAAGGAAAAAAGGCGGTTATCTATTTTTACTGAATACATAAATTCAATTATATGTCACTCATTCTTTACTTTTTCTTAAAAAAACAAACCAATATACCAGACCTACTAATACTGCACCGCCTATAATATTGCCTATCGTAACTGGAATCAGATTATGCAACAGATAATTGCTCCATGTTATGGACTCATAATTTTGCGCAGATGTATTAGCAAGAGATAAAAATTTGGTATCACCATGATTCAATACCAAAATGGCTTCGGGTATAAAATACATATTTGCAATACTATGCTCGAAACCAGAAGCGACAAAAGCCGTTATGGGAAATACAATTGACAATATTTTTCCAGACACCGATTGTGAACTAAAACACAGCCAAACTGCCAGACAGACCAAAATGTTGCACAGAATTCCTAATGTTACCGCTTGGGTAAAGCCCAATTCGCATTTGGCTTTTGCTATATTGAGGATGTTTATACCCACCATGCCTGAAGCAAATAAATACTGGCCGGAAAAAAATAGTAGAACCGCTACGAATAGTGCTCCGGTCATGTTGCCGACATAAACCAAGGCCCAATTTTTTAGTATTTGTGAGGTGCTTATTTTTTTATTTGCCCAAGCCATGACAATTAAGTTATTGCCTGTGAATAATTCTGCACCGCCAACGATCACAAGGACAAGTCCGAGGCTAAAAGAGATTCCGCCTATTAGTCTTGTTATACCATAAGGCAAGGTTGAGCCTGCTGTAACCGTAGTAAAGAAAATAGAGCCAAAAGCAATAAAAGCACCGGCAAGCATTGCAAGAACCAATGTTTTTGACACAGACATATTCGCTTTTGAAACACCAACCAATTCCGCTTGTACGGCCATCTCGGAAGGCATTAATGAATCTACATTTTTAATGTTCATTTTTTAATTTTTTGGTATTAAAAAAAATGCTTTAAAAATTACTCGTCCAATTTGAGGGTACTCTTATTTGTTTTCGTTAGAAATTTTTTTTCGGCTTCTAAAATGTTTTCAATGCCTTTTATCAATGCATCAGGGTTAAATGAGATACTGTCAATGCCTTCATGAACTAGAAATTGGGCAAAGGCAGGAATATCACTCGGAGCTTGTCCGCACAATCCCACTTTTATTTCAAATCGTTTGGCAACCCGAATCGTTTCCTTAATTAAAGATTTTACAGCCGGATTTTCCTCGCTGAATAAATAGCTTACTAGGGTAGAATCACGATCCAATCCCAAAGTGAGTTGGGTTAAATCATTGGAACCAATAGAAAATCCATCAAAGAGTTTTGCAAATTCATCTGCGAGCAAGACATTGCTTGGAATTTCAATCATAACATATACTTCCAATCCGTTACTGCCTTGTACTAATCCGTTTTTGGCCATTTCAGTTAGAACATTTTCGCCTTCTTCAACCGTTCTGCAAAAAGGAATCATCAGTTTGACATTGGTAAGTCCCATTTCATCGCGTACTTTTTTCATGGCTTCACATTCTAAAGCAAAGCCTTTTCGATAAAAATCGCTATAATACCGGGAAGCGCCTCGAAAACCTATCATCGGATTTTCTTCATCAGGTTCGTAATATTTCCCTCCGATGAGGTTGGCATATTCATTACTTTTAAAATCGCTCATTCGTACAATAACATCTTTTGGGTAAAAAGCTGCTGCCACAATAGATACGGCCTCGGCTAGTTTATCTATAAAATAATTTTTGGGATCAGCATAACCTTTGGTTAATGCAGCTATTTCAGTGGCAATCTTCTTGTCGGTTATTTTTTCGGGTTCACACAAAGCCAATGGATGAATTTTGATAGTATTCGAGATAGCAAACTCCATTCGCATTAAACCGACACCCTGATTTGGATAGTGACTGAGTTCAAAAGCCCTTTCCGGATCGGCCAGAATAAGCATAGGATCTATTTTTGGCATTTCAAGTTTACTGAAATCCTGTTCTTTTATTTCCCATTTGAGCAGGCCATCATATACATTTCCTTCTTTTCCTTCGGCGCAGGATACGGTAATTTCCTGCCCATTTTTTATAGAGCAAGTGGCATTTCCACAGCCCACTACGGCAACGGTTCCTAATTCACGGGCCACAATAGCCGCATGACTGGTGCGCCCGCCTTTATTAGTAATGATAGCTGAAGCCCTTTTCATAATCGGATCCCAATCGGGATTGGTCAAATCAGTAACTATGATTTCTCCTTTTTGCAATAAATCCCCTTCTTGAGGATTATTCAGAATTCGGGCTTTTCCCGAAGCAATCTTATCGCCAAGAGCAATCCCTTTCGTTAAAAGAGAGCCTTTGTCTTTAAGTTTATGAATTTCCCTGACCTTTTTGTTGGCTTTGCCATGAACAGTTTCCGGTCGGGCCTGAACAATATAGAGCTGGTTATTCAAACCGTCTTTCGCCCATTCAATGTCCATAGCTTTGTTATAGTGTTTTTCAATAGTGTAACACCATTGGGACAATAGGATCACTTCTTTATCGTTAAGCGAGAATTGATTTCGTCTGTCTAAAGGCGTATCTATATTAATAATTGTTTTTTCTGCAGAGGAATTTTCGGCTTCGTCGGAATAAATCATCGTAAATTCTTTCCTGCCACAATGTCTTTTTAGAATTGGATTATAATCTGGATTTTCTAAAGTAGGTTTAAACACCATCCATTCGTCTGGTGTTACGGTTCCCTGCACAATGTTTTCTCCCAATCCCCAGCAACCATTAATTATAATGGTGTTTTCAAATCCAGAATCAGGATCAATAGTAAATGCCACGCCCGAAGAAGCTTTGTCGCTGCGTACCATTTGTTGCACACCAACAGAAATGGCAATATCCAAATGGGTAAAACCCATGTCATGACGGTATTTGATGGCGCGATCTGTAAATAACGATACAAAACAGCGGTGGACCGCATCGATTAGCTGTTCATCACCACTAATATTCAAAAACGATTGCATCTGTCCTGCAAAACTGGCGCTGGGTAAATCTTCCGCAGTAGCACTGCTTCGTACTGCGACACCAAGATTAGTTATTCCGGCTTGGTTGCTTAATGATTGATAGGCTTGGCGTATTTCGTCCTGAATTGCTGTTGGAATAGGAGCTGCCAGAATCAGGGCTCTGGCTTTATCACCAACAGAAGCAAGATTGGAATACTGTTTGGTGTCTAAGGATCGCATTAAATCCTGAAGCGGTTTTCCCAGATTATTTTCCTTTCTGAAAAGCCGATATCCCTTAGCTGTGACAGCAAAACCATTGGGAATGTTTATACCCATTGGATTGAGCTGATTGTACATTTCTCCCAGAGAGGCGTTTTTACCTCCAACTTCACCAATAGCACTTATGCCAATTTGGTTAAAAAACAGAATGTATTGATAATTTTCCATTTTGTATGTTTTAATATAAAAGCAGGCTACGAGTAGTCTGTTATAATAGCACAATAGAAAATATTTGGGGAAGTGCGTTTTTCATTTTGTAAAAAATTAAAAAACGTGAGGCAACTTATTTTTTTAAACTGGAATAGCTTTGTATGTTGAAAAAGAGAGTAGTAGGTCTTTCTTTTTGTCAAAAATTGCACAGTAAATTTAATGAATTATTAGCTCTGTTCCTATTTAGCCTGGGCTTTTTTTCGGTGTGAAAATGATGCTAATGTGTCTGTAAAATAGGGGAGTAACATATAGTATTATAAGGAGTGTTTAAGTTTCATGTTCTTGTGATTCATGCAATCGGTTATAAATGATTTGATTTTTTTTGGGCGTTCCCTACGGTCGGGCTATACGCTTCAAGTCCTCGCCTGCTTTCGTTTCACTGCATCAGGTTGTGGGCTTTACGCTGCTATCCCTAACGCGGGAGGGGGGAGAAACACCTTTACTATATATGAGGAGCACTTTTTTGA
>NZ_JBDLZY010000014.1:0-2233 GCF_040049085.1 Flavobacterium maritimum
AGAAAATTGAAGCATCTTCTAAGCTTATTGGAAAAGCTGTGTTTAATTCCATACTGATTACATTGGTCTCATTCAGTCCCATCCTTTTCCTTACAGGACAGGAAAACAAACTATTCTCACCATTAGTATGGACTAAAACTTTTGCTATGATTGGCTCTGCATTGGTAGTTATTTTTCTTGTTCCAGTGCTTATGACATTATTTCTCAAGGGAGAAGTAAGACCCGAAAGCAAACATCCGGTATCCCGTTTCTTCCTTTGGATGTATAACCCTATTATCCGTTGGTGTTTGAAATGGAAAAGAATAACCCTTGCATTGAGTGCTTCATTAGTATTAGGAAGTATTCCACTTGTCCTTAGTCTTGGAACTGAATTTATGCCACCATTAGATGAAGGATCACTACTTTTCATGCCCGTTACATTGCCCGATATTTCTAATTCCGAAATAAAAAGAATCCTGCAAGTACAAGATAAATTAATTATGACTGTACCCGAAGTGGAAAATGTTCTCGGAAAAGCCGGACGGGCAAATACAGCTACAGATAATGCGCCAATGAGTATGATTGAAAGTATTATACTGCTGAAACCTCAATCTAAATGGCGCAAGGGTTTTACAAAGGATGACATCATTAACGAATTAAACTCAAAAATGCAGATTCCGGGAGTTATAAATGGGTGGACACAACCCATTATCAATCGGATCAACATGCTGTCAACAGGTATTAGAACAGATGTCGGTATTAAAGTATATGGACAAAATCTTGACACAATCAATAAGTTAGCACAGCAATTTAAAAAAGAATTGGAAGGATTAGAGGGGGTAAAAGATTTGTATGTGGATCCCATCGTTGGCGGAAAATACATTGACATAAAAATAAATAAAGAGGAAATTGGCAGATATGGTCTTTCTGTGGATGATGTAAACATGTTTATCGAAACAGCTATTGGAGGAATGAATGCTACCACTACAATTGAAGGCCGACAACGGTTTTCCGTTAATGTGCGCTTTGCCCAAGATTCCCGTGATGAAATTAATAAGTTGAAAGTTTTGCCATTACAAACCATGGATTATGGCTCCATACCACTTTCAGCCGTTGCTGACATCAGTATTACAGAAGGGCCTCCAATGATAAGTTCAGAAAATGCCATGCTAAGGGGAACTCTTCTGTTTAATGTTCGTGAAAGGGATTTAGGAAGCACAGTAAATGATGCAAAAAAGAAACTCGAAGAAGCTATTAAAAAATTGCCAAAAGGGTACTTTTTAAGCTGGAGCGGACAATACGAAAACCAAGTAAGGGCGCAGGAACGATTGACAATGATTATCCCTTTTGTAATTCTGATTATTATGGCTATCCTCTATTTTACATTTCATACTTTCAGAGAAGTCCTGATAGTTCTTTCGGCCATTCCTGTTGCTCTGGTTGGTGGAGCTTATTCATTGTATTTCTTCGATGTGAATTTTTCAGTCGCGGTTGCCGTGGGTTTTATTGCCTTGTTTGGTGTTGCGGTTGAAACGGGTGTGCTAATGCTGGTCTACATGAATAATGCAATACATAAAAAGGTGAGTAAGATTATCGCTCAAAATAAATCTATGACAAATCAGGACATCGAAGATGCCATTTATGAGGGAGCAGCTTTAAGGTTAAGACCAAAGTTGATGACTGTTTTAGTTGACATTATTGGATTAATGCCAGTTTTACTGGCCACGGGAACAGGGAGTGATGTAATGAAACCAATTACAATTCCATTTGTTTTTGGACTAATAACCTCCACTTTATTTGTTCTGATTGTATTACCAGTCTTATATGCCTTAGTACGAGAATATGAATTAAAAAAACATGGCAAACTAAGAGTACAAGAGTTTGAAGATTAATTCGGAAAACAAAAACAATAAGTAAAAGATATTCCAGATGAAGATAAAGAGTACATATTTCGTCTTATGTTTGTTTTTAAGCTTTATTACTAATAAAGCACAAACACTTTCGTTGGCTGAAGTTTTGACAATTATCAAAACAAATAATCCACAACTGAAAATGTATGATGCCGATATACAAAGTATGGATGCCGCTGCAAAAGGAGCTAAAAGTTGGATGGCCCCACAAGTAAGTTCGGGATTTTTTATGACACCTTACAATACCAATATGTGGAAGGCAGATGAAATGAGTCCCGGGATGGGAAGTTTTATGTTGGGGGTTACACAAATGATTCCAAATGCTTCCAAACTAAAAGCCGATT
>NZ_JBDLZY010000015.1:0-1854 GCF_040049085.1 Flavobacterium maritimum
AATGAGTCCCGGGATGGGAAGTTTTATGTTGGGGGTTACACAAATGATTCCAAATGCTTCCAAACTAAAAGCCGATTCAAATTATATGAATGCGATGTCCTCGATTGAGGTCGAAAACAAAAACTATACACTCAACCAATTGAATATGTTCGCAAAAACGAACTATTACCAGTGGTTGGTGCTAAACAAAAAAATAAAAATAGCCAGCGATAATTTATTGCTTTTAGAATATATGATTAAAAGCATGGAAATCCGCTATCAATTTAACATGGATAAATTGCCTACCTACTACAAGGCCAAATCACAATATGGTTCCTTACAAAATATGATTACTATGTTGCAAAACGATATTTTCCAAAAACGAATTATGTTAAACACGCTGATGGCAAGAGATAAAAACACCGCTTTTGAAATAGATTCAACATATACATTGATTGACTTTGATCAAATAAAATCAGACTCAACATCACTTTCCCAAAGCAGAAGCGATATTAAAGCTATTGAAAAAACAATTGAACTGAACCAATTAAAAATAGAAGCGGAAAAGACAAAATTAAGACCCGAGTTTGGTGTCAATTACGATCACATGTTCGCATTTGGAGAGCAACCACAACAATTCTCTTTGATGCTTATGGCCAATATTCCTTTTGCACCATGGTCTTCAAAAATGACTAAAGCCAACATAGACAGTTACCAGATAAAAAAGGAAAGCCTGAATTGGCAAAAACAAATGATTATCAATGAAGCTATTGGTATGATTACAGGAATGCAAACTGAACTTGCTAACCTAAAAAAACAATACAATATTGCTGAGAAAAGTATCATCCCTGCATTGAAAAAAAATTATGACACTACAATAATAGCCTGGCAAAATAACACGGGCGATTTGTTTGCTGTTCTGGATGCGTGGGAGGCACTAAACATGGCACAAATGGACACTTTAGATAAGCTTCAAACCATTTTGAGTACCCAAATTGAAATTGAAAAACAACTCGAAATCAAATAAATATGAACAGGCATTTAAGATATGGTTTAGTTATTATGGCAATTCTAATTATTGGATTTGCTGTATGGTTCTGGAGATCTAAATCCAATGACCAACAGGATCACGTACATCAGCCTGATATTTATACCTGCTCCATGCATCCCGAAATAAATCAAGACAAACCAGGTACCTGTCCCATTTGTGGAATGACTTTAGTAAAAAAACAACCCTTAGGTCAGGGCGTGAAAAGTACTTCAATCGAGAATCTTTTGAAACGCACCGATAATTTTATAATAGGTAATTTTAAAACAACCACACCAAAAGACACCACAATAAACAGCGAAATAAATTTGCCTGGTATAGTGGTATACGACCCCAATTCTTCTTTAAATATTGTGGCGAGAACGAGTGGAAGAATAGAAAAAATGTACGTCAATTATAAATATCAAAAAGTAGCCAAAGGACAAAAGCTTTTTGACTTGTATAGTCCTGAATTATTGACCGAACAGCAAAATTTCATTTATTTAATTTCCAATGACGCGGAAAACCAAACAATCATTAAAGCATCAAAGCAAAAATTACTGTTGTACGGAATGACTCTTAATCAAATAAATGCATTGGCTTCCGCCAAAAGAGTAAATCCATTAATTTCGATTTATAGTTCTACTTCCGGAATCATTCAGGGAACGGAAAGCATGACTAAAAGTACAGAGGAAAGCATGCAAAATTCTACTATAACTACTGAAACACTAACCGTTAAAGAAGGAGATTACATTAAAAAAAATGAAATCATTTTTAAATTAGTAAATACCGATAAAGTATGGGGTGTTTTTAATGTCCTACCAGGATATAACAGTTTAATTAAAATA
>NZ_JBDLZY010000016.1:0-1624 GCF_040049085.1 Flavobacterium maritimum
AATGAGTCCCGGGATGGGAAGTTTTATGTTGGGGGTTACACAAATGATTCCAAATGCTTCCAAACTAAAAGCCGATTTTAATTATATGAATACAATGTCTTCGGTCGAGGTCGAAAATAAAAATTACACCAGTAATCAATTAAGAGCTATTGCAAAAACGAATTATTACCAATGGTTAATCCTGAACAAAAAAGTAAAAATTGCCAAGGATAATTTATTGCTTTTAGAATATATGATTAAAAGTATGGAAATACGATATCAGTACAACATGGATAAACTACCAACATATTATAAAGCAAAATCACAATACAGCACATTAGAAAATATGATTGTAATGTCTCAAAATGACATCTCTCAAAAACGAATTATGCTCAATATTTTGATGGCAAGAGATAAAAACATGGCTTTTGAAATAGATTCAACCTATAAACTAAATGATTTTGATTTCATAAAATCAGACTCCACTTCACTTTCTCAAAACCGGAGCGATGTGAAGGCTATTGAGAAAACAATGGCTTTAAATCAATTGAAAATAGAAGCAGAAAAAACAAAATTATTACCCGAATTTGGTGTCAAGTACGACCACATGTTTGCTTTTGGGGAGCAACCACAACAATTTTCTCTAATGCTTATGGTTAATATTCCTTTTGTACCGTGGTCATCAAAAATGAATAAAGCTAATATCAATAGTTTTCAAATAAAAAATGAAAGCCTGAACTGGCAAAAACAGATGATTATTAACGAAGCCTCAGGGATGATTTCTGGGATGAATATAGAGCTGACAAACTTAAAAAAGCAATATGATATTACTGAAAAAAAAATTATTCCAGCCTTACGAAGAAATTACGATACCGCCATTATAGCCTGGCAAAACAACACCGGAGATTTGTTTGCGGTACTTGATGCATGGGAGGCTTTAAACATGGCTCAAATGGATCTTTTAGACAAATTACAAGCCATTCTAAACACTCAAATAGAAATCGAAAAACAAATGGAAACCAATTAATTATGAATCGATATTTAAAATATAGTTTAATAGTTATACTCATTTCCATTATTGGATTTGCAATCTATTACTTCGCAATAAGGTCTGACGAGCCTGTACACGCTCAGCATCAAAAAGAAGTGTATACCTGTTCCATGCATCCTGAAATCATTCGGGACAAACCGGGTACCTGTCCCATTTGCGGAATGACTTTAGTAAAAAAACAAGATTCCAGTCATGCTAAAAAAAGCACTTCAATCGAGAATCTTTTGAAACGCACCGATAATTTTATAATAGGTAATTATAAAACCACTACGCCAAAAGATACTACTATAAGCAGCGAAATAAATTTGCCTGGTCTAGTGGTATACGACCCCAATTCTACTTTAAATATTGTGGCAAGAACGAGTGGAAGAATTGAAAAAATGTATGTCAATTATAAATACCAAAAAGTAGCCAAAGGACAGAAAATTTTTGATTTGTACAGTCCTGAATTACTGACCGAACAGCAAAATTTCATTTATTTAATCTCCAGTGACGCGGAAAACCAATCAATCATTACAGCATCAAAGCAAAAATTACTGTTGTACGGAATGACTCTTAATCAAATAAATGCATTGGCTTCCGCCAAAAGAGTAA
>NZ_JBDLZY010000017.1:0-897 GCF_040049085.1 Flavobacterium maritimum
TTCGTTCTGATGCAAAAGCGCCAAAACTGGAAACTTTTGAAAAACATGTTAAAGCCTTATCAGATTCGTTGGCAACTGTTTTAGACAGGCCTGCAGGATATTATGAGAAAGAACTGAGAAAGGCGCGAGAAAATAAAAACCGTTATTATTTGATTGCCAGAAAGTTAAGTTATACAGATTATATGAAAATCAAAGGTTTTCCACTTTTTAATCTGGGTGCTTTTAAAGGCGGTATTATTATAGAGCAGGAAACGGTTAGAAAACATCCGATCGGGAAAATTGCCGAAAGAACTATTGGTTACGACAAAATCGACCCGGCGACTGGAGTAGAAGTGGGGAAAGGTATAGAATGGGCGTTTAAGAATTACCTGAATGGAAAAGATGGAAAAATTCTAAAACAAAAAATTGCAAAAGGCCAGTGGAAACCAATTCGTGATATTAACGAAGTAGATCCAATTGACGGTTACGATGTAATTTCTACCATAGATGTTTTTATTCAGGATATTGCGCATCATGCTTTGTTGAAGCAGCTTCAGGATTATGGAGCAGATCATGGTTGTGTGGTAGTAATGGAAACGCAAACAGGTCATGTAAAAGCAATTTCAAATTTAGGGAGAGCTGAAGACGGATCGTATTATGAAACAACGAATTACGCAATTGCTGAATCTCACGAACCGGGTTCTACTTTTAAATTGGTCGATTTGATGGCCATTTTAGAAGATAAGGTAGCAGATACCAATACTGTTTATGATAGTCACGGTGGCGTGGTTAAGTATTATGGAAGATCAGTGCGGGATTCTCATAATGGAGGATATGGCAAATTATCTTTAGCGCGTGGATTTGAATTGTCTTCAAACACCATTATCGTTCAGGCGGTTTATAATAATTATAAAGACA
>NZ_JBDLZY010000018.1:0-678 GCF_040049085.1 Flavobacterium maritimum
AATAGCTGTTCCTCCTGTCGCTGTTGCAAACCATGTTACATTGGTTTGATTAACCTGAATATTTGCCACTGTTGGCGAATTTGTTGAACAGAAAGTTTGAGAAGCATTATTTGTTGTCGGATTTACTGTGTTACCAACTGTAATTGCTACCTGCAGTCTCACGCTGCTTTCGCATCCTGTTGCCGGATCTTTTATGGCACCAAAATAAGTTCCTGTTGTTAGTACTGCCATAGAAGCTAATGCAGTTCCGCCAGTTGCTGCTGTGTACCATACTACATTAGGTTCATTCACCTGGATATTGGCTACCGTTGGATTTGTACCAGTACAGAAAGTTTGAGAAGCAGCTGTAGTTGTTGGTGTAGCAGGATTGCTTACACTTACATTGACACTTAATCTTACAGCACTTTCACAACCTGTTGTCGGATCTGAAATCGCTGCAAAATAAGTTCCGCTTGTTAAAGCTGTTGTTGATGGAATAACAGTTCCGCCTGTTGCTGCTGTGTACCAAACGATATTAGATTGAGTAAACTGAACACTTGCAAAAGTCGGTACATTTACTGTACAGAAGTTTTGTGTTCCTGCTGTCACCAATGTCGGTGTTCCAGGATCAGTTACAATTACAGTAACTGCTAATCTTGAAGCACTTTCACAACCTGTTCCAGCATCTGTTAAAGCTGC
>NZ_JBDLZY010000019.1:0-670 GCF_040049085.1 Flavobacterium maritimum
ATATTTGGATCGGTGTAAGCGCCAGAAGTATCATAAACTGTTACAGGCGGATTTTTTTCTATTCCTCCATTTGAAAGTTTAGTATCACTCAAAACGATTTCGCGCATCGCTACTTTAATCGGATGAATTTCGCCGTCGATATATACTTTTTTAGAATTTGGAAAAGGGGTTCTGGATATTTGTTCTTCTGTTGTCATAGTGCTTTTGTTTCAGGTTTGAAGTTTCAGGTTTGAAGTTTCAAGTTCAACTTGTCAAAGACGAATTTACAGTTTGTCCTCCTGAGCGAAGTCGAAGGACACGCAAGGAGAGCCTGAATAAATGTATTAAGCATGAAATCCTTCGACTTCGCTCAGGGAGAACATATAAAACCTGAAACAAAAAATTTATATTAGAGATTTTTATCAAAGTTTAAAACTCTGACAAAGCTTATTTTCACTGCTAAGAAAACCTGAAACGTGAAACAAAAGAAACAAACCTGAAACTAAATCAATATACGAGATCTTTGTCAAAGTTTAAAACTTTGACAAAGATTCATGATTATAAAAATTATTTTGTTTTGAAAATGAGTGCCCTAGCCCCGATAAAAGTGGAAATCCTTTTGCTTTTTTCTTAAAAAGCAAAAGATTGAAACGGATAGCGGGATTAGCTCCTAATTAAACTACATCTTCGC
>NZ_JBDLZY010000020.1:0-666 GCF_040049085.1 Flavobacterium maritimum
TCTAACTCCTGAATTTTCGGCTAAATCTGCTTTGACAACCAGTTCATTATACCATTTCGAATAATCTTCTGATCTAGTAGTAAGGTTCTTACTCATATTATATAGTTTGGCACAAATTTTGTTTTAATAATTTTAACTAAATAGTTTGACAAAACTAACTATTTTTGTAATGTGCAACAATAAAAAACACCACAGATATGAAAACTAACATTTCTCTTCGCCAAAACTCTGGTCATTTTTACTTAATTGGATTAATGAGTTTATTACTTGCGTCATGTGGTTCTTACCAGAATTCTTCTTATTACGATAATGACGGAGTTTATGGTAAATCATCTACTGTTCGTGTTCAGGCCAACAATGGCACGAACAATCAATACAAGGATTACTTCAGATCACTACAAGACGATAATCAGCCAACTGAGATATTTACCGATGTTGACAATTATACTAATTATGCTGAAAATGACAGCACACAAACAGCTTCTGTTAGCTACCCGGCTTGGGGCAGCGGTAATTCAGAAGTTTCAGTAAATGTCTATTCTAACCCAACATGGTCCTTAGGATTTGGGATGGGATACCCTTATTACGGCTGGGGATACGGAGGATATTACGGCTGGGGATACTCGGGATGGGGCTATCCGGGTTGGGGTTACCCAGGATGGGGAT
>NZ_JBDLZY010000021.1:0-659 GCF_040049085.1 Flavobacterium maritimum
CTCTCCCTTTCCTTTCCTTTTCCCCCCCCTCCTTTCTTCTTCTTCCCTCCCCCCCCCTCCTTCCCCTTCCCTCCCTCCCCTCTCTTCTCCTTCTCTCCCCTTCCTTTTCCTTTTTCCCTTTTTTTCTTCCCCTTTTTCCCCCCCCTTCCTTCCCTTCTCCCCCTTCCTTTCCCTGCCTTCCTTCCCTTCCCCCCTTTTTTCCTCTCCCCTTTCTTTCTCTCCCTCCTCTTTTCCCCCCTTCCTCCCTCCTTTTTCTTCCCTTTCCTTCCTCTTTTCTTCCCTTTTTCCTCCTCCTTCCTTTTCCCTTTTTTCTCTTCCTCCCTCCTTTTCCTCCCCTTCTTTTTCCTTCTTTCCTTCCTTTTTTTTTCCTCTTTTCCCTCTCTTTTCTTCTTTTCTTTCCTTTCTCCCTCCCTCCCTTTCCTTTCCTCTTTCTCTCTTTCTCTCCCCCCCTCCCCCTTCCTTTCCTTTCCCTTCCTTTTCTCCCCCCCCTCTTCTTTTTCTCCCCCCCCCCTCCTTCTTTTCTTTCTCTCTTTTCTTCGCTTCCGTGATATGGAACCCTTTGTGTAACCTTCCTTTCAAGCTTAAGCTAAATCTCCGGCTTCTCAAGCTCCTGTAAAAGTAAAGTTTCCATCCTCTTTCGTTCCCGTTTTTTTCATCTC
>NZ_JBDLZY010000022.1:0-655 GCF_040049085.1 Flavobacterium maritimum
TAAACATAAAGGTGCGATACATATAATAGGCTGAAATGTTATTTTTTTGATTAATAACCTTCGTAATTTCTGATTGAAGATCCTGAGTTAACCGTTCATCAGCATCGATAAATAGAATCCACGAGTTGGAAGCCAGGCTGATGGCGTAATTTCGCTGGGAAGCAAAATTCTCAAAAGTGTGCTGAATAACTTTGACATTTTTAAATGATGAAGCGATCTCAAAAGTCCGGTCTGAACTAAAGGAATCTACGACAATAATCTCATCGGCAAATGATAGATTTTCCAAAACATATTGAATGTTTTGTTCTTCATTGTATGTGATAATTAAAGCTGTTAAAAGTTGTCTTTCTGAAACAATCATCGCAATTAATTAAAGTCGTTTTGTTGTAAAAACAATTTAATTCGGTCTTCAAAAAATTCAGGTAAAAATTTCTCATATAAAGGCAAAGCTTCTTTTTTGAGCATTTTCTCTGTTTTGTTTTCGAATAAAGCAGGGCGGTAATCTTTTAAATGGACAGAAAGATGATGAATTCCGTCTTCAAAAGTTGCCCATATTTTCTTTTCTATCCAGGGTGAAAAAATAATAAATGATGGCTTTTCTAATGCTTTTGCCATATTAATAGCCCCTCCGTCATTACCAATAATAGCATCACAT
>NZ_JBDLZY010000023.1:0-631 GCF_040049085.1 Flavobacterium maritimum
GACTGGATATGAAGCCGGAAGCGATTGACGGCGAATTTATAGCCAATGGAACTACAAATGTCGATTTTAATGATCCGATGCTAAATGCTTTAAACGCTATTCAGAAGAATGAAAAGGTTACACTTGCTGTTGGTCAGCAGGATGTTCAGGTCATTACAAGTAAAGCAAAAGTGGTCGAGAAAAAAGTAACGCTTCCGCCTAGATGGATAAAAGGCTTAACGAGTGTTCAGCTTTATCTTGCCGATATGGATTTGAAATTCGAACTTAATAAAATTCAGACCGTTCAATTGTTTCAAAGTCTGCCTAAAGGAAATGTAAAAGGCGATTTTTTTATTACCAAAAGAGCCGGGAAATTTATGTTTTCAACGTTAACATCGAGCGACAGTGTAAGAATTGGCGGGGTGCAAAGATTGAGACTTCTGGAAGGAATTCTTTCTATTGTAGATAAAATCTTTGTGTATGAATCGTCAGACAAACAAACTTGCGCAATAGTTTGTGAGTTTGGAAAAATGCAATTATTAATGGCTTTTTCTCCAGATTCTTACCGGGGATTTTCAGGCGAAGGAAATGTACTGGAAACCATGACTGAAAATCTGCCTATGGAATGGGTTTACGGTTTAAATAATTTATT
>NZ_JBDLZY010000024.1:0-625 GCF_040049085.1 Flavobacterium maritimum
TGTCGTTTCATTTATCAAGGCAACTTGCACATTAGCCCAAGAATTATCAACATTTGTATTAACCCTTATTGACAGAGGAGCAGAACTTCCTTTTAAATTAAAAGAAGGAGTTACATAATCTTTAGTCGTAAATTGGTCAAAAGCAATTTCGGTATTCAGAACATTTTGTTGAACTCTGTCTTTGTTCAAGTACCAATTAGTAATCAAAATTAATACCGCAACAAAACAGAATGTCAATGCTAAATTCCGAATATTGAATATAAAAGGCTGTACTTGCCCGATCCCTTTTTTGGATGGCAGGTTAGAGGTTCCAAAGGCTTTTTTGATATCATTCTTGGAAATGTGTTTTCCTAAAAAAGCGGTTTGCTCGTGACTAAATTTTTCAAAAGAAAGCATTAAAGGAGGGTTGATATATTCAATAAGTTCAATTTTATTGTAAATGTCAAAATCAAAAAAACCTTTTGCAGTCACTAATGTTGGATAATAATAATCGAATCGATCATAAGTTATATCTTCATGCTCAATAGTTAAAGGATGATTGCCTACTTTTTTATCAAATTCAATTTCGGTTAAAATAATCCAATGTCCAGCGGCTTCGGATAAATACAAATAGTCGTTTTGTTTT
>NZ_JBDLZY010000025.1:0-621 GCF_040049085.1 Flavobacterium maritimum
GCCGTATCAAAAATCTGAACATCAATATTAGTTCCCGATGTATCCGGTAACGAAATCATTCCGTTTTTTTGTGCCAGTTCTTCAACCTGTGCTCTGATTTCTTTAGATCCTGAACTGCTTAGTTCTTCGTAAATAAAGAAATCTGATTTCCCTTTAAATTTGTTTTTTAGTAAAGGCGTTGCAAAAATCGAATTCATTACACTGTGCATATTGGCACTAATGACATGAATTGGCCGTTTTAATAAATCGTTGGCTTTTAAGACTTCCTTGATATTTGTTGCCCAGACTTCTCCGTGAATGTGGTGTCCTAAACGTTCGCGCAAAACCGGACTAAAAGTAATTGTACGTTTATTGTTTTCTACAATCTCTTCAATAGCCAGTTTTCCCAACCAGTAAATTACATGCAGAAATCGATCTGGAGCATTTTCAGAGCCAAAGGCATCGTAAATGTCCAAAACCTCCTCAAATGTTCTCGCTACGATATTGGCAACATGAGAAATCGCTTTTTCTTTCTCGATCTGACTTAATTTTTTGGTGCTTGTTACAGCTTGTTCCAGCTTCAGCCAATCGCGGGAAACTTCTCCTCCATCATCAATTAAAACTCTGTTTTTGGTTTTATGA
>NZ_JBDLZY010000026.1:0-611 GCF_040049085.1 Flavobacterium maritimum
GTTATCTAAGAGTAAAGCGGCGCCAACCCTGAATTTTGAATATGGAGCATATGCTTTTTTTCTGACTTCGACTGCCTGATTCATTAATTCCTGAATTTCGCCGGGAAGTTCATTTAAACTGTCGAATATCGTAAATGAAGTTGTTATGTTGATTTCTCTCATTTGTTTTTTAGGGAAAAAAAATCCAAATTCCTAAAATGCCGGAATTTGGATTGAATTATTTTATTTGAATGTAATCTGTTAATAAGTCTCGTATTTGTCTCCAAAGTTAAATGTTAAAGAGAAACGAAGTGTGTTTTCAAGCGGATTTTTGATTTTTGATGCCGAGAATAAATAAGAAACATCAATTTTCATAATGTTGTATTTAAATCCTGCTCCTAAAGAGAAAAATTGTTTTGCTCCTTTTTCAGGGCTCTCATGATAATATCCTAAACGCATTGCAAAGGAATCCTGATACATATATTCTGCAGCCACACTGTAAGTCACTTCTTTTATTTCTTCGCTGAATCCTCCCGGAGCATCTCCGAAAGATTTAAAGATCCCCTGAAACCAGCCTATATCATTGTAATCTCTATATCCAATATTCGTAGCTTCCTGTTGGGATATGTCTT
>NZ_JBDLZY010000027.1:0-603 GCF_040049085.1 Flavobacterium maritimum
GAAACAAGGAATCTGGAAAGGTTGGCATTTCTTCCGGTTCCTGATTTTCGGGCTGGTGGTATTCATATTGACTACCATTCAGCTTTTCACTTTTGAAAGTTCGCTGATCCTGCTTTTCTGTCCGTGGAGGAGCGATGTCAATTCCTGCATCCTTGGCGAGGTAGAAAAAGGTCTTTAGTGAAACGCCATGACCTTTTGATTTCAAGCAATTGTCAAATTGCTTGTCGCACTCCGGGGCAGAATAGCCTGGATAAAACTGGCTCACCCTATGAAATAGGGTACGGCCATTTTCTCCAAACTCATCAGAGAAGGCAAATCCGATATTTACCCAGTCGCTGTAAGTGGAGGTAATATCTGTTCGGTTGGCTTCAATGCTTTGGATGATGCGCTCTACTTCGTCTGTTTGAGAATCTGTATTGAAAGTTTGTTGCTCTGTAACTTTCGGTTGCGGGGTTGGCTGATTAAGCCAATCCTGCGGATTGAATGTTTTTCTTTCCATGTCCTACAAGTATTTAGGATTGATGAATATTTCTGAATCATGTGGAAGGAAACAGGCTCTTGAAATGTCCTTTCCGGATTGGTCTATTTCGAGTTGGTAGGTGT
>NZ_JBDLZY010000028.1:0-587 GCF_040049085.1 Flavobacterium maritimum
TGTTTTTCTCGCCCTAAGGCATCCTGATTCGCATAACGTTTATTAATAAGTCCGTTGGTTTGCAAAGAACTATAACCCCAAACCCCTAAACCGATGATAAACGACATTAAAACAATTAATCCCAGTTTAGGCTTTATGTTTCCTTTCGCTTTAAAATACATTATCATTATCAAAACAAAAACCATCATAATTGCCGTATAAGTTCCTCCTCTGGAAAAAGTCACAATTCCTCTAAAAGCAAAAAACATTACAAAAAAAGCGTTAATCATTTGTAATAATTTACTTTTAGAATTAAATAACAACTGAACAAAAAAAATAAAAACAGCTAAACCCAAAATTGTCGAAACCTGATTAGGACCAAATCCTCCAGAAGTAGCAAAATTTGAAGCCGTTCCCGTCACTACATCTTTTACACTTGGGGTGTATAAAAACAGATAAACTGCTATAGTTATTAGGGGCAATGAAAAGGCAGTAATCACTCCCAAAAATCTATCGAAACTTATTTGCCTTTGATAACAATATATAGCACTTATAGCCAAACAAATAGGCCCACTAATATTAAAAGCAATGGCTTTTCTAATATCAAC
>NZ_JBDLZY010000029.1:0-581 GCF_040049085.1 Flavobacterium maritimum
GCGGCCTTTAAAAGTGCCTGAACCTGCGCTTTTAACTCGGCAATATCTGCTTTCTGACTTTCGATCATTTGCTGTTGCTCCTGAACCGCTTTTACCAATGGCACTACAAATTCTGAGTAACGCAGGCTGTAAAACTCATTTTCACTTGCCGGTTTTACAATACCGCTAAATTCATAATTAACCGCTTTTGCCGCTGTTTCTACTTCCTGAGCAATAAAACCCGACTGCAAATCTGTAGTTCCTGTTTTCATGTGATACGTAAACGGACACAACTTGCTTCCAAAACCAAGAACGTGTGTACTGCTTACAATATCTTTTTTAAGACGCACATCTGAAGGATTGGACCACGCTACAGCGCCTTCAATTTTTGTCATCTGATCATTTCCAATTCGTACAGTATTGGACCCTATACCTACTGCATGATCCCCTATGACAATAGTATTTACCTGATCATCGCCATTTGTAGCTGTATAATTTCCGATTAAAATTGATGTAGTTAATTTATTTAAATCTGCAAAGGTGCTAGGCGAATCTTTGTATCTTCCTGACCCGTACCCTATTCCAATATTTTCTGAACCAGC
>NZ_JBDLZY010000030.1:0-581 GCF_040049085.1 Flavobacterium maritimum
ACAACTAGTTTGTCTTATGCAAATACTTCTGCTTCAGGAATTATAGAAGGAAATGGATTAAAGAAAAATAATTTTGGAATACGTCAGACAGGTAAATTTTTCAATAATAAATTAACTGTTTCTGCTGATGCTAAATATACAAGCCAAACGATTGATAACAGGCCGGTTAATGGACTTTATTCAAATCCTTTGACAGGAGTATATTTATTCCAGAGAGCAAACGATTTTAATTTTTACAGAGATAATTATGAAACTTTTATCCCTTCAAGAAATTTATACGGACAAAATTTTTATTCTACTTCAGATATATATGTACAAAACCCATATTGGTTAATCAACAGAAACAAATCTGTTGATACTGATAGTTTCTTTAATGGAAACCTAGCTGTAGATTATAAAGCAAACAACTGGTTAAGTATTGCTGCAAGATATAGCTATAACAGAATTGAAAATGATTTTGATAAAAGAATATACGCTACTACAAATACTTCATTATCTCATATAAATGGTAGATATATAAATGTGGGGACATTAAGTACGCAGCGTTATGGGGATTTGATTGCTAAAATCAATACCAATTT
>NZ_JBDLZY010000031.1:0-580 GCF_040049085.1 Flavobacterium maritimum
ACTTCTCGCGTAGGTGTAGTTCGCATCAGCATCCCCCTCCACCCACTCGTATCCTTTCTCCCTCCTTCCTCCTTCTTCCCCCCTTCTTTTTTCTTTTCCTCTCTTCTCTCCCCTTCCTTCCTCTCCCCCCTTTCCCTTCCTCCCCTCTTCCCCTTTTCCCTTTTTCTCTCTTCCCCTTCCCCTTCTCTTTCCCCCTTCCCTTTCCTTTTCTTTTCCCCTCTTCTTTTTCCCTCCCTTTTCTTTTTTCTTCCCCCTTCCTTCTTTTCTCCCTTTCCTCTTTTTCTCCTCCTCCTCCTTTCTCCTTCCTTCTCTTCCCTCCCCTCCTCCCCCCCTCTTTCTTTTTCTCTCCTTCCTTCCCCCCTCTTTTTTCCCCCTTTCCTTTTTCCCCCTTCCTCTTTTCCTTTCTTTCCTCCCCCTCCTCTTTCCCTTTCCCTTCCTTTTTCCTTCTTTTCCTTTTTTTCCTCCCCCTCCTTTTCTCTCTCTTTCTTTTTTTCTTTTCTTCTTTTTTTTCTTTTCTTCCCTCTTTCCCTTCCCCCCCTCCCCTCCTCCCTCCCCCCCCCCCCCCCCCCCCCCCCCCCCC
>NZ_JBDLZY010000032.1:0-579 GCF_040049085.1 Flavobacterium maritimum
TTCCGCAAGCTGCTGGACCAGGGCCAGGCGGGCGACAACGTCGGCGTTCTGCTGCGCGGCACCAAGCGTGAAGACGTCGAGCGCGGTCAGGTTCTGTGCAAGCCGGGTTCGATCACCCCGCACACCAAGTTCGTGGCCGAGGCCTACATCCTGACCAAGGAAGAGGGCGGCCGTCACACCCCGTTCTTCACCAACTATCGTCCGCAGTTCTACTTCCGCACCACGGACGTCACCGGCACCGTCACCCTGCCCGAGGGCACCGAGATGGTCATGCCCGGCGACAACCTGAAGTTCGAGGTCGAGCTGATCGCTCCGATCGCCATGGAAAACGGCCTCCGCTTCGCCATCCGCGAAGGCGGCCGCACCGTCGGCGCTGGCGTCGTCTCCAAAATCATCAAGTAAGACTACGGCATTATGCCGATGTATCAGGGCGGCCCTTCGGGGCCGCCTATTCTTTGACCCATGTCCGGGTAACGAGGCGTCTGACCTTCACGTCAAAGGGGCGGCCGAACCGGCCGCCCCCTAACGCCCTACGGCCCTTTCAGTCGTTGCACGGATAAAACGTGCACGCGACCTGTC
>NZ_JBDLZY010000033.1:0-562 GCF_040049085.1 Flavobacterium maritimum
TGGTTTAGTAGTAATCGGTGCAGGTTTAGGTTTAGGTAAAATCGGTGGATCTGCTATGGACGCTATTGCTCGTCAGCCAGAAGCTGCTGGTAAAATCCAAACTGCGATGATTATTATCGCTGCTTTATTAGAAGGTTTAGCATTTGCTGCTTTAATCTTAGGAAAATAATAAAGAATAAATAACAGCATCTTTAACGGTTGGTTAGAGATGTTGTTACTTTTAAAAAAGAAATTAAATATTTAATATAGTTATAAAATGGATAAGTTAATTAACGATTTTTCATTCGGTTTATTCTTTTGGCAAGCTTTAATCTTGGTAATATTAATTTTGCTTTTGGTAAAATTTGCTTGGAAACCAATTATGGAATCTATTACTGCAAGAGAAGAGGGTATTAAAAATGCATTGCTGTCTGCTGAAAACGCAAAAAGAGAAATGGAAAACTTGCAAGCAGATAATCAAAGAATCTTGAATGAAGCTCGTGCAGAACGTGACGCGATGTTAAAAGAAGCTCGCGAGATGAGAGAGAAGATGATTGCTGATTCTAAAAACGAGGCGCAGGAA
>NZ_JBDLZY010000034.1:0-562 GCF_040049085.1 Flavobacterium maritimum
ATTCGTTTTCAAATACAAAAGCGAAGTAAAAAAATAAACAATGGCGATTCTTTGCAGAACACCGGGAATTCTAACGTCTTCAAATCCTTCCAAGCCGCTGTAGGTTAGAAAAAGTAATACGGTTAAAATTGCGAAAACCAGATAAGTTTTGACTTTTAAAGTAAAATTTCCCAAAAGTGCATAAGCAATTCCGAAGAAAATAATAAGTCTCAAAGCCAAAAGCGGAATTCCTTCCAGACCAAACAAATGAATTCTGCCAAAAAAGCCCAGAGATAATCCTAAACAAAAGATTCGCAGAGAACGGACTAAAATTTTATTAAAAACAGCGCTGTCCAGATGTTTCACGGGCATAGCAAATGGTATTGCTGTTCCCATTATAAATACGAAAAAAGGAAAAACTAAATCGGTTGGTGTACAGCCGTGCCATTCTGCATGTTCTAATGGCGGATAAATCGAAGACCAGCTTCCGGGATTGTTTACTATCGTCATCAGGAAAATAGTAAATCCTCTAAATACATCAAGTGAGGTTAAAAGTTCTTTTGTCATGGTTTCTCGGTTTGTT
>NZ_JBDLZY010000035.1:0-561 GCF_040049085.1 Flavobacterium maritimum
TCTATGAACACTTTCCCCACATCATTGCCAACACACAGAAAATTATAGACCACTGTAATTTCAGCTATGATTTCCAGACACCGAAAAATAAAAAATACTATACCAACAGCCAGAAAAGCGACATAGATCTCTTAACCTCTCTGGCAAAACAGGGACTGGTATGGCGTTACGGCACCCGAAATATTCGCGCAAGGGAACGCATGGAAAAGGAACTCAAGGTTATCGGCCAGCTCGAGTTCAGCGGTTACTTTCTGATCACCTGGGATATTATCCGTTTTAGCAACAGTCAGGGCTTTCTGCATATCGGCAGGGGAAGCGGCGCCAATAGTATTGTGGCCTACTGTCTGGGCATCACCGATATCTGCCCACTGGAACTGGATCTGTATTTTGAGCGTTTCCTAAATGAGAACCGCAAAAGCCCGCCCGATTTCGATATCGACTGGAGCTGGAAAGAACGGGATGTCATCCTGGAATATATTTTTAACCGCTACACTTACGAACATGTGGCCTTCTGCGGTACGAATGTCGAATTCAAATACCGGTCAATTTTCAGGGAGGTCG
>NZ_JBDLZY010000036.1:0-557 GCF_040049085.1 Flavobacterium maritimum
TTTCCAGTTGGTCTGGCGATAATGGTAAAAGCTGGATTAGAACCAATACCATTAATGTTATCAATTCAAATTCCGGAATTGATGCACTGACGGTAAATAAAAACCTGTTTTTATTGGTAAATAATCCATTGCCAATGGGAAAAGACTGGTTTAACGGAAGAAATATTCTCGACGTAGATTATTCTACTGATGGCTTAAACTGGAAGAAATTATTTGATCTGGAAAAACAGGAAAAAGGAGAATTCAGTTATCCAGCCATTATTCAGACCGCAGATAAAAAAGTACATGTTTTATATACCTACAATCGTAAATATATTAAGCATACCGTTTTTGAGTTAGGTGTATAAAGCTTTAGCGGTTAATTGTACAAGGTTTATTTCACACAGATTTAAAATAATTTCAGCAGAAAAAAGCAGATTTTTTAAATCATAAATGCATTTGAAAATCAAAATAATTTACTGGTGAAATTATTTTAAAAACAAAACATCGTTTCTAATTAAAAAATGGCCTTTAAATCTGCGTGAAACAAAAAACTTTGCGCCTTCGCGACTTTGCGA
>NZ_JBDLZY010000037.1:0-557 GCF_040049085.1 Flavobacterium maritimum
ACAGAATTGGTTCTCAGATTTTAACACATTATCCGGAAAATATTCAAATTGCAAGAACTATTACAGAACAGGAATCTAAGTTAGACCAAAATCAGACCGATTTGGTTTATGTGCCAGGTTTGGCGAGAGATATTTTAGAGCAAATTAGTTTTGAAGCTCGTGAAAGCGAATATATCGATAATAAAAGTGGTGTAAGTGCCAGAATGAGTATTACCGCTTTCGAAAACTTAATTAGTACAGCCGAGCGTCGTGCTTTACTTTCCGGAGTAGAGAAAACTACTTTGCGTTTATCTGATTTTGTTGGAATCATTCCTGCTATTACAGGAAAAGTAGAGTTGGTTTACGAAGGAGAGCAGGAGGGAGCAGACGTTGTTGCGGAAAGTTTAATTGGATCTGCCATCAGGACTTTATTTCCGGAATATTTTCCTAAAATCGAAAAATTAGAAAAGCCGGACGAGAAAACACCATATTCTGATATTGTAGAATGGTTTTTCGCGGAAAGCGGTTTCGAATTGTTAGATGATGCCTCAGATGCGGATTACAAAAGCATTTTGGAT
>NZ_JBDLZY010000038.1:0-556 GCF_040049085.1 Flavobacterium maritimum
AGAATGTCATACCACTTGGCGAAACAACAGGATCCCAATAATACACAGGTTGTTCTAAACCTTCTTTTTGGGTAATTCCTTCTCCAATTTTCGGCCCGTCGTATTCAATGCCGTATGTAATGGTTGGCCAGCCATAATTTTTTCCCGGACTAAGTCTGTTAATTTCGTCTCCACCTCTTGGACCATGTTCACTTTGCCAGATTTCTCCCGTAGAAGGGTGAATTGCCAAGCCCTGCGGATTTCTGTGTCCAATTGAATAAAGTTCCGGTAGCGCGCCTGCACCTGTAAAAGTCGGATTTCCGGTAGCGGCCTGCCCATTTGTAGTAATGCGAACCACTTTTCCTAAACTGCTGTTTACGGCTTGTGCCAATGGACGCGTTTCTAAAACAGAGCGCTCTCCAATACTTACAATTGAGTTTCCTGATTTGTCAAACAAAACTCTTCCTCCATAGTGAAGAGTACTTGCGTTAGGCGTGTTAGAACGATAAATTACGGTTGCATTTTCTATAGCCGCGTCGTTACTTGCCAGTTTTCCTTTCGCTACAGCGGTAATATT
>NZ_JBDLZY010000039.1:0-553 GCF_040049085.1 Flavobacterium maritimum
AATTTGGTCTTTTGGTAATGCAGATGGATTTGGTTTAAGTTATTTCCAAGGAACTTCTGGTCTATATAGCACAGATTCTATAGGGATCCATTTTGGAGACCCTACAAATAATGGATCCCAATTTATTTTTGCCAGTAATGGTGATTTGCTTACGGGCGGATTAACAACCAGTAATGCTTTGGGTGTAAACCAAACAAACGGAGGCGGACAAGGAATTTCGTTGTATTCCGGAGCTGTAAATGGTATGCCTTCTTATGGATTGATGTTTGCCACAACATCAAATTTTGGTGGTCACGGATCAGTTGGCGGCGATTGGGCGACTTATTTGACAATGGCCGGCGCTAATAACCGAGGCTGGATTTTCCGTTCCGAAAGCAATAATGTAGCGAGTATAAGTGCAACTGGAGTGTTTACGGGATCAAACTTTGTTGGATCATTGTCAGGAAATGCCAGCACTGCAACTATAGCAAATCAGATGAATTGGACCAATTATGGAGCAGGCCATATAATTTTCGATGCTTCATCTTCATTATCTCCGTCAGGCAGATCAATA
>NZ_JBDLZY010000040.1:0-553 GCF_040049085.1 Flavobacterium maritimum
TAGATAAAGCACAATCCATACCCCGAGTACCAGCGCCATCCATGAGTTGATCGTCAGAAGAAACAGGACCGAACCGACAAGTGAAGCGAGCGCGAAGGCTATCGTGTTGATGGTTTCACTGGCCACATCGGTAACCGCGCGCGCCGCCTGCATCTGCTTTTGCGCGATCCGCCCGGCAAAGTCGTTGTCAAAGAAAGTTACCGCCTGGCCCATCGTCCAGCGATGCAGCCGTGACAGCACCAACGGCAATACGTTCGGCTGCACCACGATGGAGTTGGATGCCGCCGATAGCCCAAATGCGATCGGCCGCGCGACTACGAGGAACACCACGAAACCGACCAGCAACTGCCAATGGTCGGCAAAGACCGTCATGGCATCGGCGGAGGTGGCAAGGTCCACTACTGCGCCAAGATACCAAGCGGTCACAACCTCCATCGTTCCCGCAACGGCGGAGATGGCAGCGGCCAGAATGAGCGGCCCCCAGGCACCCGAAAGGCACCACAGAAGGAAACGTCCCAGCGTTCTGGGCGGTGGCCCCTCCGCCGGGCGGAAG
>NZ_JBDLZY010000041.1:0-552 GCF_040049085.1 Flavobacterium maritimum
CTAAAAGGTAAATATGTAAATATTGGGAATACTAAAGATGCCTTTTATCAGTATGCCAAAAAGGAAGATTTGATTTTTAACCTTTCTCTTGGAGAAGAGATTACCATTCCTTTTCACTATGCTTATGAAATGGAAAAAGATGTTTTACCTCCAAAGGCGGACAAAAATATTTACGGTGAAACGGAAATCAAATATGAGTCATTGGTTAAGAATGCAGAAAAGCATACTGGCTTATTTTCCAATCAATTTCAGTACCTCAATGCATATCGCATTCAACCCGAATCTACCTATCCCAAAAGCAACAATGAAGTAGTTCAAAACAGGAACATAGGGATGAATGGCCAATATGCTGCACACTTTATCGAAACCTATTATGATGAAGAAGTGGCATTTGACAATATTCTACATCCAAAATCTTTTGTGGAGGACACCTTAATTAAAAAAATAACAGTTGATAAGACTTTAGGAAATCAAATTAACCTATGGTTAGGTGAAATTTCCCCGGGTATTAAAGTTGTAGCTACTTCAATAAATCAAGATGAGGTATTACTC
>NZ_JBDLZY010000042.1:0-549 GCF_040049085.1 Flavobacterium maritimum
GCTTCTTTTATTTTTTCTGCAGTTTGCTCTTCAAAGAAAATTCCGGTTTCTTTTTCAAGAACCGTTTCAAGTGTTCCGCCTTTTTTTAATGCAATAACCGGCGTTCCGCAAGCTTGTGCTTCGACCGGAATAATTCCAAAATCTTCTTCTGCAGCAAAAACAAACGCTTTTGCTTTTTGCATTAAACTTCGGAGTTTTTTATTCTCTACAAAGCCAACAAATTCTATGTTGCTATTGGCTATTTTTTGAAGTTTTTCCAACTCTGGTCCTTCTCCCGCAACTATTAACTTAAGATCGGGCAATTCATTAAAAGCTTCGACTATTAATTGCGTCTTTTTATAAGGAACCATTCGCGAAGCGGTCAGATAATAATCTTCTTTTTGTTCTTCTAAAGTAAAAAAATCGACGTCGACCGGGGGATAAATAACAACTGATTCTTTGTTATAAGTCTTTTTGATTCTTTGCGCAATATGCTCTGAATTGGCTATGAAATAATCTACATTTTCAGAATTAGAAAGATCCCATTTCTGTATTTTATCTAAAACCGAT
>NZ_JBDLZY010000043.1:0-549 GCF_040049085.1 Flavobacterium maritimum
TAAGATCGAATTATCAGACAAACGAAATACACTTTTAAGAGGAAGTTCAAATGCAAAACCTGTTTTAGGAAAACTAGTCTGTTCGTGCAGTCAGGTTGGAGCCGGAAACATTGAAGAAACCATCAAAGGCGGTGTTAGTAATTTTACCGATTTATGCAAAAATACCGGCGCAGGATTAGGCTGTGGAAGTTGTAAAACCGAAGTAAAAGAGATACTCGCAAAGTGCAAAGTTTAATTTTATTTTTGTTTTGTTTCAGGTTTCAAGTTTTGTTTTGCCACAGATTTAAAGGATTTTAATGATTTATAAATCTGTGTAAATCTGCCAAATCAGTTGAATCTGTGAGCTATTTTATTTAGAAAACAATCGTTTCAAAGAAATTGTTTTATCGTAAAACGTAATTCGGATTCCGAAAAGCAAAACGATTCCGCCGAAAACCATTTGTAAAGTTATTTTTTCTTCTAAAAACAACCAAGCTAAAATTGCAGTAATTATGGCCTGACTCAATAAACTTAACGAAACTCTTGTGGCGCGCATGTGCTGCGTGGCAT
>NZ_JBDLZY010000044.1:0-545 GCF_040049085.1 Flavobacterium maritimum
AAACTTATCCGAAAGTCAGCAAAAGGAAAAAGAAGGCGAATTAATCTTAGCTAAATTAACACCGACAGATCAGTTAATTTTATTAGATGAAAATGGCAAAAACTTTTCCAGCGTTGGTTTCTCTGAAGAATTACAAAAGAAAATGAACTCCGGAATTAAAACGCTTGTCTTTGTAATTGGTGGCCCTTACGGATTTTCGGATACGGTTTACAGCAAAGCGCAGGGAAAAATTTCGCTTTCGCTGATGACGTTTTCACATCAGATGGTGCGTCTATTTTTTATCGAACAATTGTATAGAGGTTTTACAATATTAAGGAATGAACCTTATCATCATCAGTAGCGATTTTGTTTCAGGTTGTTTAGTTTTAAAACGCTGATTTATCTAAACTTTAGAAAATAAATTCTTCATTTTTATTTATAAAAACATAGTCCTTTTTTGTCTGCATCACTTTTTCGACAAGAATTTTACATTGGATATAATCTCCGTACGTCATATTTTTATCATAAGAAAATTTAATTTCAGCCTTTGGATTTATATTTAAACT
>NZ_JBDLZY010000045.1:0-545 GCF_040049085.1 Flavobacterium maritimum
AATGGCTTCGTCCGGCATTTCTCCGTGAGAAAATAGAGTTTCAGGATAAATTGCTCCTACAGATTCTTCTTCAATTGCTGCCAGCTCTACTAAGAAAGTCCACATGCTGATGAAGTCGTAAACATATATAATTTTGGTATTTTCTTTATCTAAAATACTGGATAACGGATAATCGTTCATGGTTCTGATCTCGCCAGGAACATCTCCAGTATCAAAAAGCGGAATTTCATCTTCCTGATTCCAGGTTGCATCACAAGTATAAAACGAAGCTACCTCTGATCCGTCAAAACCAAAAGCGTTAAAGATGGCATTGTGTAAATCTTCAAGTGTGTCATCTTCAAGAATTGCAATGTCTCTGAAAATATCTTCTTCGGCCTCTAGAATAACTCTAAATTTATAAACCATAATCTTTGTTTTTATTGAGAGGTCAAAGGTAAAATTAAATTAACTAAATACGAATCTGTAATGATGATTTGTTGAAAAGATTTTCGTCTGGATTTTTATTTGAAAAATTTACCGTAATGCACGCTAAGTTTTTTTGTATG
>NZ_JBDLZY010000046.1:0-537 GCF_040049085.1 Flavobacterium maritimum
GGCTTGTTTTCTTTCGCTTCAGCGTTCATGATTTTGATTGCTTTGTGATACATGTCTTCATCGCAAACTCCCCAAACATTCGAAAAAGTTATTTCATTAGCAGAAAAACTGGATTTGTCTATAATCTGGTAACCGTTTCCGGAGTAAAAACTCTGCATATTATCAAAAAACGCATCTCCGCCGTACATAAATTTTACATTGTAGCCTTTTTTAAGAAATACAGATCCTGTAGAAAATTTATTTTTATTGTCTTCTCTTTTTACAACACTTTCGCCTGCAGTTGGCGGAAGACATAAGGTAACGGCCTCCAGACCGCGGACTGTTCTGTTTCCTGCCGCATATAAATTGGTAAAAGTTAAACTTTTTTGCGCCAGGCTGTCTAAAAAAGGTGTAATGTTTTGTTTGTTTCCATACATCTTCATAAAATCGGCACTAAGACTTTCGACTGTAATTAAAACTACATTTTTGTGTTCCTCGGGAGAATCGTTTTTTATTTCCTGTAAAGTGTTATTTCCTGAAATGGATGGAAATTGCTCT
>NZ_JBDLZY010000047.1:0-535 GCF_040049085.1 Flavobacterium maritimum
TGGTATAAACAACATTTATAGTAAAAATCCCTGTATGAATCGCGTATAAATCTTTGCGAGCTTTGCGGTTAAAAAAAACATTCCGACATTTGCGATTAAGAAATAAAAATAATGGCAAAAATACTTACCGGTGTTCAGAGTACAGGAACACCTCATTTAGGAAATTTATTAGGAGCAATTATTCCGGCGATTGAATTATCGAATAATCCAGCAAACGAATCTTATTTATTTATTGCTGATTTACATTCGATTACTCAGATTAAAGACGGAAAAACGTTAAGAGAAAACACATACAGCACTGCAGCCGCTTGGCTTGCGTGCGGATTGAATCCTGAAAAAGTTACTTTTTACAGACAATCGGATGTGGTTCAAACTACTGAATTAACCTGGTATTTAAGCTGTTTTTTTCCATTTCAGAGATTGACTCTGGCACATTCTTTCAAAGATAAAGCAGATCGTTTAGACGACGTAAACGCCGGACTTTTTACGTATCCAATGTTAATGGCTGCCGATATTTTATTGTATGATGCAGAAT
>NZ_JBDLZY010000048.1:0-248 GCF_040049085.1 Flavobacterium maritimum
GGAATGACACTGCCGGTCGCCCGCGATCTGGCGGGTCAGGGAATTCGCGTCTGCGCCATCGCGCCGGGCATTTTCGCGACCCCGATGATGAAGGGCCTGCCGCAGGAGGTGCAGGACAGTCTGGCCGCTGAAGTCACCTTCCCGAAGCGCCTTGGCGATCCGGCGGAATACGCCGCCCTTGCCGGCTTCATCGTCGAATGCGGGTATCTGAACGGCGAGGTGATCCGCCTCGACGGCGCGCTCAGGAT
>NZ_JBDLZY010000048.1:258-533 GCF_040049085.1 Flavobacterium maritimum
TCAGGATGCGCTGACATCGGTCGGCCGGGCGTCGGCGAAGCGTCTGCAAAACGTATGGCACGGGCGCGCGGGGCCTTCACCCGACCTTTACGGCCAGCCCTTGCGCGCCCAGTTGCTCAGCGCGACTTGAAGAGCGAGCCGAGAATGCCGCGCACCAGCGCCTGACCCGTCTTGGTTCCAAGCTGGCGGACGAGGCTCTTGCCGAAGGCGGTGGCGAGGCTGTCGGAACGCGAGGACCGGCGACGCGAGGTTGACCGGCCGGTAGCGCGGTCATC
>NZ_JBDLZY010000049.1:0-529 GCF_040049085.1 Flavobacterium maritimum
TAGGAAAACCCGGAGAACACAATACAGAAATTCATGCTATTCTTGCAGAATATGGTTTACCATCAGATTTTCCGGTAGAAGTAGAGGTATATGCACAAAAAATAGATACTTCAATACAGGAATCTGAAATTGCAAATCGACGTGATATGCGTGATACACTTACGTATACGATAGATCCAAAAGATGCAAAAGATTTTGATGATGCACTGTCTTTCAAAAAGTTAGAAAATGGAAATTACGAAATCGGTATTCACATTGCCGATGTTTCGTATTATCTGGAAGAAGGAACTATTCTGGATGATGAGGCCTATCAGCGTGCTACCTCGGTTTATTTAGTAGATAGAGTAGTGCCGATGCTTCCGGAAGTTTTGTCTAATTTTGCTTGTTCGCTGCGTCCACACGAAGAAAAATATACTTTCTCTGCTGTTTTTGAAGTATCTCCGACAGCACAGGTTATCAATCAATGGTTTGGAAGAACAGTAATCTATTCGGATCAGCGTTTTGCTTATGAAGAAGCGCAATATATTAT
>NZ_JBDLZY010000050.1:0-528 GCF_040049085.1 Flavobacterium maritimum
TTTTTCTATATAACAACATGATGCCTCCAACAATTTGAATCAAGGCTATTATAATTCCAAAAGCTGGCGAATAGCCAAAATAGAACCAGGTGAGCCATTCGCCGCTCTGTTGATTCATGGGGTTTTTGGCGATTTCAGAAGGCACAATAAACTGAAGTCCGTAAAACTTTTTCCAGCCAAAAGCCATGACATTAAAAGCTGTACAATAACGTATTGCACTGTATAAAAACCCATAAATCTTTTGGGAACTGGTTTTTTCTTTTCTTTCCCTCCAGTGCCATATAAAAGGAAGAACAATTGATGCCGCAAGCGAAATTCCAATTATAGAAAAAACGAGAACCGGTGGCAGCCACGGAATATTTCCTCCGTTGCCGAGAAGTAAAAATAAAGCTGAAAATTCGAGTCCAAAAATTAAGGCGGCTAAAATTTTCTTTCCTAAAGAAGTAAAAAATTCGGAATTTGACTGTTCTGACATGTGTTTCTGGTTTGAGTTAATAGGTCCCAAATTTGAATATTAATCACGAACTG
>NZ_JBDLZY010000051.1:0-525 GCF_040049085.1 Flavobacterium maritimum
CGTGAGCACCAAAATTGCGGTTCTATTTATTACGAAAGTAAAAGAACAAAAGCGTTTCAGCCTTCGTGGATTGAGAAGTTTAAAAACGATATCAGAATCAAGAGAGCCAATATCGGCGTTTTGGTTACTGAAGTAATGCCCGCCGGAATGGAGAGAATGGGAATGCGGGACGGAATCTGGATTTGTACATATGAAGAATTTAAAGGTTTAAGTGCTGTTTTGCGTCAGTCTTTAATTCAGGTCAATCAGGCGGTTCAGGCACAGGAAAACAAAGGCGATAAAATGGAAATGTTATACGACTTCCTGACAAGCAACGAATTTCGTTTACAAATTGAAGGTATTGTAGAAGGTTTTACACAAATGCAAAGTGACTTAGATTCAGAGAAAAGAGCCATGCAGAGAATCTGGAAACAACGCGAAAAGCAAATAGAAAAAGTGGTTCATAACACTCTGGGAATGTATGGTTCGATTCGTGGTATCGCCGGAAATGCCGTTCAAAGTGTAAAAGCTTTGGAATTGGATTTT
>NZ_JBDLZY010000052.1:0-521 GCF_040049085.1 Flavobacterium maritimum
GAGCTTCTTTTAAAGGAGTAAAATAAGATTCGTCAATTACAGGAATTGCTTTTGGCTCTTCAATTTTTACCGATTCTTCATAGGTAACAGATTGTGCATCCATTATCGCTTTGAAAATAGAAGGATCTATTTCCGGGAGATTATTCTCTACAGTTTTTACCTCTTCAGCCGAATCATCTGCATCATCCTTGCTGTCATTCGTTACGGCTTGTTCAGGTTCTTCTGTTTTAATTTCTTCTGGAATAATTATAGAAGAAACCTCATTTTGGCTGTTAAGAGTTTCTGCAATAACTGAATCTTTTAAATCCTCTGTTTTTATAATTTGCTGAGGAGTTGATGTTTGAGCCTCTTTTATGGAGTTTAGAATGGATTGCTCAACGGGATCAACTTTTACTTCAAGTGCTTTTTTGATTTGTTCAGGAGAAATAATTTCACTGTCAAAAACTTTGATCTCCAGAAGATCTCTTAACTTTTGTTCATAAAAGTCATTCTGAATAGAAGTAAAAGCTTCTGAAGTAATA
>NZ_JBDLZY010000053.1:0-520 GCF_040049085.1 Flavobacterium maritimum
TAAAACCAGGAGCAACACAATTTATACGAACCCCAAACGGAGCCAGCTCCACAGCCATAGCTCTTGTCATTGCTTCAATAGCACCTTTGCTGGCCGAGTATGCAATAACTTTGGGAATGCCATATTGCGAGGCCATCGAACTAATATTAACGATGCTCCCGCCTTTGTTTTCTTTCATGTTTTTTACAACTGCTCTGCTTACAGCAAAAACACTCAGAAGATTGGTATGAATAATAGACAAAAAATCTTCATCGGTCACTTCCAGAAAATCTTTTTTTAGATTTATTCCAGCATTATTTACCAAAATATCAATTGGTGTTTTTTTTGTCAGATTTTCTATCATTGCCGGAATACCAGCAATATTATTCAGATCATAAATAACTGGAATGGCATTATCTCCAATTTCCTTACACGCTTCTTCTGTTTTATCTTTCGATCTGCCAATGATGTAAGTGGTAATGCCATTATCACATAATTTCTTTGCAGTGGCAAAACCTAAACCAGAGTTTCCCCCAGTGAC
>NZ_JBDLZY010000054.1:0-514 GCF_040049085.1 Flavobacterium maritimum
TACTTGTTGATGTTAATGAGAACTTAGATGCTTCTATCGAAAAAGTAATTCATACCTTAATAGAAGCTTTTATTCTTGTTTTTATTGTTGTATTTATATTTCTTCAGGATTTCAGATCTACTTTAATTCCGGCAATCGCGGTTCCGGTTGCTATTGTAGGAACGTTTTTCTTCCTGAATCTATTCGGATTTACGATCAATTTATTGACGCTTTTTGCAATGGTTTTGGCCATTGGTATTGTGGTCGATGATGCTATTGTCGTCGTCGAGGCCGTACACGCCAAATTGGACCATGGCTATAAATCGGCTAAAAAAGCAACGATTGATGCCATGGACGAAATTTCAGGTGCTATTATTTCGATCACACTGGTAATGGCTGCGGTATTTATTCCGGTTGCTTTTTTAAGTGGTCCCGTCGGTGTTTTCTATCGACAATTTTCGCTGACAATGGCAATTAGTATTGTCATTTCCGGAATCAATGCCCTTACACTTACTCCTGCCCTTTGTGCCATTAT
>NZ_JBDLZY010000055.1:0-512 GCF_040049085.1 Flavobacterium maritimum
AAATGAAATGATAAAGTATAATATAATTAAGAATACATTACAAAATTTAAAAAACTCTTTATGCTTCTGGGGGGCTAAAGAAAAGCATTTATTTAAGCAACCATTAATCATTACAAGAAAAAGAAAAGTTTTACCAACTTCCCATTTTAAATCATTTAAAGCAGATTTAATAAACATCTTACTAAAATAGTTATACATAGCTAAAGAGTAAAAGAATACAAATAATATAAACCAAACTTTAATTTGTAATTTTCTTTTTTTCTCAAATTCTTCTTCACTTAATACTAAAGGTTCTCTATTATCTTTAATAAAAAACAATGAATTAGCAAACCAGCCTAGCATCGGATAAGATAATCCTAGAAGTAAAAACAGTAAAATAAGCAATCCATCAGGAACTATTTGTGATATAGAAAAAAATCTTATATAGGTTATTGAAATATTTGACAATTCTATTATCTGCCACAAGCCTCCTATAAAAGCAGGGACTATAACGAGAACACTTAAATAGTTTT
>NZ_JBDLZY010000056.1:0-511 GCF_040049085.1 Flavobacterium maritimum
GCAGATCGAAGACGCGCGGCCGATGCTCCCAACCGACCTAGAGGAGGTCTACGCTGCGCATGTCAGAAAGCTGGAAACGATCCTCGCAGAACCCGAATTGGTCATCCATGCGCGCGATATCCTCCGGGTTCTGGTGGAAACCATCAGTGTCGAGGAAGTGGAGGAAGGCGGGCATCTTCTGGGCATCGAGGGAGATTTGACAAAGTTCCCAATGACATACGCAAAAGCCGCCCCGAAGGGCGGCTTTGCGAACAAAAGTTCGATAGGCTTGGTTGCGGGAGTAGGATTTGAACCTACGACCTTCAGGTTATGAGCCTGACGAGCTACCGGGCTGCTCCACCCCGCGTCAATTCCGGCGTCGCATATCGTGATTGAAGGGTCTGGACTGCATCCGTTTGGTAGACCTGGCGGCGACCTACTCTCCCGCGCCTTAAGACGAAGTACCATCGGCCCAGAGGAGCTTAACGACCGAGTTCGGAATGGGATCGGGTGGGGACTCCTCGGCATAGCC
>NZ_JBDLZY010000057.1:0-507 GCF_040049085.1 Flavobacterium maritimum
AACCGAAATATAATTTTCATCAATAAATATCTCTTTTACATATGGAAATTTAAATAGTTCAGTAGCCAGCGGTGATGGAGCGCTTTGATCTATATTTTTAAATTCGACAGCATTTTTCGTGATCATTCTGTTGACTACAAATTTAAGTGCTGCCGGATTTGGAGTAGATTCTCCATATACGGTAATTGCCTGTTTTTTTGGTCTGTTCTCATCGGCGTTAATTATAACTCCGCCTTTGTTAACATAAGCTTCGATTTGCTCTGCAACTGCTTCCTTTACATCGTCCCATTCTACTATACTGAATCTTTCAACCGCTATAAAATTTCCTGAAATATATACCGTTTTTACAAATGGCAGATAAAAAAGCTGTTGAGCCAATGGCGAAGATTTAGCTTCATCAATATTTTTAAATTCAAAGCTTTCATTTTGAGTGATAAAGTCTGGAAATTCGAATTTAATTATAGTAGGATTCTGTGTGTCTTTTATGGTAACTTTAGTCATAAGTTT
>NZ_JBDLZY010000058.1:0-505 GCF_040049085.1 Flavobacterium maritimum
TAATGCGAGTTCTGATTTATTTGTAAATTTACGATGCATGCAGATTGAAGATGAAAAAGCCATTCTGTACATGGGTTGCGGCATTACAAAAGAAAGCATTCCCGAAAAAGAATGGGAGGAAAGCGTGAACAAATCCATGACGATGAAAAGAGTTTTGAAAAAATAGTTAAAAAAATTAGTTTCAAGTTTCAAGTTTCAGGTTTCAGGTTGCCTCCACAGAACTTGAAACTTGAAACCTGAAACTTGAAACAAAAAAACCTGAAACAAAAAAACCTCTTGACAAAAGAAAGCATCATATTAGGCATTGACCCAGGAACCACAATTATGGGTTTTGGATTGATTAAAGTTACCAATAAAAAAATGGAATTCCTGCAATTGAATGAATTGCAGCTTTCCAAATACGATAATCATTACCAGAAACTAAAAATAATCTTTGAGAGAACGATAGAGTTAATCGAGACACATTGTCCTGATGAAATCGCAATTGAAGCGCCTTTCTTTGGCA
>NZ_JBDLZY010000059.1:0-504 GCF_040049085.1 Flavobacterium maritimum
GTCAAAACCTGCATCTGCATTTTTATGAAAGAGTTTGAATTTCTGAGAAAAACTTACACCGTAATTCCAAGCAATCTCCGGATTTAAACCATATATTTTTCCGTTGGCATCTAAAACTGAAAAGGTTCTCGAACTTGCAAAAAGCTGTTGGTTTTCAGCAAAAATATTAGCAGAACGTTTTCCTCGGCCGGCAGAAAAACGCAATACCGCATTTTTCCATGGATTGTAGCGCACGTGCAAACGAGGCGTAACAAAAAATCCCAGACGATTATGATTGTCGACTCTGCCTCCTAAAATCAAACTAAAATTATCGGTATTGTCATACGTATATTCAAAAAAGGCTCCAACTGAGTTGTCAATTCTGCTTACATCTGTAAGATTTACAAATTCCTGATATTGATCGTAAGAAAAATTCAGGCCAGTTGTGAACTTATGCATCGTATTATTGATAATCGAATTGAATATCAAATTCCCAATTCCTGCTCCAAGAAGAATCCACCAAGG
>NZ_JBDLZY010000060.1:0-501 GCF_040049085.1 Flavobacterium maritimum
ATACTTATAAGGGTCTGCAAACCTTTTTTTAAAGAATAAATATCCCCATGCAAAAAATCTCTATATAAAGAACGTCCTTGTGCATTTCACTCTAATGCGAAAATAGGTTTAGTTTAATTATTTTCCTAATAATTCAATTGTTACCATAAAAAAAACCCTCTGTTGAGGGCTTATCTTAATTTCTTTTATATGGATTCTTTTCTATTATCGCACTTCGGATTTTTGAACGTAAATAGTCTGGATAATCAATCTCTAACTCAAGAATCCTAACAAATTCTTCTAAATCAAACATTACAAATGTATTATTAACAAGTGATTCTTTTGCTGCCGAGATTGCTGATGGAGTATATCCCGATTCCGAGATAAAAATTCCGCGAGCATTAGCTCGATAATTAATCCTGCCTAAATGCTGATAAACATCACTGTTACTAATCGGATCCTTTTTCCATTTCATTTCAACAAAATAAATTTGGTGATCTATTTCTATAATACCATCTATTT